>CBDUEV010000067.1:0-16334 GCA_965366365.1 uncultured Acidimicrobiia bacterium | reverse complement strand
AACGCCACCGGCTCGGATCTCTTCGACACCTTCGGGTTCTTCGCAGCTCTGGGACTCAACGAAGGCCCCGGCCAAGCGCTATCGATCGGGACCATCTGGGAGGCGGAGGGCTTCTCTAACGCCGTGGCGGTGGGCCTGACCGTGGCATCACTGGGATTCGTGGCAGCCTACGGTCCAGGTTTGCTGCTGGTTCGCCGACTCGGCGGCCGGGCTCCGGCAGGAAAGGACTGGTTCCCCGGCATCGCCCTTCGCACGCCTCGGGCCCTGGTGACCGCGGCGATCTATGGCGTCATCTTCGTGTCCGTGCAATGGGTGACCGGTCTCATCGGCCCAGGTGTCCAGACCGCGGTCCTCGGATTCCTGTTCTTCGTTTGTCTTCTCATCGGGATGGGACTCCGCCTGCTGTTCCCCGCCGGATGGTTCAGCGGTCCCGGCCAGCGCCCGACCACCGCCCTGGCCGTGGAGGGTCTAACGGTGGCCACCCTCGGATCCCTGGCGTGGGAGAGCGTCGCGGAGGTGATCGTTCCGATTCTGGGCGTCACGCTCGCCGCCCTGGCTGTCACCGCCGTGGTTCTGACATGGGCGCTCCGGTTCGTTCGTGAGTACCGAAACGAACGTCTCCTCGCCCTCTACGGAACGGTGACCGGCACGGCGGCGTCCGGGCTCATCCTGTTGAACACCCTCGACCATGGGTTCGAGACCCCGGTGGCCGTGGAACTGGGGGCTATGAACGCCGTCGCCGCCCCGTTCATTCTGACGGGGGTCGCCATCGTCTCGCTTCCGCTGTTCGGCTGGTCGCTCCTGGCCACGACAGGAATGCTGGCGCTGCTGGCCTTGGTCTCGGCCGCTCTTCTCGCCGTGGCCATGACGAAGATCGCCTAAAACCCGGACGCCCCGGCCGCATGGGCGACACGGCCCCCCGGTGGGACGGGACTCGTCAGCGAGTGGCGCTCGTTACCTGCGAGCCGCGTGCCTGCGGTCCTCCTCCAGGTATTCCCTGGCCTTCCGATCTTCGAGTTGGCGTCCATCCACGAAGTACGCCAAGGCGTGGAACGCCAGGGCGAGGCCCCACGGCGCCGTGATCCAGAACGCCCATTGGAGGCCGTTCTGACCGAGGAAGAGGTCGAGGCTCCACAGGAACGCGTTGATGATGACGAAAGCGCCGGCATGCCAGAGCAGTCCGGTGAGGTATCTGGCTCTTTCCCTCGCTCTGGTTTCCGGCGCCGGGGCCTGCGTTGGGGTTTGCGTTGCGGTCACGAATGGGCTCCTTCCGGTGACGCTCCTTCAGTGTCCGCGCTCGAGCGACAGGTCGGAAGGGGTCGTTCGACCCCCACACGGCCGTCCGGCCACAGAGGGGGCCGGCCACAGAGGGCGGTTGGATCGACGCTACCGCGGCGTCCGGAGGGACCGGCATGGCGATGCCGGTGTGGAGATGCGGTAGGCGCTCAGTCGGCCTGCTCGCCGGTGATCCAACTCACAACGCGGCGTGCCACGTCGGGATCGCGACGTAGCGCCTGGTGGCTGGTTCCGCCGAGCACCTCGACGTTGGTGGCTTCCACGGTGCGCGCCCCTCGCCCCGTGGCACTTCCTTCTCGAACGATCAGATCGCCGAAGAGGACTCCCATCGGGTGAAGCGGGTCGGTCGTGAACACTCCGGCGACAAAATGCTGCTTGACGTGGGGAGGGAGATACAGGTCGCCGGCGGCCTCCTCGAGCCACGATTCGATGACCGGGGTGGCCAGGACCGTGCCATGTCGGAGGTCTTTGATTCCGCGACTCCGGAAGTCGAGGAAGGTGCTGAAAGACCGGCTCTCGGGGAAGAATGCCAAGCCTCTGGCGAGCAGCGCCACCCCCTTCTCGAGGGGTGCTCCCAGATGCGGCGAACCCAGTGTGACGAGGTGGGTCAGCGTTCTCGCCCATTCGCTTCCCTGATCGTGCCCGAGGTGCGCTGCGCTCCGGGCCACGAGGCCCCCCATCGAGTGGCCGATCAAGACCATTTCTTCGACGTGGCACGGCCACGCCTGGGTGAGTCTCTCCAGGAGATCCGACAGCGATCGGCCGTTCTCAGGAATGGACAGGCCGCTGTTGTAGCGGAGCCGCAGCGAAGTGAACCCCGCGTTCGTCTCCAGGAGGTCCCCAATGGATTCGCCGGATCCCCAGCCACGTTCCGTTTCGGTTAGTCCGTGAATCGACACCACGAGCCGGCCGGTGACGGTGCCGAATACGGGCTCGATGGCAGGAAGGTGGCCTCGCTGGTCGACTGAGCCGAGCTCCAGGGGTTCGCCGTGGCGGTCGTGGAGACTCATCTCCAGGCTCAAATCGCTTCCCCGGTGCGCCAGCTCGTCCCCCCAGAAGCCGTTGATCGCCGAGACGATTCTCACACCGGCACGGGAGCGCGTGAGGGGGCGGAGGGGCCGGCCCACGCCGGCGACGGTTGCGAGGATGCCGACGATCGACGTGACCGTGGACGTGGTGGTCCTGATCGACCCGTAGACAAGGTCGCTGATCGCATCATGGATCCGAGCTGGCTCCTCCCCCGCCTTTCCAACGACCCTGAACACGCGCCGTGCGATGGCGCGGTGGGTTCCTTCGGTCGGAATGAGGATTCGCTCCATGGCCAGGTCGACCAGATCACTCAGGGCTCGGACCTCGTTGGGGGGGCGCCTCTCATCGAGGTCGTTCATAGGGGCTCAATCTGCGGGGATCTTCGAGAACCTTACCGTGCCGTGCCGTCCGGCCGACGGAACGGGCCTTCCGATGGGTGGCGTCGCGCACGCTCTCTCTGTTTGACTGTGCGTATGGATCTCACGCGAGATGCGGGGCTGATCGTAGGCCTGGTGTTCTGTTTCGTCGCCGCCATTCTACTGGCTGCGGCTGAGGCGGCTCTCCTCCGGATATCCCCCGTGAGGGCGATGTCGCTGGCGGCCCGGGGTACGCGACCCAGTAAGCGGCTCGCCGACCAGGTCCATCGTCTGCCGAACGTCCTCAACGCGGTGCTCCTCTCGGCTCTCCTGGCCCAGATCGGGGCGGCCACACTGACCGGCCTCCTGGCTGAGCGGTGGTTCGGGTCCTGGGGGGTGACCCTGTCGTCGATTGCGCTCACGGTGGTGCTCTTCGTCTATGCAGAGGCGATACCCAAGACCTTCGCCGTTCGGCACGCCGATCAAGTGGGGCTGGCGCTTTCAGGCCCACTCAAGATGCTGGAGTGGATTCTCCGGCCGTTTGTGGTTGTCCTCGTGTGGTTCGCCGACCTCCAGATGCCGGGTAAGGGCATCACCATGTCGCCAACCGTCACCGAGGACGAACTTCGCCACCTGGCGGCGCGGGCTGCCCACGAAGGGGAGATCACCGAGGACGATGTGGGGCTGATCCAACGCGCTTTCCGACTCGGGGACCGCCGGGCCGTCGACGTGATGGTTCCTCGCCCGGAGATCGTGGCCGTTTCAGCCGAGGAGTCGGTTGCCACTGCGCTCGACTTGGCGCTCGAGGCCGGCCACCGCAGGTTACCGGTGTTCGACGACACCGTGGAGAACATCACCGGAATGGTGCGACTGCGCGACCTGGTGAAGATCCCGGCCCAGCGACGCGCCTCGCTGGCCGTTGGTCGAGTCGCCGACGACCCGCTCGTCGTCCCGGCCTCGAAGCGGCTGCTCCCCCTGCTCACCGAAATGCAGGCGTCACAGACGCATATGGCGGTCATCGTGGACGAGTACGGCGGGACGGCTGGGATCG
This sequence comes from uncultured Acidimicrobiia bacterium, assembly GCA_965366365.1. GTDB lineage: Bacteria > Actinomycetota > Acidimicrobiia > Spongiisociales > JAENVV01 > CBDUEV01. The sequence goes on along the minus strand of CBDUEV010000067.1, from coordinate 12,602 downwards.
TCACCGTCGAGGACATCGCCGAAGAGCTCTTGGGCACCATATCGGAGGGGTCGACCACCGAGGAAATCGTCGAGACAGGGCCGGGACGGTGGTCGATCGACGCCGGGCTCCCGGTGGAGGATCTCGCCGAACTGACCGGAGAGTCGATTCCTCCCGGGATCAACACCGTCGGCGGCCTCGTCATGCGTCTCCTCGGACGGATTCCGCAGGTGGGCGACGAGGTCGAACTCGGCGCACACACCCTGCGGGTGGCCGCCACGAGACGCCGCCGAGTCACCAGGGTGGAAGCCGGCCGCCGTCACACCCCGTGACCGTTACCCGCGAACCCAGGGTTCCTGGCCGCCAAAATGGCGGTCCTGAACCCTGGGTTCGCAGCTTTGGGGCCTCGCCGCCCCGCGACGGTGAGTCAGTGAACCGAGCGGTCTTTCTCGAGTAGTTCCTGGACTTTGCGCTCCTGCCAGGCCGGCGTCAGCACGAAGACGGCCATGGCGTGGGAGAGCAAGCCGATGCCCCACGGTACGAACGCCCAGTATGCCCAGTTCAGCCCGCCGCCCCCTGCGAGGTCCTGCCACACCATGAAGGCGTTGGCCAACACATAGAAGGCCAGATGCCAGTAGAAGCCGACCAGGTCATCGACACGCTTCCTGGCCGCCACAACGCGGGGATCTTCCTTGGTGATGGTCATCACCCACCTCCTCCGTCGATCACCCCCAACGTCGCCGAGCTTTGCAGGAGATACCAGGGCCAAACGCCAGCTTCGCCCCCGGCGGTCCTGGGCTGGATGGCCCTGGTCCCCTCTCAGCCGAACCGTAGGATCGAAGCATGTGCTTCTCGCCGGAAGCGGATCTCATCACAGGGGCTGTGATAACCGCCGTCGGCATCGACGCCTCTCGGCATGTCGCTCACCGCGCCGAACGTCCCTTGGCTGCACTTCCGATTCTCTTCGGAGTACATCAGATGACCGAAGCCGTCGTCTGGTGGGATATCGAGGGACGGGTTCCCGAGGGGCTCGGTCCGGCCTTCGCCTGGCTCTATCTCGCCATCGCCTTCGGTCTCGTCCCCTGGCTCGTTCCCTGGATGGTGCGAAGGATCGAACCCGACGATGGCCGGCGCCGTGCCATGGCCGGCTTGGTGGGAGTCGGAGTGGTTGTGGCGATCCTTCTGATGTCGACCATCGTGCGAGGCCCCATCCACGTCGTCGACGGCGGCAACTACCTCGCCTACGACGTGCCGTTGGCCATGGGAGGATACGTCACGGCCCTCTACATCCTCGCCACGTGCGGTTCTCTCCTCCTCGCCTCCGATCGATACGTCGTCTCGTTCGGTGCGATCAATCTGGCCGCAGTGGTCGGACTCGCCGTGCTGCTGTCCGCCGGAGTCATCTCGCTGTGGTGTGTATGGGCTGCCGTCACGAGCGTGGTGGTTGCCCTCCACTTCCGGCGGACCGACGGGCAACGGCATCACCTGGTGGCGCGGTCGGCGCCCGCATAGCCCGATCTCGCCCTCTCGCGCCGTGTCTCGGCTCGACTCGACCGAGGAGGTGCGCACCAGCCGATCAGGAACCATAGAACTGGGAGCCCGGCGCGCCGCTCCTCGCTAGCGTGACCAACGTGCCGATCGTCGACATCGAGTTCATCGGGCCAGACCGAGCCACGCCGCAGGACTACGCGGACGCCCTGTCCGAGGTGTTCGGTGGCCCTGGCGGCAGCACCTGGGTGCGTGTCAGAACGCTGGACCGGAGCTCCTACGCAGAGAACGGCGGCCCACTCCCGGCCGATCTCCGACCCGTGTTCGTGACGGTGCTTCTTCGACATCGGCCCACAGGAGAAGGCTTGAGCGCGCTTGCCCAATCCATTGCCTTCTGCGTGGCTTCGATTTCGGGTCGCATGATCGAGAACATCCACCTCGAGTTCTCGCCCTCCGCGGTTGGGCGGGTCGTCTTCGGTGGCAAGCTCGTCGAGTAGCCGCCCAGCACAGCTCACGAGCAGAGGTATTCTGTGCGGCCATGTCTTCAGAGATTTCAGACTTCGAGACGGCCCTCGCCGAGTTCCAATTCGATGAGGCGGCCGGGATCGCGGCCGCCTCGGCTTCTCGTCAAGAGCTCGAGGATCGGCTGGCGGCTCATCGCAAGGACACGATGGAAGCCGCCTACCAGCTCGCCTCGCGGATCAGCGCTCTTGCCCGCCAGCATGATCACCTCGCCCTCCTCGATGTCGATGAGGCTGAGATGACCGCGTCCCTTCTCGCTCTCCTCCCCGACTCGACGCAGGAACGGGCACAGATCCATTTGCGCGGAGCCCGCCACTGGGGGCGGCGTCAGGTGGAGTCGAATCGCCGACGGCTGGAGGAGGCGCGTGGGGCTCTCGACGGCCTGGACATCGTCCTGGCGCGGTCGATCGTCAGGCGTGTGGAGCAGCGTTTCCTCACGGAACTCGAGATCGCCGAGCGGGACCAGCTGCTTCTCGACATCTCAGCCAGATCTATCGAGGCCGAGGAGCTGGCCGAGAGCGCCGATCAGATCGTGGCCGAGGAGAAGCAGGCACAGCGCCGGTGGTGGCAGCGCAAAGGCGATCGATAGCGGCCGCCCGAATTCCTCCCACACGTCCCCTCCGGCAGTGGCAGAATGCGGCAATGGTGGCGACGAGCGAGCAGATCGACGAGGGCTTGGCTCACGTGAAGGCCGCTCCGGCGGACTCCGGCACCCTCGAGTTGATCGTTCGCCGACCCGGTGTCGACAGGCGGGAAGTACTCGACTCAGGAGTGCTCGACGAGGAGGTGGGCCTGGTCGGCGACAACTGGATCCATCGCCCGAGCCGGCGAACGGAAGATGGCGGCCCCCATCCCGATATGCAGCTCAACGTGATGAACTCTCGCTTCCTCGATCTCATCGCCGAAGACAGAGAGCAGGGAGCGCTGGCGGGCGACCAACTCTATGTGGATCTCGATCTCAGCGGGGAGAACCTGCCTCCCGGCACCCGACTGGCGATTGGCGAGGCGGTCATCGAGGTGACCGACCAACCGCACACCGGCTGCGCCAAATTCCGTTCGAGGTTTGGACCGGCCGCCCTGAAAGCCACCAAGACTCCGGAAGGTCTCCGGCTGCGGCTGCGCGGCCTCAATGCCCGGGTGGTCTCCGGAGGCACCATTCGGCCCGGGGATTGCGTCAGGAAGGTTTGATCCCTGCGGGCTGGGTCGGCCAATCCACTCTGGACAGCTCAGCCAAGGCGAGGATGAGCGACTGCGTGCCGCGCCGGCCGCGCCCCTGCCCGATGAGAGCCACGTAGAGCTGCTTGGCGAGGGCAAGGCCGGGGAGCGCCAGACCCATCCGGTCCGCCTCCTCGAGGGCGATTCCCATGTCTTTGACGAAGTGTTCGACGAAAAATCCCGGCTCGAAATCTCCCTCCACCATCCTCGGCGCCAGGTTGGCGAGTGACCAGCTCCCGGCTGCTCCGGAACTCACCGAAGCCAACACCGCCTCGATGTCCAGACCGGCTCGATGGGCATAGAGGAGACCTTCACATACGCCCACCATTCCCGAAGCAATCAGCGTCTGGTTGACCATCTTGGCGTGCTGTCCGGTACCCGGTGCGCCCTGATGGACGATCGTGCTGCCCATCGCCTCCCAGCAGGGCATGAGGCGCGTCACCGCGGACGCCTCGCCTCCGATCATGATTGACAGGGTGCCCTGGCGGGCCCCCACGTCGCCTCCCGAAACCGGGGCGTCGAGGGCCTCGAAACCGAGGCTGCGCGCCCGACCGGCGATCTCGACGGCCAGGGAGGGTCGACTCGTCGTCATATCGACGACAACCGATCCGGGGCGCGCTCCGGCGAGGACGCCGTCCTCACCGAACATGACTGCTTCGACATCGGTCGGATAGCCGAGCATCGTGAAGGTGGCGTCGGAGGCTTCGGACACCTCTCTCGGCGAGGCAGCCCATCGAGCGCCCTCGGCCAGAAGCGGTTCGGCCGACGCCCGGGTTCGCGTCGAGACGGTCAGATCGAAGCCGGCCGCCATCAGATGGCGGGCCATGCTCGCCCCCATGACTCCGAGCCCTACCCACCCCAGCCGCGCCCCTCCGGGCACGATCGGGCGCTGCGCCGCCTCGTGATCCGCCATCTGCCTCCTTTCGGTGCATCGTAATGGTCTGGTCGGTGGGTCGGGACCTTCCACCCCTAGCCAACTCCGCATCGAAGGGGGACGCTGAACACAGAGAAGGAGGATCATGTGTATGAGATCGAGTCACGGATCCTGAAGAGCCAACCGACGCTGACGATGCACGGAGTGGTGGAAAACGAGGACATCGACGCCTGGCTCCAAAAGGCGTATCGGGCAGTGGAGCGGACCGCCCATCTCAGGCACGCCCACCTGGCGGGACCGCCCTACGCGCGGTATCGCTCGATCGACGAGAACGCTTCCAAGTTCGAGGTGGAAGCCGGATTCCCCGTGATGCTCAGCTTTGAGGGCGAGGACGGGGTCGTCGCCTCGATGTTGCCAGAAGGCCCGGCCGCGGTGACCGTCCATTTTGGGCCCTGCGAGGCGATCGAACCGGCCTACGCCGCCATCGAAGCCTGGCTCGCCCAGCAAGGCGCAGCGGCGGTGGGTCCTGCCTGGGAGGTGTACTTCAGCGGCGTCGGCAGCGAGACCGATCCGGCGACGCAGACCACCGAGATCTATCAGCCGTATCTACCGGCCTGAGTGAACCACCAAGGCTCGACACGGAGCGGCGGCTGCCCATGGTGCCCGTCCCGGTCGGTGAACCATGCCCAAGCAACGACCCCGGCACCGCCGCACCTCAGGCAGCAGCCGAGGAAAGGGCGATCCACCCCCGGAGACGGTAGGATCGACGGCAATGGCGCTCGGAGGAAGTTCGGTCACGGGACGGGTCACGCAGTGGGCCTCGCACCTCAGGTTCCCTGTGCTGTTCTTCATCATTGGGCTTCTGTTCTTGATCGATTTCGTCGTGCCGGATCCTCTTCCTCTCGTCGATGAACTGATCCTGGCGCTGCTCGCCGTTCTTCTCGGACGCTGGAAAGACCGCAGGAGCGTGCTCGATGTCCGAGAAGTCCCCGAGGTCGAATCGTGACGGTATTCACGCCCGCCAACGAGAAGGAGCACGCATGAAGTCCTACAGAGCAGGAACCGATATCAACGCCGACCCGGCCACGGTCTGGGCGATTCTCACCGATGCCGCCAGGTACACCGAGTGGGATTCCGGAGTGGCTCGCGTCGAGGGCACGATCTCGCCGGGCGCGAAGATCAAGGTCTATTCGGAAATCAGCCCCGAGCGGGCCTTCCCCGTTACGGTCGCCGAACTGTCTCCCAACGAGATGATGAGATGGCGGGGTGGCATGCCCTTTGGGCTCTTCCGAGGCGAACGAACCTTCCGACTGCAGGAGACGCCAGAAGGAACCCGATTCGACATGCGCGAAGTGTTCTCCGGGCCACTCTTGCCTCTGATTTGGCGCACGATGCCAGACCTCGGTCCCTCATTCCAGAAGTTCACGGATGGACTCAGAGCGGCGGCCGAAGCCTCCTGACCTTCTGGCGGCTACCGAAACGAGCTTCCCAGTGACCCGGTCACCTTGGATTCGTCCAACGGGTAGATGAGGCATTGGATGGTGCGATCGCCGTCGGCCCAGCTTTCCGGGCTTGGGTAGAGGACCGTGGCATCCAGTTCGGAGTCCTCGTATGCGATTCCCACGAACCGATCGAACGATTCCAGGCATTTCTCGGCGCCGTATTCGAACACGGCGTCGTCGCCGGGGAATGCACCGTCGTCGGGGTGTTCAGCGAGGGCGAAGACCTCGTAGTCGTGGGGCTCGGAGCAATCGACGGTGGCCACCGAGGTGACCTCTGCTCCATCCCCGAGACCGTTGAAGCAGTCTCCCGGTTCGAGCTCCAACACGTTCGTGCCCCCGCAGGAGCTCAGACTCAGAATGAGAGCGAGGGCGACGATGGGCCGCATGGGTGAGAATCCTTGGTTGGCGATCTTTCGAGTCTACGACTCGGCGCCGCTCCGGGTCATCAACCGAGCCCGTACACTCGCCTCGTGAACAGAACGCAGCTCTGTGCCGAAGTTGCGGCCGATGCGCTCGCCACCCGCCTCCGGATCGAAGCGCTGAGGATCGCGGAGCGCTTGCCTGGGCCGACCACCGAGCACTTCGCGCGAGAGGCCGTCGATCGGCGCATGGAAGAACTCGTCGCCTGGTCGGCCGATTCGTTCGGAGCACACCAGCCCGCCGCCATCAGAATCGGGTACTCCCCGCCGTGGAAGCCCGACGTTGATGGATTGTTTGGCACGGGTACCTCCTGGGTGGAGCTTCAGACTCCGTGGCACCTGCACCCACTCCCCGATCACCACCGAGCCGTGCGACCCTACCTGGAGCGATCTGCCCGTTCGCTCCACAAGCTGCCGGGAATCCGTCCCGTCCCCGCAGAAGTATTGGAGACCTTCGAAGGGGCCTATCGAGCCGCCCGCGTCAGTCAGGAACAGCAAGCGCCGGTGCTTCGGGAGGCCACGGAGGCGCATCGGTCGGTGCGACGCGCTCTGTTGCGCGCCTTCCGGAACCGAGCTCGAGTCACGGGCGAACCGGTTCGGCTGATTCCTTTCGCGCGACTGCTCCTCGTCGAGGCGGACGCGGCGGAAGCCGCATGGGAAGTGCTGAGTTCATGGCTCTCGGCGGAGTGCGACTCGTCCTGGTGGACGTCCATCCCTGGTCTCGGCGCAGCCCACCGATTCCCGCCGCCTGCCTGAAGCCGCCGTCAGCCGACAGGCGCCGCGTCGACGGCTACGCCCGGACCGATCCAGTCACCCGACTCCAACCAATCGGTGATGGCTCTGGCAGCAGACCTGCCCGCCCCCATCGCCAGAATCACGGTCGCTCCCCCGGTGACGATATCTCCCCCGGCAAACACCCCCGGCATCGACGTTCGCCCCGCCCCGTCGACCACCAACGTGCCTCGCTTCGTCCGGGCCAGACCCGGCACCGTGGAGAGCAGCAGCGGGTTGGGGGCGTTTCCCACGGCGATGATCGCCAATTCGATCGGTCGTTCGTAGAACTCTCCGGCGACTGCCTGTGGGCGCCGTCGTCCGTCTTCGTCGGGGTCCCCCAGCACCATCCGCTGCAGTCTCATGCCGCTCAGCCACCCGTCTTCGGTGCCGAACAGCTCGACAGGGCCGGCCAGGAAGTCGAACTCGACGCCTTCCTCCCGGGCGTGGCGGGCCTCCTCGATGCGGGCCGGCATCTGATCGGCGGAGCGCCGATAGACGATGCGTGCCTCGGCCGCCCCCAGCCGCCGAGCCGTCCGCACGGCATCCATGGCGGTATTGCCGCCGCCAAACACCGCCACTCGTTTTCCTGCGACATCGAGTACCGGCGTTTCGGCATCCTCCAGGTAGGCGCGCATCAGGTTCACCCGGGTGAGAAACTCGTTGGCCGAGTAGACACCAATGAGGTTCTCGCCGGGAATGTCGAGGAACCTGGGGAGGCCCGCTCCGACTCCGATGAAGACCGCCTCAAAACCGCCCGGGCCGAGTAACTCTTCCAGGCGGTAGGTTCGACCAACGATGACGTTGCTTTCGAATCGGACTCCGAGCTGAACGAGCCCCTCGATCTCGGAGGCCACCACGGCCCGAGGAAGTCGGTATTCGGGTATTCCGTAGACGAGCACCCCGCCTGGTTCATGAAGCGCCTCGAACACCGTGACGGCGTGCCCGGCCTTGGCTAGGTCGGCCGCGCACGCCAGACCCGCCGGCCCGCTGCCGACGATCGCCACGCGGTGGCCCGACGGCTCGGGCTCCGCGACGGGGGGTCGGAGTCCGGCCGACCGAGCCTGGTCGGCGACGTAGCGTTCCAGATGGCCGATGGCGATGGCTTTGTCCTTCTTGGCCAGTACACAAGCCCCCTCGCATTGGTTTTCCTGGGGGCACACCCGGCCGCAGATCGCCGGGAGGAGGTTGTCTCGACGGATCACCTCCGCTGCTCCCGGGAGGTCGCCCTCGGCGACGAGGGTGATGAATTCCCGGATGTTCACCCCCACCGGGCAGCCATCCACGCAGGGCGCTCGCCGACATTCGAGGCACCGCATCGCCTCGCGTTCGGCCATCTCGGCGGTGAAGCCGAGGTTGACTTCTGTGAACGAATGCGAGCGCGCCGTCGCGTCTTGTTCAGGCATCAGAGTGCGCTCCATCTCCATCCGCTCTCGCTTGGTGAGGGGTGCGTCCTTCATCGACGCTCCTCACAGGCGCCGAGGCGGGCGGGCGCGAGGAGTCTGTCGAGGTCCTCGGGGCTGAGCGATGCCGTGCGTGCGGCCTCGAAATTGCGATACGCTCGATTGCGGCGGTCGAGTAACTCGAAATCGACCAGATGTGCGTCGAACTCGGGGCCGTCGACGCAGGCGAACCTCGTCTCTCCATCCACCTGCACGCGGCATCCGCCGCACATCCCCGTGCCATCCACCATGATCGGGTTGAGACTCGCCTCGGTCTTGATGCCACGGGGGCGAGTCAGTTCGGCAACGGCCCGCATCATGGCAACCGGCCCGGCTGTGAACACCGCGTCGACGCCGCCCCCCTCGGTCAGCTTTCGGGCGAGTTCATCCGTCACCAGGCCGTGGGTCCCGTACGATCCGTCATTCGTACAGGGCCGAACCTCGATCCCGGCCCGCCGAAACTCGTGTTCGAGGATGACCTGGTCCTTCGATCTTCCTCCGATGATCGCCACCACGTCGTTGCCCGCTTCGGTGAGCGCCACCGCCGTCGGATAGGCGATGGCAGTCCCGAGCCCACCGCCGACGACCGCCACCGATCCATAGAGGGCAATCCGAGATGGTGTGCCGAGCGGACCGGCGATGTCGCTGATCTCGTCACCGCTCCGCAGGCCGTTCATGAGTTCCGTCGTTCGACCGACCGCTTGAACGAAGAGGACGATGGACCCTCTGTCGGTGTCGGCGTCGGCGATGGTCAAGGGGATCCTCTCGCTGCCCTCGACGACCCGGACGATGACGAACTGGCCTGCGCGTCGGGCCATGGCGATCGCAGGCGCTTCTATTTCGAATCTTCGGACACGGGGGGCAACGACCTCGACGGACAGCACGCGATGCATGCTGTCACTGTCGAACAGGAGTCGATGATTTCCAAGGGGCGATTGGCCTTTCGCCGATCGCCAACGGCCTTTCTCCCGTGTCGTCTACTCCAGGACGAGATGGATCAAAGTCGCTCCCGTCGCCTCTTCGACGCGACGCCTCCCTCGGTCGGTGAATCCGAGGTGGGCGTAGAAACCCCGGGCCCGCTCATTCTCGGCGTACACCTCCAGATGGACCGCGCCGCGCAGACTGCGGGCATGGTCCACCAGAGCCCGACCGATCCCCTTGCCCTGGTGGTCGGGGTGGACGAAGAGGCCGCCGATCTCCGAGTCAAGCAAGCCGAGGAGCCCGACGACCCGGCCGTCCAGCACCGCCACCCAGTTCTCGGCGTCCACCAGGTAGACGGAACGAAGTTCTTCCGCACGAGTCCCCTCGCCTTCGCCAGGGATGAAAGGATGTGCTTCCCGAGCCGACCTGGACCAGAGGTCCACGACTGCCTCCTCGTCGGTACGCCGGTACCGTCGGATGGTCGCAGTTGTCTCCACGGAGTCAGCCCGGGCGAGGCGCTGCGGCGGCGTGGGTGGCGATGGCGTCCACCAGTTCGGGCCAGAGAGGGTGCGGGAGGTCGTGGCCCATCTGGTCGAAGATGACCAGCCTGCTCCCCGGGATGGCGTCAGCCGTCGCCTGGCCGCCGTCGGGGTGGACGAGCGAGTCCTGGCGGCCATGGATGACCAGGGTTGGCACGTCCAGGGTTCGCAGCCGGGCAGTTCTGTCGCCGGAGGCCATGACCGCGGCGAGCTGGCGCCGTCTCCCTGACGGGTGAAAGGAGCGGTCGTACGAGGCGGCCGCAAAGTTGCGCGAGTCCTTCTCGTTGAAGTGGACCGGGCTGAGACGTCTCCGGATATCGACCGACATCTCGATGGCTTCGTCACGGGATGCTGCGTCTCTGCGAATGAGGAGACGCGCCAACCATGGGTCAGGTCGACCTACCTTGGGGTTTCCCGTCGTGGACATGATCGACGTGAGACTGAGAACGCGATCTCGGTGACCGAGGGCCACTTCCTGGGCGATCATGCCCCCCATCGAGGCACCCACGAGGTGGGCGGCCTCGATCCCCAGCCCATCCAGCAAACCGACCGTGTCGTCGGCCATATCCGACAGGAGATACGGCGCCTCGATGGGGAGCCCCAGACGTTGCTTCAACGCCGAGGCGATCAGGCTGGGAGGTGGGTCCGCCAACTTGGTGGACAGACCCACATCGCGGTTGTCGAAACGTATGACGTGGAACCCGCGTTTGGCGAGAGCTCGGCAGAACTGAGGCTGCCAGGCGATCATTTGAGTCGCGAGCCCCATGATGAGGACCATGGCGGGATGGCTCGAATCGCCGAAGGTGTCGTACTCGAGAGTGATTCCGTTGCTGCGGATCGAAGGCATGGTTGTGATGCTACCCATCCGCAGGCGATCACCCGATCGAGGCGGAGGAGGGCCGGGTAGTATCCCGAGCCACCATGCGATTCCGCCCCGACGTAGCTGCAGCCCTTGCCGACCGCCGCCCTGTGGTGGCGCTCGAGTCCACTCTCATCGCCCATGGCATGCCTTTTCCGGCGAACGTCGAGACGGGTAGGGCGATGGAGAATGCGGTGAGAGCCGGCGGGGCGGTGCCGGCGACGATCGCTCTGCTGGATGGCGAGATCGTGATCGGCTTGGATGAGCAGGAACTCGAGCGGCTGGGGAGCCAGCCCGACGTCACCAAGGTGAGTCTGCGGGACATCGGCGTCACCCTGGCTGCGGGAGGCGTTGGGGCCACCACCGTTGCTTCGACCATGTTCGCCGCCGATCGAGCAGGGATCAGAGTCTTCGCCACCGGAGGCGTCGGTGGCGTGCATCGAGATTCCGAAGTGAGCGGCGACGTATCGGCGGATATGACTGCTCTGGCGGCCTTTCCGGTTGCGGTCGTCTCGGCAGGCGTCAAGGCCATCCTCGACATTCCGCGCACCCTGGAGACGCTCGAGACGCTCGGGGTTCCGGTGATCGGATACGGGACCGATCAGTTCCCGGCCTTCTACACACGGGAGAGTGGCCAGGCCGTACCTCACCGAGCAGACACCCCGGCTCAGGTTGCCGCCATCCTTCACGCGCACTGGGAGGCAGGATTGCGCTCCGGGGTCCTGGTCGCCAATCCCATCCCGAGCGATGACGAAGCCGATCCTTTCACCATCGAGCAGACGATCACCGAGGCGCTCACCGCCGCACGAAGCGAAGGGATCGCCGGCAAAGAGATCTCGCCCTATCTCCTCGCCCATGTTGCTCGGGCGACCGACGGGGCGAGCCTCCAGGCAAACATCGCCCTGGCGCTCGCCAACGCCCGCGTGGGAGCCGACCTCGCTGTGGCGCTTTCGGACATCACCTCCTGAGGATGGGTCTGTTCGATCGCCCTACCTGGAGACCAAACGTGGCTAGGTTGGCGCTTGCAACCCCTACGGGCCACAACCGCACGCGGCTGCGCGTACAATCCGCCGAACCGGCCAGGGGGCGGGTCTATGCCGCCGGATGGAGACGACTCGATGAGTTCTGAAGACGACGGCACCTCGGAGATCGAGGTTCTACGCGCCCGAATCGAGGAGCTCGAACGCGAAAACGCCTCCCTCGTCAAGTCTGCGACGAAGGACGAGTTTCTTCGCCCCTTCCAGGTGGAACTCCTGAAGCTGCAGGGCTACCTCGAAAAAGAGTCTGCGCGGATGATCGTGATCTTCGAAGGCCGGGACGCGGCCGGCAAGGGCGGCACCATTCGCCGCATCACCCGGTATATGAACGAAAAGCACTACCGGGTGGTCGCCCTCGGCAAACCGACCGAAGATCAGCGGACCCAGTGGTATTTCCAGCGGTACGTGACCCACCTCCCGGCAGGTGGGGAGATAGTCCTGTTCGATCGGTCCTGGTACAACCGTGCCATGGTGGAACCTGTCTTCGGTTTCTGCACGGAGGACGAGTACCGCGTGTTCCTGAAGGGGGTCGTCGGCTTTGAGAAGGACCTGGTCCGCTCGGGCACGATCCTGGTCAAGCTCTATTTCAGCGTGACGAAGGACGTTCAGGCGCGCCGGTTCGAGCGCCGCATCTCCGACCCGCTACGGAGCTGGAAGCTGAGCGAGGTGGATCTCCAAGCCCAGGATCACTGGGACGACTTCACCGAGAAGAAGTACGACATGCTGCGCAAGACCTCGTCGGTGGTGGCCCCGTGGACGGTCATCCGGTCGACCGACAAGCAGCAGGCGCGCCTCAACGCCATGCGGGTGATCCTCAACGCGGTGCCCTACGAGAACCGCAATCCCGACCTCGACTTCGCTCCCGACCCCGACATCGTGATCTCGGGGGCCCGCGAGCTGGAACTGATGGAGACGTCCCGAATGCGGCTCGGCCGCTTCACGCACTGACAGCCGGTCTGCCGGGCGCCGAAACCGCCGGTTCGGTTGGCGCGGGCCGGATGCCCGCCAGATCGGAATGGGCCAGATCGGAATGG
>CBDUEV010000066.1:0-16483 GCA_965366365.1 uncultured Acidimicrobiia bacterium | reverse complement strand
CGCCTCGAGGCCAACGGTGACCCTGTCGGGGAGCCGGTGGACGTTTCGGACCGCCAGCAGCACTCCGGGGGCGAAGGCCGTTCGATCGGTCGTGTCGTGCCGGATCGTCAGAGTCTGGCCCTGACCGCCGAAGATGACCTCCTGATTGGCGACGATTCCGGGAAGACGAACCGAATGCACGGCCACGCCGTCAACTCGAGCCCCGGTGGCGCCCGCTTCGATCTCTTGCGATTCGACCGCCCGTGCCTGGTTCGGTTGGGCAGCGCCGATTCGCGCCGCGGTAGCGATAGCCGTTCCCGAGGGAGCGTCCGCTTTCCTGTCGTGGTGGAGCTCGATGATCTCCGCGGCGGGGAAGTGGGGGGCGGCCAGTTCCGCGAAGCGCATCATGAGCACCGCACCAATGGCGAAGTTGGGAACGATGAGGCAGTTCGACGCGGCGTCAACCCACAGACTTCTCACTTCTTCGAGCCGCTCCTCGGAGAAGCCCGACGTGCCGACCACGGCGTGGACCCCCATGTCATGCCACATGGCGAGGTTCCCCATCACGACGTCAGGGTGAGTGAACTCCACCACGACGCCGCTATCGGCGACGAGATCGGCCTCGGGCGAGATCTCCCGATCGCCGACCATGCCTCCATCGTTGGCAGGGTCGTAGAGATGTCCGAGATGCAGGTCGGTGGCGTCGGCGATCGCCGTCGCCACCATGTGTCCCATTCGACCGCCCGCACCCGACACCGCCACGTTGATCACAACACAAACCCTTCGAGTTGCCGCTCGTCCAGCGGTCCGACCGCGCCGATCACCCGCGGTCCGGCGAGTACCGCCTCGGCCACCTCGAGGACATCTCGGCGGGTGACGGCCTCGATCCTGGCGATCCGTTCGCCGACCGAATAGTGATCGCCACCGGTCAGCTCCTGACGGCCGAGCCGGACCATTCGACTATTGGCGTCCTCCACCGACAGCGCCAAGCTTCCCCGGACGTGACCCTTGGCCCTGACCAACTCGTCGGCAGTCACGCCGTCGGCGAGCATGGAATCGACCTCGCCGGAAATCAACTCCAACACCACTCCGGTGTTCTCGGGGGTCGTGCCTGCGTAGATTCCCCACGCGCCCACGTCGGCGGCCGGCATGGCGAAGCTGTAGACGGAGTAGGTGAGGCCTCGCTCCTCTCGAATCGTTTGAAACAGGCGCGACGACATCCCGCCACCGAGGATGTGATTCATGACCTCCAGGGCAAACCGTCGTTCGTCGTCCCGCTCGATACCCTCACCGCCGAACACCAAATGGGACTGTTCCGTGTCGCGCTGGACCAGCTTGACGCCGGCCTGCAGCGAGAGCGGCGCACGCTCGTGGTCGACACCATCGCCCGACCAGTCGCCGAAATGTCTCATGGCGAGCTCTACCGCCTTGGTGTGCTCGATGGAGCCTGCGATGGCCACGACGGTGGACCCAACGCCGTAGCGCCGCTTCCAATATCCGTGTATGTCGTCGCGCGTCATGCCGCGGATCGATTCGCGGGTGCCAAGAATCGGGCGTTCCAAGGGATGCCCCTGGAAGACCGCTTCGGTGAAGGCTTCGAACGCCACATCATGCGGATCGTCTTCCGACATGTTGATCTCCTCGATCACCACGAGGCGCTCAGAGTCGATTTCCTCGAGCCGGAAAGCAGGCCGCTGCAGCATTTCGGAGATCAGCCCCAAGCCGGTGTCCAGGTCGTCATCGACCATCCGCCCCCAGAAGCACGTGTACTCCTTGGAGGTGAATGCGTTCGACTCGGCTCCCATGGCATCGAAGGTGTCGGAGATGTAGCGGGCCGACATCCCTTCGGAACCCTTGAAGAGCAGGTGCTCGAGAAAGTGGGAACAGCCGGACTCGTTCGGCAGTTCGTCGCGGGTCCCCGTGTCGACCCAGGCGCCAACCGCCACCGACCTGACGCCCGGCATGGTCTCGGTGATGACCCGCAGACCGTTGGGGAGCGTGGAGAGGTCATAATGCATGGCCCTCGATGATAGAGGAGTCCGATCGCTGCCCCGCCGGATGGGACATCGGGCGGTCCAACCGTCCCGAGTCGCGCTCGAGCGGGAGGGCGAAGGGCCAGGCCATAGAGGCATCTGCCGATTACCCTGCCCGTCGTGACAACTCCTTCGTCCCAACCAACCCCGACAGCACGGCCTTGGGTGGTCGTGGTCCTCACCCTGGCGGTTGTGGGTGTCCTCGTCGTTGCCTCGATCCTCTCGTACCTGGCCGGTCGCGCCAGCGAAGTCGTCAGCGACCTGGACCTGATCCCGGCCGAGGAATTCCAGGCGCTTGGAGAGGTCAAGGTCCAGAGCCTGCAGGAACTGGCGGAACTGACCACTGTCGAAATGGTGCTCGCCACCACGGTCGACAAGGGAACCGATCGGGGGTGGCTCAACTGGGCGACGGGCGACTCGATCTCCATGTTGGTCGTGGCCGAGGTAGGGGCCGGAGTCGACCTCTCGGTCATCGAGGAGTCCGACGTGGTCGTGGAACCCGAATCGAGCCGGGTCGAGCTGCACCTCCCTGCCGCCACCATCACCAAGATCACCGTCGACAATACGGCGACCGGGGTATATGACCGTTCGACCGGCATCTTCACCAACGGAGACCCGAACCTGGAACGCGCCGCCCGTCTTGCGGCCGAGGAAATCCTGGTCGAGGACGCCCTCGAACGGGGCATTCTCGTCACGGCCGAACGGTCTGCCGTCTCAGCTCTCACCAGTTTCCTCGAAGCCCTCGGGTACGAGGATGTGGAAGTGATCGTCGGGGGTTGATCAACCCGCCGGTCGCGGACTGGCCGCCCGCATCCTGCGCCACATCCGACGAGCACCCATGCCGACCAGGTAGCCGAGCCCGGCGTTGGCGGCGGCCAGAGCCAGGGCGCCGACCATGAACCCGATGCCTGCCCCCACCCCGCCCATGACGAGTGCGGCCGGCCACCCGAGTACGGCGACCGCCACCAGCCAGAGCCCACGGGCCCCGAGCAGTCCGCCGTTCACGCCAATCAACAGCACGATCGGAATCACTCCCTGACTCTATCCGGCAAGCGGGACTGTGTTCACTTGACAGAAGTGAGACAATGGCGCGCTATGCAATCGCGCGAACGCTCATTCCTGACGGAGGTTCTTCCTCCGGAAGAGCGCGCCATCGAGCATGTCGTGGGGCGCTATTCGCGGGTGGCACCCGCCGTGACCCGTTTCGCCCGAACTCTGTGCGGCAACGACCAGCTCCGTGTTCGGCTGGGCGCCGACGCATCCTCCTCGCCGGACGAGGTCGTGATCAACCCGGGCGTGTTCCAGTCCGCCTATTCCCGGCGAGCACCGGTCACCCCGAGTGAGGTGGCGCTGGCCTCGGCGCTCCACGAGGTGGTGCATCTGGTCTCGACCGACTTCGACGAACGTCGCCCCCTGCCCAAAGAGTGGTTTTCGGCCGACGAGGAGATCGACGACACGACCTTCGAGCTGCTGGAAGCGGTCGGCCGAGCGGGCGGCAAGGCGGGAGAGGCCCTCTTCTTCGCTCTCGAAGACGCACGTCAGGAACGGCAAGGTCTGGCCGTCTACCCGGGCGCTCGCTCCGTGTTGACCGACCTCTATCAAGCCTCGCTGACCGAGGCCCTCGCCAACGCCACCTTGCTTGGCCAGTATTCGGTCGACTGTTTCCTTCTGGTCGGTGGCCACGCCGAGCGGGACCAGCTCGAGCGCAAATCTCACGCGCGAGTGGCCGTCGCCTTGGCGGATGCGACGCCGTTCCTCGAGGCGGCCGAGGAGGCCACGGACCCGTGGGAGGTCGCCGACCTGGCGCTGCAACTCCTGGCCGTGGCTCGCCTCCACCGTCTCGTCACGCTCGGGTCCGAGTCCGAGAAGACGGAGACAAAGCGGCAGAAGGAGGCTCGAGACGAGGCCGACGAGTCGGCCATCTCGGAAGGAGTCGACAGGGTCAGGCTGATGAGCCCGATCGTTCAGGATCGCCAGAGCTACGAGGAGACGTCCAACGCCGCGGAAGCGCGCGCCGGGGACGCGCTCCGCAAGGCTCCCTCCGAGGTGGCCGGCCAGGAATCGACGGATCAGATCCTCAAGGTCAGCCAGGCTCCCACCGTCTACCTGCCCAACGGCCACGGGGGAAAGCTTGTCGTGACCGGATTCCCCGACCGGTTTCGCCAATTCTCCCAGGAGGGGCGGAGCCGGCTCGGTGAAGCCGCCCAGGAGTGGGGTGTGGCGCAGCGACACATTTCGGGGGAGCTCTACCCCCTCTTCGCAGCCAATCAGCGGCGGGGCCTCCAGTCCGGCTTCGACGCCGGGGACCTGTCGCCTCACGCACCGCTTCTCCTGGCGGGCGGCCTCTACGAGAGGATGTACGAGCGCCGGGCGCTGCGGACCCGTCGCTCCTACGCCGTCAGTGTTCTGATCGATGGTTCGGCATCGATGCTTCAGCCCCGGTCGTTCGACCTCACGAGCCGCCGGCGTCCATGGGGTCTGGCCGCCGCCACTCTGGGCGCCTGGTCATTGGCCCGCCTCTGCGACGAACTTCAGATCGAGTTCGAAGTGGCGCTCTTCAATCGTTCGTTCGCCGCCACGGTCGACGACACCGAGTGGGGATACACGCGCCGCCAATCGCAGGCCATCGCCGGACTGAGGAGGACGCAGGGCTCTGCGTCGGATCGTCTCTCCAGCACCGTCAACCACTACCTCGTCAAGCCCTTCCAGCAACGGTGGCGCTCCACCGAGGACACGATGGCCGGCCTGTTCTTCATGGCGGCCGACCCGCGCAAAGCCGGCGACATCGCCCGCCGGAACCCTCAGGAAGCACCACCCCTGGCGATGTTCGCCAAAGGCTCCAATGTCGACGAGTTCAACGTGACCTACGCGGCGGAACGGCTCAACCAGACGGGGGCGGCCGTCAAGGTTCTGGTTGTCCTGGCGGACGGCATGACCCGGGGCTCGGTCGCCGAGCTCGGGGACTCCGTGTCTGCGGTCGAGGCAACGGGGGTGACGGTGCTGGGTATCGGCATCGGCGACCGCACCGTTGAATCCGCCTACGGCCGTCACCAGATCGTCGAACGTCCGGAAGCCTTGGCCAGCGCCATGGTCGACGGTGTGCGGGGCGCCCTCCGACGCAGCCTCACCCTGAGCGGCTTCGACGCCTGGTGGGGCCGGACAACCACCACTCATGATTCACTATGGAAAAAGGAGGCCGCCAGTGCCTGACACCATCCTCTTCGAGGACCCGACCGGGGAGGGCGCGCCGATCGAGCTCACCGCCTTCGAGGTCCCCAAGGACATACCGGACTATGCGCACCGCGTCGCCAAGATTCCCGAGCCCGACCCGCACTACGTGGATCTGGGCATGCTCTACAAGTTCGCCCAGATCGAACAGGTGCGGCGCCAAGCCACCGATTCGTTCGTGCCGCTTCACGTCGCCGTCCGGGGCCACATGGGAACCGGCAAGGACCACGATATCGAGCAGTTCGCCGCCCTGCTTCGACTCCCCTACTACCGGATCCCCCTGACCGGCGAGGTTCGCGACATCACCTTGATCGGGTCGACCAAGCTGCATGGCGACGGCAAGGGCGGCACCGAGTCCCGCTGGGAGGATGGAGACATCACCCGGGCGCTGCGCGGACCATCGCTCGTCAACCTCTCCGAGTTGAACGCCGCAGGCGCCGAGACCCTGTTCGCCCTCCATGGTCTCTTGGATCGCTACCACGCCCTGGACCTTCCCAACGGTGAGAACGTCCCCCTCCGCCCCGATGTCCGGTTGTTCGGGACCATGAACCCCACCGACCTCCGCGACTACGCGGGAACCCAGACCCTCAACAAGGCTTTTGCCGACCGATGGGTGATATGGGAGAAGGCCTTCCCGGCGGTGGAGCAGCTGAATGCCATGCTCGAGATCCGGTACCCGACCCTGCGGGAGGACTTCCGAGACGCGATCGCCCGCCTGGCGGCAGAGGTCAACGAGTCGTTCCAGGCGCAGGACGCCGGCGTCCGGGTCGAGACGCCCATGAGTCTCCGCAGCACCCTCGACCGGCTTCCGACCGGTCTGTGGATGTACGCCAAAGCCGACGACAGTCTCCTGCGAGCCTGGGAGGAGTTCGTGCTTCCCCACATCGATGAGTACGACCGCGATCACTACGAGACGGTCTGGAACGCCGTCGTCCGCAAAGGCCCTGAAGGTAGACCGTTCGCGTAGCGCCTGGTTTCAGGGCCGCCACGCCGGGACAGGGAACCCCGACTTGGCGACGACGTAGTAGGCGCCCCAGGGCCCGACGCCGGGGAGGTCGTCGAGCGCGGCTAGCCGAGCTGTGTGGTCTGGGTGGGTGTGGATCCACTTCCTGACCGAACCGTGCCGCCGACCCTTCTCCGCCAGCTGCCCGGCGCAGGCGACGACCGACTGGATCTTTCTCTCATTCTGGATGACACCGGGCGTGGCGAGAATGCGGCGCACATCGGCCTCCTGATAGGCGGCGACTTTGCGTACCGAGAATCGCTCGAAGGCCTCTCTGGTCGCCGGCCAGGCGTGCTCGACGACAGCCCAGTTGAGGCCGGCTCCGAACACCGGCTTGGCTATCAATTCGAGCATGTCGTCGGCGGTTCGGGGCGGTTCGGGGGTCAAGTCTGCTGGCACGGCTCTCCTTCTTCGGTTACTGAGAAGGTATGACCCGGGTGTGACGAAAGCTTCCCCGAGTGCCACCACAGCAGTTCCCGGGACTACCGTGTCGCCCACACCTTGAAGAGGAACGCCGATGCGCAGCTATGACATGGGAAACCCGGAACTGGACGACGCCATCGCCGATCTGGTGGGGCGCGCCTCGGCAAACGGCAATTCGGATCTGATCGCCGAGATCATCACCACGGCGTTGAAACTCCACCGCGACTCCCCCGACAGAGGTGAACTCAAGCTGGTCAACACCGCCTTGAAGGAGATGCGCTACTCGATGCTGGTGTTCAGCCGTCATCGGTCACGGCCCAAGGTGACCATGTACGGTTCGGCTCGGACGCCGGAGGACGACCCGGAATACCTGCTCGCCATGGAGTTCGCTCGCATCATGGCCGAGGAGCGCGACTGGGACGTTCTGACGGGGGCCGGCCCCGGGGTGATGGAAGCAGGCAACAAGGGAGCCGGTCTGGAGGCGTCGTTCGGAGTGAACATCCGACTCCCGTTCGAAGGCGATGCCAATGCGCATATCTCGCCCGACAAGTTGATCAACTTCAAGTACTTCTTCACCCGCAAGCTCGGGTTTGTGAAGGAGTCCAGTGCGTTCGCTCTCTTCCCTGGTGGTTTCGGGACCATGGACGAGGCATTTGAACTCCTCACTCTCATCCAAACCGGAAAATCCGATATGCATCCGATCGTGTTGATCCAGCCGGAGGGCTCCGACTATTGGGACGCGTGGGATCACTTCGTGATCGAACAGCTCGTCGGGAGAGGGATGATCTCGCCCGAAGATCGCGGCCTGTATTCGATCACGTCGGATCCTCACGAGGCGGCCGACCAGATCTGCAACTTCTACGCCAACTACCAGTCCCAGCGCTACGTGGACGGGAAGTTGGTGCTCCGCCTCAACCAAGCTCCGCGTCCGGAGCAGGTGGCCGATCTCAACGACGAGTTCTCGGATATCGTCGCCAAGGGCGACATCGCAGTGATGGACCCCACCGACCCCGAGCTGCGGGACAATGACTCGGTGGAGTCCGCCAGAATCGGCTTCGTGTTCAACCGACGCCATTTCGGTCGGCTCCGTCTCCTCATCGACCGCCTCAACAGTTGGGTGGAGACCCCTGTCACGGCTCGTCCCGGAGCGGCCTTCACGGACGAACAACAGGAAAGACCCTGGTAGAGCGGCCTGAGAAGTGTCCGCCTCCAATGGTGGCCGATTCAACCAACGGCTAGCATTCTCCCCAGTGCGTGAAATACTCTCTGACCTCGTAGCCGAAGAGCAATCCCTCGACCAGTTCCTGCAGAGGATCAACCCTCGTGACTGGAAACGGACGAAGGTCTGGCACGGCTGGACGGTCCAAGAGGTGGTCAGCCACCTCGCATCAACTGAGGAGTATGCCTTCGACGCATTGAGCGCCGGGGGCGGCCGGCTGAAGGAACTCGCCACGTTTGGTTCGATGGATGCCCTGAACGCGGCAGGCATCAAGCCGGGCGACGGGATGCGACCCCAGGACGTCATCGAGTGGTGGCGCGGAGCCCGCGCCAAGGTCGTCGAGGAGCTCTCGCGTCTGGAGGCGGCCGACAGGGTGCCGTGGTTCCATGGTGACATGTCGGCCCGGAGTTTCGCCACGGCTCGTCTCATGGAATCCTGGGCGCACGGGCTCGACCTCTACGAAGCCGTGGACGCCGAAGTGGAGGACACGCCACGCATTCGGCATATTGCCTGGCTGGCTTGGAGATCGCTCCCCCATGTGTTCCGAGAGGCCGGCGAGGACTACCCCACTGAGGTCAGGGTGGAACTGATGGCGCCGGGTTACGCCAAATGGGTGTTCGGACCCGAAGACTCGGACAACGTCATCAAAGGTCAGGCGGGCGAGTGGTGCCGTGTGGCTGTCGGTCGGCTCAACCTCGAAGATGCCGGAACCCTCAAGGCCCAGGGTCCGCTGGCCGAACGAGCCCTCGAACTCGTTCGCGCTCACCTCTGACCGAACCGCCACGCCAAGTCAGCCGGACGTCCCGCCGTTTCGCGTTCTAGGCTGCCGGCATGGATCCTGCAATCAGCGGCAGTCCCGCAGACCTCGCCGATGTGATCGAGCGGTTCGATCACGTCTCGATGGCGGTGGCAGGCATCGAAGGTGTGTTGCCACTCGTCGAAGCGATCGGCGGCACCTTCTACCAGGGCGCCGACCACCCCCGGAACGAGTTTCGTTGGGTGCAGTTCTGGGTTCCCGGTGGGGGCAAGCTGGAGTTCATCGCCCCGCTCACGGAGACCAGTTTTCTTCGTCGGGATCTCGACCGCCGCGGAGAAGGGTTTCACCATGTCACCTTCAAGGTGCGCAGCCTCGAGCGCGCCACCGCCCGCGCCGCCGAACTCGGTTACCGGATCACCGGACTTCATTGGCACGAGGCCTGGTCGGAAGCGTTTCTCCCTCCCAAGACCACCCACGGCATGCTCATCCAACTCGCCGAGTGGACCGATCCCTTTCCCGTCGAGGGCACCCTCGAGGATGTCTTGGCCGGCCGGGTGATCGATCCAACCTGAGCGACGACGGTTCACCCCGCCGGGCCTGCCTCCGGCGAGGTCGCCCGCCGGGCGTACTGCTCAAACGCCTCGATGATCTCAGCCGAGGATCGGCGCGCCCCGGTCTGCAGGTATTCCATGGCTCGCAGGGCTCCATCGTGGGCGTCGAGGCTGGAGCCGGCCACGGCGTCTTCGACCACACGGCAGAAGTAGTCGTGTTGATGCCCGTCGACGAAGGTGTAGTGAACGCACACGTCGGTGTGCCCGCCGATCAGGATCAGCGTTTCGGCTCGCAGCCCTTTGAGGAGGATCTCGAACTCGGTGCCGAAGAAACACGAATAGCGACGCTTCCGGATGAGGTAGTCGTCCTCCTTCATGCCGAGCGCCGCGGATACCTCCGTACCCTGGTCACCTTCGAGAAGATGGACGGATTCGGCTCCGTCCAGTTCCCGACCGAAGTCCACCAGGTCGCGCCGGTGTGCCTCCTGGAAGAACACGACCGGCACCTCGCAGCGCCGCGCCGCCTCGATCAGGGCGGGAGCACGGTCCATCCTCGCCTGGTATCCGCTCATGAAGGGAAGGGCTGATGGCTCGGACTCAGCGGGCGCCCCTCCCTGGATATCGATCACGACGAGAACCGGCCTGCCCTCGATGATGCGGCGTGATGGTGTGTCCGACATGGTGCCTCCCGTCGTTGGCGAGACCGGCCTCCTCGAGATGACGGAGACGGACCGGCCCCCAACCGACAGGCTACAAGGCGCCGAACGAGAGAAAAGCTGGAAGGCCGCGGCGAGACACGCAGCGGGCCCGGTGTCGCAGGTACCCTTCGGGCGTGGAACAGCTCAATGGTGTCGATGCCGGTTTCCTGAACATGGAGACTCCGATCCAACAGGGCCACGTCGGCGGCGTGGTCGTGGTGGATCCGTCGACCGCTCCCGAAGGGTGGGGCATCGACACGCTTCGGCGCCTGATCGAAGAACGCATCCATCTTCTCGCACCGTTTCGGCGACGGTTGTTGACGGTGCCGTTGGAGGTCGACAATCCATATTGGATCGAGGACCCCAACTTCAATCTCGGATTTCACCTCCGACACATCGCGGTGCCCCCACCGGGCGGCGACGCCGAACTAGCCGACCTCGTGGCCCGTATCCACGAACGACCCCTCGATCGATCTCGGCCATTGTGGGAGATGTACCTCATCGAAGGTCTGGCCGGCGGTCGTGCCGCCACCTACACGAAACTCCACCACGCGGCGATCGACGGCATGTCCGGCGCCGAGATCCTCACGGTCCTTCTGGACCCCGATCCGAAGGGCCGTGACATCCCACCTGCGGAGGACGAATGGGCGGGCGACCGGATCCCCAGTCCGTTGGAGATGCTCGCTCGGAGCGCAGTGAGCACTGCACTCAGCCCGGCGCGGGCCGCGCGGGTGGGATACGAGTTCGCACGGTCGATCCCCGGCCTCAAACCACTGCAGGCGCTTCCGGCGCTGGTCGGTTTGGGCGCCGACCGCGAGGAACTCCTCACCCGTCCGTCGCTGGTGGCGCCGCGCTCGATCCTCAACGAACCCATCACCGCCCACCGTCGATGGGCGTTCGGTGCGATTCCGCTGGCGACGGTGAAAGCAGTCAAGAATGCCGCCGGCGTGACGGTCAACGACGTCGTGATCGCGGTGTCGGCTGGCGCTGTACGTCGCTGGATGTTGGAGCGAGACCGGCTCCCCACGCGTTCTCTCCAGGCGATGATCCCCATTTCGATCCGCACTCAGGAGGAGGGTGACGTTCTCGGCAACAAGGTGTCGGCGATGATCGCTCCCATCGGGACACAGATCGCCGATCCTCTCGAACGGCTCGAATTCGTCCACAAGACGATGCACGTGGCCAAAGAGACCCACCAGGCCACGCCGGCGACCCTGCTCCAGGATTTCGCCCAATTTGCTCCCCCGGCCATCGCCGCGCGAGCCGCCCGGCTCATCTTCCGCAACGGCAGGGCGGGGCGGGTGACCCCGTTCAACCTGGTCATCTCGAATATCCCCGGACCCCATTTCCCGCTCTACCTGGCGGGGGCACAGCTGGAGGGGCACTATCCCGTCTCGACCATCGTCGACGGCGCGGCTCTGAACATCACCCTCCACAGCTATATGGGGCAGCTCTGCTTCGGCCTGATCGGCGATCTCGAGCTGGTGCCTGACGTCTGGAACATCCTCGATCTGATCCGATCCGAGCTCGACGAACTCGAGGCACTCCTGACATGAAACGACCGCCCGTGGCCAGAGCCTTGATCGAACCGATGCGAGCGTCCGGTGAGTTCGCCACGTCGGTGGGGTTGCTGCCGCTCAGGTCGCGACTCCCTCACGGCGACGGCCACAGCGTCATCGTCTTTCCCGGATTCATGGCGACCGATCGGTCAACGAGCCCCCTCCGGCGGCTCCTCGCCTGGCTCGACTACGACGTCCACGGGTGGGGGTTGGGCCGCAACGTGGGGCCCACCAAGAAAGTCGCCGACGAGATGCCCAACCTGCTCGATCGGGTGGCGCAACGATCCGGAGCCTCCGTCTCACTGGTGGGATGGAGTCTGGGAGGCGTCTACGTGCGCCATCTCTCGGCGCGGGCCCCCGACCTGGTGCGGACCGCTGTCACCCTGGGCACGCCCGTGCGCGGGGAGGCCAAGACCTCCAGCAACGCATCGGCGTTGTTTGACCTGCTGGGAGCGGTTCATGTTCCCGGGCATCCCATGCTCGACGAGGGCATCCCGCTGGAGGTGCCGGTCACCGCCCTCCACACCCGGAGCGATGGCATCGTCCACTGGCAGAGCTGCCTCGTGCAAGACGCCGACAACGCCGAGAACCTCCGGGTAGCCGGCAGCCACACCGGGCTCGGGTTCAACCCAGCCGTGGCGTACGTGGTCGCCGATCGTCTCGCCCAAGGCGCCGGAGAATGGCGACCCTTTCTCCCGCCGATTGCCTACCGCCGGATCATCACCCGTGTGCCGGGTGGGTGAATCTGAACCCGGGGCTGCGACAGCACCGCCACTCCCGCACGGTGACCACGCGGCTGCCACTGCCAGGATGTCCACCGACCTCATGGGTCGCTGCGCTGCGATGGTCCGCCGGGCTACGTGGTATCGGTATCTCTCGACACCTCGAAGCCCGTCTTGGCAAGGAGCCTGAGCAGGGCAGTAGCCGGTTCCTTGAACTGGGCCGGCCGAAGCACCGAGTCGAACTCGTCCATGAAGGAGATCATCGTTTCGATGATGTGCGAGAGGGCGATGGTGTTGATCGTCGACCGGGGAGCGCGGCCGAACGCCACCAGCCGGGTCCTGACCTGACCTCCGCTCCGAGCCGTCGAATGCGCCACTCCACTCTCCTGGAGCCGCTCGATCACCTCGTCCAGTCCGTCCGCATAGATCCACGCCACGCGCTGCAGCACCGAGTGGAGCACTTCGTGACGGGTCAACGAATCGTTGAACACAGCCTCGCCCTGTTTCACCTCGCCGATGATCAGGTCGATGGTGTCCGCCTCCAACCGGAGTTCGTCGTCTTGGATCAGCAGCAACCGGCAGTCTTCGTCGGTGTGAGCATCGGCAGCGTAGATGTCGCCCGGGAACCGGAGAGCCACCATGTCGACGTCGGTGAGTGTCTCGTAGATCCCGTTCCTGTTCTTCTTCTGGATCTCGAACTCCGAAAGGGTCAGGTATCCGTTCAGGCGTAGGTACGACTCGACGAGGTTGACGGCGACATCCATGGACCCATTCTGGTGTGCTCACTCGTCAGCGCCGTGGATATCACGCCCCGGTCGATCGAACGCGATGTGGCCCCGCCAACGCTCTACGTGTAATTAGTGCGATCGCCCCATGGACCCATAGCCCCTCGCCGACCAAGATGAGGGCCTGAGGAGATGACATTGTTGGACGAATGGCTTTTGCAGGCACCTGAGGACGACCTCACTCGCCACGGATGGCGGGTGGCCGAGATCGCCGGAATCCTCGCCACCCACATGGGTCTCTCGGGCGAGATGATCGCCCGGACCACCCTGGCAGGGGTTCTTCACGACGTCGGTAAACGAGGCCTGCCCACGACGATCCTCGACAAGCCGGCTCCGCTCGGCCCCGACGAGTGGCTCGTCATGATGACGCATCCGGCTCGTGGCTACGCCATGGTGATGGACAAAGTACACCCCGACATCGCCGAAGCGGTCCGAACCCACCACGAGCGCTACGACGGCTGCGGGTACCCGCGAGGCCTGGCCGGCGAAGAAATCCCCTTGTCGGCCCGAGTGCTGCTGGTGGCCGATGCCTTCGACGCCATGACCAGCGACCGCCCCTATCAGGGGCCGTTGTCGACGAGGGAGGCCTTGGCCGAACTCCGAGCCCACGCCGGCAGCCAGTTCGACCCGGGGGTGGTGGCCGCCATGCTGGACCTGACCAGCCGCGTGCACCTCCTCGCCGCCTGATCCCAACACCCTGAAGGCCCGCCCCACCGAACCGAGGGTGGACAGGCGTCCTACAGTGGCCGTATGCAGCCACTCGAACCGTTCAGCCCGGCCACTCGCGCATGGTTCGAGTCGTCCTTTCCCGCCCCCACACCGGCCCAGGTCGAAGGTTGGGCAGCCATCGCACAGGGTCAGCACGCCCTGATCCATGCTCCGACCGGCTCAGGCAAGACGCTCGCCGCCTTCCTGTGGACTCTCGATCGGCTGATGCACGAACCGCTTCCCGAAGCTCCACAACGGTGTCGCGTGCTCTACGTCTCGCCGCTCAAGGCACTCGCCTACGACGTCGACCGAAACCTCCGCGCCCCGCTGGCGGGAATCCGGCACGCCGCAGAGCGCCTCGGCCTCGAGTCGGTCCCGCCCCTCACGACCGCCCTCCGGACCGGTGACACACCACCGGACGAGCGTCGCCGGATGCATCGCCGGCCACCTGACATCCTCATCACCACACCCGAGTCCCTCTACCTGATGGCAACGTCGCAGGTGCGAGAGATCTTCGGATCACTCGAGTACATCATTCTCGACGAGGTCCACGCCGTCGCCGGGACGAAGCGAGGCGCCCACCTCTCCTTGACGCTGGAGCGACTCGAGGAGATCACCGAGCGTGCACCTCAGCGGATCGGCCTCTCGGCCACGCAACGGCCACTCGACACGATCGCCCGGTTTCTCGGTGGCGGCACGATCGAGGGCGACCTTTGGACTCCACGGCCGGTCTCCATCATCGACATTGCAGGAGACAAGGACCTGGACATCGACATCGTGGTGCCCGTCGAGGACATGACGGCCCCGGTGGAAGCCGACTTCGATCCGCTGGGAGACGAACCCCCCAGTCGTTCGATCTGGCCGGCCGTGTATCCCGAGCTCCTGGCCCGCATCCGCGACCACACCTCGACGATCATCTTCGCCAACAGCCGACGGCTGGCCGAACGCATCTCCGGTGAGCTGAACACCTTGGCGGGCGAGCCAGTCAGCCGGGCCCACCACGGATCGGTGGCTCGGGAGCAACGGATCGAGATCGAGGAGGGACTCAAGAGGGGCGACCTACCGTGCGTGGTAGCCACCTCCTCGCTGGAGCTGGGCATCGACATGGGCGCCGTCGACCTCGTGATCCAGGTCGAAGCCCCGACAACCGTGGCGTCGGGACTCCAGAGGGTCGGTCGGGCCGGGCACCAGGTGGGAGCGGCCAGCCGTGCGACGGTGTTCCCCAAGTATCGAGGCGACCTCCTCGTCGCCACCGTGGTGGTGGATCGCATGCTCCAACGCGCCGTCGAGCAGACCAAGCTTCCGCGCAATCCTCTCGACGTGCTCGCCCAGCAACTGGTGGCGATGACCTCGATGGATACCTGGTCGGTCGACGAACTCTGGAACCTGGTCCGCCGGGCAGCTCCCTACGCGGACCTGGGCCGAGGGCCTTTCGAAGCGACGCTCGACATGCTGGCGGGCCGCTACCCGTCGGACCTTTTCTCCGAGCTGCGGCCCCGGCTCGTCTGGGACCGTGTGGAGAACACGATCACGGGACGCCCCGGCGCCCAGCAGCTGGCTGTCCAGAACCCCGGCACCATCCCGGACCGAGGCCTGTATTCGGTCAATCTCCCCGAAGGCGCCAAGGTGGGAGAACTGGACGAGGAAATGGTCTACGAATCGCGACCTGGCGACGTGTTCGTCCTCGGGACCACGACGTGGAGGATCACCGACATCACACCTGACCGTGTCGAGGTGGTGCCC
Source organism: uncultured Acidimicrobiia bacterium (assembly GCA_965366365.1). Lineage (GTDB taxonomy): Bacteria > Actinomycetota > Acidimicrobiia > Spongiisociales > JAENVV01 > CBDUEV01. The sequence continues at coordinate 1,075 of CBDUEV010000066.1, read as the reverse complement.
GCCCCCGGCGAACCCGGGGCGAAGATGCCCTTCTGGCACGGTGACCTGGTCGGGAGACCCCTCGAGACGGGACGCGCTCTGGGCGCATTCACCCGCCGGCTCTCGGAACTCGACACGCCCGCCGCGCTGGATCTCCTCCAGGACGAGTTCCATCTCGATGCCCGCGCCGCACGCAATCTCGTCGCCTATGTGGAGGAGGAGCGAGCGGCCGTCGGGTCGGTTCCCACCGACGCCACCCTGATCGTCGAACGGTTCCGAGACGAAATCGGCGATTGGAGACTGGTGCTCCTCTCGCCGCTCGGAGCTCGGGTCCATGCTCCGTGGGCCCTCGCCCTCCAGCATCGCTTCCGCCAGCGATTCGGACACGATGTCAGCGTCATCTGGGCGGACGACGGGATCGCATTTCGCTTCGCCGATGTGGACGATCCCCCGTCCGCCGACGATCTCCTCGTAGACCCCGAGGACGTGGAGTCGCTGCTCATGGACCAGCTCCCCGACTCGGCCCTGTTCGCGGCCCGGTTCCGGGAGGCAGCCGCCCGAGCCCTTCTGCTCCCCCGCCGTCGTCCCGGCCGGCGTACCCCACTCTGGCTCCAACGCCGCCGGTCCGCCGACCTGTTGGGCGTCGCCAAACAGTTTGGATCGTTCCCGATCATGTTGGAGACCTTCCGAGAGATCCTGCAGGACGACTTCGACCTCCCGGCCCTCGTCGAGGTGCTCAACGATATCCGGGCCCGTCGAATCCGAGTCATCGACGTGGACCTCGACCAACCCAGCCCCTTCGCCACCTCGCTGCTCTTCTCGTTCGTGGCCGCCTACCTGTACGAAGGAGACACCCCGCTGGCGGAGCGCCGCGCCGCCGCCCTCACCCTGGACCGCCAGCTCCTGCGCGAGCTACTCGGCGAAGGCGAGCTGCGCGAGCTGCTCTCTGAGGACGCCATCGCCTCCATCGAACTCGAACTCCAGTGGCTGGCCGACGACCGACGGGCTGACTCCGCCGAGCGCGTGGCGGACATGCTCCGGGCGCTGGGGCCGCTCTCCACCGACGATGTCGACGTCCGCAGCGAAGGGGATGGCG
>CBDUEV010000065.1:0-16821 GCA_965366365.1 uncultured Acidimicrobiia bacterium | reverse complement strand
GATGATCTTTCGAAGTCGTGCCGGCAAGCGTGGCGAGGGTCGGCTCGGCGGTCGTGGGGCGAGCGCCTCTCTAGCGGTTCATCCCTTGACCGATCCGGCGGTCAGGCCGGAGACGATGTATCGCTGGAGGAACAGGAAGAGCAGGATGATCGGGATGGCGGCCAGCAGCGACCCGGCCGCGAACGGCCCCCACCGCAGGTTGAACTGATCGGAGAGGAACCGGTAGAGCCCGATGGAGAGGGTGTAGTTCTCCGGACTCCCCTGGCCGAGGACGGCGTCTGCGAGGACGAAGTCGTTGATGAGGAAGATGAACGACAGGAGAAATACCACGGCCAGGATCGGGGCGACGAGCGGCAGGACGATCCTGAAAAAGATTTGCGAGTGAGTCGCTCCGTCCACCTTCGCCGACTCATCGAGGTCCACCGGGATGGTGTCGAAGAACCCCTTCATCAACCAGGTGTTGACGCCCATGGCGCCACCCATGTACACGAGGAGCAAACCGGCCCGGGTCCCCAAGCCGATCCCCGGGAAGAAGTCCTTGATGGACACCATCATGAGGAAGATGGCCACGAAGGCGAGGAGCTGCGGGAACATCTGGATGAGCAGCACCGACAAGAGCCCGGTCCGGCGACCCTTGAATCGCATCCGGGAGAACGCGTAGGCGGCAAACGACGACAGCAGGACCTGTAGCGCGGCGGCGCCTCCGGCGATCAACATCGTGTTTCCGTACCAGGCGAGGAAATCGGTTTGATCGAAGAGGTCGCGGAAGTTCTGCAAGGTGGCGCCGTCGGGAATCAGCCGCTGCGACCGGAGGGTGCCGAGTGGGTTGAAAGCCGCCGAGATCACCCAGACAGCGGGGAACAGCGCAAACGCCAAAGCCAGCCAGGCCACCACGTGACGCCACCCGAGCTTTCGGAACCATCGGGTGAACCGGATCGGTCCGCTCGGCTGGCTGACTTCCACCTTCGGTACGGCAATGGGAGTGCTGTCGGCGACCATCAGGTCAGCTCCTCGAGGGCTCGGCTACGGCGGAAACTGATCGCCGAGATCGTGGCGACCATGATGAAGATCAAGATGGCGATGGCTGAGGCGAAGCCGAAGTCCTGGCCGCTGCCGCTCTCGAAGGCAAGGCGGTACGTGTAGCTGATGAGGATGTCGGTGTGCCCTGCCGGGGTCTGCGCCCCTTCGATGGGAGGACCTCCCTGATTGAGCAAGAAGATGATGTTGAAGTTGTTGAAGTTGAAGGCAAACGAGGCGATCAGGAGCGGAGCCAGCGAGACGAGGAGCAACGGGAAGGTGACCCTGCGGAAGGCTTGGCGCGGTGTGGCACCGTCCACGAAGGCGGCTTCGTTCAGCTCGGCGGGAATGGCCTGAAGGGCGCCTGTCGAGATCAGGAACATATAGGGGAAACCCAGCCACGTGTTGACGAGCAGCACGGACGCCTTGGCCAGCCAGGGATCTCGCAGCCAGGGGATATCGGCGCCCAACAAATCGTTGATGACCCCGAACTCTTGATTGAACATCCCGGCCCAGAGCAGGGCGGTCATGAAGCTGGGCAAGGCATAGGGGATGATCAGGAAGGATCGGTAGAGGCGCCGGCCGCCCAGCTCCGGGTGGTTGAGGGCCACGGCCAGGCCCAACCCGACCGCGAAGGTGAGGATCACCGAGAGGATGGCGAAGGCGTAGTTCCAGAGCAGAACGCGGACGAAAGGACCTCGAATGGCTTCGGAGGTGAGGATGCGGGTGAAGTTGTCGAAGCCGATTTGGGCCACCCACCCGGGGCTGAGGATCTCGCCTGTCTCCGCGACGAAGTTGCCCTCCACAGCCGTGTACACGGTGCCGGTGGCCAGATCGGTGACGGTGTCCGTGGTCTCGTCGTAGACGTAGGACACCTCGTAGAGGGCGGCGGTGGTGAGAGTGACCACTCGGATGACACCCTCGTCGGTCGGCACTTCGAATTCGCTTTGCAGCTCGTCCTGACGGTCCGCGAGATCCCGCAGCGCCACAGCCTCGAAGCCATCGACCTCCAGCACCTTGCCGGTGTCGTTCGTGACGACGTCGGCCGCCTCGACGTCCTGAAGACCGTCGGGGGTGCCGAGGAACAGGTCTCCCTCGTCGTCGGTGAGGAGCAGCGCGAAGTCACCGAGGCCACCGTCTCCTGCCAGAACATCGATCTGATAGCGAGTGGCCCCCGGCACGTTCGAAACCCGGCTGTCAATGTTGTCGAGCGCCTGCTCCTTGGTGAGCACGTTGCCGGTGCCGTAGTTGGTGAAGGCGATGTAGCCGCTATAGATGACCGGCACGACCTGGAAGATCAGCGCAAAGATCGTGCCCGGCACCAAGTACTTGAGGGGGATGGCGCGCTTGGTCAGGTAGGCGATGTCGATCAAGACCGTGGCCATGACCACGGCTGCGAGACCACCCCACCAGCGCTGCGCATACATGGCCGGGAGCGCCGACATGGCCGCGGCGTTGACCCCCGCCAGGAACAACAGCTTGATGATCATGCCGGTGGAAATAGAAACCCGGGGGGACGAATCCCCCCGGGTCGAAGACGAGCCGGCAGGGCCGGGACCCGAATCATGAGATCCGGCTGTCCCTTCCCTGCCTGGTTCGTCGGGTGTCACTGACTGATCAGCCTTCAGCGATCAGCGTGCGAATCTGATCGGCGGCGTTGGTGAACGCTTCCTCCGGATCGCTGCCGGTCAAGACCAGCTGATAGGCGTCGGTCCAGGCGGTCCAGACCGAGTCCATGGCCGAGATGCTCGGCATCGGGTAGCCATTGGCGCCGGCTTCGCCGAAACCGGCGATGTTGGCGTTGCCAGCGGCAACCTCATCGAAAGCGCCCAGGTGTGCCGGCGGCCGGGGGTCGGCCTCGAAGATGGCAACCTGCGCCTCTTGCGTCGACATGAAGTCCAAGACAAAGGTCTGGGCGAAGAGCGGGTTCTCCGCAAACGCCGATACCATGAAGCCTTGCACGGCAATGAAGGGTCGCGGCTCTCCACCGGCGGCCGACGGAATCGGCTCGACCACATAGTTGACGTTCTCGAAGTTCGGAAGCGCCCACGGACCGGTGATGGCGAATGGTGCCGTGCCGTTCCCGAAGCTCTCCGTCATCACGTCATACGTGACGTCGACGTCGATGAGCCCTGATTCGGCCCAGGCAGCAAACGCTCCGGCCGCGGCCAAGCCGCCTTCGGAGTCGATGCCGACATCGTCGGCGTTGTAGCTTCCGTCGGCGTTCAGTCCGAAGACATAGCCGCCCAGCGACGTGAACAGTGGGTAGTTGTGGAAGGGATCGCCGTTGCCGTTCTCCTGCAGAGCCAGTGGGATCTCGACCTCACCGGCCTCCAGAAGACCGAGCGCAACCGTCTCGAGTTCCTCGAAGGTGGCGGGCGAATCGGGCACGAGGTCCGTGTTGCGGATCAGGGCGACGTTCTCGATGGCGTACGGAAGTCCGTAGATCTGGCCTTCGTAGTTGAAAGCAGACACGGCGGCCGGCCGCAGCTCGGCTTCCACGTCGCCGAGGTCCATCGGAGCAACCACACCGCTGGTAACGAGCTTTCCGAGCCAGTCGTGGGCACCGATGATGATGTCTGGTCCTTCGCCGGCAGGAGCTGCCACGACCAGCCGGTCGCGGATGTCGCCAAAGCCGATTTCCTGAACCGCAACGGTCAGTCCGTTTTCGGCGGCGAACTGCTCAGCGAAAGGAGTGATGGCCGGGGCGCGTGTGTCATCCGCCCAGATGACCAGATCGGCGTCGGCGCGCACAACCGGGGGCAGTGTGGTCGTCGTCGACTCGGCCGGAGCCGCTTCGGTGGTGGTGGTCTCGGCGGCGGTGGTGGTGGTCTCGGCGACGGTCGTTTCGACGGCCGCCTCGGTCACCTCGGTCGTCTCCGCAGTGTCGTCGCCGCACGCGGCTACGAGCATGGAGAAAGCGAGGAGGAGCCCAAGGAGGGCTTTCCAGTTTTTCATGTGTTCCTTCTTTCATTTCTCGGGCACCGGTGAGTGCAGACACGAGCTAGGAAGCTTCGGTCTGTGAACCACAACCGATGAAGAACGCGGTAAGTCTAGGTGAACAAAGGAGGGGCAACACCACACGCGACAGCCTTCCCTCAGGCGGCTCGGGATCGCGAAATGAGGAGCTGAGTGGCAGGGTCGAAGAACAAGAGTCGATCCGGGTTCAACGCCAATTCCACCAGGTCACCTCGATAGAGCGGGCGGCGGCGGCGGATTCGAGCCTGAAGGACGAGGGAGCCTGCCGCCACCTCGATGTCGAGGTCGGCGCCGAGGTCGGAGACACCTGTGGCGATCCCGTGCACACAACGGTCGAAGGAGGCCCCCGGCGCGGCGAGAGTCAGGTGGTGGGGTCGGATCCCGACGAGAATGCTCTCACCTCGAAAACGAGCCAGGGCGTCGGGCGCTCGAGCTTCCTCCCACAACCGGATTCGATCGTGGCCGATCGCCAGCCAGTCGACCCCATCGTCGAGCTCCAACTCGGTGGCGATGAGATTGATCGGTCCTACGAACTTCGCCACAAACGTGTCGAGCGGCGTCGAATACAGCCGGTCGGGAGTGTCGACCTGGAGGAGCGCGCCCGAGTCGCTCAACACGGCGATCCGCTCGCCGATCGCCAGGGCCTCGGCGGTGTCGTTGGTCACGTACACCATGGTCGACCCGAGCTCTCGATGGAGGCGTACCACCTCGGCACGGACCCGTTGGCGGGCGCGGGCGTCGAGAGCGGCAAGTGGTTCGTCGAGGAGGAAGGCGGCGCTGTCGCGGATGATGGCCCGCGCCGTGGCGGCCGCGTGCCGATGCCCCGCCGAGAGTTCGCTGGGTCGGGTCGACAGCAGGCTTCGGATCCCGAGATGGGTGGCCTCTTCTTCCACCCGCCGGTCGGCCTCTTCCTTCTCGACGTGCCGTATTCGGAGCGGAAAGGCGATGTTCCGACGAGTCGACATGTGACCGAACAGCGCCCCGTCCTGGAAGACCATCGAAACGTTTCGCTCCGCGGAGGCGAGGTGATGCACCGGGCGGCCGTCGAACAGGATGGAACCCGAGCTGAGAGTCTCGAGTCCGGCGATGAGTCGGAGCACCGTCGTCTTGCCCGAGCCCGACGGGCCAACCAACACCATGAGCTCGCCGTCGGCCACCTCGAGCTCGAAGTGCTCGAGGACCTTCGTGCCATCGGGGAAGACCTTGCCTACGTCAAGGAGCGAGATCGCGGTCAAGGTCACCTCCCTCGCGAAACGCCACGGCGGACCCCTGCGGACGTCGCAACGAAAACGACCGGTCGAGTGTGCCTACGAGCGTCGTGGCGACGCCGATAGGCACGCTCGACGGGTAGGCCGTCACTGCGGGTGCGGGCCGAGCACCGGAACTCCTCGGCGATGGGTGTCTTCCAGTCGGACATGGGCAATCCTCCTCGGCGGCGGAGGGTTCAGATCTCTCGCCGGGAACCCCAGAGTATCGAGAGCCGCAACGCAACGGCGGTCGCGACCACCGTCGAGACCACGGCGGGGACGTACTCGGAGAGCACCTCTCCCCGCACCAAACCGTCGAGCGCCCCGACCAGACGACTGGGCAACCACTCGCCAACCGCCGGAGCCGCGCCGAGGATGGGCAAACCCAGGAGGATCAGCACGGTGATGAACACCGTCGCCAACACCGACCGGGACCGCCCCGCCACCGCCGCCACGACGGCGACAGCAAACACCAGGTAGAGCGCCCCGAGCAGCCACCCCACCAGGAGACGACCGGCGGGTACGTCCCCCAGGAGCACCACCGTTTCATACCAAGCTGCCAACGTGCCGGCCGCGAAGGCCGCCAGGACCGCGCCAGAGGTGACCAGGAACCTGGGCGCCAGGATCTTCGAGAAGCTGGCAACTCGCGTACGAAAGAAGGTCCCGATCTCGGGAGTCGCATCGAGACACAATGCTCCGGCGGAGACCACGATGACAACGAGCAACCCGATTTGCGCCGCGTTGGCGACGAACTGGGTGATGCCGTCCGCAGGCGTGGGGTCCGGGAGCGTGACCTCGATCCCGCCTCCGAATCGGGCAACGATCTCGCCCATGTATCGCGCCGTGAACGGCCCGAGCAGCCCGAAGAACAGGTAGACCGCCACGAGCGCCAGCCACCTCCTGCTGCGGATCAGTCTCAGCCATTCGAGGCGCCACAGGGTCATTGCGCGATCTGTCACTGCACGATCTCCAGCACCACATCCTCCAGTGTGGCCGCCGCCGGGCCAAGACTCACGACCAGGGCACCCGCCTCGTTCAGCACGCCGACGAGTGAGTGCTCTGCATCTGCGATCGAAGCCACATCCACCCGAAGCTGGTCGGGACCCACCACCGTCACTCGCCGCACCCAGGCAGCCTTCTCGAGGCCGTCGATCACGGGCTCCAAGGGCGAACGAAGACGGACGAGATACCGAGGGGTGGTCCTCTCCTCGAGCAGCTCCCAGACCGAACCCTGATACACGAGCCGTCCTCGTCTGAGGACGCCCACCCGGTCGCAGACCTCCTGTACGTCGGCGAGGATGTGGCTCGAGAACACCACGGTTGCCTCGCCTCGAAGCCGGGTGACGAGGTCGAGAACCTCTCGGCGTCCGATGGGATCGAGCGCCGAACTCGGCTCATCCAACAGGAGAAGCCGGGGGTGATTGACGATCGTGGCCGCCAGCCCCAACCGCTGAAGCATGCCCCGCGAGAACCCGCCGGACAGGCGGTCCGCCACCTCGGCAAGACCCGCCTGGGCCAGCACTTCCTCGACCCGGCTCGGATCGGCCGGCGTGGATCCGATCGTGCGCGCCAGGTCGACGATCTCTCGTGCACTCAGCCACGGGTCGAACCGGGGCGTATCCGGAAGCACCGCCACCTCGGACTCGTCGACAGCGACCGACACCGAGCCGCTGGTGGCTTTCCGGAGGCCGGCCAGAATCCCCAGGAGGGTCGTCTTGCCCGCTCCGTTCGGCCCCACCAGCCCGTAGATCGCGCCAGGTGGCACATGGAGATCGATCGAGTCGAGCGCGGTAGCGGCGCCGTAGCGCTTGGTGAGTCGATCGGTACGGATCACGGCGCAGGCGGTTCGACAGGCCGGTCGCGGCCCACCACGAGATAGACGATCGCTCCGAGAGGTATCGAGAGAAGGCAGATGAGCACCCATCCCCACTTGGGGAGCAAGCGAACCTCGCTGCGCCCGATGTCGAACAGCGAATAGCCGACGAGACCGAGGGCGAGGGCCAGAACAGGAAGCCAAGCTGCCCAGTTGATCTCAGACATCGATTCCTTCCCGGATCCTCACCGATGCTACCCCCGGCCGGCGACGTTCTCTCGGAGGGTTGGAGCGGTCCTTCGTCCCGTCGCTCCTCTGCCCCACTCCGGGATTGGGGGGACTCTAGGGTAGAAGCATGCTGTACCGGCTTCGTGCTCGCCTCCTCTGGGCAATCGCGCGGCTTGTCGTGGCCGGCCTCTTCCAGAGTCTCGAAGTGCAGGGGCGTCCTCCTCGCAGGTCCGGTCCCCGGCTGGTCATTTCGAATCATTTCAACGGTCTGGTCGACGTCATCCTGCTCATCGTGGCGCTCGGTGATTACCCCCTGTTCATCGCCAAATCCACCCTCTTCGACCGCCTCCCCACCCGGCTCCTCCTCAATGCGGTGGGCGCCATTCCCGTCTACCGCCCGCTCGATGGAGCCAGCACCGAAGGCAATATCGGTTCGTTCGACAGGGTCTACGCCGCCTGGGCGAAAGGGAGAACGGTGGCGATCTTCCCGGAAGGCACCGTGCCGGAGGAGGAACGCCTGCAGCCCCTCCGGACCGGGGCGGCGCGCATGGCCCTCGGAGCGTCGAGTCACGACATCACGGATCTGGAGCTCATCCCGGTCGGAATCACGTACATGGACAAGGCCGCCACACGCTCCCGGGGCCTCGTCGAAATCGGCTCGCCGATCGAACTCAAAGAACTGACCCCTGCCCGGATGCTCATGGACCCCGGCTTGGAATCGGACCCGGCGCCCGACCAGGCCTTGCTTCCCGCGGAGATCGACCCGCACGATCCCGAGACCATCCGCTCGGTCACGAGACTCCTTTCCGTCCGCTTGGCCTCACTCTCGGCCACCTACGGAAGTCTCCAGCGCAAGGCTCGGCTGCTCCGGACGGCCGATGTGGTCCTCAGCGCCGATGTAGGCCAGCCCTACAGGAACCCTTCGATGTCAGCACTCGTGGCTCTGGCCGATCGGATCGCCGCGCTTCCGCCGGAGATCGAAACGGCCATCATCGATCGGATGGGCAGGTATCACCTCGATCTCGTCAACCTCGGAGTTCGGGACGACCACCTGGTGCCGCGAGTTCGTCTACGCGACCTGCTTCGGAAGATGACCGTCACCATGCTGACCCTCGTGGTGGTGACACCGCTCGCCTACTTCAGCTTCGTCACCAACATCGTCCCGATCCTGCTGACCATCCTGGTGGGGACGGCCGTCCGAGAGCCGGTCACGAAAGGAACCGCCAGGGTGCTGGTGGCGCTGGCGGCGTTTCCTGCCGCCTGGGCCTTCACGTTGTGGTCCTCACAACTCGTTGGCTGGCAGGTGGTCGTGCAGGGTTTCGCTCTCGCCCTCGGATCCATCCTCATCGTCATCGGGGCGCACAGCGCGGTCGACGCCATCGATGCCGGTCTCGGGTGGTGGAGGTCATGGAGCCGGGCGGACATGGTCTCCAAGGTGCTGGTGACTCGGGCCGAGGCTGTCGACTACGTGACCGCCGCCCTGCGCTGATCGAGTCCCATCCCCCGGGAGGCGATCACCGTCGCTCCCGCCGCCAGCAGGTGCCACAGTCCGTGCCCCTGAAACACACTCTTCGGGCGGCACAGTGGACCGTCGGTACGGCTCAGCGCGAAAACCGCCACCCCGGCCAAGCCCGTGGCCGCCGCTGCAGCCAGAGCCGGCAGATCGTGCTCGACGTGCTCCGAGCGGATTCTCTGCCAGGCCGCCCCCATGAGGGCGGCACCGGTGGCTGCGGAAAGAGAGTCCTGAGATTTCGGAGCGACGGCTCGCAGAACCCCGGCGCTGCCCATGGCCACGCTGATCGCCTGCACCGGGGCAACATCGGCCATGGCGCGACGATCGCCTTCCGAGGCGAGTGCCAACACGATGGGGGGAGCCAGGAGGGTGACGTCGTGCAGCCACGGAGCCAACCGGCCGCCCGGTCCGTGGTACAACGCCGATCCCAAGCCGGCGGCCACCAGCGCCCACCCCGCCCATTTGGCGCCCGGATGGGCGCGCGGATCGGCTTCGGAGCGTCGTGCCAGGCGGACGCCCATGGCGGTGATCCCCAGGCTGGTGAGGGTATTGACCGGTTGGCCGATACCGGGCAGAACGCGCTCGCAGTCCGAGCGAGCTGGATGATTCTCAGGCGTGTGGCGCACGAGCCGGGATGGTAGTGATTTCATGCCGCAACCGGTTTCCGTGAGCCGGCCGGCTTCCGCCATGATCGGTTGGCCCGCCAGAAGAGCCACGTTCCCAGACCGAGGGGGATCGGCGGGAAGAAGGTCAGTGCCCGGAACAAGAGCACCCCGGCCACTATCGCCGCGTCGGAGTCGGCCGACGCAGTGAGCGAGAGGAGTGCCACATAGCCGGCATCGACGACCCCCAGCCCGCCGGGTGTGATCGGCACGCCACTGAGCAAGCGAGCCAGCGAGAAAGCGACCAACAGTGGCACCAAGCCGAGCTCATCGACACCCACCACTCTGAGCGACGCAACGAAGACAGCGAACATGGCGAGGTGGTTTCCCGCCATGGCCAGCGTCAAACGACCCCAGCGCTCTGCGAGGAGATCCACCAGCGTCCTTCGAAACACCTGAAGACGTCCCTCGAAATCGATGGAGGTACGACCCAGTAGACGCAAGGGCGGGTTGGCGACCCGGCCGAGACCACGGCCGACCAAACGAGCACCCGCCTCCGACCTCAGGACCGAGACCAAGGCCACCATCATGGCCACGAGGAGCGCCGCGCCGATCAACGGCACGGACCACCCGACACCGGTTTCGTCGGCGCCGAGGGCGAACAGGCTCACAGCCGCCACCGGCACGGCGGCCTTGAGCAGACTGTCCCACACTCCGGCGGTCAGGAGACCGGCCCACACCTGCTCTGGGGCGAACCCCCACGAGAGGTACATCGAATAATTCACCCCGACCGCCACCGCGCCGCCGGCGGGGACGGTGTTCGAGACAGCGGTACCGGCGAGCTGATTGACCGCCGCTTCCCTCCACCGAAGCGTGGGGAGCACGGCCATCAACACCAGCCAATACGCAGCCAGAAACCACAACGCCAATCCGAGTAAGAGGACCACCTCACCAAACGCCAATTCCGCGAGAATCGGCCCCACCTCCGAATAATCCGCAAAACGGGGCAGCACCCCGAAGAAGACGGCCACCAGGACCCCCAAGGTCACCGCAACCCTGATGACCTTGGTGCGTGTCGAAGGCGTTCCTGTTGGGATCGGTGCGGCGAAGGAGGCGTCGTCAGGCGTGTCCGGCATCCAGCTCAAGCCTAGGAGCCTCTCTCCTTCGACACCCCCGATCGGGAAGGTCAAGGCGCGGTCCCTCGGGCTTGGAAACACCCTCGAGACCGTGCGCATCGGGCGCTTCGCCGCCGGCGCGTATCGCCGCCCAGCCCCAGGTCGACGAGGCTCAGCGGATCACGGCGCCGTTCCCGACACTCAGCGTGAATCCACTCGACGACGGACTCGACGGGGCCTCACGAAGCCGATGCCGCGTCGAGCTGCGACGTGCACTGCGGGCAGCGCGTTGCATCCTGGTCGATGTGAGACAGGCAATAGGGACACGGCTTCGTCGTCGGGGCCGGTGGCGTGTCGGGACGACGCAGGCGGTTGATCCACCGGATGAGGATGAAGAGAGCGGCGGCCACGATCAAAAATCCGATGATCTCGTTCACCAGGTTCCCATAGGCCAATATCGTCGCCCCGGCCCCCTCTGCGGCGCTCACCGTTGCGTAGGGCCCCGCCGGATCGCCTGCATCCAGCACCACGAAGCGGTCCGAGAAGTCGAGGTCGCCGGTCAGCATCCCTATCAAGGGTGTGAGCACGTCGCCCACCACCGAGTTGACCACGGCGGTGAAGGCGGCACCGATGATGATGCCAACCGCCATGTCGACGACGTTTCCCTTCATGGCGAACTCGCGGAACTCTCGCAGCATCTCGTCTCCTGGTCGTTGTCATCAGGTTCTACCCGGCTTCATCACGTTCTACCCTGCCGCCGGGTTCGGAAAACGGCGGAATAGGGGGCCGCGATGTTTGCGGGAGACGAGCAGCGGGTAGATGAGGAATAACCAACCACCAAGGAGGACCTCTTGAGTCTCGCAATGATCTTGCTCATCCTGGCGTTGCTGATCGGCGGTGTCGGGCTTTTCGTGGAAGCACTGCAATGGATGCTGATCATCGCCCTCGTTCTGTTCGTGTGGGGTGCGATAACCGGCTGGCGGTCCCGCTCCTCCGTCTGACCGTTGATCACCCAGCGCGGTGACTCCGGTCCCGTGCCTTCGCTTCCCACCCCATCGCCGACCACACAGGAGCCAGAGAACATGGAACAGAACTTTCGACCTTCGGGCGTCTCCGAGGCCACGGCCAAGGATCTCACCGACCGTCTACAGCAGCGGCTCGTCAGCCTCGTCGACCTCGGTCTCGCCCTCAAGCACATCCACTGGAACGTCGTCGGGCCAGGCTTCATCGCCGTGCACGAGATGCTGGACGACCAAGTCGAGGGGGTGCGAGCCGCCGCCGACGAAATCGCCGAGCGCATCGCCACGATGGGCGGCGTTCCCAATGGCCTCTCCGGGTACGTGGCATCGACCCGAAGCTGGGACGACTACTCCCTCGGGCGCGCCGTGGTCGCCGCGCACCTCGCCGCGCTCGACAAGGTGTACGACGGCGTCATCGCCGACCACCGGTCCGCCGCCGAGTTCGCAGCTGAGCGGGATCCGGTCACGGAAGACCTGCTGATCGGCCAAAGCGGCAAGTTGGAGCTGTACCAGTGGTTCGTGCGAGCCCACATCGAGAACACTTCGGGTGAACTGATGAGCGGCGAGGCCGCCGGCGAGCTCGATGCGGCCGCCGCCGCCGCCACGGCCAGCCCACTGGAATAGCCGAAGTCCCACACCAGTCACGACAGGGGGCGGCCCCTTCGAGCGGGCCACGTTCGTGTCGAGGAGGGCATGATGAACGCTAAGCACGAAACGACCGAAACCCCCGATCGCCCGGAGCTTCCGCAGGAAGATCTCAACGAGCAGTTTCGAGCCCTCATGGAAGGCCTGCGCACGACACTCCCCGGGGTCCAGGTGCTCTTTGCCTTCTTGCTCACGCTTCCGTTCTACAGCGCCTTCGGTGAATTGAGCCACCAGGAACGGGTCGTTTACTACATGGCGTTCGCGAGTGCGGCGCTCGCCACCGTACTCCTGGTGGCCCCCAGCGTTCACCAGCGGATGCGTGCCAGACAATCCTCGCTGGCGCGCCGGCACCCCCGCCACGTGATGGCGGCGGTCCAGCTGGCCAACGCCGGGACGGTACTGGCGGCGCTGGCACTGGTTGCCGCGACCTATCTGGTCTCCATCCTCGTTTTCGGCAATGTCGTCGCCGCAATGGCGGCTGCCGTCACCGGGTTGCTCGTCGGTGCGACCTGGGTGTATCTCCCCGTCGTGCACTGGCGCAAGGACGGCGCGCACAACCGGGCCGCCGGGATGGACGGGACCACATGAGTCGCGCTTGGTCCGAGCGGACCGGGCGACGCTGGAACGTGCCGCGTGACCCCATTCAGGTTCCTCGACCCGCCGTATGGCAGGGGCCGTCCCTCCACGCCACAATCGACGTTCTTGCCCTGGGACGAGAAGCCGACCGGCAGGGCCGCTCTCCCCGCGCCGGGAGCTCGACCCGTCTGCCGAAGCGGGGTGTTGGGTGGCGCGGTCAGCCGGCGCCCGTTCCCGGAGCCCTCGAACCCGCCGCCGTCTCGATCAAGGAACCGTCCATCGCACTGCCGCGGCGGCGACGACTCCGTTCTCCAGCATCGAGGCGACAGTGACCACGTGGTCTCCAGGGGAGAATGGCGCATCGGGCACCCACGTGCCGACGGCTTCTTCGAGGTCGACCGGGTTTTGCACGACCGCGGCCTGTACGACCATTTCGTCAACCAGGAGAAGCGTGTCGAACGTGCCGAGCGGTGTCAGGAAGACCACCCGTTCGTCCGGTTCGGGCTCGCCGAAGGGATCGGGCGACACGATTGATACATGGCCGGCGAAGTTGTCGACCTTCCATTGGTCGCCGTCGGTTCGCACGGCAACTCCCAGCGCACCCGGACCGGTCGCACTCCGGCCGGCGAGCGTCACCACCCCCACCGATTCCCCGAAGCTGGTCCCAAAATCCGCGAAGGAACAGTCTACGTCTACGCCGACCACCGCGGCGGTCATGGCCGTCTCGTCCTGGTAGACCGGGTTGTCGAAGGCTTCGTACCCTCCGGCGCCGGCCTCGAGCGGTGAACCCGTCTGGGTGAAAGGATGGGTCAACGCCCAGGTTCGATCAAAGGCAGCAACGCTGGCATACGCCAGCCATCCCTCGACCACGCCGCACGGGGTCGTCAGATCGACCTCGATCGCATCGACCGTCAGCGGAACCGTCGTCGTTGTCGTGGTGGTCGACGTCGAGGACGTCGTGGTGGTCGGCGCCTCGGTCGTAGAAGTAGTGGTGGTGGGAGCCACCGTCGTGGTGGTGGTGGCGGCGGCCACCGTGGTGGTGGTGGTCGTTGTCGACGTGCAACCGGCCAGGCCCGTTGCCATGACCAGTCCCACGACCGCCGCACGGAACGTTCCCCTCGTCATGCTGGTCATGGTGAAAAGGCTACCTCACGGCGCACCCGTTAGGCTCGGCCCGCGTTCTACGAAGGAGCAACACCATGGATGTCGGCCTTGCCATGTTCCCGACCGACCGGGCTATCCAACCTGCCGAGCTGGCCCAAGCCGCCGAGAGCCGCGGGTTCGAATCGCTCTGGTTCCCCGAACACAGCCACATCCCCACCAGCCGAATCACGCCGTGGGGCGGGCGCCAGGGTGCGCCGCCCCTGCCGGAGATGTACTGGCGCACGCACGATCAGCTCATTGCGCTCACCGCCGCGGCGGCGGTGACCACGAACATCAAGCTGGCAACGGGGATCTCGTTGGTGGCACAGCACGACCCCTTGTGGCTGGCCAAACAGACGGCGTCACTGGACACGATCTCGGCTGGTCGCTTCATCTTCGGTGTCGGATACGGTTGGAACAAGGAGGAAATGGCGCACCACGGTGTTCGGTACACCGAGCGTCGCGCCATCCTGCGGGAGAAGGTGCTCGCCATCAAGACTCTGTGGACCGAAGATGAGGCCGAGTTCCACGGCGACCACGTGGACTTCTCGCCCTCCTGGTCCTGGCCCAAGCCGGTCCAGCAACCTCATCCCCCCATCATCATGGGTGGTTCGGCCGGACCGAAGACGTTTGCCGATATCGCCGAGTTCTGTGACGGATGGATGCCGATCGCGTCGAGATCCGACATCGTGGCCAAGGCAACCGCTCTGCGCCGAGCCGCCGAGGAGGCCGGCAAGGATCCCGCCTTGCTTTCCCTGGGCGTGTTCTTCGCCAAACCGGATCCTGAGATCCTCGACGCCTATGTCGAAGCCGGGGTAGGCCGAGTGGTTTTCGGAGTGCCGCCCGAGGGACCCGACGTGGTGCTGCCACAGGTCGACAGCCTTGCTCCGTTCGTGGAGCGCTACCGATCGTGACCTGGACCACTGCAGATCTGTCCGACGCCCACCCAACCGTGGCCGCCCTCAGCACCGAGAAGCTCCGGCATTTCGGGAGGCAACCGTCGTTTTGCGGCCCGATCCGGACAGTGCAGGTCTTCGAGGACAACACCTCGGTGCGGGCTCTTCTCGAGACGGCTGGCAACGGCGCCGTCCTCGTGGTCGACGGAGGTGGGTCGACCCGCTGCGCTCTCGTCGGCGACCAGCTCGCCACACTGGCGATCGACAACGGTTGGAGCGGCCTCGTTGTGTGGGGAGCCATCCGCGATTCGGCGATCATCGGGACCATGCCGACGAGCATCGTGGCTATGGCTACCTCACCCAAGAAGTCCGAGAAGCGCGGGGCGGGGATCGTGGACCAGCCGGTTTGGTTCGCGGGGGCCCAGTTCACGCCGGGCGCCTGGCTCTACGGCGACCCTGACGGCATCCTCATTTCGCCAGAGCAGCTCCACCGGTAGCCGTCACCCGGCTCGGGGGCCCGGGTCGGCGCCGAGGCGCCTGGCCGCGGCGATCTCGGTCTCCAAGACCTTCTTGTACGGGAAGAAGTCGACCTGGATGGTGTGGCGCGGCGACGGCACATACCTGGCGCAGACCGCGGCGCGATCCCACTCGATCCGGCGCTCCATCTCGGCGGGAGGCGGCAGCTTCCCACCGGTGAGCAACTCTGCCACCCACCTCGCCTGGAGTTCGGCCAGCGGCATGATCGCTCCGAGTGGCTGCACGAGGCCGATGAAGAAGAGGCCGGGCCAATCGGGGGGGACCACGTTCCGATACAGACGTATCTCGTTGTCCTTCGGATCGACGAGCGAGGAATCGAGAAAAGGAAAGCTGATCCGGTAGCCGGTGGCGAAGACCACCACATCGGCCTCGACAGCCGAACCGTCCGTGAAGACGACCTGGGCGCCGGCGAAACGCCCGATGCTCGGCTTCGGGACGATCTTGCCCTCCTTCACGAGCCGGAGGAGATCCTGCGAGAGAGTCGGGTGCTCTGCCAGAACCGGAGTGTCCGGCGTTGGAAATCCGTACCGCCGCTGCGGGCCTCGATACGCCCAGAGGAGCAGCTGGTTGACGATCCGCGACACCCCAAAAGGCACCGCGGCACCCTTCTCCGAGGTGAACGTGTCGGTGGGACGGCCAAAGAGGTATCGGGGAATGACATGAGCCCCGCGCCGGGAAGCGAGGTGCACCGTCTCGGCGAACCCGGCCGCCTCGACGGCGATGTCGGCTCCGGAGTTTCCGACGCCGAGGATCACGACCCTTTGGCCGTCGAGTATGTCGGGAGTTCGATATTCCTGTGAGTGAAGCACCATCCCGTCGAACGTTCCGGGGATGCTGGGAAGGCGGGGGTCCCAGTGGTGTCCATTGGCCACGAGAACCGCCTCATAGCGGGTCGTGGACTCCTCTCCGGTGGTCAACGATCGGGTCGAAACGTCCCACGCCGACCGGACGCCGCCGGGCACGGGGACCACGGAAACGACCATCGTGGAGAACGTGACCCGGGACCGAAGGTCGAACTCCGCTACGTACTGTCGGAAGTATTCGTACACCTGGCTGTGGTGCGGGTAAATGGGGTACTGCTCAGACATCGGGAGATCCGAAAAGGCCATTCGGTGCTTCGACGTGTCGATGTGGAGCGATGCGTACGCCGCCGAGCGCCCGTTGTCGTTGTCGTACCGCCAGTTGCCGCCGATGTCGGACGCCATCTCAAACCAGTCGAAGTCGATCTGGCGGTCGGCGAGCGCCTTGGCCGCGGCGATGCCCGATGATCCAGCTCCAATGATGCACACCCGCATGGCGACGAAGCTAGCGCTCCGTGTCGATTCGGGTGGGCGTCCGGAGCCGGATCACCGGGCAGCGGCCTCAACCAGAGGTGGCCGAGAGGGATCGCCGATCAGGAGCCGATCGTCGTCGAGGTGACTGCGTCGTCGTGGTCGTCATCATCGTCGTCGTCGTCATCATCCTCGTCGTCGTCGTCGTCATCGTCGTCGT
>CBDUEV010000064.1:0-17508 GCA_965366365.1 uncultured Acidimicrobiia bacterium | reverse complement strand
GTGACCGGCGGCGACGATCACAAGGTGACCGGCCCGTCCCCCCAGGAACTCGATGCCCTGTTTCGGGACTCTGCGGTTGACTATGTGATCGTGGAGGCCGACGGGGCACGAGGCCGGCCACTCAAGGCGCCGGGCGACCACGAGCCGGTCATCCCATCCACGGCAACCACCGTGGTGATCGCCATGGGCATGGACGCCTTGGGTCGGAGGCTCGACGAGGTTGCCCATCGCGTCGACAAAGCGGTGGAGTTCCTCGGTGTTCGGCCCGAGCACACGGTGGCGCCTGCCGATTGCGCAGCCATCCTCACCCACCCGCGGGGGGTGCTTCGAGAGGTGCCGAACGACGCCCGAGTGCTCGTGGCCCTAACCAAGGTTCGACCCGGAGCCCTGACGAGGTCGGCGGCGCACCTGGCCGGACTGCTCGACACCGCCGATCGGATCTCGGACGTGCTGATCCTGCCGTCGGAGTGACGAGGCCAGGAAACCCCGGCTGGGCGATCAGCCTGTCAGATTGCCGGGATCGGTGGGCACGTCGACGGCGTACTCGGTCAAGACCTCGATGGGGATGACCTCGAGCACCCGTTCGTGCGTCGAAGCCAGAACGACGGGGGCCGCCACACCATCCATGTGGGCGCGGCCCCAGTTCAATGCGGTGACGCACCACCGATCTCCCGGCACGAGACCCGGGAACCGGTACTGCGGCATCGGGGTGCTGAGGTCGTTGCCGATGGAACGCTGGTGATCGAGGAACTCCTTGGTGACGACCGCGCAGATCGTATGGCTTCCGACGTCCTCGGGTCCGCTCGTACAGGAACCGTCCCGGTAGAAGCCCGTGAGCGGATCCGTGCTGCATTCTTCCAGGGTCGTTCCAAGCACGTTGCGGTCGTTCATCCGCCAAGTATGACCGATCGGGCCGCTCCGCGAGGTCCGGGCTGTCTCCTCCACTGCCAGGGGCTACCGTTCTCCTGGCGCGCAGCCAATCCTGGCCGGCCGGCTTCGCCACGGTAGACCGAGGAGACATCGATGACGACCAGACGCTATCGCTTCGCCATCCAGGGCGGACCCTTCGGGAATCCAGCCGAACTCCGTGAGCACGCTCGGAAGGTCGAGGCGCTCGGTTACGAGGAGCTGTACACGTCGGACCACATCGGGGTACCCGGCTCGGAGGGCCGGCAAGGAGGCATGTTCGTCGTCGACCCGTTCCTCCCCCTGCTGGTGGCGACCGAAGCGACCGCCGCCCTGCGCGTGGGGCCGTTGGTGCTCAACAACGAGTTCTACAACCCGGCGTTGCTCGCCAGAACCGCCGCGACCTTTGATCGTCTCTGCGACGGCCGGCTCGTTCTGGGCCTAGGAACCGGGTACGCGTCGGCCGAACACGACGCCATCGGGAGTCCCATCCGCCCGCCTGGGGCGAGGGTGGAGCGCTTCGGCGAGTCCCTCGAGGTGCTCCGTTCCCTGCTCGACACGGGTAGTGCCAGCCACCAGGGCAGCCACGAGTCGGTCAGGTTCGACGATCTCGGGGTCGAACCGACCCAGGAGCACGTGCCCTTCCTGATCGGAGGACACGGTCGCCGGGTCGTCGGGCTCGCCGGACGATTCGCCGACATCTTCCAGTTCACGGGGCTGACCCATGGAAACGACGGCTCGCCTACCGCAGGGGGGTTCGCGCTGGCGCTTCTGGAGGAGCGCAGTCGCTGGCTCAGCGCGGCGGCGGGTGTTCGGGATGCTCAGATCGAGCGTTCCGCTCTGGTCCAGTTCACCGCCGTCGGAAACGAGACGCCATCGGCGGAGGACCTGGCTGACCGCTTTCACATCGACGCCAGCGTGGTCGACGAGACGCCGTTCATCCTCTCCGGCTCGCTCGAACAGGTCGTCGACAAGATCGAGCGAATGCGTGCAACGCTGGGGATCAGCCACTACGTGGTGCGAGACCCGGAGGGTTTTGCCCCGGTGGTCGCCGCGCTGACCTGAGACCGGAGGCGGCCACCGCGCGGTCGCCCCCTCCGGTCTCAGCGCTGGTTACCTCCCAGGAAAGAGAGCCACCTCGGACATGACCTCTTTGCGGGCCTCGTGACGTGCCTGCAGCTCTGCGTCTGCCGCGAAGGCCTGGACGCCGAGGAAGGGATCGAAGTCCTGGCTGCACACGACACCGTCGCGGGCCCGGCCGGTGAGCAGATATCGCGACACGACCCGATCTGCGCACCTGGAGAGGAAGAGCGACGTATGACCCCAGCCCTCCACGGTCAGCAGCGATGAGTTCGGCAGCAGCGCCCGGACGGCCTCGGCGCCCTCGTAGCGGGTGGCCGGGTCGTAGCGTGTGCCGACCACCAGCACCTTGTTGGCGGTCGAGGCGTCGAAGGGGCCGACAAACCGGTCGTCATCGTATCCCGTCCATGAGGCGCAGGACGAGGAAGCCCAAGTCCACAGTCGCCCGAAATAGCCGTGCTGGGCGTCCGCTTCGGCACCGGCCGTCGACCAGAAGGAATGATCGGACGGGTTGTCGCTGTCGGAGCAGGAAACGCCGACGAAACCCTCGACCTGGTTTGGATACCGACTGAGTGGCTCCGCCAGACCGGTGGCGGCCAGCGCCGCATCGTATGTGACGCCGAGTTGGGCGGCGGGAACCTGCGCCTCGAGATCGGCCAACAGGAACGCCATGAACGGCCAGCTCCCCGAGTCGTAGAGAGCGCCCAGAAGGGTGCCGATCAGCACGTCGTAGGTCAGCGTGAAGGACTCGCCTGAGCCCGGATCGATGATGTCGAGCGGTTCGTCGAAGAGCCGTTCGGCCAGCGCGTCGAAACGGTCCGCCGAATCGCCTGCCAGGGCGCAGGCTGCCGGACCTGCCTGATCGCAGAGTCGGAAGAACTCGTCGAGGGTGGCTTGGGCTCCCGCGTCGCTTCGCAGTCGTGTCGAGAACGGGAGCGTGTCTGCGTTGCCGGTGCCCGTGGTCCACGCAACGGGATCCAGTACGCCGTCCACCACCACAGCGCGAACCCGATCGGGGAACATGTTGGCGTAGGTGACCCCGAGGAAGGAGCCGTAGGAGTACCCCGCGAAGGTCAACCCCTCGTCGCCCACCATCTGGCGAAGCATGTCGAGGTCACGCGCCACGTTGGCCGTGGACATATGGTCCCTGATGAGGCCTCCATCGGCCTCACAGGCCGCATTGAGGGCTTGATCGGAAGCCGCCTGCATCGCTTCTTCCTCCGGAGTGATCGGGAAGTTGAACGGAGCCAGGATGCTGAACGACTCCTCGAGCGAGGCAAAACAGGTGAGGGGGCTGCTGCGGATGATCCCGCGCGGATCGAACCCCACGAGGTCGAACCGCTCTCGCACCTGGGGCGCAAAGAGGAAAGGTCCTGCACCCAGGACGAAGTCGACGCCTGAGCCGCCCGGTCCCCCTGGGTTGAGGAACACGGAGCCGATTCTGGCGGCAGGGTTCGAGGCGGGGAGGCGCGTCACGGCAATCCCTATCTGGCGGCCCCGAGGATTGTCATAGTCGAGCGGCACAGCGACTCGTGCGCACTCGAATGGGCCGTACTGCTGGTAGCAAGCCCGCCATTCGATGGCGTTGATCGTGGCGTCGGTTTCGGACTCGGCACCGGAGGCCGGTGCCGCCAATGTGGCAGTCACCACCACCAACGCGAGGAGAATCGTGAGGCGTCGCATGCTGCTCCCTTCCTGCCGCGTCGACGGCAGATCGTCGAACTACGGCGAGAAGGGTCCAGTCTCATCGGGTGATGAGTTGGCGGCCCTCGTCGCGGTAACCTGCTTCCGAACATAGCAAAGCCGTCGCCGCGTGTGTCGGTGACCTTCGACGCGGCGCCTGGTCGTGTACCGGGGACGCTCCAGCCTCCAGCCTCAATCCGCCATCCTCAAGCCCCAGGCCCAGCTGAGAATGCTCAGCCGAGTTCCTCCGGTCGGCAAGCTCAGTTGGAGTCGACCACCTCGAACACCTCGTCGAGCTGAGCATCGAGCTCGCAACCAGCCATTGGGCACAGGGACGGCCGGGGCGCTTTGCATACCTGCCTTCATCGAAGCTTCACGGGAGAACGCGTCCTCTCTTCATTCGGCTCGACTTCCCTGGGGCCAGAACCAGAAGGAGCCAGAACATGTCAGACCGCCATCGAGGGGGGCACAAGGCCTCGATTGCCCTCATCGGGATCATGGCCTTGATCCTGGGGGCAGGCTGCGCACCAGCCGATTCCGAAGAAGGAGCAGGCTCGTCGACGTTGGCGCCCGACCGGGCGGTGACCTCGACGTCCCAGCTCACGGCCTCCGAGACCGGCGGGCCGGCATCGACCAACGACCATCGAACGGACCTGGAGGAGCGTCTCGTCGACCTCCCCCTCGCGACGTTGTCGGACGACGAGATCGACGGGCTGCTGTGGATGCGGGAAGAGGAGAAGCTCGCCCACGACGTCTACGTCACCCTGTACGAACTGTGGGACCTCCGCGTGTTCGACAACATCTCGGGAGCTGAGACCGTTCACATCGACTCCGTGCTGACCCTGCTCGACCGGTACGGAATCGACGACCCCGGTAGGGAGAACCCGGCAGGCGTCTTCGAGAATCCGGCCATTCAGACCCTGTACGACGAACTGACCGAGAGAGGCGCTGAGTCGGTCGTGGCAGCACTCCAGGTAGGCGCCTACATCGAAGAGCTGGACATCGCCGATCTCAGAGCACGCGCCAGCGAGGCCGAGGACATCGCCCTGGTGTACGGCAATCTGGAGAGAGGTTCACGCAACCATCTGCGCGCATTCGTGAGGAATCTCGAACAGCGGGGCGGGACCTACGCGCCCACCGTACTGACAGCGGCCGACTTCGCCGAGATCGTCGACACACCCACCGAGATGGGCGACGCGTCCTCCGCTGCCGCCGAGGAACCCCGCGCCGGCCGAGGTTATCGCGGCGGCCGGGGGTCATCTTCAGCGGGCTAGACGTCGGCGAGCCTCACAACCGTCCGGCGCGCGCAAGAGGTATCGGTTTGACGTTGGCGGCCTATCCCCCCCCAATCCGGTGTGCTGGTTGCGCGCTCATCCGGATCGGCTTGGTCGTCGGCTCTCCCAAGGGCAGACTCGGTCAACGCCGAGCCGGGCCGGTCCGAATGCCCGTCTCCGCCCAGCAAGGGCCGCATCGTCATGCCGCCGCCCTGAACACAAAGCCGTACACGTCCTCGTAGCGCCGACGTCTCACCACTTCCACCGTCGCCACGACCTCCATTCCGATCGCTGGTTCCGGGATCTCGATCTGACCGGTGACGCGGACATCGTCCTGCATCTCGACGATCCCCATCCCAAGGCGGGCGACCTCGAACTCGGCGGGGAGATTGTGGACGAACGTGAAGGTGAGGAGGGTGCCTCGGTGTGGGAGAGGCTCGGGAGCGAATGAGTACGGTTCGAGTTCGCCGCAGTTGCGGCACCTCATGCGAAACGGGTAGTGGAGTGTCCCACACGCTGTGCACCGGTACGCGTAGATGTTGCGTTCCATCATTCCTCCCTCGTGAAGACGAGGCACACGACGTTGTTGCCGAATCCACCGAAATTGCAGGTGAACCCTGCGCGGGCCGCCGCCACCTGCCTGTTCCCCGCTTCACCGCGGAGTTGGGTGACGATCTCGTGGGCTTGCGCCACACCCGTGGCGCCAACCGGATGGCCCTTGCCTTTCAGTCCCCCTGATGGATTGATCGGAAGCGCTCCACCGATCTCCGTCTCTCCCTTTTCGAGAGCCATGTGTCCCTCTCCTCGGGGGAAGAAGCCCGCCTCCTCACTCTGAACGATCTCCAGGATGGTGAACGCGTCGTGGAGTTCGGCCACATCGATGTCCGAGGGGACGAGGTTCGCCATGCGGAGAGCCGCACTCGATGCGGCGCGCACGGCCAAGAGGTCGGTGGGTTCGGAGCGTTCGGCCACAGTGTGGGTATCGGTCGCCTGCCCCACTCCCGCCAACCGCACCATCGGCCGACCCGTGGATCGAGCCAGCTCTTCTGTGACGAGAAGGATGGCGGCTCCGCCGTCGGAGACGGGGCAGGCATCGAAGAAGCGCAGCGGTTCGGCGACGTAGGGGTTGTTCGTCAAGGCCTCCGGCGAGTCGAGGATCCCTTCCAGAGTGATCGGTTGGTGGAGGTGGGCGAACTCATTGCGGAGGGCGTTGTTCTGGTTCTTCACCGACACCATGGCGAGATGCCGTTCGGTGATCCCGAAACGTTCCATGCAGAGACGGGTGAACATGGCCGCATGAGCCGGGAGGGTCACGCCGTAGATGTATTCGGCGAGGGGGTGCGTCAGCGTGGCGATGAAATCCGTGGCGTCTAGGTTGTTCACCTCTCGCATCCGTTCTGCCCCCGTCACCAAGACCACGTCGGCCATTCCTGAGGCGATGGCCATGAAACCCTGCTTGATGGCGGATGCTCCGGATGCCGGTCCGTTCTCGATGGTTTCGGCGCCGGCCGGGGTGAGACTGAGGGTATCGACGACCGCGGAACCCAAGGCGGTCTGATGGTTGATCCGCCCACCACCCATGTTGGCGACGTAGACGTGATCGACCTTCGTCACACCTGCATCTCTCATGGCCAGCATCGCCGGATAGGCGGCGATTTCGGTCAGCGGGTACTCGAGGCGACCGAAGGTGGTGATGCCGATTCCGGCTGCAAACACGCTACGCATGGTCAGAACCTCTCTCCCGGTCCGACAACGCTCTCCGCTGGCCGATCAAGGCTGTTCCGGTACCGTCGTAGACGGCCCGTGTGGCCGCCATCAGATCGGCCGGCGGGGTGGGCGGATCCGATGGGGGCAAGATGGCCCCCTGTGCCTTGGCGAGGAGGTCGGGAGGGACGGGACGCCGCCCCACCACCAGGTCGTGCCTGGCGCGCTCGAACAGTGCCCTGGTGAGAGCCCAGGACGGCACCCCACCGAGCTCGTGTGGCACGTCGAACCGCTGCTCGAGTTGATACTCGATCATCCACCGACGAAAACCGATGGGTGACTCGGCCACGATGAGCACTTCGTCGTGGCCGAGCACGTCGAGGTGATACTCCATTTTGGCGGCGAAACTGTGTGCCCCGATGCGGAGTCCTCGCCGGAGGGCCAGCGTGTGGAGCGACATCCCGAGTGTCGGGGTCACCTGGCGACCGTTGACGACGGCGGCGATCTCTCCGTCGATCTGGGCGATGAGGACGTATTCGTCCTGCATCCTGTGGCGGTAGTAGCCGAGGAGCTCGGAGTACACCCGGGCGGCGACGATGTCGTAGAAATCCCGCTCCACCTTGGTGAGCCGTTCGACGAAGGGAAGGATCTCGGGTATCTCGTCGCGCTCGACCTGCCGGATGACCATGGACTCCCCGCTCGCCAGGGTCACGAATTTGGGTGGGAACGGCTCAATCGAGTGATCGGTGGGACGGAGGATTGCCTCCAGGTCGACGGTCATTGTGCCTCCTTGAGAGTGAGGAAGATCTTCTCGGCCGTGAGCGGCATGGA
Source organism: uncultured Acidimicrobiia bacterium (assembly GCA_965366365.1). Taxonomy (GTDB): domain Bacteria; phylum Actinomycetota; class Acidimicrobiia; order Spongiisociales; family JAENVV01; genus CBDUEV01. The sequence goes on along the minus strand of CBDUEV010000064.1, from coordinate 10,030 downwards.
TGTGATCCGGATGCCGAGGGCATCTTCCACGGCATTCGCCAGAGCGGGCGCGGCCGGGATCATCGTGTGTTCGCCGACGCCGCGGGCGCCGAACGGTCCGTCCGGCTGGGGAACCTCGACGATGATCGGAATGACCTCCGTCGGCACATCGAGCGAGGTGGGGATCTTGTAGTCGGTGAAGTTCGGGTTGAGCATTCGGCCCTCGTCGTCGAAACGCATGTCTTCGTAGAGGACAGTGGCGAGTCCTTGCAGGAGCCCGCCGCTGATCTGGCCTCGAACGAGTTCCGGGTTGATGGCTTTGCCGACATCCACCGCCAGTGCCACCTTTCGAACATCGACCTTGCCGGTCTCGCGATCGATCTCCACCTCGACCCCGGCCGCGCCCACGGTGTAGTGCACGTTGGGCTTGCCGCCCTGACCCGTCTCGGGGTCGGCCTCGGTTGACGAGAATTCGGGCATGAAGGTTCCGCTCCCGACGATCGGTCCTCCCTTGAAGGTGCCGTCGACCGGATCTTGAATCCCACCGATGACGAAGTCGCGCAGTGGGAGGTCGAAATCCGGATCGGTCGTGCAGCGAACCGCCTCGTCTGCCAAGAACAAGGATCCCTCTTCGAAGCCGTGAACCCGGTGAACCGTGTCGAAGATGCGCTCTCGTGCCTCGACGGCCGCAGCCTGGACTGCGTTGCCGCACGACCACGTGATGTGGGAGGCGACAGTCTGCCACTCGTAGGGGTTGCGATCGGTGTCCGGTGTCTCGACCCTGATCTTGTCGGGCGGCACGGAAAGGATCTCCGCGGCGATCTGGGCCATCACCGTGAGGTATCCCTGGCCCAGCTCCATCCCCGAGACGGTGATGTTGATGGATCCGTCCTCGTTGAATTTGAGAAAGGAGGCGGAGCTGGCGTTGGGAGGCATGGCGGGTGCCTTCCAGAATGCGGCCACGCCTCTACCGATCGCTCTCCCCGTTGCACTCGGAACGACAGTCGTCCCCCACTCGATGGCCTCGGCGACTCGATCGAGTGCCTCGCGCAGACCCGAGGGATTCATCGTTGCTCCGTAGGGCAGGGTGTCGCCTCCGGCGATGGCGTTTCGCCGACGGAATTCGACCGGATCGATCCCCAGGGCATGGGCGAGACGGGTCATGTGGGACTCGATGCCGAAGTGGAACTCCGAGTAGCCAAAACCGCGATACGGCCCGCCCGGCGGGAGGTTGGTGTAGATACACAACGAGTCGAGCTTGACGTTCGGGATCCGATAGGGACCGGTAGCCGACAGGCCCGCCGCGTTGGTGACGTTGGCTCCGTATTCCACATACGCGCCCGCGTCCCAGAGCATTTCGTGCTCCAGGGCGGTGATCGTGCCGTCCCGGAGCGCACCTACCTTGAGCCGGGCCTCGAGGCCTTGACGCTGATAGGTGTTGTAGAACTCCTGCTCACGGGTCCAGCGAAGCTTGACCGGATGTGGTCGCACCGCGGTGGCGATGGCGGCGCCCAGGATCTCCATGGTCACCCCCGCCTTGCCTCCAAAGCCTCCCCCGACGTAGGGGGTGACCACCCGTATGTCGTGATGGGTGAGGCCCAGCGGGGCGAGAGCCTCGGCGAAGAGGTGCCGCTGGGTGTAGGGAGACTGTGAGGCGGTCCACACCGTGAGGCGGTTCGCGGCGTCCATGTGCCCTACCACCACGTGGGGCTCGAGTGCGCAATGGGCGTAGCGGGGAACGGTATACGTGTCTTCGAGGACGACATCGGCCTTGGCGAAGGCGTCCTCGACATTCCCCTTGCGGAGCTTGCGCCAGTGCCCGATGTTGGTGTCTCGGTGGGGAAAGAACCACGGCACGTGCGGATAGTCACCCAGACGGGGATGCACCAACGGTGCCTCCTCCTTCAGAGCTGACGCGACGTCGAAGATCGGGGGCAGAGGCTCGTAGGTGACGTCGACCAGGGCGGCCGCCCGTTTTGCGGTCCGGGGATCATGGGCGATGACCGCGGCCACCTGTTCGCCGACGAAGCGCACTCGGTCTTGGGCGAAGACGTGCCGATCTTGCATGTAGAGGCCGAACGTGAACGGGAAGTCCGCGCCCGTCACGACCTTGACGACCCCGGCGACGTCCAGTGCACGGCTGGAGTCGATGCGGAGGATCCGAGCGTGCGCGTGGGGGCTTTCAACGATTTCGGCGTAGAGCAGGTCCGGCCCGAAATCGAGGTCGTCCACGAAGCGAGCTGCTCCCGTCACCTTCTCGTGTCCATCGATCCGGGCGGTCGGTTGCCCGACGAAAGTCAGGTCGCTCATCGGGTGCGCTCCCGAGCGGTTGCGAGCACGGCGTCGACGATCGGGTCGTAGCCGGTGCATCGGCAGAGGTTCCCCGAGAGGGCCTCCTGAACGGCGAGACGGCTCGGGTCCGGGTCGTGGGCGAGAAGCTCGACGGTCCCGAGCACGATGCCCGGGGCACAGAATCCGCATTGAAATGCACTCATGGCAACGAGTTTGTTCTGAAGCTCGGCCAGCTCGGGAGCGGTGAGCCCCTCGACCGTGGTGAGATCGGCGTGGTCGGTCTCGACGGCGAGAACGAGACAGCTGCGCACCGTTCGCCCGTCGAGAAGCACCGTGCAGGCTCCGCAATCGCCGCGTTCACACCCCATCTTGACGCTCTTGGTTCCCACCCTGTCTCTGAGCATTTCGAGGAGGGTGTCGCGGGGATCGACGTCGATTCTCAGGCGTTCCCCGTTGATGGTGACGTCGATGGTGTGTCTCATGCGATCCTCAGATCAGTCGGGTGCCGTAGGGAGGCCCGTCTCCGGCACGGCGGGCTACCGCGGTTCGGGCGGTTCTCTCGAACATCACCTCGGTCATGGCTGTTCGGTACTCCTTGGTGGCTCTGGTGTCGGTGATCGGGGCGATCGCCGCCGCCACGAGACCCCGGGCTTCGGCGATACCCTGCTCACTGCAATCGTTGTCGAGCGCCTGCTCGACGTCGGCGGCTCGCACGGGCGTCGGCGCGACCGCTCCGAAGGCGACGCGAAATGAGCCGTCCATTCGGGCCACTGTCGCCACACTTGCCTGAGCCAGATCCTCTCCTCGGTAGCGGGTCAACCGAGCAAACGCAGCTCCCCAGGGCGTCGGCGCCAACGGGATGGAGATCGTCGTGACCAACTCGGCCGTTTCCATGGCAGTCCGGCGCGGCCCCTGGAACCAAGCCGAGATGGGCACTCGGCGGTCGCCGTCCGGCCCGACCAGGTGTACTTCGGCCTCGAGAGCCAGAAGGACGGGTCCGGCATCGCAGCTCGGGACGGCCGAGCAGATATTCCCGGCCATGGTGGCCCGGTTCCTGATTCCCACTGAGGCCACGCTCGCCGCCATCTCTGCGATGACCGGAAGCTGTTCGATGACCAGGGGCGACGAAACGAGTTCGCTGAACGTGACGAGCGCCCCGATGGCCAGCTGGTCTCGGACGATCTCGAGGGAAGCCAGTTCGCCGACGCGCTTGAGGTCGATCAGTGCGTCGACCTCCAAGCGCTGATCCCGAAGCCAGGGCACCAGATCGGTACCTCCGGCGAGAACTCGGGCGCGTGGCCCGACCGTCGCCAAGAGCTTCACGGCCTCCGCAAGGCTCCGTGGCGCGTGGTACGCGTAATCTTCGATGATCGTCATGCACGCCTTCTTCCGGCGCTGTGGTCTCACCCTACGAACTAGGCACGGGGGTCACCAGGGGCGAACGGCCGGTGAGCGGCCCAACCTGTCACACGGATTCGAGGCGTGCGAGTTGTCTCACGGCGGCGACGAAGCAATCCATGGGCGCCTCCACGAGACCCGCCCCGACCATCCCAACGCCGGGGTCCTTTCCGGCGATCCCCGTGTTGATCTGAGGCAGGACACCGGTTCGCACCACTCGCGTGGCGTCGATGCCGACCGGAGACCCGCGGAACTCGAGAATCGGGATTCGGAAGGTTGGATGCTCTGCCAGGGTGATCTCGTACATCGCCAGCGTCCTCCGGACCGCATCGGCCGCCGTGCCGCCTACGAATCCGGCGATGGCGGGCGAGGCCGCCATGGCGAAACCTCCCAACCCGACGGTCTCGGTGATCGCCGAGTCGCCGATATCGGGATTGGCGTCGGCGGCGCGATAGGAACCGAGATACATCCCATCGACGTGGGGGGCCGCGGCCGTGAACCAGCGCCTCCCCGTCCCCGCCAGCCGAATGCCGAACTCGGTCCCGTTCCGCGTCATCGTCGTCACCAGGCTGGAACCCTTGACGTCGGAGGCAGCGTCCACGGAAAGCTTCGCTGCTCCCATCACCAAGTTGAGCATGAAGTGGTCGTTCGACTCGATGAAGCGGAACGTCGCGGCTCGTTCAGCCACCGATCCTTCTCCTTCCAGGAGCGCGCCACCGATGGCTCGCAGAAGAAGGGAGGTTCCCGCCCGGTTGCGGTTGTGGCCATCGTCGCCCATGTGCAGGGCTTGGGCGATGAGCGCGTGAAGGTCGAGAGGTCCGTGGCGGTGGAGGGCAGCTCCCAGAACCGGCCCGAGGACAGCGCTCATCCAGCGAAGTCGATCGATCACATCGGGTGAGAATGCCCCATACCTGAGAACCCTCCCGAGGCCCTCGTTGAGAGTCACATAGGCGCGACCTTCGCCTGCCGCGTCTTCGATCACGGCCATCGGCATCGAGGGGGTGACGACTCCGGCCATGGGTCCGACGGCATCGTGGTCATGGCAGGGGGAAAGCGAAAGCGTCTCGGCAAACCGGGCTGCGGCCCCAGGCGAGTCTGCCCACCCTTCGAACATGATCCCGCCGATGAGTGCTCCGCGCAGGGGGCCACTACAGGCGTTCCATTCGATGGGCGGTCCGGCGTGGAGGAGCATGCGGTCGGACAGGTCGGGGATCACATCTCCGGCCCGTTCGACGCCGACCAGCACCGGCCGAGACCCCAGCAGCAGACGCATCGCGTCGTCGTTGGGACCGGCCGTGACGGTGGCAAGGAGGTCGAGACTCGGTTGGGTCCCGGCTACGGGTGGTCGCCACACCGCCCGACCCACCCGTACAGCTTGCTGCTCGAGAGCGTCGGCGAGGAGATCGATCCCGGCGGTAGCCACCACGGGCTCCTGGTCGAGGAGGTCGGAGAGTGACATCAGGCGCCTCGAGGGTGGATCATGGCCCCGGCCCACCTGGCGGCTTGGGCGTTCGATGCCAGTACCGACGCTCCCGCCGCGGTGAGCCGCCGGCGCTGTTCGTCGCGTTGCTGTGGGTCACCCTGTGTCCCGATCAGCGCTACCACCACCGGGATGCCTGCCCCCACCGTCTGGTCGATCATGGGAACCAGCTCGGAGGCCGGGTCAGGGTGAACGCCGAAACCGAGCACGACATCGAGCAATATGACTCCGACCCCGGGGTCCTGCGAGGCCGCCTCCAGGGCGTCGAGTCTCAGTCGAAAGTCGATCATGGGATGGGCCCGACCCGAGGTATATCGATCGTCGCCGAAGTCGATCAGAACGTGTCCGAGAGCGTCAGGGTCATGGTGAATGGTTCCCAGACGGGGTGCGAGGACCATCTCAGCCTCGTCGCGGAGGGTGCCGCCGGAGTACAAGCCGAGAAGCGCACCGCGCCGATCTGCGCCGCGCAGGTCCGGCGGCGACTGAAGGGGAGGTCGGGGGTGGCCAAGGAGCTCCAGAGCTTCATGGGCAGCTTCCTCGAGCGTCTTTCGGCCGACGAACGCCTCGACCGACCGAGTGGCGCAGGAGTCCATCTCGTCACGGATGACCGCGGCAACACCGGGATCAGGCGGCTTCGATATCACCACGATCAGCTCTGTGCCAGGATCGGCATCCAGCGCTCGGATGGCCGACACCGTGGAGAGGCCCCCGACGTCATCGGAAAGGTCGCGCCCTCCCGTACCGAGCGCGTGTCGTATCCCCACTCCGGCATCGTCGAGCAGGCAGCACACCTGCTGGATGCCCGTTCCGGAGGCGCCGACCAAACTGACCCGGCCCGGAACGGTTGCATTGGCGAAACCCAACCCAACCCCTCCGATGATCGCAGTTCCGCAGTCAGGACCCATCACCAGCAAACCTCGCCTGCCGGCCTCGTTCTTCATACGAATCTCGTGTTCGACGGAGACATTGTTGCTGAACACCATGACGTGCAACCCGGCCGAAATGGCCTCCATCGCCTCCACGTAGGCGTGTGGACCCGGTACCGAGATGAGCGCAAGTTTGGCTCCGACCTTGGCGGCGGCACCGGCGATGGTGCGCGGCTCGGGGGGTGTGAACAGCGTTTCCGAGGTGCGAGGCTCGGGGGCCGCCAGCCTGTTCTCGAGTTCGGCGAGTGCCGCCTCGAGCCCAGAGGCCTCGTCCGCCCGTATCGCCACGATGAGGTCGTCGGCGCCGACATCACCGGCCACGTCGAAACCGAGGTTCGCCACCAGTTCCAGATTGAGCTTCGTGGCCATGGCGACCAGAGCCTCGCGCACGCCCGGCCAACGCTGCAATAGGGCGGAGACGGCCATGAGTTGAACCGAGTCGTGGTAGTCGCCGCGTCGGATCCGGACGGTGTCGATCACAACCGCATCCGATCCTCGACCGCCATCGCGCCAACCAAGACCCCTCGTGCCAGACCCGCGCCGGAAGTACTCCCGACCTTCATCAACCGCTGCAACGAGGCTCGGGGATCCCCGTTCCCGCCCACGGCCAGAATGAACCGTCCGACCTCCGGGGCGGCTTCGCCGCGCAGGGCGTGGCGCAACAGCGAAGTCGACAGCGCGGTCGTCTGTCGGCGCGCCACCGGACCGAGGTGCCGCTCGAGAGCTTCCATCCAGGGATCTGGCTCATCGCCAACCGCATTGCTCAGCGACGAGTAGGCAACAAACGCTCCGGCGAGGACGTCGTCGGCGACGGGGGTCAGTCCAGGGCCGAATCCGAGTCGCTCCTCGACGAGCGCCACCACCAAACCCGTGTCCGCTCGCGCGAGCGCTCCACGCAGGGGGTCGACGGAGCTTCCCGGAAACGTTCGGCGCAGCTCGGAAACATTGGCGAAGAATCGCTGGGGGTCGAACCCGGTGACGGTGACGCGTGGATCCCACCAACGGCCCAATCGGAAGAAGGTGCTCCCCCACCTCATGCCGCCCGCCCCGAACGCCGGAGGGTCCGTCCAGACATGCATCCTCAACCCGTCGGCGAGGATCCCGTTGGGCAGGCGCACCGTGCCCGGCGCACCGACCACGATCACCTCCTCTTCGATCGAGCACCATATCACCGAAGTCGTCCGACCCAGCGCCGTGCTAGGAGTCACAGGGCCCTCCAAGACCTCCAGGAGCGAGCGACTGGCCACGGCGAAGCCAACTCGAGTTCGAGGAGGTGCCAACGTCATCGGAGATCGACGATGGCAGCCACCGGGCCACCTCCCGAGGGGCCTTGGTGCAGTGCCGCCACGGAGACGAACACGGCAGGGTCGTCGACTGCCGCAGCCACCACGCCGCCGACTGCACCCTTGATCTGACGATGATGGTGTACATCTGAGTCGTTGAGCATGACCTGCCGCCGGTCTCGGAGCCTGGCTCGTGGATCGGCTTCACACTTGACGAACACATTGACGAGCCGTCCCGCCAGGTCCTGAGGTTTGGCGCGCTCGGGCAGCGGCAGGCCGGCATCCCGGATCGCTTCATAGACACCCTCGAGGTCCAGGGCGTCGTCCATCACGCTGTGCCCCACTCGATAGTGGCCGCCTGCTCCGGCAACGTTGCCGACCACCACCGTCTGAGCCTGGTCCAGCTCCACTCCTGAGGAGCAGGAGGCCACGGCCGAGAACAGAGCAAGGTCGTGCCCGATTTGCTCGGCGGTGGGCGGAGGGATTTCACCAAGGGCGACGGCGACGCCCAGGGCCGCGGTGCCGTTGGAGATGTCCATCGACTTCAACGTCTCCTCCGTCACTACCGTCTCTCCGCGCCTGCGAGCATCGGCGATGGTTTCCACGGTCAACAGCGGGGTCTTCGTCTGCACGTAGTGAACATCGTCCGGATCGTCGATTCCGGCGTCCTCCATGGCGCGGCGCACCCCTTCGGCAACCTTTTCGACCATTCTCGGACGGCCGATGTCCTCCGGGAGGATCGGTTCGCTCATCGCGATGCCGACCGCCAGACGCAGTTCATCGGAAGGCTCGGAGTCGATCCGGGCGAACACCGTGGCGTGGGGGCAGAGCACTCCATCAGTGCCGCCAGACCAGACCATCGGGATTTGATCCACCGCGTCGCTGTTTCTGGTTCCGCGGGAGAGGAGGACATCGCGGAAAGCTCGATCGGCGAGGATTCTGGTGTAGTCATTCACGCCGCCGTTGCCTTCGGTCTTGCCTACCACCGCGATCACGTCGTCCGCTGTGAAAGCGCCTTCGTCGATGAGACGCTCGAGCCCCGAGGCATCGGTAACACTCTCCAGAGCGATCTTTCGAACTTCGATGGCCATGCTGTCCTCCACGAATCAACGGAACGGTGCCGGACCGATGCCGTCATCGTGCGACAGGCTCAGAGAGTCAGTTAGGGGCCGAAGGGCGGTTCCTGGGCGCGGGTGGCGTCGAGGCGGCGCCCAGGAAAGGCGTCCGACCCTCAGACAAGATGCCTCACTCGATGGCTACGCTGATCCCCATGGGGCTTCCAGAATCACGGTCGGCGGACGAGCTGCGCGCATCCTGGGTCGCCCTCGCCGCCGGCGACCTCGCCTGGAACGACGAAAGCGCATTTGGGTACGTTTACCCAGCGCCGCCTGAGGTGGCCTCACTGGCGGCCGAGGCGCATCGAGCGTTTTCGGGAGCCAACGGACTGGACCCCACTGCGTTCCCGAGTCTCGCCACAATGGAGAACGATCTCGTCCGCTTCGGACGGGAACTCGCCGGTGGCGACGAGGAGGTCGTCGGCGCTGTCTCTTCGGGCGGGACCGAGTCGATCATGCTGGCGGTCAAGGCAGCCCGCGATCGCCTCCGAGCCGGCGGAGTGGCCGGGCGCCTCAACATCGTGCTTCCGGAGACTGCCCACGCTGCGTTCTACAAGGCCGCCGCCTACCTCGACGTCGATGTCAGGACGATCAGCACCCGGCACGGTTTCCTGGCCGACCCCGATGCTCTCATCGACGCGTGCGACGGCGCCACGGCGCTCATGGCCGTCTCGGCGCCGAGCTACACCCATGGCGTGATCGATCCGATCGAGGAAGTAGCCGCCAAGTGCCTCCCCGAGGGCGTGTGGCTGCATGTGGACGCGTGTGTCGGTGGATTCGTGCTCCCATTCCTCCCCGACCCGTCCGCATTCGGGTTCGACATACCTGGGGTTTCTTCGGTCTCCATCGACATCCACAAATACGGTTATGCCCCCAAAGGCACGTCTCTCATCCTGTATCGCCACCGGGAGCTGCGTGCGCATCAGTTCTTCGCCACCGCCGACTGGACGGGGTATCCGGTGGTCAACACCACCGTCCAGTCCACCAAGTCGGGTGGGCCCCTGGCGGCGGCATGGGCAACCGTCCACGCCCTGGGATCGGACGGATACCAACGCCTCGTGGACGACGCCATGTCCGCCGCCGACGAGGTGCGCGCCGCCATCGACGCCTCTCCACATCTCGAGCTGCTCGGTGACCCGGCCACTCCCCTCCTCGGCTTCACGGCTCCGAACGTGTTCGCCCTCTCGGCGGCGCTTCGACAGCGGGGATGGTTTGCGTCGCCCACGCCGGCCTTTGGAACGTCCCCGGCGCACATCCATCTGACTCTGACCGCCGTCCACCGTGACGCCGCAGCCCGGTTCTCGGCGGACCTGGCGACGTCAGCGGAGGAGACGGCAGGAACGATCACAGAGGACCTGCTCCCGCCCGGAATGACCCTCGACACGCTCGATCCCGAGGCTCTCCGCCAGTTGCTCGCCTCCATCGACCTGACCGAGGATCGCCCTGCCATCAACAAGGCGCTCGACGCTCTCGATCCCAAGGCTCGGGCCGAAGCGCTCATTGCCTTCATGGACGGCTACTTCACACCATGATCGTCGCCCTGCTGGCGAGCTCCGC
>CBDUEV010000063.1:0-17549 GCA_965366365.1 uncultured Acidimicrobiia bacterium | reverse complement strand
GTCCTTCATCTTCCTCATCAACGACTTCGTCCTCGCAGACGCCGGCCTGGGCCAGGGGAGCCCGGAGAACTACACCCTCTCCATTGGGCTCTACCGATTCCTGTCCGATCAGTTCAACCTGAGATGGGGGCCATTCGCGGCGGGGTCGCTGCTGGCCGCCGTCCCGATCATCCTGCTCTTCCTGTTCCTCCAGCGTTACATCGTCTCCGGCCTGACCGCCGGATCGGTCAAGGGATGAACCGCTAGAGGGGCGCTCGCCCCACGACCGCCGAGAACCCTCGCCACGCTTGCCGGCACGACTTCGAAAGATCATCGAGTCTGGCCGGTCGGTCGCGCTTCTCCCTCTCGATCGGGCGGCTCGGCGCCGGTGGCGCCAGGAAGAGAGGTTGCCTCCGAATAACGAAAGAGCCCGCCGAAGCGGGCTCTTTCGTTCACGTCCGCAGTTGCCTGCGGTCCTTCGGACTACGACGGCAGGAGGACAGCGTCGATGACGTGGATGACCCCATTGGAGGTCTCGATGTCGGTGATGATCACCTGAGCATCGTTGATGAGCACGGTGTCGCCGTCGACGGTGACGGTGACGTCGGTGCCTTGCAGCGTGGTGGCCGAGTCGAGGCCGACCACATCGGCGGCGAGGACCTTGCCGGACACGACGTGGTAGGTGAGGATGTCGGTCAGGGCGGGGATGTCTTCGAGCAAGCCTTCGACGGTCCCCTCGGGCAGCGCCGCGAAGGCGTCATCCGTGGGAGCGAAGACCGTGAACGGGCCCTCACCCTTGAGGGTGTCGACGAGGTCGGCGGCTTCCAGCGCGGTGACCAAGGTCGTGAAACGGCCATCGGCCACTGCCGTGTCGACGATGTCCATCATTTCTTCGGCGGCTGCCACGGTGGTCGTGGCGGCGACGGTTTCGTCGGTGGTTGTTTCGTCGGTGGCATCCTCAGAGGTTCCGCAGGCGGCGGCAACGAGCGCCATTACGAGCAGCAAGCCCACCAAGATTCGATTTCGCATGATGTTCTCCTTGTGGTTTCGGCCCGAGTTGTGGGCTGTTTAGTGGGTATACGGATCACCGGCGAAGGTCGGACCAAATTTACTGCTAAACCCCGAAAGCTCGTTGCGCCGCATCGAAGGACGACCACCGAGACCAGGATTCTGTCGAGAACTGCGAGCCCACCTTGGGGAGTCGTCCTCGACCTCGTGGTTCTGACCCGGCTGCATGGTGGTGGGGTCGTCGGAGGGACGTCCATGTTCCTCGGTTCGAACCGGGTACTTCAGACCAAGCTCACGATCAGGCCCGACCAGGCGGCAACTCCTTCGACCTGGAGAACACCGGACTCGGCACTCAGTCTCGCGGTACCCCAGACGCGCACTGCGCCCTCGGCGGAGATCGGAACCGACAGCTCGAGCGCAGAGTCGCCCCGATTCACGACGACGAGTAGGCGCTCTTCGTCGGTACACCGGGTGAACGCGAAGGCATCCTGCCCGCTCCACACCACTTCGAAATCACCGCGCTGCAGGGCGTTGTGCCCCTTGCGGAGGCGACCCAGCTCCCGCGTCTGATCGAGCAACACCTGGTTCCACGATTCCGGATCCTGCCACGGAAAGGCACCCCGGCATTCCGGGTCTTCTCCGCCGGTCATTCCGACTTCGTCGCCGTAGTAGAGACCGGGCGCCCCGGGGATGGTCATCTGCGTGAAGACGGCCAGCGCCAGCCGCGCCGACTCCCCGCCGGCGACCGTCAGGAATCGAGGAGTGTCGTGGCTGGAGAGGAGATTCTGATTGGCCAGCACGGCGCCCGGGGCATAGCGGGCGTTCAACCGGATGATGCCCTCCACGAAACGAGTCGCGTCGATCGACGACCTGGCGAAGAAATCGACCGCCAGCTCCCGAAACTGATAGTTCATCGTGGCGTCGAATCTGTCTCCCTGGAGCCAGGGCATGGCATCGCCCATGATCTCGGCGATGAGATAGGCGTCCGGCTTGACCGACTTCACCGCATCTCGGAACTCGATCCAGAAATCGGCGTCGATGTAACGGGCGACGTCCATGCGCCATCCGTCGATGTCGTAGTCCCGGACCCAGTGGCACGCCACCTCCAGGAAGTACTGGCGGGCACGCGGGTTCGAGAGCACCAGGCGAGGCATGGTGGGCACGCCGTACCAGGAAGCGTAGGTCGGCTCGGCCGGAGGCCCATCATCGTCCGCCTCCACGAGGGTCAAGCCTGCGGCGGCGGTGGTGTGAGTGAGGTAGTCGAGATAGTGGTCGGCGCGTGCGCCGTAGAGGCGGCGAGCGGCCGCCGGACGGTATTTGACCGAGATCGGGTACTCGTGGACGTCGAACCAATCCCAATACTCGGAGTCCGGTCCCCGGGCCATCACATCCTGAAACGCGAAGAAGTGAGGATGGCAGTGGTTGAACGACACATCGAGGATCACCCGGATCTGGCGCTCGTGGAGAGTCGCCACCAGGGCAGACAAAGCCTCGTTACCGCCCAGCCGGGAGTCGACCTCATAGAAGTCGCTGGCGTCGTACCGATGGACCGATGGTGAGGAGAAGATCGGATTCAGATAGACGGCGTCGGCACCCAGGTCGACGAGGTAGTCCGCCCGCGCAGCTACTCCGATGAGGTCACCCCCTTGAAACCGCCGGGAGTGAGGGGGGCTCCCCCAGGGATCGGCGCCTGGAGGGGTGAGAGATGGGTCGCCGCTGGCAAACCGATCCGGAAAGATCTGATAGATGACGGCACCCTGCACCCAGCCCGGCACCTCCATCGCCGGGATGTGCTCCACCTCGAGGCTCCAGAAGTCGAGTCGTTCGGCCGCGTTGGTGAGTCCGGCGGGAACCAGGTAGACCGGTCGATCGCCCTCGATGCGCAACGCGAACGAGAAGTCGAATCTGGGGCCTGTGGGGGTCACCTCAGCCTCCCAGTAGGCGAAGCGAGCGTCCTCGGCGTGGCGCCCCATCGGGGTCCCGTGGCCGTCCGTGCGAGCGACGACTGCCTCGGTGAAACCCGGCTCGGTGATCAACCGGAGCCTGATCCTGCCGTCAGGGAGACGTTCGCAGAAGGCCAGATCGTGCGCGTCGAATCGGACGTCGTAAGGGAAGAGATGTCCTGGCTCGTCGAAATACTTGTAGACACGCTTCACGGGCACGGAGCCTACCGGGCCGGGCTCCGAACCAGGGCGACAGCTCACTCAGGGGCGGTGGACATCAGATGCGTTGGCGACGATCGGGTCTGAAATGGCGTTCTCCCGGCGAGCCGCCAACAAGAAGGGAATGGCACCGATCTGGATCGCCGCGCACACCAGATAGGAGGTTCCGTAGCCATAGACATCCGCCACCCGACCGAGGGCGGGCTGCGCCACAACGCCTCCGGTCGATCCCATCAGGCCATCGAAAGAAAGGACCGTCGCCCGCTGCTCCGAAGGAATCAGCCCGTTGACGTATGCCTGGCGAAGTGGCCCCGTGGCGGCTGAGGTGACAGCAGAAACCACGAAGAGGGAGATCGCCACCCAGAAGATCGAAGTGGCTCCGATCCCCGCCAGAACGAGCACGCTCACCGCGGCCGAACCCACCAGGGCCGTGGTTCGCCTGGTGAAGATCTTTCGGACCGTCGGCACGATGAGACCTCCCACGATCTGCGCCCCGGCCACCGCGGCGGCCGCCAGTCCGGCCACGCCGAAGGCCGCCTCATCGCCGAAGAGCTCGAGCAGGTACGGCTGCATGGCGTAGAAGGAATAGACCCCGATCCCCGCCGAGAACGGGGCTGCCAGCATGACCCATCGAAGTGGCGGGTTGCGCAGGCCGTGGTCGAGGGAGTTCTTGACGATACTTCGCAGCTCCTCGCGCGCACCCGCGCTGCGGTCCGGGGTGAATCCTTCGTCGTGCATGAGGAACCAAGCTCCGGCGAGGGTCAAGACCAGAAGGATCGAGCGGAGGATGTACGGCACTCCGAGGTTGGTCAGCTGGGCGACGAAACCGCCGGCAACGGAGCCCACCAACATGGCCGCTCCCGAGACCGTCTGACCCCGGCCGAAGACAATCTCCAGGTCGTCGGTGTACTCCGCCTGAGTGAGAGCATCCACGAGCCACGCTTCGACCGCGCCTGAGAAGAAGGTGTAGCCCAGCCCGATGCTCATCGAAGCCGCCGCCCAGCCCCAGAAGGGTGCCTCGATCTGCCACATGGCGAGGTACAGCAGGGTGGAAACGAGCAGTGTGAATGCTCCCAGGAGGTACGAGATCCGGCGACCCCAGGCGTCGGCCACGACGCCGGTGGGGATCTCGAAGAGGACCAGCCCGACGGTGTAGAAGGCATTGGCGCCAAAGGCCTCGGCATTGGACAGTCCAGCGTCGAGGAGGAAGAGGGTGTTGACGCCCCAGATGAAGGACGCGGCGAGCGTCGAGAATGCTGTCAACAGGAGGTAGGTTCGTCGGACCCGCCGGGCCGCCTCGGACATTGGTTGAGGATAGCGATCGTGGTGGAGCGGGTCCGGGTTGGGCGGTCGTGGCTCAGCCGGTGTGGATGACTCGCCGCCCCATCATCGGGTGGCGGGGGACCCTTGGTCCGTGGGGAACGGCGCTGCCTCGACGTCGAGTTCCTGCATCCGCGCCACATACTGGCCGTAGAGGCGCCGAGCCGCACCGTGCCGGCCCAGCTTGGTCATCGACCGAACCAGGCCGAGGTGGGCAACCTCATGAAATCGGTCACGCTCCAGCATCCGCAGGAACAACCGACCGGCCGCGTCGTAGTCGCTCTCGCTCAGATACGCTCCGCCGAGAACCCCTCCCAACTGCATGTAGACGCTCCGGCATCCCTCTCGTACCGCGATCGACCACTCGGCGTAGAGGTCCTCTTCCAGGAAGTCCCCGACGTAGAGGGCCTCGGCAGACTCCAACAGCGAGATCCCGGTCTCGCGTTCGCCTCGATTCCACAACTCGAGCCCGCGTTCGGCGCTGCTCAAGAAGACCTCGATGTCCACGTCGATGAGATCGAGGGCCAGGCCGAGGGCGTCGCGGTCGCCGGTGAGGTAGTGATCCGGGGGATGGGCCTTGTCCGGATCGAGAACAGACCGCACGGTCGACAGCGCCACGGAAAGCCGGTTGGACGTCTTTGCCGGATCGTCGTCCGGCCAGAGCCGATCCATGAGAACCTCGCGATGCTGAGTCCGGCCGCGCGCCGCCACCAAGAGCTTCAGTAGCTCGCGAGCCTTCTTCGATTGCCATTCGCTGGAGGCGACGGCGGTGCCTCCCCTCACCACGGCGAACCCGCCGAGCGTCCTGATGGACACCGCCGGCCGCGACGGTTGGAGCTCGTCGATCAACTGGTCCACGTCGCGCGCCAATCCCAGGCCCCCTAGCCTGCGCAACCGACGCGCCGCCGATCGAGCCAGGTCGACCGACTCGGGGCCGATTCCCGCCTTGGCAAGGGCAACATCGACGCGTGCGGCCCTGAGGGGATCCCCTACCTGTTCCCATATCCGGCGTGCTTGGTGGAGCAGGTTGACGGCCTTGGAGGGCTCCCGCTCGCCGGCGGCCTGCAGCTCGAGGGCTTCGGCCAGGCCTGGCCGGTCGCGACGAGCGCTGGCGAGGTCTGCGGCCTTGCCGGCTGACTCGATCGCCCTTTCATCGTCCCCGGCATGGTGTGCCACCCACCCCGACGCGATGAGCGCCTGAACATGCCCGAGGACCGAATCGTTGGCCACGGCACGATCTGCTAGTTCGGCCGCTTGTTCGAGATCGTCGAACACGCTGAGGGTGGCCAGTCCGGCCTGAGCGGGCACCAACCCTTGGAGGTCTCCCGACCGTTCGGCGAGGGCGATGGCTTGTTCGTACGCCGCTTTGGCGAGAGCGTGGTCGCCCCGCAGGCGGTACACGTCGCCGAGATGTCCGAGCGCATACGATTCGAGGCTGGATCCCACACTGCGGAACGCTCGGCGAGCCTCTTCAAGGTCGGCCACGGCCTCCTCGAGGCGACCCTGGTGGAGGTGGACCTGGCCCCGGTTGCTGAGCGCCAGGGCGCGGAACGAAGCGAAACCGGCCAGGTCGGCGAGCCGAAGGGCGACGTCGAGCTCTTCGAGCGCCTCGGAGTACTCACCCTCCTCGAGACTGCGCGACCCGCGGTTGGCGCGGATGCGAATCGTCTGGAGGAGGTCTTGGGCGCGTCCGGCGTGCTCGAGACCCCGCAGGTAGTGGGCGTCGTTGGCATTCCGGTCGCCGTCCAATGCCGCCACCATGGCGGCCACGGTGTGGGCTGCCGCCAGGGCCCGGTCGTCGCCGGCGGCGTGGGCGAGGTCCATCGCCGAAGCGGCGAGGATCCGGCACGACTCATGATCGCCTTTGAGCCAGAGCGCCGACGCAGTCCACGCCTGAAGTAGAGACTCGTTGGTGCGATCGGAACCGTCGATGAGTCCCCGCCGGTACGCCTCGATGGCGTCGTCGAGTTCGCCTCGCAGGTGGAGAAGGAGGCCCATCCTCCAGGCCAGGCCCGCCGTCATCGCTCCGTCGGTGGGGGCAACCCGGCGAAGGCAGTTGAGGGCGCCATCCCAGTCCCCGATCATCAGTCGCGCTTCACCCTCGACTTCGGAGACCCCGTCGGCACGGAGCGCCGGTGGAAGGGACTCGCAGGCCTCCACCACCCGGCCCGCCCCCGTGGCGAGAAGCGCCGATCCGCCTCGCTCGATGAGCGAAGCGGTCGCTTCGGCGCGGCCGGCACTCTGGTGAGATGCCAGGGCTTCAGCGAGAGCTCCGACCCGCTCGAACCACTGTCCGGCTGTCTCGAGGGCGGCGGCGCGGTCGACCTTCTCCATCCACGGTGACTCCAACAGATAGGAGCGCATTACCGGTGCCAGCCGGTCGGCGGCCGGCCATCGGTCCGTCCCCACGAAGTAGATCCCGCGCTGACGGGCGAGATCGAGGCTGGCGGCGCCCTTCCCGACGCCTAGGGCGTCGGCGAGGTCCGTGGTGATCCAGGGCACCAGGGCACTCGTCGCCAGGAGCTCCCGTACGTGTTTGGGTTCGTTGCCGATCACCTCCTCGGCGAGGTAGTCGAACAGCGGTCCGGTACCGCGGGTCGGCATGAGGTCGTCGAGCTCGGAATCCGGCTCATGGCGAAGGGCTTCGGCTGCCAACCGAGTGCCGGCAGCCCAGCCTCCCGTCCGCTCGACGAGGTCGGCGGTCGGCACCGATCGTCCCGGTCCGGCGATCAGCTCGAGCAGTTGCTCGGTCTCTTCCACGGTGAACGCCAGGTCCTCGGCAGGGAACTCGAAAAGGTGACCCTCGAGGGCCAGCCGAGTCACCCTGAAGGGCATCGGTTCCCGGGACGCGGCATAGATGCGGAGCGGCTGAGGAGCGTTCATGC
Organism: uncultured Acidimicrobiia bacterium; assembly: GCA_965366365.1. Classification (GTDB taxonomy): domain Bacteria; phylum Actinomycetota; class Acidimicrobiia; order Spongiisociales; family JAENVV01; genus CBDUEV01. Next base: position 10,195 of record CBDUEV010000063.1, on the reverse strand, counting down.
AGAGGGCACCGACGAAACGGGCCCCCGCCTTCGAAAGTCGGTGGATGTCGTCGAGGATCAGCACGACCTCTCGATTCGACATGACGGTGCTCATCTCCTCGCAGACGAGGGCGGCCAGTCCCTCCGCACGTCCTCCGTCGTTGCCTCCGTCGGGACCGAGCGCGCCCTCAACGGCGAGGGACAGTTCGCTGGACAGCTTGGGGAGGCGGAGGCGGAGGGCGTCGAGGATCGATCGCACCAGGTTGGCGAGTTCTGCGTCGGCGCTCGAGACGGTGTGCCAGGCGACGGGTCGGTCCTGTGCCCAGTGGCGCAGCATGACCGTCTTGCCGGAGCCGACGCCTGCCACGATCGCGGTCAAACGGTGGGCGAGGCCGGCGTCGAGCCGGTGCTCGAGTCGCGCCCGTCGCAGGCTGGAGGGCTGAATCTGGCGACGGTTCGTTGGCTTCGAGGTCAAACTGTCCTCTGGTGGGGTCGGGTTCTCACACTACGTGGCCGGACTCGGCGTTGGGCGCGAAGTCACTCGGCTGCCGACGGTTGGTCTTCCGCTTCGTCGGTCGGTGTCACGGTGTCCGGCCGTGGGCGAGAAAGCAGATCGACCAGCTGTTCGGTCGAGTGAAAGGTGTGTTCAGTGCGGCTCGGGACATGCTCCAGAACCCCTCGTAACTGGGGCGTTGCCTCGCTCGAACCTTCGTCCCATACCCGAACGATGAACGTGTGCATTGCCTTCGTCCTGCTTCCCTTTCGAGGAATCCGGGGATGCTCCCTTCCCCCCTTTGCCAGGTAGTGAGCATCCCCGGATCCAACCCCCCTAGGCGCTGATCCTCACGCGTGCGTGGCGATCGACACAAACCTACCGTTCTGTTCTGAAGGCTCTCTTAATGCGGCCGAGAGAGGGGTGAGTGATCAAAGACAGCGGTTCGGTTAGCCTGGGATCCAACATAGTGAAGAATTTCACAAGGACGTCGGCAAGAGCTCGAGTAAGAGCTGATGCCTCGCTGAAGAAGTAGAAGGTCCTCCTGGATACGCCGGCCCGCTTGGGCCGGCGTATCTCATTCTCCGTCCGCCGACGCCTACCTGAGCGGGGTAGCCTCTGTGTATCCCAAGGAGGCCCATGAGCGAACCAACCCTTGCCTACCGGACGTGCCCACTCTGCGAAGCAACGTGCGGTTTGGAGATCACGGTCTCCAATGGCGAGGTGGGCCGGATACGCGGCGACTTGCAGGATGTGTTCTCGCACGGGTTCATCTGCCCGAAGGGTTCCACCCTGGGGAAGCTCCACAACGATCCCGACAGGCTTCGTCGTCCGGTGGTGAAGCGGGAGGGCGAGTTTGTGGAAGTGAGCTGGGATGAGGCGTTTGCCGTGATCGAGGCTCGCTTTCTACCCATCATCGCCGATCGGGGGCGAGATGCCGTCGCTCTCTATCTCGGCAATCCGAACACGCACAACCTCTCCGCCGGGCTCTACCTTCGTCCTCTGATCAAGGCCTTGGCGACGCGCAACCTCTTCTCTGCGTCGACCGTCGATCAAATGCCGAAACACGTGTCGTGCGGCTTCATGTTCGGCAATCCGGATCTCATCCCGGTTCCCGACATCGACCGAACCGACTATCTCCTGATGCTCGGCGCCAATCCGTACGAATCGAACGGCTCGCTGGCGACCGCCCCCGATTGGCCGGGGCGTATGCAGGCAATCAGGGAGCGGGGTGGCAAAGTCGTGGTTGTGGATCCGCGACGGACCAAGACAGCCGAGGCGGCTGACCAGCATGTGGCGCTGAGACCGGGGACCGATGCCGCCTTCTTGCTGGGTCTCCTCCACGTGTTGGTGGACGAGGGCCGGATCGCCCCCCTGCCGGAACACTTCGGCGGTCTCGCCGAGGTGGGGGCAGCCGCGGCTGGATTCGAGCCTGCCACGGTGGCGCCGTGGTGCGGCGTCGAGGAAGGGGTCATTCGTGGGATCGCACGGGAGTTGGCCGACGCTCCGACGGCGGTCGTCTACGGGCGGATCGGGACCCACACGACCCCGTTCGGCACCCTTGCATCCTGGCTGGCAGACGTCCTCAACGCCGTCACCGGCAACCTGGACGCGCCAGGAGGAGCGATGTTCCCCCTCCCGGCCATTGCCACGCCACGGTCCAAGGCGGGCGGCAGGGGGTTTCGGGTAGGACGATCACAGTCGAGGGTCAGCGGACACCCCGAGGTACGAAGCGAACTACCAGTGGCAGCCTTGGCCGAAGAGATCGAAACCGCCGGACCCGGACAAGTGAGGGCGATGGTGACGGTGGCCGGCAACCCGGTCCGCTCGACACCCAACTCCGATCGTCTCGAGGAGGCGCTGTCGAGCCTCGAGTTCATGGTGTCTCTCGACCCTTACATCAACGAGACGACCCGTCACGCCGATGTCATTCTGCCGCCGCCTTCCGCTCTGGAACGGTCCCACTACGACGTGGCCTTCTACACGCTGGCCGTTCGGAACGTGGCGAATTACTCGCCGGCCATCCTCTCGCGTCCCGATGATCAACCCGACGAGTGGGAGACGATCCTGCGCCTGGCCGCTCTGCTCATGGAGATGGAGACGACGCCTGAAAAGATGAGCGAGGCGATCGTGGCCGATCAGGTCCAGAAGGCTGTCGCCAACCCCGCCTCCCCGGCGTTCGGGCGCGATCCGGTGGAGGTCCATGAAGCGCTGGCGGCCCGGTCCGGACCCGAAAAGCTGCTCGACCTGCGACTTCGGTCCGGCCCCTATGGCGACGGGTTCGGCGCCAAGCCAGACGGGTTGTCCCTGGACACGCTGGAGGAGAACCCGCACGGCGTGGATCTGGGGCCGCTCGAGCCGCGCCTCCCGCTGGCTCTCGAAACGGAGTCCGGCATGGTGGAGCTGGCGCCTGACGCCTTGCTGGCGGATATCAGGCGGTTGGCGGACGCCCTGTCAGCCGGCCATGACGACGGGATGCTGCTCGTGGGGCGGCGCCACATTCGGTCGAATAATTCTTGGATGCACAACGTCGAGGTGCTGGTGAAAGGCAAGGAGCGCTGCACTCTTCATATACATCCCGAGGATGCGGCAGCCGCCGGGGTCGAGACGGGCGAGCGGGTGACCGTGCGGTCCCGAGTAGGTGAACTGGAGGTGCCCGTCGAGGTAACCGAAGGGATTCGGCCCGGCGTCGTCTCGCTCCCGCATGGATGGGGGCACGACGCCGAGGGCAGCCGTCTGCGAGTGGCGGCGGCCCGCCCCGGCGCCAACTCCAACGTCCTCACTGACGAGGCCGTCATCGACCCGCTGTCCGGTAACGCCACCTTGAACGGCATCCCGGTGCACATTTCGGCCGCCGGCTAGCCCGGCCGCCCCTCACCCACGGTGGCGGAGTACCCGAACCCAGGGTTGTAGACGTCCAAAATGGCGGTCCAGAACCCTGGGTTCGGGTTGTTCATGCGGTTTCGGCCACGGTCGGTGATGGGGCAGCTATTCGAGGGCACGCCTGAGGAAGGCGGCCATCTGTTCGCGGGTGACCGGGTTGGCCGGGCAGTAGTTGGTGTTGGCGGGCGGGTTGCACCCCAACGTGACTCCGGCGGTGGCGAGTTTGTCGATGTCGTCCTCGAAGATTGAGAGGTCGTCGTCGTCGAAGATGTCGCCTCCGCCGTTGTCTGTGTATTCGAAGGCTCGCACCAGGAAAGCCGCCATCTGGCCGCGGGTTATGTTGCTCGACGGGCAGAACGACGTGGGACCGCAGCCCTTCGTGATGCCCGACTCGGCGAGTTTGTTGATGTCGTCTTCGAAGATGCTGGTGTCGTCGTCGGTGAAGTAGTCGGTCGACGTGGCGGGCAAACTGAAGGCACGTGACAGGAATGCCGCCATCTGTCCCCGCGTCACAGGGAGCTTCGGGCAGAAGAGCCGGACTCCACACCCGGCGGTGATCCCCGACAGGAACAGCCATTCGATGTCGTCTTCGAAGATCGAGCCGTCGTCGTCGTCAAAGGGGTTGAAGAGCGGTGGGGTACCGGGGTCGGAAGGCCCTTCCACATCGGTGACCTTCACGGTGACGGTCACCTCGTCGACCAAGCTCCCATCGGACACGTCGATCGTCAGGGTGTGCGTCTTCTGAGTCTCGTAGTCGAGGATCGTGGCCACCGAAAGCTTGCCGGAGGCGGAGTGGATGGCGAACTGGCCGTTGGGGTCGCCGCCGCCGATCGAGTACGAAAGGGTGTCGTTCTCGGGATCGGTTCCTGTGACGGTGCCCAGCACGGTCCCGGTCGCCACATCCTCGGCGACCGTCACGGTGAAGCCGGTGCCGGTCGGCGCTTCGTTCACGTCGAGAACGTCGATGGTGATGAATGCCCTATCGACGAGTTCACCGTCCGATATCTCGACGGTCAGGACGTACTGCGGCTTGGCCTCGAAGTTGAGCGCGCCCGCCGTCGTGAGCACCCCGGAGGATGCCCCCACGGCGAACTTGCCCACCCCGTTGCCGGCGGTGATGGCATACGTGATCGGGTCCCCGTCCGGATCGATCCCCGCCAGTGTGGCCACCTGTGTCCCGATCGGAGACTTTTCTGCCACGGTCGCAGAGGAATCGTTGAGCACGGGGGGTCGGTTGACGACCTGTGACGTGAAGACGTCCGAAACGCCGTTGGAGTCGCCGGTCACGAGGTTGTCGGCCGATGAGGAGAAGGCGATGATCTCGCCATCCGCGGTCAAGGCCGGGGCGAGGCTGTCACCGTCGCCCTCCGTGCCATCGGCGTTGGAGGAAATCCGAACCGTGGTGGCCGACGCCATGTCGAACACGAAGACGTCGATGAGGAGGTTGGTGTCGGAGGGGATGAGGTTTGTAGCGGCCGAGCTGTAAGTGATGGCCGCACCGTCAGCCGAGATGGCCGGACCGCCGCTGGCCTGCTGGCTGGAGCTGACCGACGAGAGGGCAGGTCCGCCACTCGGTCCATTTCCGGACTGTGAAGAGTTGTCCGCCCGGGACACGAGTGTGGTCACCCCGGCGGTTCGGTCGTAGACGAACACATCGATGGATCCGTTGGTGTCCCCCTCGACGAGGTTGGACGCCGCCGAGGTGTATGCGACGAGATTGCCGTCCTCCGAGACCGATGGACGCCCACTGAGCCGGTTCGCTTCTGAGCCGTCGTTGGCAATCGAGACCCTGGAGGTGACGCCGGCTTCGCGCACGAAGATGTCGGCCGCACCGCGCGTGTCGTCAGCCACGAGGTCATCGGCGAAGGAATAGAAGGCGATCGTGGTTCCATCGCCTGAGATGCCCGGACCGCCCGAGTTGTCGGACGCCTGAGACCCGCTCGTGGCGACCGAGACGCGGGTGGTCACCCCGTTTTCGTGAAGGAAGACGTCCCCCACCCCATTGGTGTCCCCGACGACCAGATTGGTGGCGTCCGAGCTGAAGGCGATCTTGTGGCCGTCATCAGAGATGGAAGGATTCGCGCTGTCGTCGTCGCCCTCGGCGCCGCCGGTGGCAACCGAGATCCGAGTGGTTTGCTTCGATGCGACGTCGTAGACGAACACGTCGCGCCGTCCGTTCAGGTCGCCATCGACGAGGTTTGTGGCCGTCGACGAGTAGGCGATCGTGCTTCCGTCCGCCGAAATGACCGGGGTGCCGCTGTGGTCGTTGCCGGCGGTCCCGTTGGAATGTACAGACACCCGGGTCGTGGTTCCCGACCCGGAGTCATAGAGGAACACGTCGCTCTTCCCGCCGGTGTCGCCGGCCACGATGTCCGACGCCCGGGAGGCGAACACGACGCGGCTTCCGTCGGCGGAGATGGAGGCCTCCGAGCTGGGACCGTTGGCGTCACCGCCGCCGGCGGCCTGAGAGACCCTTGTCACGATGATGGCGGCGTTGGCGCCGGCGGGGAGGGGCGCCCCCAGCGTGGCGAGGACGAGGAGTGCTGCGAGAAAACCTGCGAGAGGTCGACCGAGGGCATCGCGCGTCGTGGAATGGCCTTTGGAGAACAGGTTTCTCGATCCAGAATCTTCGTCGCGCATCGCATTCCCCTCGTTCATGGTCCCCACCTTGGTGTGGCCATTCGTGCCGCGGAAGACCCGCAACCTGTCGTTGTCCTTGCGACAGGTCGGTCCGTCCTTGAAACACTAGTGTCACGGCGATGGCGGAACCCGAAAAGCTCGGCTTTGAGACTCTTGCCCTTCACGCCGGTCAGCAGCCCGATCCGGCGACCGGAGCACGAGCTCAACCGATCTACATGACGACGTCGTACCTGTTCGAGTCCACCGATCATGCCGCCTCGCTTTTCAACCTCGAGGTCCCCGGCCACATCTATTCGCGGATCTCCAACCCCACCGTCGCCGTGTTCGAGGAGAGGGTCGCCTCACTCGAGGGAGGCGTCGGGGCTGTCGCCACCGCCTCGGGCCAGGCCGCGCTTTTTCTCGGCATCGCCACCCTCATGGGTCAGGGAGCACACGTGGTCGCCTCCAGCTCCATCTATGGCGGTAGCCACAACATGTTCACCCATACGCTGCCCCGGTTCGGGATCACCACCACCTTCGTCGACCCTCGAGACCCGGCCGCCATCGAGGCGGCGATCACGGCTGACACCCGCCTGGTGTTCGGTGAGACGCTCGGCAACCCTGGGCTCGAGATCATGGATCTTCCGGCTGTCGCCAAGGTCGCCCATCGCCACGGAATCCCTGTCATGGTGGACAACACGTTCGCAACGCCTTACCTGTTTCAACCCCTCTCGTGGGGCGCCGATATCGTCATGCACTCGGCGACCAAATTCATCGGGGGCCACGGAGTGGCCATCGGCGGCGTCATCGTGGACGGGGGAACGTTCGATTGGGAAGCATCGGGCAAATTCCCGACCCTCACCGAACCCTACGCCGGCTATCACGGACTCGACTTCGCCGAGGAGTACGGCCCGGCTGCCTTCATGGCAAGAGCGAGGGCGGAGGGCTTGCGCGATTTCGGTGCCGCTCTCAGTCCGCAGAACGCCTTCTACCTCCTGCAAGGTCTCGAAACCCTGCCGATCCGGATGGATCGCCACGTCTCGAACGCCAGGGCGGTTGTCGAGTTTCTCGATCAGGCACCAGAGGTGAGCTGGGTTTCCTATCCCGAGCTTGCCTCGCACCCCGATCATGAGCTGGCCGCCACGATGCTCCCGAAGGGAGCGGGGGCCATCTTCAGCTTTGGGGTGAAGGGAGGGCGGGAAGCCGGACGGAAGTTCATCGAGGCCGTCCAGGTCTTTTCGCATCTGGCAAATGTGGGAGACGCCAAATCCCTGGTCATTCATCCGGGCTCCACGACGCATCAGCAACTCTCCTCCGAGGCTCTCGCCTCCGCCGGAATCGGCGAGGAACTCGTTCGCCTGTCGGTGGGTTTGGAGTCGGTCGAGGACCTGCTTGGGGACCTGCGTCGAGCGCTTCGAGCGTCACAGAAATAGCCGTGGAACTCCTCGTCGATTCCCACAGCGTGTTCGCGGCAACCGGCGGCCACGATTTCGATCCCGCCCGCCCTGCAGTGATCTTCGTCCACGGCGCCGGATTCGACCGCACGACCTGGGTGCTCCAGACTCGCTACTTCGCCCATCGCGGTTTTGCGGTGGCGGCGGTCGACCTCCCCGGGCACGGACGCTCCGACGGCGAGCCCCTCGGTTCTATCACGGAAATCGGTGACTGGCTGGCGAACCTGATCGAGTCAGCCGGTCTCGAGGAGGCAGCAGTGGTGGGGCATTCCATGGGTGCTCTGGCTGCCCTTGCCGCCGCCGCCAATCATCCGGACAGGGTCTCGAAGCTCGCCTTGTTCGGCATCAGCGAGACCATGCCGGTCCACCCCGAACTGCTGGCGGCCGCGGAGCGGAACGATCGCCTGGCGGTGGAGCTCGTGGCAGGCTGGTCGCTCGGTGCGGCCGCGCACCAGGGCGGTCACGAATCACCTGGCAACTGGCTCCTCGGCTCGTGTGTGCGGACCCTGGAGCGTTCGGGTCCGGGAGTCCTCCACACTGATCTAGCCGCTTGCGACCGTTTCCAGGAGGCGGGACAATTGGCGAGCCGAGTGGGGTGCCCGACCCTCTTCGTGCTCGGTGGAGCCGACAAGATGACTCCTGTCCGGTCCGCGCAGGGGCTCATCGTCGCCATGAAGGACCCCGAGGTCGAGATCCTGCCCGGGGCGGGGCACATGATGATGGTTGAGCGATCACAGTCGACCAACGCCGCCCTCGAACGGTTCCTGGGCGGTTGACCGTCGGAGCGCTGCCCGAAGTGAAGGAGCCCGCCCAGCATCACTCCCAATCGCCGGCTCGACACCGGTGCCCGGGAAGCCGCCGAGAGCGCCCTCAAGGTGACGCCGGCGACGAAGAAGCTCGACCGTGCGGCTGTGTACGCCGCGCGGATGCAGGGATGGCGCAGCCGGGCGCGCCAGGGCTCGCACAGCCGCCGAGCCCCGGTCGGGCGGCGCCTCAGCCAAGCTCGGATCTCCTTGACAGGTCTCGCCTCGACATCCATACTGCCGCCACGCGCTCATGAAGAGCGGTGGAGGGACAGGCCCTGTGAAACCGCGGCAACCGAACGGCGCAGACCCGGTGGGTCGAGTCTGAATTCGGTGCCAATGCCTGATCGATGAGTTGCCGAAGGCGGATGCTCCGCTCGAGGCGCACGAGAGCGCTGCGAGAACAAGGAGCACAGATATCGTGTCAGCCAATTCAGCCTTCCTCCAGGACTCCTCAGTGAGCGCCTCTCCGGTTTCTTCGACCATGTCGAGCGACGCCTGTATGGAGATGCGTGGCTCTCGGATGGTTTGTTCCCCCTGACACACCGCCACCATCCGAGAGAGACCGGGTCCGGCGTACGTCAGAGCACCAACCTTGTGACCATGGAGGAACTCCAATGAGCGATTACCGATTCGAAACCCTGCAAGTCCATGCCGGCCAGACGCCGGCCCCCGGCACGAACGCTCGAGCCGTGCCGATCTATCAATCCACTTCGTATACCTTTGACGACGCCGACCATGCGGCCCGCCTCTTCGGGCTCGAGGAATTCGGCAACATCTACACCCGCATCATGAACCCGACCACCGATGTGTTCGAGCAAAGGGTGGCGGCACTCGAGGGCGGTGTGGCGGCGGTGGCCACGTCCTCGGGTCAGGCCGCTCAGCTGACTGCCATCACGAACCTGGCCCAGGCAGGTGACGAGATCGTTTCCTCGACCTTCCTCTACGGCGGCACCTACAACCAGTTCAAGGTCGCCCTCCCACGTTTGGGAATCAACGTGAAGTTCGTCGAAGGCGTCGACCCGGAGGACTTCGAAGCCGCAATCGGAGACAAGACCAAGGCGATCTATGTCGAGGCCATCGCCAACCCCGGCTACGTCGTGCCGGATTTCGAGGCGCTGGCCGACGTGGCCCACCGCCACGGCATTCCGCTCATCGTCGACAACACCTTTGGGTGCGCCGGATACGTCGCCCGTCCCATCGATCACGGGGCGGACATCGTTGTCGAGTCGGCGACGAAATGGATCGGAGGACACGGCACCAGCATCGGCGGGGTCATCGTCGATTCCGGGAACTTCGACTGGCGAGGGGGCAAGTTCCCGCTGTTCACGGAGCCGTCACCCAGCTACCACGGGCTGGTCTACACAGACGTGTTCGGTCCCGACGGGCCATTCGGCAACATCGCCTTCGCAATTCGGGCCCGAGTCGAGGGACTCCGTGATCTCGGCGCCGCCCAGTCTCCCTTCAACTCCTTCCTCCTCATCCAGGGTCTCGAGACGCTCTCACTGCGGGTGCAGCGTCACGTCGACAATGCGCTCGAGCTGGCGCGCTGGCTGGAGGCCCGAGACGATGTGGCCTGGGTCAACTATCCGGGGCTGGAATCCCACCCATCCCACCAGACCGCCGTGCGGTATCTCACCAACGGATTCGGGGCAGTCCTCAGTTTCGGTGTCGCCGGAGGCTACGAGGCCGCCCGTACCTTCATCAACTCGGTGACGTTGGCCAGTCACCTGGCCAACGTCGGAGACGCCAAGACGCTGGTCATCCACCCAGCCTCGACAACCCACCAGCAGCTCTCGGAGGCCGAGCAGGCAGCAGCCGGAGTGAAATCGGATCTCGTCCGTGTGTCCGTCGGCATCGAGCACATCGACGACATCAAAGCCGATTTCGAGCTGGCATTGGCTGCGGCCAAGCAGCCGGCGCCGGCCTGAGTAGCGTGGTCGCGGGGGGGGGGGGGGGGGGGG
>CBDUEV010000062.1:0-17557 GCA_965366365.1 uncultured Acidimicrobiia bacterium | reverse complement strand
AGGCATCGGGGTCGATGATCGATTCTCGCAGGTATTCGGCGGCGTCCAAGCCCGGCACGCGGAGGCCGGCAGCATCGGCGATCCCGTACAGGGAGGGACCCACCAGGATCACGTCCGGTTCCAGGGAATGGCAGATCTGGCACCCGGCGCTGGCGCCGATCGACGAGGCGGTGAAGATCCTGCGGCCCTCTTCTGCGTCGGCGCTGGGCGCCTGATCGCGGTAGTCGAGGCGGAGAATCTGGTTCCGCTCCAGTGCGACGGTGTCGTCGAACAGCACCACCGGCCGGCTGTCCCCCTCCGCCCAGGTGACTGTCACGTCGTGGTTTCCCACCATCACCGGCACTCGCTCCAGAGCGAGATAGGCGGGTTGGTCGTCGGCGTGGGAGAGCCGATAACTCTCGGAGAGCACCTCTGATCCATCGATACGGACAACCAGCCGGGCCGGACCCGGCCCGATGGGAGGGGAGGCCTCGAATCCAACCAGGGCGACACCGGGCGTGTGGTCGAGGGTGATTTCCAGGGCCGCCTCGGGTGTGGACGGCTGATACGTCCACCATGTGGCGGCCACCAGAACAAAGAGACCGGCCGCCATGAGCACCGTTGGTCTCAGCCATGTGCGGGTCGGCGTGGCGTCGGGTCGGGAGGAAGGCTCGCCGACGGTACTCCCAGGCGTGATCCAGGCAATCGAAACCGGGACGTCGAGTGAGGTCTTTGACAGGCGCGGGAGGCGCGTCCGGGCGATTCTGGCTGCAAGCCAGGTGTTGCCCTCGAGGTTCGCGCAGTCGTCGGTCGGGCATCCAACGAACCTGATCTGGTCGGCTCCGGCCTCCCGGGCCGCACCAACCAGGTCGGGATGAGCCATACCGATGCAGGGCAGAGCGGTGACCACCGACCGGTCGGTGTCGGTCGCCGAGCTCAGCCAGTCCGGGTTGGCGCCGAGAAGGTGGCGTTCACACGTGAACACCGCCTCCACCCGATCACCGCTTCGTGAGGCGGATTCGACCCGGCGGGCGAGGTCGTCCCACAACGCCTCGGCGGGCGTTCCGTCGAACGCCATCGCCAGTTCTGGGCACGAGCCGATGCAGATGCCGCAACTCACGCACAACTCCGGGTCGACCACCGCCAGCTGGCGGTGCCGTCCTTCGGGCTGCGGGACCATCCGGAGCGCCCGGTACGGGCAATCGGCGACGCAGAGAGTGCAGCCGGTACATCGCTCCCCGTCGATGACGATCGGAGGGAGCGGGGTGCGCCGCCGGAGGAGCCAGGGGAGCGCCAGCGCCCCGAGCAGAAGGAGGCCGGCCGCGCCCCATGTCACCGCCGGAGGCCAGTCGAGAACCGGTTCCAGGAGAAACAGGTAGAAGGGGTCGAACGGAATCGACTCGACGAAACGGGAGGGATCGTAGGCCTCGAGCATGCCGACCGGCAGCACAACCGAGACGCCGAGCAAGACCAGGCCGATCACCCAGAGCCATTCCCGAGGGGGGAGAAAACGGCGTCGGGTGAGCCGCTTGACGTGGTACCAGTAGAACCAGGCGATGATCCCGGTGAGGAGAAGGTGGACCGAAAAGAGGATGAGGAGAAACACCCATCCCGACCCTGCAGTCTCGGTCGTGACGATGTCGAGCAGGAAATCGAGGCCGAGCCGGGATGAACCCAAGGCAGAGGTGAGAGCGTCGTTGAGCGGTCCTGCCCTGGTGTCCCAGATCATCCAGTAGCCGGTGATGCCGGCCAACCACAGGAGCACCGTCATTCCGATCCCCGAGATCCAGGGCACCCAGCGCGCACCTCTGAAACGGTCCATTACGAAGGTACGCCAGGCGTGGATCAGTGTCATCGCCACGGCCCCGATGGAGGCGTAACGGTGGGCGGCGCGCATGATCCGGCCAACCCAGCGGGACTCGATGGCCTCGACCGCCCCGTAGGAGGCGTCGAACCCGAACTGGTAGAACATCGTGAGGTAGGCGCCGGTGGCGATGATGATCACCACGAGGAACGTGGTGATGGTGCCGGTGTAGTGGAGCGGGTTGAGTCGCCCCGTCCCCGCCAGCCGGTCGACGGTGCGGTCGACCACCATGGTCGCCCGCTCCAGGGTGCCCAGACCCCGCCGCAGCCGACCTCCTAGGCGTGCGTCCCAATCGACAGGTCCGGCGTCTCCCGATCTGGAGGCGTCCAGGGGAGGACGCCCCGAGGAATCACCAGACCTTGACACCAGGAGACGTCAATTGGATGTTGGTGATCATGTCGAACAGCTGCGGACCGTAGGACACAATGAGCAGCGCCACCGTGGCGATCAACCAGGGCTTCCAGCGGTCCAACCATTCCGGGGTCAACTGCGGATCGCGCAACGACTCGGCGATCGGGTATTCGGTGTGGGTCTCTTCTGTGTTCCCCCACACCGACTTGATCATGATGACCACGTACAACGTGACGCCCACGAGAAGGATCGCTCCGCCGATGCCCACTCGGAGCAGGTGGCCGGACCACTCTTCCGGCACGTACGGCGCCTGGCCGAGGGGAGTGCGGCGCGGGGCGCCGAGCAGGCCGAGCACGTGCATGGCGTTGGAGAAGATGATCATTCCCACGAACCAGGTCCAGGTCTGGAACACGGCCAGCTTGGGTCGCCACAACGCCTTGCCGGTCAGGGACGGCACCAGCCAGTAACTGATGCCCATGAAGGACAGGGTGACGGCGGTGGCCACGGTGAGGTGAAAATGGCCGGGAACCCAGGACGTGTTGTGGATCACCAGGTTGAGGTTGTAGGAAGCGTTGGCGATGCCGCCGATTCCTCCGAAGAAGAAGAGGATACCGGCCAGGAGTTGTGCGCTCACGGAGGGGTTGTCCCACGGCAGTTTGCGCACCCAACTGAGGCGACCGGTGGCGCCCCGCTGGCGGGCGGCGTATTCGAGCGAGGCGATCACGGTGAAGGCTGTCATGAAGGAGGGAAAGGCCACCCCGTAGGTGATCGTGGCATGGATGTATTTCCACGCCTGCGGAATGCCGGGGTCGGCGAACTGGTGATGGAACCCCACCGGCACCGACAGCAGGAGGAACAACCAGAAGGCCAGCCTGGCCAGGCTGTCGGAGAAGAGCTTCCCGCCGGCTTGGTGGGGCAGCATGCCGTACCACGACACGTAGGCCGGCAACAGCCAGAAATACACGAGAGGGTGCCCGGTGAACCAGAAGTAGGTACGGGCCAGTTCGGGATCGGTGCCTTCGATGAGTCCGAGCGAGGCAGGCAGCAGCATGGTGAGAATCTCGACAGCGATACCGAGGGTGGCGATCTGCCACATCGCCATGGTGATGAATCCGCCGAAGCTGATGAAAGGAGTCCTGATTCCCGGGTTGTCTTTTCGCCAGGCACGGTAGGTGAAGAACATCCCGTAGCCCTCGATCCAAGACCCCACCACCACGAGGGTGAGGCCCAGGTAGAAAGCCCAGTTGGCCTGCATGGGCGGATAGAAGGTGTAGAGAACCGTGGCTTCGTCGGCCAGGATGGGGATGCCGGCCATGACGACGCCGCCGATCATGACCCAGAACCCGGTCTTGTTGAGCTTTGGATACACGAGCGGACGCTTCAACCCCACGATGGTGGTCCAGGTGAGGAAGCCGGTGATGAAGACCGTCGTCCACACGAGCGCGTTGAGCACGCCGTGGATGGTCAGGCCCTGGTAGTAGGACTTGAACAGCGGCGAGAGGTAGGGATAGAGGTCCCATCCGGCGAAGTTGAACGCCTGGAGGGGCCCAAAGAGGCTCCCGACGGCCAGGGCGAAGATCGCGAATCCGATATGGGCGCCGATGAACCGGCGCTCGTCCTTGTTCAGTTCGTAACGAGTCTCGGTGGCGAGCACGGTCCTCCCCCTATTCCGCTGGTTCCACGATGAGTGAGCCGAACATGGCCGCATGGCCCGTTCCGCAGAACTCGTGACAGATGAATGGGTATTCGCCCACTCGATCGAACGTCGTGGTGAGTTTTGACACCTCGCCGGGGATCACCATCACGTTCACGTTGGTGTCCTGCAGCTTGAAACCGTGTTGCACGTCCACGCTGGTCATGTAGAAGGTGACCTCGGCGCCTTGGGGGAACGTGAGGTCGCGGGGCTCGAATGCCCAGGTCTTGGCCAGCATGTACACGTCGTACTTTCCGGGGGATACCTCCCGAATGCCGGTGTTGTTGAAGGGCGGTGTGTCGGCCACGGTGTTCGGGTTGACTCGTGCTTCTTCGCCGGGAACCTGAAAACCGAGGGCGAATCCGGCCACTGCCACCGTGACACCAAAGGCGATGATCAAGACGAGGGCGATCAGCATCCAGTTGCGCTCGAATGGGTCGATGCCCATGGTGGCCTTGGTGCGCTCCGGTGCGTCGCTCATACGGTGACTCCCCGGGCGATCAGGATGAGGTAGATCGAGACCCACAGCAGGATGAGCGTGACCACGAAGATGCCGAGGATGGTCATCGTCCCGGTGGGTACAAAGTGCTCGTCTTCGCCGTCGTGTGCGCCGGGCACGGGGCCGTCGCCTGCGTCGTGTTCGATCGTCACATCCCCTCCTGTGTCAGCGCTCCTGTTGTGTGTTCCTTCTTGCCTTGGCCACACCCCGGACGTTCAGAAACTATCACGTCGGGGCACGGGGAAACAATCACACCAAAGGCGGCGTCACGGTAGCAATCCGATCTAATGTCAGAGACGGGTCTTAGTGCCCCGACCGGAAGGTCAGAAGGCCCAAGGGGCCGTTCGATTGGCGTTCGTAGGATGAGGAAGGCCCGCGGCAGGATCATTGGCGGCAGGATCATTGGCGGCAGGATCATTGGAAGGGGAAGCGATGCGACGTGCGGTTCGGCGAGCGGGGGTTCTCGCGGCAGCGGCTTCGCTGTTTCTTCTGGTGCTTGGGTCCGGCGTCACCGCTCAGGAGACGCCGGAGGCAACCGAGGTCGATCCGCTTGGAGCCGAGGTCTACTCGACCGTGTGTGCGGCCTGTCACCAGACCGATGGCCGAGGCCTCGCCGGGGCGTTTCCGCCGCTCGTCGACAACCCCAATGTGGCGGATGCCGCCTACCTCGAAGATGTCATCCTGAACGGCCGCGAGGGAGAGATCGTGGTGGGCGGTGAGACCTACAACGGCGTGATGCCGGCCTTCTCGACGCTGAGCTCCGAAGAGGTTGCCGCCGTGGTTGGTTACGTGCAGAACGAACTCGGCCAGCCTGGCGAGGTGGCTGCCCCGACAGCTGCGGTTGGTCCGGTAGCGGGCACAGAATTGCCGTCGGGAGCGTCGATCGTCTGGAGAATCGGGATTTGGATCGGCATCCTCGCCGTCCTGGCCGTGGCCGTGCCAACGGTCTTGGCGCGCCGCGAGGGCGCCGCCATCACGTGGACCTCGGCCTGGCTCAAGGCAGCGGTGATCGTCGTGTTCTTCGCCGGGGCCACGATGTGGCTGCCCTCGGCCATCATCGAGACCGGTCCGGTTTCGACTGCTCCTCGGATCGTTCAGGACCTCCTCGCCTCCGGTATCTGGTTCGGGGCGCTGGCGGTGGGGTTGTACGGACTCTGGTGGGCGCAGCGGGACGGCAGGATCTGATGTCGGGCCTCGAGTTCTTCGACGAGAACATCCCTTGCCTGGCGGCATGTCCGGTTCACACCAACGCCGGGATGTACGTGGCGGCCATCGCCGACGGAGACGACCAACTCGCCTATTTGACGGCCCGGCTCCCCAACCCCTTTGCCTCGGCGTGTGGCCGGGTGTGTGCCGCCCCGTGTGAAGACGCCTGCCGGCGAGGCGAGATCGACTCGCCGATCGCCATTCGGGCTCTGAAACGGTTCGTCACGGAGAAGTACGGCGTGGAGAGCGGCGAGGGCGAAGAGTGGCTGAAAGTGGCAGCCCCCACCGGGCCCGATCGCCCGCAATCGATCGGGGTGGTCGGGGGTGGCCCCGCCGGCCTCTCGGCAGCTCACGACCTCCGCCGGCACGGCTATCAGGTGACGGTGTACGAAGCCACCTCGATCATGGGGGGCATGATGCTGCTCGGGATACCCGAGTATCGGCTCGATCGCAGCCTCCTGGCCGCGGAGATCCAGGCGATCGTCGACCTGGGCGTCGAAGTCCAGCTCAACACCAAGCTGGGCGAACAGGTCACTCTGGACGAGTTGCGAGCCCGTCACGACGCGTTGTTCCTGGCGATCGGGGCCACGCTCGGACGCGGGCTCGACATGCCTGGTCACGATGCCGACGGGGTGTTCAAGGCGATCGAGTTCCTCATGAACCTCAACCAGGGTTTCGAGGTGGAGGTCGGCGAGAAGGTCGTCGTCATCGGCGGCGGCGACGTTGCCATGGACGCGGCGCGCAGCGCCTTGCGTGCCTCGGCCTACGAAGAGGCCCGCGCGGTTCATTCCGAAGGTGACATCCAAAGCGACGAGCGGGCCTCCATGACCGAAGCGCTCGACGCAGCTCGCTCGGCCGTGCGGGCTGGAGCGCAACACATCAGCGTTTTCTCCCTCGAGTCCGAAGAGGAGATGCCGGCTTCGCCCTTCGAGATCGAAGAGGCCGTCCACGAGGGCATCGAGTTCCACCACCGACGGGGTCCCGCCAAGATCCTCGTCGAGGACGGCAAGGTCGTGGGGCTCGAGACGATCGGTGTGCTGTCGGTCTTCGACGACGAGGGTCGCTTCTCCCCGAAATTCGACGACTCAGATCGCCAGGTCATCGAATGCGACACGGTGGTTCTGGCGATCGGCCAGGCCATCGACGTCGAAGTGCTTGGCGACTCAGGGCCCGAGATCAGCCCGCGACGGACGATTGCCGTCGACAACGAGAAGCTGACCACGTCCCTCGAAGGGATCTGGGCCGGGGGCGACGCCGCCAAGGGGCCGCGCACGCTCATCGAAGCGATTGCCGACGGTCGGAAGGCAGCCGCCGACATCCACAAGTGGTTTGGCGGCGAGGTCGAGGAGGATCGTCCTGGCCAGATGGTGCAGTTGCAGCAGTTCCACCGTCTCGACGACATCTATGACCGTATCGGCCGGGTCAGTGTGCCGACGATGCCCACGGAACGACGGATCGGACTCGCCGAAGTCGAGAAGGGGTTCACCGAGGAGATGGCCCGCTGCGAGGCCAATCGTTGCCTCCGATGTTTTGCCAACATCCTGCTGGACACCTCCAAGTGTGTCCTGTGCGCCTTGTGCGCCGACGTCTGTCCGCTCGACCTCATCGCCCTGGTGCCTTCCGAAGAAATCGACCCGACCTCACCCGGGGGAACGGCGCTCACTCTCGATGAGACCTCGTGCATCCGGTGTGCCTTGTGTATCGAACGCTGTCCGACCGACGCCCTGTCGATGGGAGTTTGGGAAGGAATAGGAGTACCTGCATGGACGTGAAAGACAGACCGCCGACGTCGGAGGGAAGCGGGATGATCGACCGAGTCCGCCGGAGCACGGTTGGCCGTTCGATCTTCCGGGCACCCGACCGGGTGACCGAACGAGATCGCGCCGCGGGGCACTGGTCGAACTTCTTGCTGCACATCTATCCCGTCAAGGTGCGGCGAAAGGAACTGACCTTCCGATACTCGGCCTTTCTGGGTGTCGCATCGGTGGTCCTGTTCGGCTCGCTGGTGGCGTCCGGTGTCTATCTCATGTTCTTCTACGTTCCTTCACCCGCCTCCGCCTACGCCAACATTCAGTCGATCCAAACCGAGGTGGCCTTCGGCCAGTACATCCGTAACGTTCACCGCTGGTCGGCGCACCTGATGGTCCTAGCCGTCTCGGCCCACATGGCGAGGGTGTTCTATCGCGGAGCGTACAAACCACCTCGCGAATTCAACTGGGTGGTGGGCGTCGTGCTGCTGGTGTTGACGCTGTTGCTCTCGTTCACCGGCTATCTGCTCCCGTGGGACCAACTCGCCTACTGGGCGGTCACCGTCGGTTCCGGCATGGCGGGTTATGTACCGCTGATGGGGGAGACGGTGCAGGAGATGCTGCTCGGCGGACCCATCGTCGGGTCAGCCACGCTGCTGCGCTTCTACGTGCTCCATGTCGCCATCCTGCCGTTGGCGGTGGTCGCGGCCCTGACCATCCACCTGTGGCGTTGGCGGAAAGACAGCATGCTCGACATGGGGGATGACGCATGAGCGACCGGGAACCGAAGATCGTCGAAGGCAAGCGGGTGCTGGGCATCGTGCCCGGCAAACCGGCTGCGGGTGAGCGAAAGGTGCTCTCCGATCAGGATCCGGTGATGGTCTGGCCTCACCTGCTCGTTCGCCACGCCGTGGCGGCGCTGGTGGTGCTGTTGATCGTCATGGCCTTGGCTTTGTTCTTCGATGCTCCCTTGCGTGACATGGCCAACCCGACGCTCACCCCCAACCCGGAGAAGGCTCCCTGGTACTTCGCGGCGCTCCAGGAGTTGCTCGCCCATTTCCATCCGCTCGTGGCCGGTGTGCTCGTTCCCACCGCCATCGTGATCGGACTGGTGGCGCTTCCCTACGTGGATCGGAACCTCCTCAATCGGCCGGGCACGCGCAAGGTGGCGGTGGCGGCATTCACCGCCTTCCTCGTGATCTGGATTCTGTTGACGTTGGTCGGTTTCATGTTCCGCGGACCCAACTGGGGTTGGGTCTGGCCCTGGCAAGAATGGTATGGAGAGCTATGAGCAACTTTCTCGATCGTCGGCAATTCCTCTCGAGGATGTGGGCAGTTGGAGGCGGCCTGATCGCGGCGGCCGGCGCGTGGACGACCTGGGACCTCCTCCGCCCTCAACTCGCCTCCGGATTCGGTGGCAAGGTCAAGACCGTGGCGGCTGATTCGGTGCCCGTCGACTCGGTGCTGGAGGTACCGGCTGCCCGGGCGTACCTGACCAGCATCAACGGCGAGGTGGTGGCGATTGCAGAGAAGTGCACCCACCTGGGATGTCGGGTGCCCTGGTGCGAGTCGTCAGGTCAGTTCGAGTGCCCTTGCCATGGTTCCTTCTTCAATCGGGCCGGCGACTACCGGGCCGGCCCTGCGCCGCGTGGCATGGACCGCTACGAGGTCGAGGTGGTGGACGGAGTGGTGTACGTGGACACCGGCAGTGTGGTGGCCGGGCCCGCCCCAGACGGGGAGGAGCAGATCGATGAGCCGGTTCGCGGTCCCTCGTGTGAGGCCGGAGGTCACTGATGCCTGAGCGTCCACCAGAGCCAGAGCTCGAGGCCGCCACCAACCGATGGATGCTGTGGGGTGCCGGACTGATGGCCTTGATGGTGTTGGTGTTCCCGATCTACCGTCTCACCGAACCCACCAATCGGGAGGCGGCCTACGACGCCCAGCTCCAGAGCTTGGCGGAACAAGGCGAGTCGATCTACAGCTTCAACTGCGCTTCGTGTCACGGGCTGGCAGGCGAAGGTGGCATCGGGCCCACGCTGAACGCCAAGGGATTCCTGGAGTCGGCGACCAATCAGCAGATCGAGCTGTTGGTGGCCGTCGGCGTGCCGGGCAGCCAGATGAACGCCTACAGCCAAGACTTCGCCGGTCCACTCACCTCTGAGCAGATCCGCGCCGTGACGACCTTCTTGCGAACGTGGGAAGAGGACGCCCCCGACGTGCCGGATTGGCGAGAGTTTCCCAAGTGACCGCTCGTCTCTCCGGCCACCAGCTCTGGTAGCCACCCGGTCCCCCTGTCCCGACACGGGCACCGGATCTCAGTGCCGTGAGTTCGACTTGGCTTCGCGATATGTCAGCCCTGCCGGCAGGTGGCGGGGCGGTGCGGGACAGGTAGCCTGAGAAGATCATGCTGCAAATACTCACGCCTGCCGGCGAGCTGGTGGGTGCGCCACCCATCGAAACGGATCTGGTCCGCACCCTTTACCGGTCGATGGTCGAGGCTCGCACCTACGACCACAAATGCACGGCTCTCCAGAAACAGGGCCGCCTCGCCACCTACGCCCCCTTCGAGGGCCAGGAGGCAGCCCAAGTGGGCAGCGCCGCGGCGCTCGAACCCGAAGACTGGATGGTGGCCACCTATCGCGATGCCGCGGCGATGTGGATGCAGGGTTACCCGTGGGAGCTGTTGATCCTGGGAAGGGTCGGGGACGAGCGAGGCGGACGACCGCCCGAGCATGTGTCCGTGCTGCCCCCCTCCATCACGGTCGGGGCGCACATGATCCACGCGGTGGGCCTGTCGTGGGCGGCGCGGTTGCAGGGCGCCCCGCACGTCGCCATCACCTACTTCGGTGACGGCGCCACCTCCGAAGGGGACTTCCACGAGGCCATGAACTTCGCCGGCGTCTTCAAGACACCGACGGTCTTCCTCTGTCAGAACAACGGGTACGCCATCTCACTGGCGCGTCACGAGCAGACCGCCTCCGAGACCATCGCTCAGAAGGCCGATGCATATGGCATGGTGGGCCAGCAGGTGGACGGGAACGATCTTCTCGCCGTCTTTTCCGCCACCCGGGCCGCCGTCGACAGAGCCCGTCGCGGCGACGGCGCCACCCTCGTCGAGGCGGTCACCTACCGCATCGGTCCGCACACCACCAACGACGATCCCCGCCGCTACCGAACGGAAGAGGAAGAAACCGCGGCCCGCTCGGCGGACCCTCTGGAGCGGGTCCGGCGGTATCTCGAGGCGGAAGGAGCCTGGACAGTCGAATGGCAGCAGGCCATCGAGGCGGAGTCGGTCGAGAATCTCGAACGAGCCGTGGAACTGGCCGAAGGACTGGCTGCTTTCCAGGGCCACGAGATCTTCGAAGGGATGTTCGACGAGCCCACCCTCCAACTCCGGGAGCAGGCTGACCTGTTGGCAGGCCAAGGCGGTGAATCGTGACCGTGCTCACCCTCAGTCAATCCATCACGGATGCGCTCGACGTGGCCCTCGGCAAGGACGAACGGGTGATCGTCCTCGGCGAAGACGTCGGCAGAACCGGAGGGGTCTTCCGGGTGACCGACGGCCTTCTCGAGCGGTATGGGGCGGGTCGGGTCATCGACACGCCGGTGGCCGAATCGGGGATCGTCGGAGCCGCGTTCGGGATGGCCATTGCCGGTCTTCGGCCCGTGGCCGAGATCCAGTTCATGGGGTTCTCCTATCCCGCCTACGACCAGATCATCAGTCATGTGGCGCGTATCCGGAACCGCTCCCGGCACAGGTTCACGGCGCCCATGGTCATCCGCATTCCCTTCGGCGGAGGGTTTGGCGCCGCCGAACACCACAGCGAGTCGACGGAGGCGATCTATGCCCACATCCCGGGCCTGAAGGTCGTCGTCCCTTCGACACCCTACGATGCGAAGGGTCTTCTGCTGTCCGCCATCGACGACCCGGACCCGGTGATCTTCTTGGAGCCGATACGGCTGTACCGGGCCATCAAGGAGGAGGTCCCCGACGGCTACTACACCGTCCCGATCGGCGAGGCGCGCATCGTCACCGAGGGAACAGATGTCACCTTCGTCACCTACGGGGCGATGACCAAGGAGACCCGGGCGGCCGCCGAGCAACTCTCCGGCGAGGGTGTCTCGGTTGAGATGATCGACCTTCGCACCCTCGTTCCACTCGACATCCCGACGGTGATCCGCTCGGTCGAGAAGACGGGCCGGGCAGTGGTGATCCAGGAGGCGCCGCGGACGGCCGGCTTCGGGTCGGAGGTGGTCGCCCAGATCCAGGAGAAGGCGCTGTATTCCCTGCTGGCTCCTGTTCAGCGAGTGACGGGCTGGGACACGGTGTTCCCGCTCAAGCGTTCCGAAGCCCACTACCTTCCGAATGCGGAGCGCATCGTCGCCGCCGCCCGAGCCACCTTGGAGGCATGACATGGCCTATGAGTTCGTGCTTCCCGACATCGGCGAGGGCCTCACCGAAGCGGAGATCGTGCGATGGCTGGTGCCCGTGGGAGGGACCGTCGGACTCGACGAGCCGCTCGTGGAGGTCGAAACCGACAAGGCGGTCGTGGATCTGCCGTCGCCGTCCGCCGGAGTGGTGCTTCACCACGGAGGAGCGGAGGGTACGGTCCTGGCGGTCGGCTCGATCCTGGCGGTGATCGGTTCGGCCGACGAGGCCTGGCCCAATGAGGAAGGGCCCAATGAGGAAGGGCCCAATGAGGAAGGGCCCAATGAGGCGCCGACCTTGTCATCCTCTGCTCCGATCGTGGGAACGCTGGTCGAAGAAGCCGAGGAACTTCCCAACCGATCCGCCACGGCAGCGCCTCCCACCACCGACCGGGTTCTCGCCCTGCCATTGGTGCGCCGACTCGCTCGCAAATACGGAGTCGATCTCGCCGGGATCATCGGCACCGGACCCGACGGACGGATCACCCGGGATGACGTGATGGCCGTGGCCCAGGGTGAGGCGGCCACCGCCCCAGCGCCGGTGGCCGAGTCGGGCGAGGACCGGCGCCTCCCCATGTCGCCGCGCCGCAAGGCAATCGCCAGGCACATGGTGCAGTCGTGGTCGGAGATTCCCCATGTGACGACGTTCGACACGGCCAACGTGCGCCGGCTGCTCGACGCCCGCGCCGCGCTGACCAAACGCCACGATCAGCCGATCTCCATCGACGCGCTCGTGATCAAGGCCGTCCTGCCCGCCCTGGCCGCCTTTCCGGAGATGAACGCGGTGGTCGACGGTACGGACATCGTCTATCGCGGTCGCTTCGACATCGGCGTTGCGGTGGATACCCCCGAGGGATTGATCGTGCCGGTGGTCAAGGGGGCGGACCACCTGTCACTGCTCGAGCTCTCCGACCGGCTCGCCCAGATGGCTCAAGCGGCGGCCGGGCGCCGCCTGGACGCCGATGCCCTCTCGGGAGCCACGTTCACGGTCTCGAACATTGGCGCCGTCGGCGGGAGCTTCGGAACACCGATCATTCCCCACGGCACATCGGCCATCTTGTCGGTGGGGAGGGCGAAGTCGCAGCCCGTCGTCGACGGGTCGAGCATCGTTGCGGCGCCGCTCATGCCCCTCTCGTTGTCGTACGATCACCGCATCATCGACGGTGCGGCGGGTCGCAGATTCACGGCCATGCTCATCGAGAACCTGGAGGAGCCTGCGCTCTTCCTGGCGTAGGGGCCGTCAATTCACGAATCCGATGGTTGCCGACGGGATCAGGATCACGGCGAGAGGCGTCTCCGCCCAGTTCCCAAAGGTGACGGCTACCCCGTCGCGGAGGTCGGTGACGGTCACCCCCTGGTCGGAGACGCAGGCGAAGAGGGATTCGTCCGTCGACCAGGCGGCGGTTCGCCAATTCTCCCCGCATTCGGTTCGGCGCACGACGCGGTCCTTCCAGGTGAACACTCCGAATCGCGAATCGGGGGTGGGCACCACTTCGACGAACGCCTCTGTCGTCGGCGAGAGCCGGTAGGGCCTGGCGTTGAGGTCGAACGCTGCCGAGGGTAACGCCCGGTCGAGGGTTGCTCCGGACGCCATATCGAACCACCGGGTGTGACACTCCACCGGAGTGACGCATTGCTGCACGAGGGCGGTGGTACCGGCGGCGGCGACGGGGACTCCCTCGACGACCAAGGACCAACGACCGTCGGGTTCCAGCCCGTATATGCCTCCGCCGGGCAGCCAGGCCAGTTCCGGCGTGCCCGCTCCGTGGTCCCACGGGAGGGCGTTGGCCGGCCAGGCGAGGTCCCGCACGTACCTTCCGTGTTCGTCGAATTCCACCCAGACGGCCCGGTCGGCTCTCAGCACCCAGAGGTGGTCGGTGGTCAGCGCCGGAGCGACACGATCGCCTGCTCCCAGGTCGGTGACCTCGCCGGTGTCGAGTTCGACAATCCAGACGACCGGTCCGCCCGGGATTACCAAAGAGCCGCCGCTGACCAGCAATGGCAGGCCGGCACCCGGGCGGACGAGGTCGACCGGGCCAGGAAGAGGCACGGTGGTTCGCAGCCCCGTGTCGAGGTCGATCATCTCCAGTCGACTTCGGGTCAACACCACGGTGGTGTGATCGGTGGCTCTGGCCAGTGCGTCGTACTGGCGATTCGAATCGGCGGGGGCAGGGGACGGCGCGAGCGGCGCCACGATGCCTGGTGGCAGATCGGCGGTCCCGGGCTCGGAGGGTTCGGTGGGGCCTGAGGAGAAGACCCATCCCGCGGCAGCGACGACCATCGCCAGGGCAACCAGGGAGAGCCCGCCATGCGGGCGGCTCGGATGGCGGTGTCGCTCCCTCATGTCCTCCAGCTCGGTCCCGACGGTCGGACGGGAGCGACCCAGGGGAACGGCGGGTTTGGTGCGTCGACCGTGTGGAAGGGTCACAATGGATTGTCACCTCGGGAGCGTCGCTCTTCCTAGGGTCCAACGATACGGACTCGGATCCGTCTGCGGGAGAGGAGGGCTCATCCTTGCGGACGCCCGGGTAGCGTGGCATCACGCCTAGGTGAGGATCGACGTTGCGAGCAGTGCTGTGCAAGGAATGGGGACCACCGGAAACGCTGGTCGTGGAGGAGCTCCCGGACCCGGTGCCCGGCCCCGGTCAGTTGGTGGTCGACGTGGCGGCGTGCGGAGTGAATTTCCCCGACTCGCTGATCGTTCAGGGCCTTTACCAATTCAAGCCGGAACTCCCCTTCTCGCCCGGTGGCGAGGCGGCGGGGACGGTGTCGGAGGTCGGTGAAGGGGTGACCAACGTGGCGGTGGGGGACCGGGTGATCGCCGCACCCGGGTGGGGAGGTTTCGCCGAGAAGCTGCTGGTCACCGACGCCCGCAGCGTCATTCCCATTCCCGCTCACATGGACTTCGTCACTGCGTCGGCCTTCGTCATGACGTACGGAACGTCGTACCACGCGCTCAAAGATCGGGCTCAGCCCCAGCCGGGCGAGAAGCTGCTGGTGCTCGGGGCGGCCGGCGGAGTGGGCCTCGCTGCCGTGGAACTCGGCAAGGTGATGGGACTCGAGGTGACGGCGGCTGCCTCAACCGACGAAAAGTTGGCGGTCTGCGTCGAACACGGCGCCGACCACACCATCAACTACACCACCGAGGATCTCAAGGAGCGGGCCAAGTCCCTCTCCGGGGGAGGTTTCGACATCGTCTACGACCCGGTGGGCGGGGACTACACCGAGGCAGCCTTGCGGGCTACGGCGTGGGGTGGCCGTCTCCTGGTGATCGGCTTCGCCGCCGGTGACATCCCGAAGATTCCCCTCAACCTCACGCTGCTGAAGGGATGCGACATTCGCGGCGTCTTCTGGGGATCGTTCGTGGCGCGCCAACCGGCGGACAACCTGGCCAACCTGACCGAACTGATGGCCATGTTCGCCGAGGGAACGATCAAGCCGCACATCTCGGCCACCTATCCGCTGGAGCAGGCGGCCGCAGCCATCGGCGAACTCACCTCGCGCACCGCCACCGGCAAGGTGGTACTCACCGTCTGACCGGCCGGCCGGGAGGCGACGCGGCGATGCGCCCTCGACCGGGGACGGGTTCACATGTCGCCCAGCGCCCGATGGAGGAAGGCGGCCATCTGACCCCGCGTGACGAATCCGGCGGGGCAGAAACGGTCGTTGGCGGGTGGATTGCACCCCTGGGTGATCCCGGAGGCGCCCAGCTTGTCGATATCCGACTCGAAGGTCGAGCCGTCGTCATCGAGGAACAGATCGCCGCCGCCGTCGTCGGTCAAGCCCAACGCCCGGACGAGAAACGCCGCCATCTGCCCGCGGGTGACGAACCCATCGGGGCAGAAACGGTCGTTGGTGGGTGGATTGCAGCCCTTCGTCACTCCTGTGGCGCCCAGCCACTCGATGTCCTCCTCGAACACGGACCCGTCGTCGTCCACGAAGCTGATCGGAGTCGAGGGGACCAACACGTCCCCGAGCGCCCGGTGCAGGAACGCCGCCATCTGCCCGCGGGTGACGAACCCATCGGGGCAGAAGAGGTCGTTGCCGGGCGGATTGCATCCCTTGGTGACCGCCGACCACGCCATCCATTCCACATCGGCGAAGAACACATGGGACAGTGGAACGTCCCCGAACGTGGCCGACGACGGCACGACGAACTCCGCCACATCGGTGACATCGACATGGGCCGTCCCCGCGTCCGAGAGTGACCCGTCCGAAGCGGACACGGTGAGGGTGTAGATGGATTTGGTCTCGAAGTCGAGTGGTCCGGCCACGGTCACTTTCCCGGTGGCGGAGTTGATGGCGAAGGCCCCTGCGGTGTTGCCGGCGGTGATGCTGTACGTCAGGGAGTCCCCGTCCGGGTCGGACGCCAAAACGGTGCCTAACGAGGTTCCGGCCGCCGAGTTCTCGGGCACCGACCAACTCGCTCCGGATACGGTCGGCGGACGATTCGGCGTGACATCGCCAGTGCCGTGCAGGATCAACTCCCATGAAGCGAAGGTGCCGGTGTCCTCGGCGAAGTGGTCCGATACCGTCAGGGTCCAGGTGCCGGCCGAGGACTCTCCCCAATGCCGGACCGACATGAACTTCCAGTTCGGGTAGTCGGCGCCACCGCCGGTGACGTGTGGTTCGGCGAGGACGCTCTCGGTGCCGTCCGGGGAGGTCAGGACGACTTCGAGATCACCGCGGTAGGTGTGCGTGGCATCGAAGACGACCTCGACGTGCTCCAAGGTGATGTCTTCGGTGATCGTGACGCTGTCCGAGGTCCCGCTGGGGGTGTTGTCGGGGATGGCCTGGCCGACGTTCATCGTTCCGGTCGAGACCGAGACCGCCTCCGCCAGGGTGCTCCAGCCGGCGGCGGCCGCGGTGGCTGCGTGGGCGTCGACCCTCCCGAATCCGTACTTGTGATTGACCAGGTGTCCGGCTCCATTGGTGGCCCAATCGGCATCTCCCGGGTCGTTCTGCTCGGCCGTCTCCACGAGGACGTGCTGGACGTCTCGCCAGGTCAGCGAAGGGTTGGCTTCGAGCATCAGGGCGACCACCCCGGCCACCAGCGGACTCGATGACGAGGTTCCGCCGAACGTGTCGGTGCAATCTGTCCCCGAGTAGCCGGGAGCGCCGGAGCGGTCGGTGGTGGTGATCCCCACCGTGTCGCCGCTGCTGCCGGCATTCACCAACATGGCGGCACCAGGCTCGCTGTACCAAGACTGGACACCGGCGAAATCGGTGGCACCGACCGCGATCGTGAAACGAGAATTGCCCCAGCCGTCGTAGTTGACGTTGTCGTCATTCTCCAGACCGTTGCCGGCGGCCCAGACGTAGACCGTGCCGAGGCCGCCACGCCCGTTCGCAACGGCGTCTTCGTAGGCCGCCTGCGTCAAGGGTCCCGGCGCGGCCAGCGTGTTGCCGTTGTCGGAGGGACCCCAACTGTTGTTGTAGACGTCGTTGGTGGAGTAGGCGTGGGTGAGCGCGGCGGCATCGGTGGCGTCGGTAGTGAGGCCGGAGGTGAGCCGGATACCCGACACAGATGCGCCGAACGCCGATCCCACTCCGCACGTGGCGCCGTCGTCGTCGGCCGCGGCCACGCCACCCACGGCGGTCCCGTGGTTGTCGCCGGATTCAGGGCTGGGATCCGAGTCCCCGTCGAAGTAGTCCCAGCTGGCGGTCGGGTCGTATTTGGCCGCGAAGTCGGGGTGGGAGTGCTCCAAGCCGTCGTCGACGATGGCCAACGTCACCCCGGCGCCCGTGTACCCGGCGGTCCAGGCCGGCAGCACGTTGATGTCCTCACC
>CBDUEV010000061.1:0-17671 GCA_965366365.1 uncultured Acidimicrobiia bacterium | reverse complement strand
TGGAGATCGAAATCCCCAGAGAGCTGGCCGATGCCCAACAGGTGCCGGAAGACCTCGACTCCAGCATCGTGGGCCCCTACATGTTCCCGACCCCACGTCGCCGACGCACGGCCGGTGTCGTGTATGCGGTGGCAGGTGTAATTGCCGTCATCGGAGCGCTGACGGGACTTCCGGCCGGCATGTATGTGGTGGCGGGGGCGTTCTTCGTCCTGGCCGTGTATCAGGTGTGGACTGCCATCGACGTGCGGGTTGACGAACAGCAGGCGTTCGGGATCGCTGGTCGAAGCGTCGAATTCACCGTCGGGCACGCCTCGGGGGCTATCCGGTTCGAGGGTGTCCGTTCCTATCCGGTCTGGAACATCCTGCTCTACGACGCCGAGGACCCTCCCGCCTCACGTGCCTTAGTGCAGATCGACGCCGTGTCCGGCGCATTGCGGCGAGAGGTCTACGTCGAGGCGGTCTGATCCGTCGCTGGCCGAGCACCTTACCCCTGTCCGTCAGTTGATCGGCCGTCAGTTGATCGGCCGTCAGTTGATCGGCCGTCAGTTGATCGGATAGTCCCGAGCGGTCGGCCCGACGTACACCTGACGAGGGCGTCCGATCCGCGTCGTCGGATCGGAGTGCATCTCCCGCCACTGGGCGATCCATCCCGGCATGCGGCCGATGGCGAAGAGGACGGTGAACATGTCCACCGGGAAGCCCATGGCTCGATAGATGATGCCCGAGTAGAAGTCGACGTTCGGATACAGCTTCCGTTCGATGAAGTAGTCGTCTGACAGGGCGATCTCTTCGAGTTGCATGGCCATGTCGAGCAGCGGGTCGTCGCGGCCCAGTTTCGAGAGGACATCCTGGGCGACGCCCTTGATGATGTTGGCCCGAGGGTCGAAGTTCTTGTACACGCGATGGCCGAAACCCATGAGGCGGAACGAACTGTCCTTGTCCTTGGCCCGAGCCACCCAATCGCCGACGTCACCGGGTTCGGCGACCATTCTCTCCAGCATCTCGACGACGGACTGGTTGGCCCCGCCGTGAAGGGGTCCCGACAAAGCGTGGATCCCAGCTGAGATCGACGAGAAGAGGTTGGCGTTACCTGATCCCACGATCCGCACCGTCGACGCCGAGCAGTTCTGTTCATGATCGGCGTGGAGGATGAACAGAGTGTTCAGAGCCTTGGCGATGATCGGATCGGGGATGTACTCCTCGGCGGGGACGGAGAACATCATGTGGAGGAAGCGGCTGGAGTAGTCGAGGTCGTTACGCGGGTAGACGTAGGGCTGTCCAACCCGGTACTTGTACGACCACGCCACCATGGTGATGACCTTGGAGATCAATCGGGTCGCCGAAATGCGAACCGACTCCTCATCGTTGGGGTCGAGGGCGTCGGGGTAGTACGAGGCGAGAGCCGACACCTCCGAGGCGAGAATCTGCATGGGATGGGCGTCGTGTGGGAACGCTTCGAACAGGTGCTTCATGTCCTCGCGCACCATCGAATGCTCCGTCACCTCCCGGGTGAAACCGTCGAGTTCCTCCTTGGTCGGAAGCTCGCCTTCCGAGAGCAGCCAGGCGACCTCGAGAAAATCGGCGTGAGTCGCCAGTTCCTCGATCGAGTACCCGCGGTAGCGAAGGATTCCTTTTTCGCCATCGATGAAAGTGATGGCGCTCTCCGTCTCGGCAGTGTTGCCGAATCCACGATCAAAGGTGGTGAAGCCGGTTTGCGAGCGAAGCGTGGAGATGTCGATGCCCACCTCGCCCTCCGTACCCGTGCGAACGGGCAGGGTGATCTCCTTTTCGCCGACCTTCAGTATCGCGTCCTCCATGAGGTGTGTCCTTCCTACCTTGTCGAATCTCGGGCGGTCCAGGTCGATGCCGATCTCCGACGGTGGGGTGGGGAGACGTCGAACATCACCGGGCAGCCGTCGTCTAGCCTACCTGGCAGCGAGCGGGCCGAGACCGGAGCCGGTGGCTCAAAAAAGTCGATCGTCTCACCTCAGGGAGTTCCATTGATTGAGCTACGCATCCGGGGGCGGATCGAGAAGTTCATCGACCCCATCGGTGGCTTCTTCGCCAGAGTCGGCTTCACCCCAACATGGCTGACCGCGATGGGGTTGGGCCTGACCCTGGTCGGGGCATTTCTCGTCGCCAACACCATGTTCATCAGCGGCGCCATCGTGGCGCTGGCCGGCTCGGCTCTCGACGGACTGGACGGATCGGTGGCGCGAGCGCGCGGCACCGCCTCGGCGAGCGGAGCGCTGCTCGACTCCGTGGCCGATCGAATGGGCGAAACCGGCATGTGGGCCGGTCTCACGTTCGCCCTCGCCGAAACGCCTCGACTCACCTTTCTCTGCGTTGTCAGTGTCGCCGGGGCGCTCCTGGTCTCCTATATCAGGGCGAAGGCAGAGAGCATGGGGATTTCGGGCAAAGGTGGGCTGATGGGACGCGCCGAGCGGGTGATCCTGCTCACGATCGGCCTCTTGGCGTTCGACTACATCGAGCCGGTTCTGTGGCTCATGGTGATCCTCACCTGGATCACCGTCTTCCAACGTTTCTACGGCGCGTGGACCCGGCTCGAGCATGGATCCTGACCGGGAGTACCAGCTCTACCGAGGCATGTCGGCGGTGCTGGGACGCCTCCCCGAACCGGTGATCCGTCGAGGCGGGCAACTGGCCGGATGGCTGGCCTGGACGTGGGCGGACCGGAGAAAGACGATCGCCATCCGCAACATGGCACGCGCACGGGGTGAGTCGCCCGATCATCCCACCGAGGCGACCATCGCCATGGCGAGACGCATGTTTGCGGGATACGGACGCTATTGGGCCGAGGTGTTCTGGCTCCATCCGCGCCGGGTCGACGAGATCGACGCACACCTGGAGATCGAGGGGATGGAGCACTATCGAGCTGCGTTCGCGGCCGGCAAGGGCGCCATCATGGCGCTGCCACACATCGGGAATTGGGAGGTGGCCGGGCGCGTCAATGCGCCCGTTGGCGCATGGCTCGTGGCCGTGGCGGAAAGGCTACCCAACCCACGGCTCGCCGAGTGGTTCATCGCCGTACGCAAGACGATGGGAATCGACGTCTTCCTGGCAGACGGCTCGCCTCGCCTGGTCGCCGACCTGGAAGGCGTCCTGGCGGCCAACGGGGCGGTGGCCCTGGTCACCGACCGGGATCTGACCAGGCGCGGAGCGAAAGTCGAGTTCTTCGGGGAGATGACCCGCCTTCCGGTTGGCGCGGTCACCTTGAGTCTCAGAACAGGCGCCCCCATCCTCCCGGCAGCCTCCTACTTCCAGAAGGGCCGTGGTCACCGGGTGGTCATGAAGCCCCCGATCGACGTGGGCGGCGATCTCGAGGTCGGCATGAAGAATCTGGTGGCCGCCCTCGAGGAACTCATTCGTGCAGACCCCGAGCAGTGGCACATGGTGCAGGCCAACTGGCCCTCGGACATGAGGCGTAACAGTTGACCCGAATCGCCGTCGTGAGCCCGTACGCACTGGACCGACCCGGAGGTGTCCAAGAACAGGTGCTGGGCATCGTGAAGGGCTTACGCGGTCGCGGCCATGATGCGTGGGCTGTGGGGCCGGGCAATCCGCAGGACGTCGCCGACTTCGTGCGATCCGTGGGAACGGTGGTGGACATTCGGGCCAACCGATCGGTCGCCCCGCTGGCGCTCGGTCCCGGGGTCCTGGTGCGAGTGCGGCGAGCAGTGGACGGGGCGGATGTCGTGCACGTTCACGAACCCTTCATGCCCCTCACTTCCTGGGGAGCTTTGAGCGCCGGAGGCCGGGTGGTGGGAACTTTCCACGCCGACCCCTCCGCCACCGTGCGGTTTGCCTATCGTGCTGCCGCTCCTCTCCTTCGCCGCGTCGTCGCCAAGGCTGACGCGGTCACCGTGGTGAGCCCGGTCGCCGGCTCGGCGATCCGGCCCTTCTGCCAGGATCCGATCGAGATCCCCAATGGCGTCGCCCTTCCCGAGAACCACCCGGAGGCCGACCGGCGCCCACGACGTGTGGTGTTCCTGGGCAGGGACGAGCCCCGCAAAGGTCTGGACGTGCTCTTGACGGCTTGGCCCAGCGTCCGGAACCGCGTCCCCGACGCCGAACTGGTGGTGATGGGAGCCAACCGCAACCGGCTGCCCGGCGGGGTGACCGCGCTGGGAACCGTGGGAGCCGAGCAGAAGTGGGAGGTTCTCTCGTCGGGGGCGGTGATGTGCGCCCCCAATCTCGGGGGAGAGAGTTTCGGGATCACCCTCGTGGAAGCCATGGCGGCCGGGTGCGCGGTGGTGGCCTCGGATCTGGCAGCCTTCGCCCACGTGCTCGGTGGGACGGGTCGACTCTTTCGAGTCGGCGATGCGACCGCCCTGGCCGACGTCCTCGTCGGTCTCCTCGAGGACCCCGCCATGGCGGCGGCTCTCGGAGCGGAGGGCCGCTCACGAGCCGGGCAGTTCTCGTGGGACAGGGTGCTCGATCGCTACGAGCAGGTCCTGGTTCGGTAGCGATTTCGACTCGCCGTTCGGCAACCACCGGACTACCTTTCCGCGCGCAAACCCACCCACCCAGGATCCCACGTGAACATCCCTGAATTCTTCCTCAAGCCAGGCACCTCAGACCCCGACCCGCGCAAGATCGCCCTGGTCGGCGTACCCCTCCTCCTCGTCCTGATCCTCCTGGCCGTTGCGCTATCAGGCGGCAGCGACGAGACGCCGGAAACAACCACCACGCAGCCGAGCGCCGCGGCAACCAGCACGACAACGACCAGCGCGCCGGTCACGACGACCACCGTCGCCAGCACGACCACCTGGCCGCTCACGGGCCTGCCGGCAACGGAAGAGGAACTGGCCGACGCCAAGGTCCTCATCGCCAAGATCGACAACACGTCGAACTCCCGTCCCCAGATCGGCCTGGCCTCCGCCGACCTGGTGATCGAGGTGGTCGTCGAAGGTGGGGTTCCCCGGCTGGTCGCCTTCTTCCAATCGGATATCCCGGCAGAGATCGGCCCGATTCGCTCCGCACGCGAGGTCGACCCCAAACTCGTCGAGCCATTCGGGGCCCTCATGGCCCACTCCGGGGGGAGGGGTCACGTCCTGGCGGCCCTCCGTGAGGTGACGACGGACGTCGGTGATCCCAGCCGTGGAGCGACCGCGTACTACCGCCACCCAGACCGGCCTGGGACCTACGACCTCATTCTCAGGACCGCCGATGTGATGGACGCAACTCCGCCGACGGCTCCTTCCGATGATTGGCTCGCCTTCGGTGAGGCCCCCGACGGAGAGCAGGCTCTGAGCGTCGAGTTGAGTCAATCGAACGTCAACACGGTGAACTACCGTTACTCGGCTTCGGACGGAGGCTATCTCCGCTTCGTGGGCGACACAGCCCACGAAGCCGAGGATGCCGGTCAGCTGACGGCCGCCAATGTCATCGTGGCCTTCGTTCCCACCATCGACACCGGACGGGTCGACGGAGCGGGCAGCCCCGTTCCCGATTACGAGGTGACCGGGTTCGGGACGGCCGTCGTCTTCCGAGACGGCGTGGCGATTCAGGGTCAGTGGCAGCGCTCCTCGACCTCGGAGTTCTTCACGTTCCTCGACGCCGACGGACAGCCGATTCCGATGGCGCCGGGCACGACCTGGATCGAACTCACGCCTCTGGGCCGTTCGCTGGATTGGCAGTAAGCTTGAGGTGAGCAGAAGGAGAAAGCCGTGGAACGCGCCACCCCGAGAGTCAAACGAGGCCTTGCCGAAATGCTGAAGGGCGGCGTCATCATGGATGTCGTCACTGCGGAGCAGGCGAAGATCGCCGAGGAGGCCGGAGCGGTGGCCGTCATGGCCCTCGAGCGGGTTCCGGCCGACATCCGAGCGGACGGCGGCGTGGCCCGCATGTCGGACCCGGCCATGGTCGAAGCGATCATCGAAGCCGTCACCATTCCCGTGATGGCCAAGGCGCGAATCGGTCATTTCGTCGAAGCGCAGGTGCTTCAAGCACTCGGCGTCGACTACATCGACGAGAGCGAGGTCCTCACTCCCGCCGACGAGGCCAACCACATCGACAAACACGCCTTCACGACGCCCTTCGTCTGCGGCGCCCGCAACCTCGGAGAGGCCCTCAGACGCGTCGGCGAAGGCGCCGCCATGATTCGCACGAAGGGCGAAGCAGGCACCGGGAACGTGGTGGAGGCGGTGCGGCACATGAGGACGATGACGCGCGAGATTCGCTCCCTCACGACCGCCTCATCGGACGAGCTGATGCGAATGGCCAAAGAAATGGGTGCTCCCTTCGACCTGGTCCAGGAGATCGCCGAAACGGGCAAGCTGCCGGTCGTCAATTTCGCAGCGGGCGGAATCGCCACCCCTGCGGACGCCGCCATGATGATGCAGCTCGGCTGTGACGGTGTCTTCGTCGGCTCCGGCATCTTCAAGAGTGCCGACCCGGCGCCCCGCGCCCGGGCCATCGTCGAGGCGACCACCTACGCCAACGACCCGGAGATCATCGCCAAAGTCTCCCGCAACCTCGGTGCGCCGATGGTGGGGATCGAGATGGATGACCTTTCCGAATCGGAGAGATTCGCCACGCGAGGTTGGTAGCCACATGAGAGTCGGGGTCCTGGCACTCCAAGGGGATGTGCGCGAACACGTCGCCATCCTCGGTCGCCTCGGCGCCGAGACGGTCGAGATTCGCCGTCCCGAGGATCTCGAGGATCTCGACGGCTTGATACTCCCAGGTGGCGAATCGACCACCATCGGCAAGCTCGCCACGCTGTACGGACTCGTGGAGCCGCTCGAGAAGGTGATCGCTGCCGGGCTCCCGACGTACGGCACCTGTGCCGGCTTGATTCTCCTCGCCGAGGCCCTCACCGAGGGTGAGCAGCCCCTGATCGGGGTATTGGACGTGGTCGCCCGCCGCAATGCCTTCGGGAATCAGAACCAATCCTTCGAGGCGGACCTCGACATCGTCGGCCTCGAGGAACCCTTTCGGGCCGTCTTCATTCGTGCTCCGTGGGTGGCTGAGGTCGGCGACGGAGTAGAAGTGCTCGCCCGTTGGGGCGAGCATCCCGTCATGGTCCGACAGGGCCATATCATGGCGAGCGCCTTTCACCCCGAACTGACGGCCGATGGGCGTATTCACCAGATGCTTCTAGACATGATCGAGGAGAGCTGAATGGCCGGCCATTCCAAATGGGCCAACATCAAACACCGGAAAGGTCGCCAGGACGCGGCCCGCGGCAAACTGTTCGCCAAGCTCGTCAAGGCGATCGAGGCGGCGGCTCGAGAAGGCGGTGGAGACCCGGTCGGAAACGCCGCGCTCGCCCAAGCCATCGAGAAGGCGAAGTCGAACTCACTTCCCAACGACAACATCGATCGGGCGATCAAACGCGGGATTGGCGAAACCGACGGGGCCGCCTACGAGGAGTTCTTCTACGAAGGCTACGGACCCGGGGGAGTCGCCCTCTATGTCCACATCCTCACCGACAACCGCAACAGGGCCAGCTCGGATGTGAGGTCCACCTTCAGCCGGAACGGCGGCAACCTCGGCGAGCCGGGATCGGTGGCCTATCTCTTCGAACAGAAAGGCCATTTCCTGGTGGAGGGCACCGAGGATGAAGTGATGATGGCGGCGTTGGAATCGGGCGCCGAGGACGTCCGGCCTTCGGGAGATCAGTGGGAGGTCGTCTCCGGACCTTCGGAGTTCGCTGCGGTGAAAGCCGCCCTCCAGAGCGCCGGGCTGACCATCGCCAGTGGTGAGGTGACCCAACTGCCGACCACCTCGGTACCGGTCGACGCCGCCACTGCGCCGAAGGTGTTGCGGCTCATCGACGCCCTCGATGACGTCGACGACGTCCAAGAGGTATACAGCAACTTCGATATCTCCGACGAGATCCTGGCCGGTCTCGAAACCTGACGGCCCGACCGTTGCCGGCTCCGTCCGGGAGCCATACCGGGCCATTGACGCGAGATGTCACGCCCTTTCGCTAACATGGCCAAACATATGTTCGTCTTGGGTATCGATCCCGGTCTCACCACGACCGGCTACGGAATCGTCTCGTCCAAAGGTCCGTCGATGATCGCCGTCGGTGTCATCCGTACGGAGCCGTCGGCGCCGCTCGGTGAGCGACTCGCCGAACTTCACCGTGATCTCACCGCCGTCATCGCCGAACACCCCCTGGAAGCGGTTGCCATCGAACAGGTCTTCGTCAATCACAACCTCCAGACCGCCATGTCCGTTGCGAGGGCCTCGGGTGTGGCGCTCCTGGCAGCCGCCCAGGCGGGGTTGGAGTCGGTGGAGTTCACGCCGACCACGGTCAAGAGCGCGGTGGCCGGGTTCGGCGCCGCCCCCAAAGACCAGATGCAGAAGATGGTGGCGCGTCGGCTCGGACTCGCCGGTATCCCGCAACCCGCCGACGCCGCTGATGCTCTGGCCGTGGCGCTCTGCTACCTCCAGACCGCCCGGCTGAGGGCTCTGCAATGATCGGGCGATTGCGTGGCGCCTTGGTCGGCAAGCGCCTCGACGGCGTCATCGTGGATGTCCAGGGGGTCGGCTACGAACTGTCGGTGACCGCCCGCGACCTGGCGGAGCTGCCCGGTATCGGGGAGGACATCGTGCTCCACACGCATCTACACGTCCGGGAAGATGCCATGGTGCTGTTCGGTTTCTCGACCGAACGGGGCCGCGACTTCTTTCGTACCGTGCTCACCGCGCCCGGCGTTGGCCCCAAACTCGCTCTCGCCATGCTGTCCACCCTGGACGCCGACGAACTCCATGCGGCCATCGTCGGTGAGGATGTCGACGGTCTGACGGCTATTCCCGGCATCGGGAAACGCAGCGCCCAGAAAATCGTGCTCGAACTCAAGCCGAAATTCGCCGATCTCCCGGCAGGTCCTCCGACGGCCGGAGGCCCGGCCCGCCCCCAGGTCCGCGAGGCTCTGGAGACACTGGGCTACACCAGTGCCGAGATCAGGGACGCTATGGGGGACGTGGACGGCTCGCTGACCGTGGCCGAACAGATCCGGGCTGCGCTCCAACAGCTCGGTAGCAAGCGGACGCACTGATGCGGGAAGAAAGCGTGCTCGCCGTCACCCCGCTCCCCGAAGACGACGCCACCGAGGCGACGCTCCGGCCCCAGACTCTCGACGATTTCGTCGGACAGACCATGCTGAAGGAGCGTCTGCTCATCTCGTTGGATGCGGCGCGCACCTTGGGCACTTCGCTCGATCACGTGCTGTTGTCCGGTCCGCCGGGACTCGGCAAGACCACGCTGGCTTCGATCATCGCCAACGAGATGGGCTCGCGACTCCGCATCACCTCCGGGCCGGCGCTCGAAAGGCCCGGTGACCTGGCCTCGATCATCACCAACCTCGATGAAGGAGACGTCTTCTTCATCGATGAGATCCACCGTCTTCCCCGCGCCGTGGAAGA
Organism: uncultured Acidimicrobiia bacterium; assembly: GCA_965366365.1. Classification (GTDB taxonomy): domain Bacteria; phylum Actinomycetota; class Acidimicrobiia; order Spongiisociales; family JAENVV01; genus CBDUEV01. Next base: position 8,269 of record CBDUEV010000061.1, on the reverse strand, counting down.
GGTGCTCTACCCGGCCATGGAGGATTTCCAACTCGACATCGTCCTCGGCAAGGGGCCTTCCGCCCAGTCGATTCGGCTCGACCTCCCTCGTTTCACGCTCGTCGCGGCCACCACCCGCAAAGGAAAGGTGGCCGCCCCCTTGCGCGACCGGTTCGGCATCGTGGACAAGCTGGACTACTACGAACCCGCTGAACTGGAGCAAATCGTGGCGCGGTCGTCTCAGATTCTCGACGTGCCCGTCACGCCGGAGGGAGCCGAACTCGTCGCCGGGCGCAGCCGCGGAACGCCTCGGATCGCCAACCGGCTCCTGGCAAGGATGCGCGACTATGCCGTTGCCCGGGCAGACGGCGTGGTCGACCAGACGACCGCCAGACTCGCCCTGGAGGTGTTCGAAGTCGACGAGATCGGACTCGACAAGGTGGACCGCGCCATCCTCCATGCCGTGGTGACCAAGTTCAACGGAGGACCAGTCGGCCTCTCCACTCTCGCCATAGCGGTTGGCGAAGAGCCCGAGACGGTCGAGGATGCCTACGAACCGTTCCTCCTTCAGCTGGGATTCCTGTCTCGAACCCCGCGAGGTCGAGTGGCCACGCTGGCCGCCTACACGCATCTCGGGATCCAACATCCGTTTGGCGAAACTCAGCCGACGCTGCTCGACTGAGGGCGTGCTTCGCAGCGAATACCACTATCACCTCCCTGAGTCTGCCGTGGCGCAGACACCGATCGAACCGCGTCACGCCGCCCGACTCCTCGATACGCGCACGATGGAAGATCGCCTCTTCGTCGACCTCCCCGACATGCTCGACCCGGGCGACCTCGTTGTCGTCAACTCGACGAGGGTGCGACCGGCCCGTTTGCTCGGAGAGAAGGAAACCGGGGGAGCGGCCGAGCTCCTCCTCCTCGAACGTCTCGACAAACACCGTTGGAAGTCCCTCGTCAAGCCTGCCCGCCGGATCAGGACGGGGACCCGACTCCTGTTCGGGGACGACGTCGCCGAAGTCGAAACCGACCCGGTGGATGGTGAGGTGGTGGTCCGATTCGACGGCGACGCCGAGGAGGTGGCCGCCCGTTGCGGGGTGATGCCACTCCCTCCCTACATTCGCCGCCCCCTCACGGAATCCGAGCGCTACCAGACCGTGTATGCCCAGCGGGTGGGCTCGGCGGCCGCGCCCACGGCCGGCCTCCATTTCACGAAGACTGTGCTCGAGGCGTTGTCGGAACGGAAGATTGCGGTGGCTTCGATCGACCTCGAGGTCGGGCTCGACACGTTTCGGCCCATCACCGCGGATTCTCTCGATGATCACGTCATGCACTCCGAGTGGCTCGAGGTTCCTGAGGCAACGGCTGCAGCGATTCTCCAGGCGCGGGAGCGAGGGTCGAGGGTCGTCGCCATCGGCACCACAGTCGCCCGCACGCTCGAGAGCGCGTGGACCGGTGAGTCATTCCGAACCGGTCGCTGGGCCACCGACCTGTTCATCCGACCCGGGTACACCTTTCAGGTGGTCGACGGCCTCGTCACGAACTTCCACGTCCCGGGCTCGACCCTGGTGGTCATGATCGCTGCCCTCCTCGGAGAAGGATGGCGCCAGGTCTACGCCGTCGCTCTCGAGAGGGGTTACCGTTTCCTCTCATTCGGAGACGCCTGCTACATCGAGAGGAAGTCGTGATTCCGGTCACCCACAGCGTCACCGGCGCGGACGGACCGGCCCGCGCCGGAGTTCTGCATACTCCGCACGGTGTCTTCGAGACGCCGGGGTTCATGCCCGTGGGCACCCGTGCGACGGTACGGTCGCTCGACTCCGAGGACCTTCGCTCCGTCGGCTCGCAGATGGTGCTCGCCAACACCTACCACCTCCTGCTTCGGCCGGGTGCGGAGTTGGTCTCCGAGCTGGGCGGGCTCCATCGTTTCATGGGGTGGGACGGGCCGATCCTCACCGACTCGGGCGGGTTCCAGATCTTCTCGCTCGAACCGAAGATCACCGAAGAGGGTGCCGTATTCCGCTCCACCTACGACGGGTCCCGCGTGGAACTCAGCCCTGAAGATGCGGTGGCGGTCCAGCAGCTCCTCGGCCCCGACATCGCCATGGTTCTCGATGAGTGCATCGGCCTTCCTGCGCCTCGGCAAGCTGTGGAAAGAGCGATGCACCGGACCCTGCGGTGGGCCGAGCGTTCTCTGGCGAGTCACACCCGGGCAGATCAGGCCCTGTTCGGAATCGTGCAGGGAGGCGTCGATCCCGACCTGAGAGCCGAGAGCGCCCGCTCCACCGCCGACCTGGGCTTCGCCGGGTTTGGCATCGGCGGTCTGTCCGTTGGCGAGCCGCCAGAAGAGCGCAACCAGGCACTCGAAGCGGCCCTCGCCGAGCTACCGACCGACAAGGTGCGCTACGTAATGGGACTCGGCGACACCGAGGGTGTGCTCGACGCGGTGGGTCGAGGCGCCGACATGTTCGACTGCGTGCTGCCGACGCGTCTTGCCCGTCATGGCAAGGTCCTCACCCCGACGGGCGACTTCAACATCCGACGCGCCGAGTTCCGAGCCGATGGCGATCCCCTCCAAGCAGACTGCCCCTGTCCGACGTGCGCTACCTATTCGAGGGCCTACCTCCGGCATCTGGTCATGACCGGCGAGCTCACCGCCATGCGGCTCCTGTCGATGCACAACCTCACCTACACGCTCGGGGTACTCCGCGAGGCGCGCCAGGCCATCCTCGAAGGACGTTTCGAGACATTCCGTCTCGACCATCGGTCCCGACGTGGGTTTGCCACTCGGCCAGGATCGTGATGGGTGCGCCCGGGGCCGGCTCAGTGCACCGTGGGGGTCGGTGGCGAGCATCGGTCTGCGGCGGGCCGTCCGTCTCCCGCTATCATCCAACGCTTGGCCTGCTGATCAGGTCGATTTTGTTGGCCCGGCCGCCGGCTTCGGGCCGCCGCCTGCCCCGGAGGAATGAACGCATATGACCCAATCAGATGGATCCCTTCTCGGGTCGTTGATTCTGTTCGGCTCGCTGGCGCTGATTTTCTACTTCCTGGTCCTGCGTCCTCAGCGCCGGCGCCTCCAACAACAGCAGGCTCTCTCGGCCTCTATCGAGGTCGGCGACGAGGTACGCACTCTCGGTGGACTCTTCGGCAAGGTCGTGGAGGCCGATGACGACTCTGTCACCCTCCAGCTGGTAGAGGGGCGGGCACGCTTGGATCGGCGAGCCGTGGCCGAGCGAATCGAGACGGACGAGTGATGCGCTCGCATTGGATGCGCCTCCTGTTCATCGTGTTGATCGCCTGGGGAGGTGTTGGTCTCCTCATCGCCGAGGGTCTGTCACCCAAGCTGGGTCTCGACCTGCAGGGAGGTATTTCGGTGATCCTCACCGCTCCGGAGGGCACAGAACCGGATGTGCTCGAAACCGCCGTCGAAGTCATGCGCAATCGCATCGAGGGGCTGGGCGACGTGCAGGAGCCGGAGATCTCCATTTCCGGGGATCGCAACGTGCTGGTCCAGCTTCCTGGAATCACGAATCAGGAGGACGCCCTCGCCGTGATCGGACAGACCGGGCAGCTGTCTTTCCGGGCGGTCTGCGACGTGCGCAACGAGCTTGGCAACCCCTTCGAGACTCCCGACGTCCCGGACGCCTGCGATGGCGTCGAGGAAGTGGAGACCGATCCCACCACCGGCCTCGCCCTTTCCGACGACCTCGACAAGGCTGCCTGGCTGCCCGAGTACGACGACGAAGGCTCCATCGTGGCGGAATACCTCGTGGGGCCGGCGGAGCTGCTGGGGACCGATGTCGAGGACTCGGTACCGCAGATCGACCCGACCGGACTTTGGGCGGTGTCTCTGGTCCTGGACAACGAGGGCGCCGACAAGTTCGCGGCTCTCACCGCCGCCGCCGCCGGATACTCGGATCCGACCCATCGAAGAGTGGCGATCGTCCTGGACGGCGAAGTCATCACCGCCCCTGGTGTGAACACCGGTGTCGACCCCAATCAGGGCATCACGGGTGGGACCGCCCAGATCACGATGGGTGGATCGGGCTTGGAAGCCCAAGGCGAGGCCGAAGACCTTTCCATCGTTCTCCGATACGGCTCGTTGCCTGTTGAGCTCGAGCGGAGCCAGCTCCAGAAGGTGTCCGCCACCTTGGGTTCGGATTCGCTTCGGACGGGGATCACCGCCGGTTTGGTCGGTCTGGCGCTGGTGATCGTGGTTCTCGTCTCCTACTACCGGGCGCTGGGGTTGGTGGCCGTGGTCGGGCTTTCGGTGTTCGGGACCCTGCTCCTGAGCATCTATACGCTCCTCGGTGAGTTCAATGGACTCAACCTGACCCTGGCAGGCGTGACCGGCATCGTGGTCTCGGTCGGAATCACTGCCGATAGCTACATCGTCTATTTCGAGAGGATCAAGGAAGAACTTCGCCGCGGCCACGCCTTGGAGGAAGCTCTCGAAGTGGGATTCACGAGAGCGTTCCGCACGATCCTCACAGCCGATACCGTCTCGATGATGGGGGCACTGTTGCTCTATGTGCTGGCCATCGGCCCGGTCAAGGGGTTTGCCCTGGCGCTGGGCATCGCCACGTTCCTGGACATCATCGTCGTCCGGCTCTACACCCGCCACGCCGTTGCGCTGGTCGGGAGTGGGCGCATGGGTGAGGGGGGAGCCTTCAGTATTCGCGGCGCCTCGGGGGCTACGACATGAGCGTCTACCGGAAGCTGTTCAGAGCCGACACGCACATCGATTTCGTGGGGCAACGGAAACGTTGGTTGATCATCTCCGGTGTGATCCTCGCCATCTCGCTGCTCAGTCTCCTGTCCCGCAACGGAATCGGCGAGTTGGGTCTGAATCTCAGTCTCGACTTCGAAGGCGGGCTGGCGATTCAAGTGGAAAACGTCGCCGGCGTCGATGTGTCCGACGTGCGAGCCGAACTGGCTCGCGTTGGCATCACGGGTGCCCGGATCGAGGAGCTCGGCGACGGTGCCGAGTCCTTCCGGATCCGGACTGTCTTCCTGGTCGACGAGCGCCAGAATGAAGTAGTTCGGGCTGTCGCCGACCTGACGGGAGTGACCGTCGAGGAGTCGTCGGTTGAATCGGTCGGCCCCACCTTCGGCGCCCAGATCGCTCGTAGCGCTCTCATCGCCCTGCTGGTCTTTCTCGGGGTCGTGACCCTGTTCATCAGCCTTCGGTTCGAGTGGCGTATGGCGCTGGGTGCGCTGGCAGCTCTCTTCCACGATCTGATCATCACCGCCGGGGTGTATTCGCTGACGGGATTCGAGGTCACCCCTTCCACCGTGGTGGCAGTGCTGACCATCCTCGGCTATTCGCTGTACGACACGGTGGTCGTGTACGACAAGATCGATGAGATCGTCGACGAGGCAGACGAGAAGATGACCTATTCGGACGTCGTCAACGTGGCGATGAATCAGGTGCTGATGCGGTCGATCAACACGTCGCTCACCAGCCTGTTGCCGGTCGGCAGCATTCTGTTCATCGGGGGCATCGTGCAAGGTGTGCGGACCCTCCAAGACTTCGCCCTGGCGCTGTTCGTCGGAATCGCCGCCGGCACCTACTCATCGATCTTCGTTGCGTCTCCGCTTCTGGCGCTCTGGAAAGAGGGAGAAGAACACTGGCAGCAGGTGCGAGCAAGAGTCGAGGGGAGGAGTCGGCCCAAGGATGGGGGACCCTCCACGGGTGCCGTGGCCAAACCCAAGAAGGCCCCCACTCTGGAAGGCGGCACCTTCGACAGTCGTCCACCGGTGACCCCTGGAGCCAGTCCCCGACCGCCCAAGAAGAAGCGCCGCAAGTAGGGCGAGCGTGGCGCGGCCCGCCGCTTGCGGCGGCGATCACAGGCTGTTGTAGACTCCTCACGTGTCTGACCACCATTCCATCGAGTTGATCCGAGACGTCCTCGACTTCCCGAAAGCGGGAATCCTCTTCAAGGACATCACCCCCGTCCTCGCCGACGCCAATGCCTTCGCAGGAGTGGTGGCCGACATGGCGGCGCCATTTCGCGATGCTGGGATCACCCACGTGGCCGGCATCGAGGCACGCGGTTTCATCCTCGCCACCCCGGTGGCGTTGGAACTGGCGGCGGGTTTCGTGCCGATCCGCAAGCCGGGCAAGCTGCCGGCCCTGACCAAATCGGTCGACTACGAGCTCGAATACGGCACCGACTCGCTCGAGGTCCACGCCGACGCGGTCAAGCCGGGCGATCGGGTGCTCCTGGTGGATGATGTGATTGCCACCGGGGGAACCGCCGCGGCCGCCATTCAACTGCTCGACGACATCGGAGCGACGGTGGTGGGGTTCAGCGTATATGTCGAGTTGGCTTTCCTCGATGGCCGAAGCAAGCTCAACGGGGTGCCGATCTCCACGCTGGTGAGGTATGCCACCTGAGTCGGGCGCCCGGCTCGAACCACTGCCCGATCGGGTAGCACCCGAGGGCGGGTTCTCCGAGGTCGTGACTGCGGAGGTCGCTCCGCTCGTGCAGGTCTTCCGCACGCATCATCCGAGCATCGACGACGAGCCCCTGTATCGCGCCTACGACATCGCCCGGACCCAACATGACGGTCAATTCCGCAAGTCGGGAGAGCCGTACGTCACGCACCCGCTGGCAGTGGCGTTGGCGCTGGCCGATTACGGGATGGATCGAGACACGCTCGTGGCCGCGCTGCTCCATGACACCGTGGAGGACACCCCGCTGACCATCGAAGAGATCGAGATCGAATTCGGGGCGGAGGTGGCTCACCTCATCGACGGGGTGACCAAACTCGATCGGATCAAGTTCGACAGCAGGGAAGAAGCCCAGGCGGCCACGATCCGCAAGATGGTGGTGGCGATGGCGCAGGACGTGCGGGTTCTCCTCATCAAACTCGCCGACCGCCTGCACAACGTACAGACCCTCGGACCGTTGCCGCCGCAAAAACAGCAGCGTGTCGCACGGGAGACCATCGACGTGTACGCACCTCTGGCGCACCGACTCGGCGTGCAGGAGATCAAACATGAGATGGAGAACCGTTGTTTCGAGATTCTCTACCCGAAACGTCACCAGGAGATCATTGATCAGATCGAGCAGCGAGCACCCGAGCGGGAAGCGCTGATCGTCAAAGCCATCGCGGAGGTGGAGTCCGTCCTTGCCTCGGCTGGTGTCGAAGGAGAGGTGAGCGGCCGCCCCAAACAGGTGTACTCGATCTACCGGAAAATGGTCGATACCGGCCAGGAATTCGAAAACATCCATGATCTGATCGGACTGCGGATTCTCACGCACGACGTCAAGGACTGTTACGCCGCCCTCGGCATGATCCACTCGATGTGGCCGCCCGTGCAGGGGCGGTTCAAGGATTACATCGCCATGCCCAAGTTCAATCTGTACCAAAGCCTCCATACGACCGTGATCGGTCCGGACGGGAAGCCCCTCGAGGTGCAGATCCGCTCGTATGACATGCACTATCGGGCCGAGTACGGCATCGCCGCCCATTGGCGTTACAAGGAGAAGATGGGCACCGAGAACCTGCCTTGGCTGGCCGACCTGCGTGTCCTCCAGGAGGAATACTCGGACCCTCAGGAGTTCCTCGCTCACCTCAAGTTGGATCTCTACCAGGACGAGGTCTTCGTCGTCACCCCGCGGGGCGACGTGATCAGTCTTCCCCGTGGGGCAACTCCGGTCGATTTCGCCTACACGGTGCACACCGAGGTTGGGCATCGTTGTACCGGGGCCAAGGTGAACGGTCGGTTGGTGGCGCTCGATTCCCAGCTGGAGTCGGGAGACATCGTCGAGGTGATCACCTCCCGCGCCCAATCGGCCGGCCCGAGTCGCGACTGGCTGGGCTTCGTGCGTACCTCTCGGGCCAAGGCGAAGATCCGTCAGTGGTTCTCGAAAGAGCGACGTGAGGCCGCCCTGGCCGACGGCCGGGAAGAAGTCCTGCTGCTTCTCCGCAAGGAAGGTCTGGGTTTGAGCGCCTCCGATCGGGACCGCCACCTCACCGCCGTGGCCGAGGAACTCGGTCTCAAGTCGCTCGAGATGCTCTATGTGGGGGTAGGCGAGAATTCCGTTGGAGCCGGGGCTGTGATCTCTCGCCTGGTCCGGCGTGTCCGACCGGAGGAGGAGGACGACGTCGACCTGCTGTCGCCTCCTCGGTCGCGCAGGGTCCGGTCCAGCGGCACCGGTATCGTGGTCGAGGGACTCGATGATGTGTGGGTTCGGATCGCCAAATGCTGCGCCCCTGTCCCGGGGGATGCCATCGTCGGCTTCGTCACCGTCGGCAGGGGAGTGTCGGTCCATCGAGC
>CBDUEV010000060.1:0-17705 GCA_965366365.1 uncultured Acidimicrobiia bacterium | reverse complement strand
GGGTGGCCGGACGGTCGGCGCCGGACGAGTCACCAAGATCGTCACCTAACCCCAAAAACGTCACCTAAACAAAGTGAGAAAAGATGCCATCTGACAAGAGGCCGGCCCTCACCCTCGCCTGCGAGGTGTGTAAGCGTCGCAACTACGTGACCACCAAGAACAAGTCGAATACCAAGGACCGGCTCACGCTGAAGAAATACTGTCCCTGGTGTCGCTCCCACACGAGTCACAAAGAGACTCGCTGAAGGATGGTGTCGAATTGAAGGAGCGGGGCCTCCGGGCCCCGCTCCTTTCTCATGCCCGAACGTGCCGATGGTCCCTTGGATTCGGTCCGGTCGCCAGGCGACACTCAGACATGCGATCCCGCACTGAACGCAGCAGCGAGGTCCAGCGATTCCCGCCCGCTCGCCGGTTCGTGACCGGTGCCGTCCGACGGACCATGGTCATGCACGCCCTCGTGTCGGTGGACGTGACCGGTGTGCTCCCCAAACTCAAGGCTTCCTCGCTTTCTCTCACCGCCTTCGTCGTGGCGGCAGTCGCCAGAGCCGTGGCCGCCCACCCCGAGGTGCACGCCTACCGTGACTGGCGCGGCCGATTGGTCGCTTGTCATTTCGTGGACGTGGCCACCCTCATCGAAGCCCAGACCCCCCATGGTCCCTTTCCTCTCGCCCACCTGGTGCGCGACGCCGATGTGCGTTCGGTCAGCGAGATCAGCGCCGAGATTCGGACTGTGGCCTCCGACCCGTCGACGAGTGGAAGCGGTCGCGCCCTGCAATGGGCAGGGCGCCTTCCGGTGCCGTCGGTGTTGGTCCGCCTGGCCTACCTGCTCACTTTCCGTTCTCGACAATTGCGGAAGATCACGGGCACCGTGACCGTGAGTGCGGTCGGGATGTTCGGCCAGGGTGGTGGTTTCGGTATCAGCATTCCGACGACGGCCTCGGTCAGCGTGGTGGTGGGGGGTATGGGCAGGAGACCGTGGGTGGTGGGGGAGGGGACGATCGAGGCCCGACAGGTTCTCGATCTCACGATCAGTGCCGACCACACCATCGTGGACGGCGCCCCGTTCGCTCGCTTCGTTTCCGAGCTTCAGGCGCTTCTGAAAGGGACGGACAGTCGTCTCGACCTGGTGGGGACATGAGCCGGTCGGGCTGAATTTGGTCGCTCGGCACAGTTCGGCGCCAGGCCCCACCACTACAGTGACCGGTCATGGGTGTCACCGATCTCGAAGGCCGCAGCTACCACGGCGAGTTGCTCGTGGAGTCTGGGCACGTGCGGGCGTTCGTGGATGTGACCGGCGACGATGCCTCCCGCTGGACCGACGTCGCCCCTCCTTCGTATGCCGCGGCCGCCCTCTTCACCGTGGCTCCCTCCTTTCTGTGGGATCCTGAGGCGGGAGCCCATTCGCGCATCCTCATCCACGCGGATCAGCGGTTCTCGTGGCATCAGCCCTGGGCCATCGGTGAGGCCGTCACGATCGACGCGCAGGTGGAGCGGATCCGGATGAGGGGAGGCGTCGCCTGGGTCACCTTCACGGCCGCCGCCGTCCGCAAAGACGGGTCACCGGTCCTCGATTCGACGTCGCTGTTTCTCATGTCGGCCGAGGAGCCTGCGTCCGAGTCCGATCCGCAGGCCGAGCCGGAGCCTCTGGCGAAAGCTCGCGACGAGCGTGCCTCCGCAGCATCCCTGCCGGTCGACCCCGGCGACCTGACACCTCTCTACAAATCCGCCAGCCGCAGCGACCTCGTGCGCTACGCGGCCGCCACCGGTGATTTCAATCCACTCCACTGGGATCACGACGTGGCGCGGGCAGCCGGCCTTCCGCGGATTGTCTGCCACGGGTTGCTTTCGGCGTCGTGGGCTCTCCAGCAGGCTGCTCGGCACGTGCCTGGGACCAGGCCAGTCTCCGAGGCTCGCTTCAGGTTCAAACAGCCGCTCCTGGCCGCGGAACAGGCGGTGGTGCGCGGCGCGGTGGAGGTCCGGGAAGCCCAGGCGGCTCGGTTGAGTGTCGCGGTGGAAGCGAACGACCTCGCCGTCGTCGAGGCCACCGTCGAGGTCACAGCATGACATTGCCTGCGGTGAGCCAGGACTCTTCTCCGGCCCTCGTGGAGCTTGCCCAGGCCGGTGACGCGTCGGCGTTTGCGGCGCTCGTCGGGCATCATCAGCACGAGGTGTTCACCCTGGCCATGAGGCTGGTGGGTGGCGATCACGCCCTCGCCGACGACGTCGCACAGGAAGCATTCATCAGGGCGTGGAAGGCGCTGCCGCGTTTTCGGGGAGAGTCCGCCCTTGCCACCTGGCTTCACCGGATCACCGTCAACACGGCCCTCACCCACCGGACCAAGAGGTCGAAGAAAGCCACCACCGCTCTGGACGCCGTGCCCGAGATCGTCGATCTGCGCCGAGAAGTGGACCCGGCGCTCGCCGCGGAGAACCTGGGGCTCCGCCGAGTTCTCAGAGATGCCCTCGCCCTCCTTCACGAGGATCAGCGTCGAGTCGTCATCCTCAAGGATCTGGAGGGATGGCCCCACCAGGAGATCGCTGACGCGCTGGGAATCACGGTGAGTGCAGCCAAGGTCCGCCTTCATCGGGGAAGGAAACGCTTGAGGGACCGACTCGAAGAGGTGGGCTTCTGATGGCGGTCCCCTTGACCAACCGGCTTCGGGTCTCGCGTGATCGGCTCCAGTGTGGGGCGGCCCGAATGACGAGATTCGTCGCCGACGAAATCGATGGTCCCGTACCGGCGATGCTGGCAGACCATGTCAACGGTTGTGGGCGTTGCCGTGCGGACGCTCGACGGGCCAGGCTGGTTGCTCACGGTCTGGCTGTTCTACGCCAGGAGCAAGCCCTGGCGCCGGCCGGATTCCTCGCCGCGGTGTCCGCCAATCTGGACCGGCGCGGCGTCGGCGGTAGGGATGCATTCCGCATGGGAGGTGCCCCGCAGACTCCACCCAAACGGGGTCGGAGGTCTCTGGCCGCCGGTGCCGGGGCGGTGGCGGCGACGAGCCTGACGGTGGCGGCGGTGCGTCACTTCCGAGCCGATTTCTGAGCCGTTCGGATTCGCGGCGCGCCCGTCGGGTTTACACTGTGGCCTGCCGGTTCGTATACTTCCCCGTCGGCTTCCTCATTCAACCTGTGGAAGTCTGGAGGGGTGTAGCTCGAATTGGCAGAGCGCCGGTCTCCAAAACCGGAGGTTGTGGGTTCGAGTCCCACCGCCCCTGCTCAAGCTCATAGCAAGGATCCGAGGCAAGAACCGATGACCGTTCCGGCCGCCAGCAAGGACAGACGATGAATAGAGAGCAGCGCCGGCTTCAGGAAGTCGAGAAGCGGCGACAGGAGAAGGCCGAGGAGGCCCAGAAGGCAAAGACCGGCGGGAAGTCGGCGGTCCAACGCGCCCAATCTCGGCGCACGGAACCTGCCGACAAGGGAAACATCTTTCAGAGATTCGTCCACTTCCTCAAGGAAGTGCGGACGGAGATGCGTCGCGTGTCCTGGCCGACGCGTGATCAGATGGTCGCCTTCACCACCGTCACTCTCATCACCACGACGGCGCTGACCCTCTTTGTGTTTGCTCTCGATCTCGGCTTCAAGGCTGGGATTCTGTGGCTCCTGGAACGTGGCACATGAACGATCTCACCGACCTGGCCGAGAGCACGGGAAGCGACGAACAACCGGAGAACGCGGAATCCGAGACGGCCGAGTCCGAGACGGTCGAGGCTGTCGAGGCGCCCGCCACCGATGCCGGCTCCGAGGAGCCGACCGAAGCCGAGTCCGAGGGAGAAGCATCATCGTCTGATGGATCCACGGAGACGGAACCGGAGGCTGCCGTCGAGGAGCCGGCCGAGCCTTCCGACGAGGAGAGCGGCGAAGAGGTTGAGGAGCCGGTCGACATCCCCGCTCCCAAACCGGTGAGCCCCTTCGACCTCCCCGGCGACTGGTACGTGATCCATTCCTACTCGGGGTACGAAAACAAGGTCAAGGCCAATCTCGAAACGAGAGCGCATTCGATGCACCTCGAGGACACGATCTTCGAGGTGGTTATCCCGATGGAAGACGTCGTCGAGATCAAGAACGGCAAGAAGGTGACCGTGCCCCGGAAGATGTTCCCTGGGTACATCCTCTGCCGCATGTACCTCACCGATGACTCCTGGTACGCCGTCCGGAACACCCCGGGCGTGACCGGGTTCGTCGGCTCGGCCAACAAGCCGGTACCCCTCTCCCGTCGCGAGGTCGAAAAGTTCCTCGGTGTGAAGGAAGAGGAAGAGACCAAGGCGCCACGATTCAAGCCGGAGTGGGAGACGGGCGACAGTGTTCGCGTCATCGTGGGCCCATTCGCCGATTTCAACGGCGTGATCGAGAGCATCAATCTGGACCAGTCGAAGGTCGTGGTGCTGGTCAACATCTTCGGACGAGATACACCTGTCGAACTGGGTTTTTCCGACATTCAGAAGAACTGAATCACAACGCCGTCGTCGTACGTCGCCCTGCCCTGCTCAGCGGGCGATGAACCGCTTCTGACGAACCGGCACACGAACAGAGACCAATGGAGAGAGAAGTATGGGCCGCAAGAAACTGATGACCGTTCTGAAACTGCAGATCCCGGCCGGGCAGGCCAGTCCCGCCCCGCCAGTGGGTCCTGCCCTGGGACAGCACGGCGTCAACATCATGGATTTCGTCAAGGCGTACAACGACGCCACGGCCAGCCAGGCCGGGACCATCGTTCCAGTGGAGATCTCGATCTTCGAAGATCGAAGTTTCACGTTCATCACGAAGACGCCACCGGCTGCCGTCCTGCTGCGTCAGGCCGCCCGGATCGAAAAGGGTTCCCCGACGCCCCACACGGAGAAGGTGGGATCGGTGACCTCGGCGCAGGTCAGAGAGATCGCCGAGATCAAGATGCCCGATCTCAATGCCAACGACATCGAGATGGCCATGAGGATCGTGGCGGGAACGGCTCGCTCTATGGGCATCACCGTCGAGGCGTGAGCGAAGGATCAACACGGTAATGCTGGGAGACCCGACACAAGAGCGGGTCGCTTGAACCACAGGAGTACATGAACATGGCAGGAAAGAAATACGTCGAGGCCAAGAAACGGTTCGACGACCAACACGCATACTCGCCCGAAGAGGCCATGGAGCTGGTCGGTTCGCTCGCCGGCGCCAAGTTCGATGAGACGATCGAAGTCGCCTTCAGCCTCGGGATCGACCCCCGCAAAGCCGATCAGTTGGTGCGAGGGACGGTGGCCCTCCCGCACGGAACCGGCAAGACCATCCGGGTTGCCGTTTTCGCGCAGGCCGACAAGGCGAAGGAAGCCGAGGAGGCCGGCGCCGACTTGGTGGGTGGTGAAGAGCTCGTCGACGCCTTGGCGGCGGGGGGCGCGCTGGAGTTCGACTTGGCGATCGCCACTCCTGACATGATGGCCAAAGTGGGTACCCTCGGCCGAGTGCTCGGCCCGCGCGGGTTGATGCCGAATCCCAAAGCCGGCACGGTCACGACCGATGTCGGCAAGGCGGTGGCCGAGTTCAAGGGTGGGCGGATCGAGTACCGCAACGACCGATACGGCAACATTCACGCTCCGATCGGCAAGGCCTCGTTCGAGACCGAGCAGCTGGTCGAGAACCTCAAGTCCATCGGCGACGAACTCGTTCGCGCCAAGCCCGCCTCATCCAAAGGGACCTATATCCGCAACGTTTCGGTGACTTCGACGATGGGGCCTGGCATCAAGGTCGACCCCGGGGCGTTCTGAACCCACCTTCGCGACCCTCGCACCGGCGTCACGGTGCAACGAGAGATACCCGGCCGATCGGCCGGGTATCTCTACGAGGGGGTTGACTTCGCCGGGTGCGTGCTCATTCCTCGAAGTGAGCTGGGGCGGAGCGATCGCCAGGTGTATTCGCTCGTGGCCGCGTGGTCTCTCGTCGGCAACGTGCAGGGTAGGGACCACATTCGCCGGAGTGACTCCGCGGCGCCCGACCAACGCGAACCCGGGTGGAGCCGTGATGTTGCGATTCTGGCTCGGCCTGTCAAACCCCCTCTGATCTGGTGTCCTGGCACGACTATCGCACGGATTCACAGGGCTTGTCGATGGCTATCTTTTTAATGGTCCGCGCCTGACGAGCCTCCGATTTCGACAGAGCCCGACCCGGGGTGTATCGTCTCGTTCACAACTCCATTCCCCGACCACAGACCGTTGGAGCCCGAGACACAAGCTCGAGGGCGTAATCCGGGTTTCCCGGCAATCCCACGCAGGTTGACTTCTTCCAAGAGGTTCTCCGTTTCTGTGAGCGGAGGACCTTTTCCGATTTGTGAGGAGGAGTCCATGCCAAGACCTGAGAAGGTCCAGGCAGTTGAAGAGATCAAAGAACGGCTCGAGAATTCCTCGGCGACGTTTCTGACGGAGTATCGCGGCTTGTCCGTGAAGGCTCAGCAGAACCTTCGGCGGGGGCTTCGCGCCGCGGGCGCCGAGTTCAAGGTCGTGAAGATGACCCTGGCAAGGCGCGCCGCAGAGGAGCTGGGCCTGGAGATCACGGACGAGCTGGTCGGTCCTACCGCACTGGCTTTCGCCGGTGACGACCCGGTCCAGGCCGCCAAGGCGCTCAAGGATTTCGCCAAAGAGAACGATGCGTTTGTTCTGAAGTCCGGCCTCCTGCGTGGGCGGGTTCTGCCGCCTGAGCAGGTCTCCAAACTGGCCGACATCGAACCGCGCGAGGTTCTGCTGTCGAAGATCGCCGGCGCCGCCAAGGCACCTCTCGTGAACTTCGCCGGCATGTTGTCGTCGTTCTCGCGTGATGCCGCTTCGATGTTCTCGCAACTGCTCGAAAAGAAGGAAGCCGAAGCTCCAGCTGAGGAAGCCCCAGCCGAGGAAGCCCCGGTGGCCGAAGCGCCAGTGGAGCAAGCCCCAGCTGAGGAAGCCCCAGCCGAGGAAGCCCCAGCCGAGGAAGCCCCAGCCGAGGAAGCTGCTGCTGCCGAGACACCAGAAACCAAGGAAACACCCGAACCAGAGGCGGAAACCGAGGCGGATCACGCCGACGATGAAGCCGCCAAGGCCGAGGAGGAATGACCATGGCCACCATGACCACAGACAAGCTGCTTGAAGTCTTCGAAGGTATGACTGTTCTCGAACTCAAAGAGTTCCTCGACGCTTTCGAAGAGCGTTTCGATGTCACGGCCGCCGCGCCGATGGCCGTTGCCGCGGTGGCGGCTCCGGCAGATGCCGCCGCCGAAGAAGATGAGAAGGACGATTTCGACGTTGTGATCACCGCAGCGGGCGAGAAGAAGATCCAGGTCATCAAGGAAGTGCGGGCGCTGACCAGCCTCGGCCTCAAGGAGGCCAAGGATGTCGTGGACAACCTTCCTGGCACGGTGCTCGAGGGCGCAGCCAAGGAAGACGCCGACAAAGCGAAGGAAGCACTCGAGGCCGCCGGCGCCACGGTGGAACTCAAGTAACTCGGTCGGCGAGACATCGTTGATCAGGATGGGGCGGCCCGACGGGCCGCCCCATCTTTGTGGGCTGCCGACCGGAGTTTGGGCGACGTCCGCCCGGGCCGGTTAGTCTGTTCCCACTATGCGTCCTGAACTCATCATGCTCGACGAGAAAGTCGATGGAGCCACGGTCACGGCGATCGCCGTGTTGGTCCACGAAGACGAGGAGTACCGGGGCGAGGCCGTTGGCTCCGCCGACATCCGATACCGGCTCGATGTGATGGGTGAAGCGACGCTGGAGGCCGCTCGCAACGCCAGCGATCGCGATGTGGAACTGAACTTCGGCGGCATCGCGGTGACGGATTTACAGGGCAGGCCGATCGCGTTGGCGTTGGTCAGGAGCGACGACGGACAGGTGTTTGTCGGCACGGCTCGAGTGGCCGGCGATGGCGTCAACAAGGCCGCGGCCCGGTCGGTGATGGACGCCGTCAACCGACCTCTGTTCGCCTGACGCACGCCCCGCCTTCTTCCCCCCTAATCCCGTGAAACCCTTGACCAAAGGGAGCGACTCCGGGTATATTCGGCGGTACAAGCCAGTCTCCGTTCCGGCCAATCTGGTCGGGGGCGGTTCGCCTCGTAGGCCACCTTGTGGGCAGGGTTAGCGTATGCTATCCTGTCCTTTCGCTGTCGTCTGCCCACCCAGTTCAAGGAGGAGCGCCTTTGGTTTCGCGCGTCGCTGAACGACTTTCGTTCGCCAAGATCCCCGAAGTTTTGCCCCTACCCGATCTACTCGCCGTCCAACACGAGTCGTTCCGCTGGTTCATCGAAGAAGGTCTTCAGGAGATCTTCAATGAGATCTCTCCCATCGAGGACTTCACGGGCTCTCTTGCCCTGGAGTTGGTGGACCATCGCTTCGGCGATCCGGCGCACACCATCGAAGAGTGCAAGGAGCGAGACGAGAACTACTCGCGGCCGCTCTTCGTGACGGCGCGGTTCATCAACCGTGACACCGGGGAGATCAAGGAACAGCAGGTGTTCCTCGGTGACTTCCCGATGATGACCGACAAAGGCGTGTTCATCGTCAACGGCACCGAACGTGTCGTGGTCTCCCAGCTGGTTCGTTCGCCCGGCGTGTACTTCGACGCCACCCGGGACAAGACGTCCGACCGGATCATCTACTCGTCGAAGATGATCCCCGGCCGTGGCGCCTGGCTGGAGTTCGACACGGACAAGCGAGACACGATCGGCGTTCGAGTCGACCGCAAGCGACGCCAGTACGTGTCGGGCTTCGTGCGCGCCCTCGGCATCGCCGAGACCGATGAAGAGATCATGGATCTCTTCGGCGGCGCAGAATCGATCCGCAACACCCTCGATCGGGATCCGGCCGCCGACAAGGATGAGGCCCTCCTCGATCTCTACCGCAAGCTCCGACCCGGCGAGCCGACCACCGTGGAGTCCGCCCGGGGATTGATTCAGACGCTGTTCCGCAACACCAAGCGGTATGACCTCACTCGCGTGGGTCGATACAAACTGAACACCCGTTTCGGCAATGAGGTGCCAGACGACTATCGCAAGGACGACCAGCAACTCCTGTCGGATGAGGACATCATCGACACGATTCGCTACATGGTTGCCTTGCACGCCGGCGCTCCCTCCTATACGACCATGAGCGGAACCGAGATCCGGGTTCAGACCGACGACATCGATCACTTCGGTAACCGACGTATCCGCACCGTCGGCGAACTCATCCAGAACCAGATTCGGGTGGGTCTCACCCGACTCGAGCGGGTCGTGCGCGAGCGGATGACCACTCAGGACCCAGAGGCGATCACGCCGCAGAGCCTGATCAACATCCGACCGGTGGTCGCCTCGATCAAAGAGTTCTTCGGCACCTCCCAGCTGAGCCAGTTCATGGATCAGCCGAATCCGCTGGCCGGCCTCACCCACCGACGCCGCTTGTCGGCGCTCGGCCCGGGCGGACTGTCACGGGAGCGAGCCGGCTTCGAGGTGCGAGATGTGCACCACAGCCACTACGGCCGGATGTGCCCGATCGAGACGCCCGAGGGTCCGAACATCGGCCTGATTGGTTCGTTGTCCACCTACGCACGCGTGAACCGGTTCGGTTTCATCGAAACCCCGTACCGGAAGTTCGAGAACGGCAAGGCGACCGACGTCGTGGACTTCTTGACCGCCACCGAGGAAGAGCGATTCGTCATCGCCCAGGCCAACGCCCCTCTCGACGACAAGAACCGCTTCAGCAACGAACGCGTGCTGGTGCGGCGTGCCGGCGGCGAAGTCGACTACGTGCCCGCTGTCGACGTCGACTACATGGACGTCTCGCCGAAACAGATGGTCTCCGTTTCCACGGCGCTGATTCCCTTCCTGGAGCACGACGACGCGAACCGGGCGCTGATGGGTTCCAACATGCAGCGACAGGCTGTCCCGTTGCTGCGGGCCGATGCCCCCCTGGTGGGGACCGGAGTCGAGCAGCGGACGGCGCAGGATTCGGGCGACATGATCATCAGCCACGTGGCCGGTGAGGTCGTCGAAGTGACCGGCGACGAGATCGTCGTCAAAGAGTCCGGTGCCAACAAACGCCACACGTACCAGGTCAAGAAGTTCGAGCGGTCCAATCAAGGGACCTGCATGAACCAGAAGCCGCTGGTGCGCGAGGGCGACAAGGTCAAGGTCGGTGACGTGCTCGCCGACGGCCCCTCGACGGACCAGGGTGAACTGGCCCTCGGTCGGAACCTCCTCGTGGCGTTCATGCCATGGGAGGGCCACAACTACGAGGACGCCATCATCCTGAGCGAGAACCTCGTCAAGAACGACACGCTCACCTCGATCCACATCGAAGAGCACGAGGTGGACGCACGCGACACGAAGCTCGGCGCCGAGGAGATCACGCGAGACATCCCGAACGTCGCCGAAGAAGCTCTCATGGATCTCGACGAGAACGGGATCATCAGGGTGGGGGCCGAAGTCGGTCCGGGCGACTACCTGGTCGGCAAGGTCACGCCGAAGGGTGAGACCGAGTTGACGCCTGAAGAGCGTCTGCTCCGAGCCATCTTCGGTGAGAAGGCGCGCGAAGTGCGCGACACCTCCCTGAAGGTCCCGCACGGCGAGTCCGGGAAGGTCATCGACGTCATCGTGCTCAAGCGTGATGAGGGTTACGACCTCCCGCCGGGTGTGAACGAGCTGGTGCGGGTCTACGTCGCCAGCCAGCGCAAGATCTCCGAGGGAGACAAGCTGGCCGGGCGTCACGGCAACAAGGGCGTCATCTCCAAGATCCTCCCGGAAGAAGACATGCCCTTCCTCGAGGACGGCACACCGGTCGACATCATCCTGTCGCCGCTTGGTGTCCCCTCTCGAATGAACCTGGGACAGGTTCTCGAGACGCACCTCGGCTGGGCAGCCGGCGTCGGATGGGAACCATTCGACATGGAAGGGAGCCCGGCGGCTCCTGGTGCCAAGCCCTGGACAAAGGTGGCCACCCCGGTGTTCGACGGGGCCCGCGAAGAAGAGATCGCCGAGGTGCTCAAGCACTCGTCACCCAACCGGGACGGCACCCAACTGATCGGGGAGACCGGCAAGGCCGTGCTCTTCGATGGGAGGACGGGTCAGCAGTACGACTCTCCGATCACGGTTGGTTACATCTACATCCTCAAACTGGTCCACCTCGTCGACGAGAAGATCCATGCCCGGTCGACGGGTCCCTACTCGATGATCACCCAGCAGCCGCTCGGCGGTAAAGCGCAGTTCGGTGGCCAGCGGTTCGGTGAGATGGAGGTCTGGGCCCTCGAGGCCTACGGTGCCGCCTACGCGCTCCAGGAGGTTCTGACCATCAAGTCGGACGACGTCCAGGGCCGCGTCAAGGTCTACGAAGCCATCGTCAAGGGCGAGAACATCCCCGAACCGGGCATCCCGGAATCGTTCAAGGTGCTCGTCAAGGAAATGCAGAGCCTCTGCCTCAACGTCGAGATGTTGTCGGCCGGTGAGGAAGTTCAGCTTCGCGAACTCGACGAGGATGCCTTTCGGACTGCCGAGTCTCTCGGTATCGATCTCTCCCGTCCCGAGCGCCGCGAGAACTAGCGGCATGATGAATGAAAAGCCCGTTGAGCACGTGAGGAGCGTCGGTGCGCCAGCTCTTTGATGAACTGAAGATCAGCCTTGCCACGTCGGAGCAGATCCGCGAGTGGTCGTATGGCGAAGTGAAGAAGCCTGAAACCATCAACTACCGGACATTGAAGCCCGAGAAGGATGGGCTCTTCGATGAGCGCATCTTCGGCCCGCAGAAGGACTGGGAGTGCTACTGCGGCAAGTACAAGCGAATCCGCTACAAGGGCATCGTTTGTGAACGTTGTGGAGTCGAGGTCACAAGGGCCAAGGTGCGACGGGACCGGATGGGTCACATCGAACTGGCCGCGCCTGTCACCCATATCTGGTTCTTCAAGGGTGTGCCGAGCCGTCTCGGCTATCTCCTCGACATGTCGCCGAAGGAACTCGAAAAGGTCATCTACTTTGCCGCCTATCTCATCACCCACGTCGATGACGAGAAGCGCCAGGCCGATCTGCCCGAGCTCGAAGAGACGATGCATGCCGAGCAGTCGGTGGTACGCGAAGAGTTCGAGGAATGGCACGCCACCCGGCTCGAGCGCCTCGAGCAAGAGCTCGCTCAGATGGAAGAGGGCGGGGCCAAGACTCAAGAGATCTCGGCCCGACGTCGCGAGATCGAGCGAGAGATCAAGGATCGCAGGGAACGCTCCGAGCACGAGGTAGAGCTCGTGGCCGAGGCGTTTGAACGGTTCCGCCTCATGCAGCCCAAGGTGCTCATCGAGTCCGAGCAGCTCTGGCGTGAGATCAAGGATCGTTACGAGGCGTACTTCGTGGGTGGTATGGGCGCCGAGTCCATCAAGGACCTGCTCTCCCGGCTCGATCTCGATGCCGAGATGCAGGCCCTGGAAGATGGCCTCCAGGCCAACTCCGCTCAGAAACGTCAGCGGGCCACCCAGCGGATGAAGGTCGTCAAGCCGTTCTGGCAGGGAATGAACGCGCCTACCTCGATGATTCTCGAGACGGTGCCGGTGATTCCTCCGGATCTTCGGCCGATGGTGCAGCTCGATGGTGGCCGCTTCGCCACTTCGGATCTGAACGACCTGTACCGCCGGGTCATCAACCGGAACAACCGCCTCAAGCGACTCCTGGATCTGGGTGCCCCCGAGATCATCGTGAACAACGAAAAGCGCATGCTGCAGGAAGCCGTTGACGCCTTGTTCGACAACGGTCGGCGCGGTCGCGCCGTGACGGGGCCAGGAAACCGGCCCCTCAAGTCCCTGTCGGACATGCTCAAGGGCAAGCAGGGTCGATTCCGTCAGAACCTTCTCGGAAAGCGCGTCGACTACTCCGGCCGTTCCGTGATCGTGGTCGGCCCCCAGCTGACCCTCAACCAGTGCGGGCTGCCGAAGATCATGGCCCTGGAGCTCTTCAAGCCCTTCGTCATGAAGCGGCTCGTCGACCAGGATCTGGCCCAGAACATCAAGTCTGCCAAGCGTATGGTCGAGCGCCGCCGCCCCCAGGTGTGGGACGTTCTGGCCGACGTGATTCAGGAGCACCCGGTCCTTCTCAACCGGGCGCCGACCCTGCACCGACTCGGAATCCAGGCGTTCGAGCCCGTGTTGGTGGAAGGGAAGGCCATCCAGATCCACCCACTCGTGTGTGAGGCTTTCAACGCCGACTTCGACGGTGATCAGATGGCTGTTCACCTGCCTTTGTCCGCCGAAGCCCAGGCCGAGGCCCGAGTGTTGATGCTTTCCACGCAGAACGTCTTGTCTCCTGCTTCCGGGATGCCCATCGTGACCCCGTCGCAGGACATGGTCATCGGTGTGTTCTATCTCGCCGAAAAGGTCGAGGACGGTCCCGGTAAAGGCCGGTTCTTCTCCTCACCAACCGAGGCAGTGATGGCCTATGAGGCCGGTCACGTGTCATTGCACGTTCCCGTGAACGTTCGACTCGGAGCCGATCTGGTGGGTACTGCCGAGCGGCACGCCGACTTGGTCAACGTCCTCACCGGCCTGGTGACCGATGAGCCGATCGATGGGTCCAAGCCCTACGAGACCACGGTCGGCCGCGTCATCCTGAACTCGGTGTTGCCCTCCGATTTCCCATTCATCGACGCACCGGTCTACAAGTCCGACATCCGCAAGATCGTGGAAGAGATCATCGATCGCTACACACGTTCGGAAGTCCAGGTGGTGCTGGATGGGATCAAGTCGGTTGGCTTCAAGTATGCGACCCGCTCGGGCCTGACCATCGGCCTCGAAGACGTTCGTACCCCGGACTCGAAGACCAAGATCGTGACTTCGTTCGAAAAGCGGGCCGACAAGGTCGAGGGCCAGTATCTCAAGGGTGTGATCACGGACGACGAACGTCGTCAGGAACTCATCGAGATCTGGACCGAATGCACCGACGAGGTCAAGGACGCCATGGAAGCCACCATGAAGTCCGATGCGTTCAACCCGATCGAGATGATGGTTCGCTCCGGAGCCCGCGGCAACATCATGCAGGTGCGTCAGATCGCCGGCATGCGCGGCCTGGTGGCCAATCCGCGAGGAGACATCATTCCTCGCCCGATCATCTCCAACTTCCGCGAGGGTCTTTCGGTTCTGGAGTACTTCATCTCGACGCACGGCGCTCGCAAGGGACTGGCCGACACCGCGCTGAGGACTGCAGACTCCGGCTACCTCACCCGGCGGTTGGTGGACGTTTCGCAAGAAACGATCATCCGCGAAGACGATTGCGGAACCGACCGAGGCATGAAAGTGGCGATCAGGGACCAGCGCGGGGATTCCATCCGCAACCTACGAAGCCGCGTGTTCGGCCGCTACCTGGCCGACGACGTCAAGATCGAACGGAAACTGGTCGAGACGGAAGAAGGCATCAAGCTGCGGGCTGGGACTCTGGTCCGTCGCAAGGAGATGCTGGCGCTCGCCGCCGCCACGGAAGTCGCCGAGGTCAGGGTGCGTTCGCCCCTCACCTGTGATGCCGAGTATGGCGTGTGCCGGCAGTGCTACGGGCTCAGCCTGGCCACCGGCCGCGAAGTCGAGATGGCCGAAGCTGTCGGCATCATGGCTGCCCAGTCGATCGGCGAGCCTGGCACCCAGCTGACGATGCGAACCTTCCACACCGGTGGTGTGGCAGGTGAGGACATCACGCACGGTCTCCCTCGTGTGGTCGAGTTGTTCGAGGCGCGGACTCCCAAGGGCAAGGCTGTCCTGTCGGAGGCCGGTGGCGCCATCAAGATCGTCGACGACGAGGACGGTCGCCGCGTGATCGTCGCCGCCGCCGACGGCGACTACGAATACCCCGTCAGCCGGCGAGCCCGGGTGAGGGTGACCAACGGCGAGATCATCGAACCGGGCACCGCACTCACCGAGGGTCCGTTGGATCCGAAGGAGGTCCTCGAGATCCAGGGTGTGCGGGCTGTGCAGCAATACCTCGTGAACCAGGTTCAGGAGGTGTATCGCAGCCAGGGCGTGGACATCCACGACAAGCACATCGAGATGATCGTTCGCCAGATGCTGAAGCGTATTCGGATCGTGGCGCCCAACGACTCGGAGTTCTTGCCGGCGGGTCTGATCGACGACAAGGTGTTCCGCGAAACCAACCGAGAGTTGGTTGCCGAGGGGAAGACGCCTGCCGAAGGCCGTCCCGAGCTGATGGGAATCACCAAGGCATCACTGGCCACGGATTCGTGGCTGTCGGCTGCCTCGTTCCAGGAGACGACCCGGGTGTTGACGGAAGCCGCTCTGGCGGGCAAGTCCGACTACATGCGGGGACTCAAGGAGAACGTCATCATCGGCAAGCTGATTCCGGCGGGAACCGGCGCGCCGGAGTACCAGGCGATTCAGCCGGTTCTGCCCGACGCCGATCCCATCGCCGCCCTCGGGTTCTTCGGGGGCGAAATGCCCGAGACGGAAGAGGAGCTGCTCCCGGCCAACCCGGCCGAGTGGCTGGCCAGCCTCGGAGCGAGCGAAGGCGAAGCCGAAGCCGAAGAGGAGTAGCCGCTCCCCATCAGCAGTGAGGAGAGCCGGGCCGAGGCCCGGCTCTCCTCGTGAACGACCACCGCCTCATGCCGGCGTCAACACCGTCGCCAGAGCTGTGATGGTGGGCACGACCAGCTCGGGCGGTTCGTCCGGCAAGCCCCAGATTGCGCCCGGGCGAGCCACGTAGGCGGCCTGGGCGCCGACGGATCGGGCTCCGGCCACATCCCAGTCGTGGGCAGCGACCAGCATCAAGTCGCTGATCTCGATCCCCAACGTTGCTGCCGCATAGAGGTACACCTCCGGGGCCGGCTTGAAACGCCCGACCGCGTCGACGCTGAGATGGTGGTCGAGGAGGTCACCGATGCCGGCCTGTTCGAGCAGCGGTGTGAGGGCGGCACTCGCCGTGTTCGTCAGTGCGGCGGTGACAAAGCCCGCCTCCTTCAACATCGAGAGTCCCGCCACGACATCGGGGTGCGGAGGCAGCGTTCGTAGCGGTCCCAACAGGGCCACGACGTCTCGATCGGAAAGGTCCTTCCCGCGCCGCGCTCCCACGGTCAGCGCCGACCCCATGGCCAGGTCCGTGAAGTTCCGGTGCCGGCCGAGATGGTTCTCGACCAGTGAGCCGTTCAACAGAGTCAGGAACCATTCTCGCAGGGCGCCAGTACCCAGCAGCGCGGAGAACCCCGGCTCCAGGGCGCCCAAATCGAGCAGTGTTTCGTTGACGTCGAAGACCAGCACTGGCCGCATCGGAACTCCATCCATCGATGCGTAGACGCTACCGGGTGTCGGATGCGGCGGCAGGGATCACGCTTCGAGCTTCGTGTAGCGAATGATCGAAATCTCGAAACGGTCGCGTTTCAACACGGTGATTTCGGCCTCCCACGTCGGATCTTCGGCGAGTTGCTCCCTGAGGAGTGGGATATCGGGTCCGGTCGCCTCCGAGTCGAGAACCGCGAAGGCGCGTGGCAGGTCGTCGAACCTGCCGTCGCGCCGGAAACCGTCGAGCTTGAGGATATTGGCGAGCGGCTGTGTCACGTATCCGGAGGCGGGGTAGGTGGCCCGGAACCATTGATTTCGATCCAAGAGAATCGGGGTTCCGACGGTGCCTTCGAGTTCTGCAAACCCGTCCTGGATGAGCATCAGAAGCTGGGCGTTTCCGTTGGCGTGCTCTTGGTACACAGTGTTGTTGAGCGATGGCTCCAGATAGAACCTTCCGTCGTGGTTGGCGACCGAAGCCACCAGAAGCACCGCCCATCCGATCCGCAGCAGGTCCAGTCCGAACACGCGACCGAGAGTGATCCCCACCCCAACGACGGTCACCGGGATGATCAGGCCCAGGTAGCGGGGCAGCATCACGAACGGAAACCGCGCCAAAGGGAGGAGCAGGTAGAAGGCGAGGAAACCGCCGATCATCCAGGACGCCAGGATCAAGCGGGTGCGCTCGCCCTCGGGAAGCTGGGCCGAGCGGACCCCACTCGCCACGAAGACCAGCACCAGCCCGATCAGAATCGCCACGTCCGGAGTACCGAGAAGTCCAGCGAAGCTGCCACGCAGGAAATTCAACGCCACCCGATCGTCAAAACCGATGTCGGGGCGAAGCGCCATGAGGACGGCGAGCACCACCAGAGAGGGGACCACCAACCGCCCAACCTTCGCCAGGCCGGCTCGGGTTCTCTCCCGGCTCAAGATGGTCGCACCGATCGCCAAAGGGACCAGTATCCCGGACCCCTTCACCAGGGTTGCCACCGCCGCCCAGGCGGCCGATCTCGAGAGATCGCCCCGCAGGAAGGCATTGATGGCCAGCATCGTGACGGCCAGTTGGGGGATCTCGAGATACATGGAATTGAACTGGGCGTTCAGGGTGGGGCCCAGGGCGATGGTCACGACCACCAGGACGCTGGGGGCCCATCCCCAGATCCCTCTGGCGTACCGGAAGATCTGTTGGAGCGCCAACGCTCCGAGCATGAGGTGGACGACGTGGAGGGCGGGGAGCAAGCGGTCGCCGGTCCCGAAGAGCGCGATCATCCCACCGGTCAGCCAGGTGACCGGGGAGCTGGCATGGGTCCCGACCCCGTATTCACGGAACGAGGGGCTCTGGATCAGGGCGATCAGATCGAACCCGTTCTCGGCGAGTGTGGAACCCCCGGCAAACACGGTCCAGCTGGCGTCCCAGGAGGCCGGCACCCGTAACGTCCACCACTTTGAAGCCAGCAGGGCGACGAACGCCAGCAGCCAGCCGGAGA
>CBDUEV010000059.1:0-17966 GCA_965366365.1 uncultured Acidimicrobiia bacterium | reverse complement strand
GAACCGGAACCCGAACCCGAACCCGAACCCGCGCCGCAGCCCGTGGCCGTTGTGGAACCCGAACCCGCGCCGGAGCCAGACCCTGCGGCCGAACCCGAACCCGAACCCGCGCCGGCGCCCGAGGCCGCTGCGGAACCGGAAGCAGCCGTCGAGCCCAAGGTCGCCGTGGAGCAAGGGGCGGTGGATGATCTGCAGGCAATCAAGGGGATTGGCCCGAAGTTCGAGAGTCTCTTGAGAGAGCGCAACGTCCACACCTTTCGGCACGTCGCCGCACTACGCCACGACGCCGAGTGGGAGACGTATCTGGACACGTTCGCCGGCCGGATCGAACGCGAGGAATGGCGATCTCAGGCGAGGCAGCTTCATCACGAGAAGTACGGAGAAAGCCTCTAGGGAGCGGCCAGCTCTCGTTGGTAGAGCTCGTAGTTCTCATCATCGAAGCACACGAAAGTGACCCGATCGAGTTGGTCGATGGCCAGAGTATCCAGGACCGCTGCCACGGCTGTCCGGGCGGCGAGCGGTTTGGGGAATCCATACACCCCGGTTGAGATATTCGGGAAGGCCACCGTGTGGGCCCCAAGTGAGACGGCGAGATCGAGGCTGTTTCGGTAGGCGTTGCCCAGGAGGCGGGTCGCTTCGCCTTCGGGAACCGAACCCCAGACCGGCCCAACCGTGTGGATCACATACCTGGCCGGGAGCCGGCCGGCCGTGGTGGCGACCGCCTCGCCCGTCGCCAACCTGCCTCTCTCGGTCCGCAAGGTTCGGCATTCCTCGAGGATGGCGGGACCTCCAGCACGATGGATGGCGCCGTCCACCCCGCCTCCTCCGAGGAGCCCGGAGTTCGCCGCATTCACGATGACGTCGCACTCGAACCTGGTGATGTCGCCAAGGAAGATGTCAACGGAGGCCATCAGATGACTCTAGGTCAACGGGTCGAATGGCACGATGCTCGTAGCGCCGGCGCAGCGTACGGTGTCAGGAGAAAGGTGGTAGCGATGTCGACCGAAGTGGTGGCGTTCACGGAGGACGATGCCCGGACGATTGCCCACGGCATCGGTCTCAACTGGGGTCTGGTCAGGTTCACCGTCGAGGATTTCCTCAAAGGTCTCAATGTGGAACTGGAGCACGGGACCAGGGACCCCCGAACCAACGTCACGGACGACAACCCCGAGGCGACCGGGCGGATTGCATGGGCTCACCTGAACGAGTTCCCTGACTATTACGACCGGCTCGCCATCATGGAACGAGAGGCCGAGGCCTACTGGGAGGCGTCCGACCTTCTGTGAGGCTCACAGGTTCCAGCCGCCTGAGACGGGGATCGAGGCCCCCGTCACGTAGGAGGCGCCATCACTGAGGAGGAAATCCACCACCGCCGCCACATCCTCGGCGGTTCCGTACCGGCCGGCCGGGATGCGGTCGACCTCCGGCAGAGGCTGGGAGTGTTCCAGGATTCCCGGGGCGATGGCGTTGACGGTGATACCGAAGCTCGCTTCCTCCCGGGCCAAGGTCTTGGTGAAGGTGAGCAAGCCGGCCTTGGCGATCGAATAGGGGAGGGTCAGCGGGCGCGGGCTGCTTCGGGTCGAAGCCACATCGGTGATATTGATGACTCTTCCGCCACTCCGGCGGAGAAGGGGGAGCACCGCCCGTGTGGCGTTGAAGGCCGTCGTGAGGTTGGCTCCCAGCATCTCGGTCCAGTCGTCCTCATCGAGCTCGTCGTAGCGTTTGAGGAGCAACGCGCCGGCGTTGTTGACGAGGCCCTGGAGAGTGCCCAGCCCTTCGGCCATGGCATCCGCTTCGGTGGCATTACGGAGGTCTGCCTGGACCAGCTCGGCTCGCCCCCCTGAGCGACGGATCTCCTCGACGACGTCGTGAGCCTCCTCGGCGCTGTTTCGGTAGTGGACCACCACATCGTGGCCCTGGGCAGCAAGGTGGGTACTCAACGCCGCTCCCAGGCCTCGGCCCGCTCCCGTGACAAGAATCCGCATCCCGTCATGCTAAACGGCGGCTCGAGCAGACCCCCCTAGGCTGCTGATGTTCAGAGGTAGGTGAAGGTGAGGAACGGGTTTGGTGTGAAGACGAACGGTCGGACCGTTGCCCCATGCAGCGAAGGCCCGCGCTCGTGACGGCACTGTTGGCGCTCGACGGTGGCCAAATCGTGGCGGCCGTCAGCGTCGTGCTGCTCGGAGCGATCATCCGCGGCTTCACCGGGTTCGGCTCCTCCCTGGTGTGGGTGTCCGGCCTGGCGCTGTTGCTGCCTCCCGCGGAGGTCATTCCGGTCATCTACATGCTCGAGGTGGCTGCCTCCGCGTCGCTCTTCCCCTCTTCGCGTCATCACGTGAAACGTCAGACGATCGGTCCCCTCCTGGCCGGGGCCGTGATTGGGCTTCCCCTCGGAATCTGGATTCTCACCAGGATTGACCCTTCCCGCATGGCGTTGGGCATCGGTGTGATCGTGCTCGTGTCGACCCTCCTGATTGCCAGAGGCGCTCGGTTTGCCACATTGCCGGGTCGCGGGGCCACCGTCCTGACCGGGGCCGCCTCCGGTTTCCTCAATGGGGTCAGCTCCGCCAGTGGTCCGCCGGTCATCATGTATTTCATGGCGTCGCCTACCTCGGTCGCCGAATCCCGAGCGTCGTTGATCGCCTATTTCGGTCTCATGGATGTGGCGGCGGTGCTCTTCGCCGCCGGTGCGGGCTTGGTTGGGGGTTCCACGCTGGTGCGGTTTGGCGTCTTTCTGCCCGCCATGTTCCTGGGCACTGCGCTGGGTCGGCGAGGGTTCGACCGCGTCGACCAGCGGCACGCTCGTTGGGCGGCCATCGCCGTGCTGTTCGCTCTCGGCGCGGCGGTCGTGGTCAAGAACCTCTGACGGTCCACCCGGCGACACGGCCACCCCGATTCCGGTCTCGCACCAACGGAGGGGATCGGTAGGGTGGCGAGTACCGCCATGGGGAGGATCACGGGATGGACATCCTGGTGACAGGGGGGAGAGGCAGCTTGGGGAGACTGCTCGTCCCGCGGCTGGGGGCGCACACGGTCCGCGTGGGGACCCGCCGGCCAAGAGACCAGGGTCAGGTGCGTTTCGACCTCGCCGACCGCGTCTCGATCGATCGGGCGGTGAGGGAAACCGATGTGGTCGTTCATCTCGCCACCGATCCATTCCATCCGAAGGTGGAACGGGATGGCTCCGCCCGGTTGTTCGAGGCCTCAGCCGAGGCCGGAGTGACGCACCTCGTGTACGTGTCCATCGTCGGGATCGACCACCATCCCTACCCCTACTACCGCACCAAGCTCGCCTCCGAACACGCTTTGAGCATCTCGGGGGTGCCGTTCACGATCCTTCGGGCCACGCAGTTCCATTCCCTGATTCCGCGCTTCGTCGACGAGCTCCGCAGGTCGCCGATCATCCCGGTGCCGGGCGGGGTGCACCTGCAGCCCATCGATCCCGTGACGGTGGCCGATCGAGTTGCGAGTCTGGTGAGCCACTGGCCGGCCGGCCGGGTATCCGATGTCGGCGGGCCCGAGGTGTTGGCGCTCGGCGACATGGTCCGGGAGTACCTTGCGGCGACGAAACGGCGGCGACTCCTGGTGCGGGTCCCGGTGTGGGGCGGTGCCGTCGAAGCATTTCGACGCGGGGACGTGCTCACCGACGAAGTTGATCCGTCGGGCCGCACCTACTCCGAATACCTCCGGTCGAGTCCGTGAGGGACCTCAGCACGATACGCGAAAGGGGTGGTGCCCCCGAGGGCACCACCCCACTGTCGCTGACGCACCGATGCGGCTATCGGTTCGTCTTCACGACGTCGTCACGATTTGCGTGCTCGTCGTCGTCCTTGGAATCGAACAGGTCTTCAGCCTCGTCCTTGATCTCGGCGACCGTCTTGCCGTAGTAGCCGCTCACCTTGTCGGTGAATCGATCCCAACGGCCCTCGACATCTCTCTCGATGTCGTTCCAGTCGGTCTCTTGGAGTTTGAGCCACTTCTGACGGGCTTTGGCCTTGAACTCGTCCCATTCAGCGTCCATTCGCTCGAATAGGTTCATTGTTCCTCCTTGGGTTGCGTACTCCGTGTCTCTACCCAGATCACCACCGAATCAAACATGCGGGCCGTATCAAAGGGTTTGGTTCGAGCGTCGAGGGGGTAGGAGTGGGCATGGCAGAGAAGGTCGAGACCGAAGAGAAGCATCAGGATGGTTTCAACCGCGCTGAAATCCGTTGGGCAATTGCTGGTGGAGGGCTGGTTGCGCTCTTCGGCTTCGCTCTCATGGCTGTGGCGGGCGGGATCACCTCGTTCCAGGCTCGAAGTCTCCTCGACGCAGCCTTGCCAACCATCCGTTTCCTGGCGTCGACTCTGGTGGCGGCGTCGACGACGATCCTGGCGCTGATGCTGGCCCTGATCGGAATCACGGCATCACACGAAACGAATTTCAAGCCGGCGTTCTTCAGGCGGATCCGTCAGATCGCCAACCTGTGCATCTTGCTGCTGGCCGGCTCAGCTCTGTTGCTCTTGTTCTTGACGGTGCCCATCGACGAGGCTGACGGTATCCAGCGTCGTTACGAGATCGTCTACTACCTCGTGCTTCTGGGAGCTGCCATCTCCACTGGCCTCCTCGTCACCCTGATGCTGATGCTGAGGTACGCGCTTCATGGCGTCCTCGACGCGCTCACCCCGGGCGAGACGAGTCATTTCGTGGTCGAGGAAGAGACGCAAGAGCCAGCGGGACAACTGGGAACCAACGCCGGTCCGGTGTCAGCCAGGCCCTCCGGCTGACACGACGACGGTCAATGCACACGCCGCGTCGGACGTGGCAAACTCCACCCCGTCTGCGACGGACCGGAGGACGAGCCCTCCGATCGAATCTTCCCATCCGGTCGGTGGCCACTCAGGTGCGCCCGCGCCGCGCATCGTGAAGGTCACGGTCCCGGGAACCCAGTGAAAGTCGGTCACGATCGAAGCACGGCCCGCGGGATCCATGACGAAGGCAGCGGCTTCGTCGACCGCCAGGGCGAGATCCTCGAACCTGTCGAAGCCCAGGCCGGCCAGGTCCGCAGCACGGCCGGCCACGGAACGGATCACCCGCACCACGTCCGGATGGTCGGGCAGGGTCACGCTCACTGAGCTCATCGGGCCGTCCTCTGCTTCGAATACGGCCGTATACTACGGCCGATTCGTGAGCGGGGAGCGACGTGACACATCTCACCATCGACAAGGAACAAAACGCGGCAGGATGCCTCCTCGTGGCCGAGGGCGAGATCGATCTCGCCTCTGCCCCTCAATTGGAGCTCGAACTGGAGGAGTGCCTCGGGTTGGGCTCGGTCGTCGTCGATCTCTCCAAGGTCACCTTCATCGACTCGACCGGATTGCGCGTGTTGCTGACGGCGCACGAACGCGCCGGCCAGACAGGGCGCAAGGTACGGCTGGTGGTTGCCGAAGGACCGGTCACCAAGCTGCTGTCGATCACGGGGGTGGCAGGACATCTCCACACCTTCGACTCCGTTCCGGCCGCGCGCGCCGATGGCTGACCGGCTCGAGGGGCCCTTCGAGCTGCGCCTTCCCTCTGATCCGCTCCACGCGGCGACGGCTCGCCTCTTCGTAGCGAGCTTGGCTCGGGTGCTCGGCATGCCCGACGATCGGATCGATGATCTGAGGCTGGCTGTCTCGGAGGCTGTTTCGGCGGCGATACTGGCGCAGCCCGACGGTGAGGTCGTCGTGGCGGGCCGCATCGGAGACGGGAGTCTCGAGCTTCGGGTCAGCCCCGTTACGGCGGGTGCGATGTCGGACGACCGTTTCGATGTCGAGGCGATCATTCGATCCCTGTTCGACGGGACCTTCATCGAAGGCGACGTCATCGTCATCCCGGCTTCCGGATGATCGACGCAACGGAATCCGCCTGGTTTGCGGATCGCAACTCGGCCGAGGCGCGTCGGCTCATCGTCGAGAAGTACGACAGGTTGGCCATTGGTCTGGCGCGTCGCTTCAGGGGGCGTGGCGAGCCGATGGACGACCTCGTCCAGGTCGCTCGGTTCGCGCTCATCAAAGCCATCGATCGTTTCGAGCCGGAACGGGAGGTTCAGTTCTCCACCTTCGCCACCACTTCGATACTCGGCGAGCTGAAACGCCATCTTCGGGACAAAGCCTGGTCCGTACGGGTTCCTCGATCGCTGCAGGAGCGGTTCTTGGAGGTGGGCAAAGCAGTCGAGACTCTGACTCACCGCCTGGAGCGGTCGCCTTCCATCGCGGAGATCGCCGCTCACCTCGAGGTATCGACCGAAGACGTGCTCGACGCCATGGACGCCGGCTCCGCCTATCGGGCCGCTTCCCTCGATGCTCCGGTCGGCGAGGAGTCGGGAGCGGCGAGTCTGGGCGATCTTCTTCCCGCGCAAGATCACCTCCTTGGCCGTTCCGCGGAGCGGGCCACCGTCTCGGACCATCTCGAGGCGCTCCCGGACAGGGAACGAACGGTTCTGTACATGCGGTTCTTCGAGGACAAGTCGCAACGCGAGATAGGAGAGACGCTCGGCATCTCCCAGATGCACGTATCCCGGATCCTCCGCAAGACCCTCGACGATTTGAGGACGTCGCTCGGTACGGAGACCTGAGGCCCGCCGGCCCGTCCGGGCCCTCCCATGTTCGAGCCGTGACGATCGTGCCGGCCCACGCGAAAGGGGCGGGCCCACCACGGGCCCACCCCTCTGTTGTGTGACGAACGATCGGTCAGACGGTAACGCCACGGGCCTTCGCCGCCCGGTAGACCAGCAGCGCGATCACGGCGCCGATGATCGACCCGATGATCCCGGCAGCCGACAACTCGAGGTCGCCTGCGAAGATCAGAGCAGCGAGGAACCCACCGACGAACGATCCGACCACACCGAGAATGAGCGTGCCGAGAATGCCCATCGGGTCTTCGCCGGGCACGAGCAGCCGAGCCACTGCGCCGGCGATCAGGCCAACGATGAGAAACACAATGATGTCCATGACAGTCCTCCTAGAGAGCTTCTTTCCTGGTGCTATCTACCCCGAGGGCCGGTGATTCAAACATCCCGGTGACCAAACATCAGAGTTCGCGTCGGATGGGATGGAGCGCCTTGGCGAGGAGACGGTGCCCAGGGCTCGGCTCGGTGTCGGGTCCGGCGGCCGGCTCCGCCCGAGTCACATCGTCGTCGAAATGTTGCTCCAGCTGCTCGACGGTGGATCCGTCCAGCACCACCACAGCCACCTCCTCGTCCTTCTCGACCGAGCGACGATTCAGGTTGACGCTGCCGATCATCGCAACGCGCTGATCGATCAAGACCGCCTTGACGTGCATCATGGTGGGTTGGTACTCCCACACGCGGATACCTTCGCGAATCAGGGGACGGTATTTCTCGCGCGCCATGACGAGGCTGATCCGCTTGTCGATATGCGGGCCAGGGATGAGGATGTCGATCTCGACGCCGCGCCTGCGGGCCTCGATGAGCCGCTCGGTGAACGTCCCTGTGGGGTTGAAGTACGGAGTGGCGATCCTGATGCTGTCCGTGGCTGCCAGGACCAGTGCCTCCAACACACGCTCCGCGTCGTTGTATCCGATCTGGGCCGACCCGTCGATGACTGCCATCGGCACCCGGCCGGCTGGATGCGGTGGCGTGAAGTCGATGTCGACGGTGTCGATGCCGAATCCGATGTCCCGCCAATCCGTCAGGAAGGCGGCGCGGAGCCCCACGACGGCCGGGCCCTCGATCCTGAAGTGGGTGTCGCGCCATTCCGACGAGTCCCGCGCGTCGCCCATCCATTCCTCGGCGATCCCGACGCCGCCGGTGAAGGCCACCTGGTTGTCGCACACCAGGATCTTCCGGTGGGTGCGATGGTCGGACTCCCAGAACTTCCACCGGGCGATGGGACGGAACCGTTCCACCATCACGCCGCTCGCCCGCATGTCGTCGATGAGCAGAGGGTCCATCGGCAACGACCCGAAGCCGTCGAGGATGACTCTGACCCTGACCCCGGCCCTCGCCCGATCGGACAGTGCTCGCGCCATGTGATCAGCGATCTGGCCGGTCCAGTACACGAAGGTCACGAATTCGATCGACTCCTCGGCGGCTTCCACCGCTTCGAGCATGGCAGGGAAGATCTCGTCGCCGTTCTTGAGGATGTCGAGGCGATTGCCCTCTACGAACTGGTGTCCGATGACGGTCTCCACCGCCAGGCGCAACCGGACCGCCCTGTCGTCGATCCCCCGAGCATCGGCCTTCTTCTGCAGGGTTCTTACGTTGTTGGGCATCATGCCCTCTCGCCCTCGGCGGGGTCCGGCCGGGTCGGCTCGATGACACCTGCTCGCTCGGCCTCCAACTGTGCGGCCACGGCGAGACCAAAGAGGATGGCAATGCTCGAGAACTGAGCCCAGAGCATGACGCCGATAACCCCGGCCAGCGGCCCATAGGTTTCGCCAAAGGTGGTGCTGGCGTTGAGGTACCACGCCAGCAGAGCAGAGGCGGCGAACCAGAGGACGACGCCGACGATGCTGCCGGTGGTCAGCCAGGCCAGACGCGGTTGTCTGCGATTGGGGGCAGCCCGGTAGAGGGCAGCGAAGGCGACCGGGAGTACGACGAAACCGATCACCCATCGGCCCCAGGTCCACCACGGAGCCGTTTCGCCCAGGAAGTCCGTGAGCCCTCCACCCAAGACCAAGGCGACAAAAGCGATCGTGAGCAGCACACCGATCGTGAGGGAAAGGCCGAGCGCCGTGCCGTACCTGCGCAGCGTCGGACGGTCCGCCATGACGCCGTAGATCCGTGAGGCTCCTCGCTGTAGCTGGGCCATGGCCGTGGTCGCCGCAATGAGTGTGGCCACCGCCGCTGTGGCGATCACCGCGGTGCGGTTCAGCGCAGCGTTCTCGGTGCCTTGGTCGAACACCCGCAGCAACACGTCACCGGCCGGGCCGGCCGCCAGGCTCTCGATGATCGAACGAAGGCCGTTTTGGAGCCGCCCCTCTCCGATCATGGCCGCCAGCGCCACCGCAAGGGCAACTCCCGGAATCAGAGTGAGAACGAGCTGGAACGCCATCGAACGCGCGTAGCTGAAGCCGTCTGCGTACCGGAACCGCACGAAGGCATTGCGCATGAGGTCCCAGCTGTCGGCTTTCGCCAGTGTCTCGGCGGCCGCCTCGCCGTCGAGGTCCAGGGTTTCAGGAATACGGGTGACAATGCTCATGAGGCCTCCTTTGGGACGCAGATCGTGAGTGCTCGCGGGCGTACACCGATTTCGAGGCGGGTGGTCGAAGGCCGAGCTTCACCGTCGAGCTCGTAGCGCAGAGGACGGTCGAGCTCGACGGCGACATCGAGCCCTTGGGCACGCTCGAGCGTTGCCGTCTCCTGGTCTCCGGTCAGGGCAGCCGCCGCTGCCTTGACCCAGTCTTCGAGTCCCCCCGCCGACAGGACCAGGACGTCGAGAGCGCCGTCCGAGGGGTCGGCGGCGGGCATGAGGTCGATTCCAGCTTGGAGCTTGCCGCAGTTTCCCACCAACACCGTGGTGACCGCGCCGTCGTGGACGGTCCTTCCGTCGACTCTGACTCTCCCGGGGACCGGCTCAGCCGTGGCGATCACGCCCCCGGCCGTGGCGACGTAGGCAAGAGAACCCACGGCATTCTTGGCGGTCCGAGAGGTGTTGGCCATGACTTCCGCGTCGAGACCGGCGCCTGCCATGACCGTGAAGACCTCGCCGTTGACCGTCCCCACGTCGATGGTCCGACGTGCTCCGCTCAGCGCGACGGCAAGGGCCCCTGGCACGTCGGTTGGGATAGCGAAATTCCGAGCAAGGAGATTGCCGGTGCCGGCGGGGATGACTCCGAGGGCCGTGCCTGTGCCGGCCAACGCTTCGGCGCAGGCTCGAACGGTGCCGTCGCCGCCACATGCGAGTACCAGATCGGCTCCGCTCTCCGTGGCTCGTTTGGTCTGGCCGACGCCGGGGTCTTCCTCGGTTGTTTCATGCCATGAGGCGTCGATGCCGTGCTCGGCGAGGAGTTCTCGCAGGTGCGCGGCTTCGGTCTCGGCACCGGCAGGGTTGTAGACGACCGCGATGTTCATGCCACGAGCTCCTCGTCGGCGCCCTGCTCCCGGAGACCACCGCGCACGACGTAGATGGCGACGGCCAGGCACGCCGCGCCGAGGAGGGCGCCGGCGGTCACGTCAGTCAGGTAGTGCATACCGCGATACATCCGGCTGAGGGCGACGGCCAGGGGGGCGCCGACAGCCATGAGAACGGCACCGATCCTCGCCACCCGGTTCTCCGTGTGCCGGAAGACGATGTAGGCGAGTCCTCCGTACAGAGCGACCGCGGCAGCGACGTGTCCAGATGGAAAGCTCGAGGTGGGTGGGGCCGGATCGAGCTTCTGGACATCAGGGCGGTCCCGACCCACGAGGTAGGCCGCGGTCACGAAAGTGGACACTTCCAGTGCCAGGGCGGTCAGCAGCACGGTCGCCTCGCCCCAATGTCTCCAGACTGCGACGAACGCTGCACCGAGGACAGCCAGTGCTACGACGACGGTGGCCGTATCCGAGAAGCCGGAAGCGATGTCCGAAGTCGGATGAAGCGCTTCGGTGCGCTGATCGACCATCCAGCTCGAGACCGAGCGATCGAGTTCGCCGACCGGACCGTCCATGCTGCCCACCAGCAGGGTTCCCACTCCCCACAAGGCGAGAACGAGGAGCAGGTAGGCGCCCAGGAGGAAAGCGAGCTGGCTTCCCCGCAGCGGCCAGGCTCCCCAGCCGTCCCGGGCAGTCTGCCCCGTGTCAGAGTCCGTGCCAGAGTGGTGTCGGACGCTCATGCCACCGCTCCTTCCCTGATGGCGCCTTCCAGTTCGACCTCATCCTTGGGCTCGCCAAAGACCATGAAGTGGCCACCGAAGGCCACTGCGGCGACAATGAAGCAGGCCCATCCGACCGCCAAGCCTGCGAGAACGTCGGTCAACCAGTGCACACCCAGAAGCGCTCTCGTGGCACCCACCATGGTCGCCAAGAGCCCGGCGCCGGCGGCCAGCAGGGCCCGAGTCCGACGGCTCCGGCCGAGGGAGAGAACCAAGGCGGCGGCGGCGAACGTCGCGGCGGCGGCTGCCGAGTGACCGGACGGAAACGACGACCCCGCCCAGCCGGTCAGCTGTTCGATGGCGGGCCTCTCTCGTTCAACGATCCACTTCAGGCCGTTGTTCACGACGGCTTGGCCGGCGACAGCCGCCAGGACGAAGAAGGCGACGTGACGATTGCGGGTGCGCCACCAGCCGTAGAGTGCGACGGCGACCGAGAACACCACCACGAAGCCGGTGCCCCCCAGGTCGGTGATCAGATCGAGGATGCGAGCCGTCGTCGTGTCGATGCTGCCTGCTCCGAACTCGGCAACAGCTCGGTCGAACTCTGCAAACCCACGCGACTCGTCGAGTGTGTCGAAGATCCAGCCGGCGAAGGTGGCGAGGCCCAAGACCGCAAGGAACCCGAGGGTCAGGAGAAGGCCCCCAGCAGTCGTGCGGTCGAGCCGGCGTCGCACGAAGTCAGCCAGACGGGGGTGGCGTGCCACGTACCGCACCAACCAACGTTTCTCGACCGTGGGGTCCACGAGATCGACATCGGTGGATCGGCTGATGCTGATCGCGCCGGCCACGATGGCCCCGGTCAGACCTACCGTGAGAATGATGAGTGCGGTCATTGGGTCTCCTTTCGCCACGTGACCGAGAGGTACCCATCGAGCGAGAAACTCAAACCCGCCGATCGTGGAGGTTTCGGATCAGCCAAGTCGGGGTACCACGTCGCATCCGCAGGAAAGGCATGTCTCGTGACCCAGACGTCGAACGCCACCACACCCATCGTCGTGATGCGCGATGTCTCGAAGATCTTCGACTCGGGGGATGGCGTGAGGGACCTCAACCTAGCCATAGACAAAGGAACCATTTTCGGTTTCGTCGGCCCGAGCGGATCGGGCAAGACGACGACGGTTCGGTTGCT
This sequence comes from uncultured Acidimicrobiia bacterium, assembly GCA_965366365.1. Lineage (GTDB taxonomy): Bacteria > Actinomycetota > Acidimicrobiia > Spongiisociales > JAENVV01 > CBDUEV01. Next base: position 6,003 of record CBDUEV010000059.1, on the reverse strand, counting down.
CACCTCGATCCTCAAACCCAGCCGAGGTTCAGTCGAGGTGTTGGGTGAGCGCCCATCCGAGTTCCGGTCGGCGACTCGTAATCGTCTTGGGTACATGCCACAGCAATCGGTTCTCTATCCCTCCCTGTCGGTGTGGGATAACCTGAGGTTCTTCGCCTCGCTCTACGGCATTGGCCGCGACCGGGCGGCCCTCGATGCGGTACTCGAGTTCGTCGAACTCGACGATCACAAACACAAAAGGGTCTCTCAGATCTCGGGCGGCATGCGCCGCCGCCTCAGCTTGGCTGCCGCCTTGGTACACGACCCCGAACTCATCTTTCTGGATGAGCCGACCGCAGGCATCGATCCCGTCCTTCGAAGGAAGCTGTGGGACCGCTTCGAGGATCTGCGTGACACCGGCCACACCCTCTTCGTGACAACGCAATATGTCGGGGAGGCCGCCTACTGCGACTACGTGGGAGTTCTGGCTGACGGCCGTCTGGTCCTCGTCGACACTCCGGGCGGTCTTCGGACCGCAGCCTTTGGCGGCGAGGTTCTCGACGTCGAGTTCACACGGCCTCCCGATCCCAAGACCCTCGCCGACATCGGGGAGCTCATCGGGGCCTCCGCGAGCGACATCATCGAACCCCGTCTGGCTCGCTTCGTACTTCCTGACGTTTCGGAAATACTGCCGACACTCGGCACGTGGGCCGGGGAACGCGAAGATCTCATTGCCGGATACGAGCAATACCTCCCGCCGTTCGACGATGTGTTCGTGGAGGTCATCGAGCAGCACCGGGCGGCCGATCCTGATCAACTCGACGCCGGGGAGGTCGTTCGTGTCTAGATCTGGATGGATTCGGGCATGGGCCTTCCTGCGGAAGGAGGTCGTGGAGATCGCCCGGCAGCCACGTCTCGTGGTCACACTCGTCCTGGCGCCCTTTCTCATCTTGGCATTGTTCGGAGTCGGCTACCGGCAGACAACGGACCCGTTGCGAACGATGTTCGTGACCGAGGATGAATCCACCTTCGAGAACACTGTGGCGCCCCGACTCGAGGAGGTGGGCGGATCTCTTGTCTACGAGGGATTCACGGCGGACCGGGCAGTCGCCATCGAGCGACTGAGGACGGGCGAGATCGACGTGGTGGTGATCGTTCCCCAAGATCCCGAGGGCACTCTCCGATCGAGCGAAAGGGCTGTCTTCGAGGTGCTCCACGACCGCCTCGACCCGTACGAGCAGGCGACCATCCGCCTGGTCATCAATGCAACGGTCGACGCGGTGAACCGTTCGATACTCGAGGAGCTGGTGGCGGAGGGCCAGGTGCGGGCCGGTGAATCGCCGCTGGAAGAAGCCGCCAGGACGGCTACTGCGTTGCGGAGCGCCCTCGAGGCCGGCGATGAGATCTCCGCCCAGCGAGAGCAGCTGCGGCTCGACGACCAGCTCGCTGCCGTGGAGGCGAGTACAGGGCCCGCCGATGCGGTGCTGGCAGCCGTTAGAGAGGATTTCGGCGCCTCGGGCTCCACGACACCCGGTGAACTCCGGCAGCGTACTCAGAGCCTGGACATCGATTCTGCAGAAGTGGAGGCCGCCAGAGCGCTGGAGACCGAGCTCGGTACCCTCAATGAGTCCGTGAGCGAGTTCCGGTCCATAGATCCACAGATCTTGGTGAGCCCATTCGGGGCCGACAGCGATCTGGTTGGTGCGGTCGAGCTGGACGTGACCGACTTCTATGCTCCCGGAGTGATCGCCTTGCTCCTGCAGCATTTGGCCATCACGTTCGCGGCGTTGTCACTGGTCAGGGAACGTGCCCTGGGCACAACCGAACTGTTCCGTGTTTCGCCCCTCCGAGCCACGCAGCTCTTGGTGGGCAAATACGCCGGCTACATGGCCGTCTCGGCGGTCGTAGCCGCCGCCTTGAGCGCATTGATGCTCTTTGGGTTCGGTGTCCCCTTCGTCGGCTCGGTTGGCGACTTCGCGCTGGTTCTGGCGCTGCTGGTGACCGCTTCGCTGGGAATCGGTTTCGTGATCTCGTCGGTCGTCACGACCGATACCCAGGCGGTCAATGCGTCGATGATCTTCCTGCTGCTCAGCATCTTCTTCTCGGGATTCTTCCTGTCGATCGACCGACTCGTTCCCGAGGTGCAGGTTGTCTCGTGGCTGTTGCCGATTACTCATGCTCTGGATTCCTTGCGAGATGTCCTTTTCCGCGGAGCCGGGATCGATTCTCGAACGATCTTGGCCCTGGGGCTGGGCGCGATCGCGTTGTTCGTGTCCGCCTCGCTGCTCACCGGCCGCCGGCTGGCGTCCGAGTAAGGAGGTTGCGATGTACTCCACTCCGTCCATCCCGCCGGTCCCGCTGGGTACCGATGGGGTCGCCGAAGATACCGATACACGGGATGCCGCCGCCCCGGCCGAACGGTGGAACGTCAGACAATGGTGTTTCGACGTCTTCTTCGGAGTCGCCGCGCTTGTCGTCGGTGTTGCGGGCTTGGTCCTTCCCGTGCTGCCGGGATGGCTGGCTCTCCTCGCAGGACTCATCGTCCTGGCAGGCCGAATCCCTCCTCTGCGCCGGTTGCTCACCCGGATCGTCTTGACCGCGCCTTTCCAGCGGTTCCTCACCAAGCTGGCCACGCATCGAGCCACCCGGCGTATGATGGCCCGCGGGCTCCTTCGCAGCGAAGTCCGGCGAGCCGTGGAGCCGAAGGCCCGGTGGAAGCTCGTGAATCTTTTGGCCAAGAGCGCTGAGCGCGACGACGAGTCGAACGAATAGAGTCTTGCTTATGGATTGGTACTTGGCGGCGGGGGATCGGGAGGGTGCGACGCACCTGCGCCACGAGTTCGCGGACTATCTGAGCCGCCACGCCTCGGATCCCGCAGAGGTCCAGGAGGCGGTGCTGGTCTTCGCCGAGCTGGTCAACAACGGACTCGAACACGGGGATGGCCCGGTGTGGGTGTCTGTTGATTGGCAGGGCCCCCGCCCCATTCTCTCGGTCAACGACCTTGGGCCGGCCTTTTCACTGACTGGCGTTGCCATGCCGAGCCCCGATGCAGCCCGAGGTCGAGGCCTCGCTATCGCCGCCGACCTCGCTGCGCACCTCGAGGTGGCCGCCAAGGCCGGTGAAGGGGCGCGCGTCGAAGCTGAGCTGCCGGTCGAGCGTGCCGCGGAACCCGATTTCGATCCGCCGCGGCGGACCACCAACGTCTTGCCTGCACTCGAAGAGGCGGGCCCGATGGGGTTCGGAAGGGAAGCCTTCCTCCGCTCGCTGGTGGTGCAACTCGCACAGTCCGTCGAACGGATCGAGGGACCATTGGCGGCCGAAGCCGCCGTTGCGCAGGTGGGTGTCGATGTGGGAAGTCAGATGGAAGCTGAGTATCGCTCGTCCCGCGACGGAGACGACGAGGAGCTCACCTCTTCGCAATTGGCCGACGCCTACGTTCGGTTGAAGACTGCTATCGACGGCGACTTCTACGTGCTCGAGGCGAGCGAAGACAAGATCATTCTCGCCAACCGTCGCTGCCCGTTCGGCGACGCCGTCCGACAGGCGCCCGCTCTCTGCAGGATAACGTCGAGCGTATTCGGCGGAATGGCGGCGCGCGCCGCAGGGGAGGCAACGGTCGTCCTCGAAGAGCGCATCGCGGTGGGTGATCCGCAGTGCCGGGTCGTGGTGTACCTCGGACCGCGACCCGATATCGCCCACGGTCACCAGTATCAGGCTCCCGTCCAGTAGGAGAGCCAGCTGGAGATCTAGCCTGCCTCGGCGGAAGCCATGAGCCTCTGCACGGACTCTGGCCCCTCGACGACCACCTCATGGAGGCATCCGATGAGCGCTCGGGCGGACAAGTTCGAGTGTGCTTCCCGCCGGTGTTGCCACTCCATTTGGTCGCGCAGGATGGTCGGATCGTCGCACATCAGACCGGCGGCCAGCGAACGTAACATCAACACCCCATCGGTGGTAGCCGATTGTCCGACCTCTTCGCACCGGGCGACCAAGCGTGTCGCCAGGTGGTGCAACTGGTCTTCGAACCATTCGAAGCCTTCGGCCGCCCCGTGGGTGAGCGGGGGTAGGGGCGTCGTCAACCGGGGGGTCGAGTCGATGGCGGCGCCGGCATTGCTGACGGTGGCCGCAAAGGCGTTCGCTCCAACCATTCTCGATCTCGCGGAGTTCAGAGCACCCCCGCCCGTGACGATGGGAAGACCAGCGTCGCGAGCGACCCGGGCCATCCGACGGGTCCCGGGTAGGTTTGACGGCATCACACACGACAGTGCGACGCAACGCGGTCCGAGCTCGTGAATGAGGGGCAGCAGGTGGCCCGGCGGTATCGGTCCATTCAAAGCGACGACGTCGAAGCCGTCGACGGTGAGCGCGTACTCGAGCATCGTGACGGGCATAGTATGCCATTCGCCTTCGGCCGCCAGGATCAATACGGTTTCGCCTCGGTCATAGCGGGGTGTCCGGGGCAACCGCGCAATGAGCTGAGCAACCGCGGCCGTGGCGCGATGCTCTTGGGCCACGGTCCACTCGCCCGACTCCCACTGGGTCCCCACCCAGACGAGAGCCGGCTGGAGTAGCTCGTCGATGACTTGCGGTCCTGACGCGTGTCCTTCGAGGGCCGCTTCGATCTTCTCGATCAACGCCGGGCTGTCGAGCCGGCCGAGGGCCTCACAGAACTCCTCGACAGCGGTCACGTCGGCGCTACGACAACCACGGTCACGTCGTCCTTGATCCGGCCCGCAGTCCAGCTGTCGATCGCCGAGGCGATCGCCCTCGCGATCGCCTCGGGTCCCTGGGCAGCAACGGTTGCGGCGGCCTCGGCGAGGCGGTCGATGCCAAACCCGGTGGCTCCCAGTCGTGCGTCGACTGCGCCGTCCGAGTACATGATGAGGCTGTCGCCGCGTTGCAGGGTTCCACCGGTGGTAGCGAGATCCAGATCCGGTACGAAGCCCACGAGAGCGCCCGTCGCATTGTGCTCGGCGACCCGACCGGTGGCCTCGACCACGAGCGCCGGAGGATGGCCCGCCGAGGTGAGCTCAAACCGGCCGCCGTCAGCGGTCACGAAGAGCTTGACCAGCGCCAGGGTGGCCATCGGACGATCGGGATCGGCATGGAGCAAACGATTGACGGTTTCGATGATGACCTTCGGGTCTCCGGTCGTGACCGCCGCGGCTCGAATGGCGGAACGGATGAGGCCGGCCTGGGCGGCTGCGACGATTCCTTTTCCGGCCACGTCTCCGACCACCGCCAGCCAGGAGGAGGGCGACACCTGGATGAAGTCGTAGAAGTCGCCTCCAAGGCGGGTCACCTCGGTGGCAGCTCGATAGTGGGTAGCGACCTGGAAATGATCCGAGGCGTCGAGCCGGGATGGCTGCACGGTCCGAATGAGCAGGTTGGTGACGGCGGCCTGCGTTTCGAAGAGAAGTGCGTTCTCGACCGCCACGGCCGCTCGCCGTGTGATGGCCGCAAGCAGCGATTGCGAACGGGCGTCCCAGCGCCCGTCGTGACGCTCGGCGACGACGCTGCCGATGCGCGTGCCACGGGCGACCAGTGGCAGCGCCACGGCAGATGCGGGTTCGGGGTGTCCGTTGTCGTCGAGCGAGGCGGGGAGCAGTTCCGCCAGGCGCTCCTTCGGGATCGTGCCGGCGGGAAGGGCCATGCGGGCCGTCGTGGCGGCGGTCGGTAGTTCCCGCCGATAGGTAGGTTTGCCGGACGAACCGCATTCCACGGTGAGGGTCGTCCCATCGAGGTCGTCGGATCGAACATCGATGACGCACCGGTCAGCGAGGTCTGGAACGATGAATGTGGCGCAGCGTTCCACGACGCGGTCGAGATTGAGTGAGCCCGTCAAGCCATCGCTCACCTCGATGAGACGAGCCAGGTCGCGTTCGGTAGCCGTCCGGGCTGCTTTGGCAGCGCGTTCGGAGATGCGAAGTTGGTCGCGCTCGTCTTCGATGCTGGTGCGGTCGGTGATGTCGTAGACGACGCCGAAGCCCGAGACCGGCACGCCGTCTTCAGTCACGATCTTC
>CBDUEV010000058.1:0-17999 GCA_965366365.1 uncultured Acidimicrobiia bacterium | reverse complement strand
AGAAGCTGATGCGGGGCCTCGAACTGAACACGGTGTGCGAGGAAGCCGGCTGTCCCAACATCTACGAATGCTGGAGCCAGGGGACGGCGACCGTCATGATCCTCGGTGATCTGTGCACCCGGGCATGCAGTTTCTGCGATGTGCAGACCGGCAAACCAACCGGTCTGGATCTCCTCGAACCCTTCCGGGTGGCCGAAGCGGTCAAGGAGATGGGGCTCCGCCACGCAGTCGTGACCTCGGTCAACCGCGATGACCTCCCCGACGGAGGTTCAGCCGTCTTTGCCGCCACGATCAGAGAGATCCGACGCTCCACGCCTGGGTGTTCGGTCGAGGTACTCATCCCCGACTTCAAGGGCGAACGGGAGCCTCTGCGCACGGTCATGGACGAGACGCCCGAGGTGCTCAACCACAACACGGAGACCGTGCTCCGCCTGCAGAGGGATGTCCGGACCGCCGCCAACTACGGTCGGTCATTGACTCTCCTGGCGAGAGCACGCTGGATGAATTCGTCCTCGGCGATCAAGTCCGGCCTCATCGTGGGAATGGGGGAGCGGCGCCAGGAAGTCCTCGGGGCGCTGGCCGACCTGCGGGCGATCGGCGTCAACATCGTCACGATCGGTCAGTATCTCCGCCCGACCGCACGCCATGCCGCGGTCTCACGGTATGTCCATCCGGACGAATTCGCCGAGTACAAGGCGTTTGGCGAAGGAAGAGGAATCGAGACGGTGGAGTCGGGCCCGTTGGTCCGCTCGAGCTACCACGCCAAGGATTCTCTCTCATCCGCCGGGTTGGGACGCACCGAGGTGCCGGTGACCATCGGAGCCCGAGCATCGGGATGAGCAGGAACCAATGAAGCACGCTCGCCGTTCAACCCGCATGAGCAACCCTCGGAGCCTCGTCGTGGTCGGCCTTCTGGCCGTGATCGGCCTCGGCACGGCCTTCATCTACATTCCCTCGCCGTTCGATCTGGCGGCCGACGAGGACCGGCGATCACTGGAGGCGCGCCTAACGGAACTCGAAGCCGAACTGTCCGCCACCCAGGCGGCGCTCGACGCCGAAACCGCCACTCGGGCGGCACTCGATACCGAGATCGATGGTCTGGTCGACGACCTGGCCGCCGCCAGCGAAGCGCAGTACGAGTCCATCATCACTTCGTTCGCCCAAGCTGCCGAAATCGCCTGTCAGGACGACCCGGAGGGTGGCGAGGCCTCATTGTCGGACGTAGCGAGGGCCGCCAGATGCAATGCACAAGATCTCAACAAGATCGCCGTCGACCTCGCCAACCAACCGGTGGTGTGCGGCGTCTTGCCGGTCGAAGCGGTCCAGGGCACCATCGATCGGTGTGTGATGCTGTACGCCCACTCCAACGAAGTCGAGATCGACACCTTGCCGGTGACCGCCAGCGCCGGAGAGGGATTCGAGGTGGTCCTGCGCACTTCCGCCGCCGTCGACGGGGGTGACACCCTCGATGTGTCGGCCTACTTCCGCGTCACCAACGAATTGGCCGCCAACGTGGGCGTGGGTGGGCACCTGTGGGCCTACGACCTCGATGGCGACCCGAGCCGCCAGTGGCGAATCGGTCCCTCCAACGGGGACAACGTCGACCGTCAACGCCATCACATGCCGGTGGCCCTCCAAACCGTCTATGCCGTCCCCGAGGACTGGCCTGACGGACACCGAATGGCCGTCCTGCTCAAGGCCGACGCCCATTCGACTGCCACCTCCGGCAGCCTCGACGTCGATGCCAACGGCAACCTCATCGTTCGGGTCACCAAGGGATGAGTAACGCTGCCGGAGTGAGGCACTCGGAACGGCTCGAGCAGCTGCGCCACGAGATGAAGGCCACCGGCACCGACGCCGTGCTGCTCTCCCTGGGAAGCGACCTGCCGTACTTCACCGGCTACGCGGCGATGCCGCTCGAACGCATCACGATGCTGGTCGTTCACCCAACCGCCCGACCGGTTCTCTTCGTCCCCGAGCTGGAGGCTCCGCGCGTCGAGCCCGGTGGCGCGTTCAAGACCCGCCCGTGGAACGAATGGGAGGATCCGCTCGACCTCATCGCCGCCGAGGTGGGGGAGTCGAGGCAGGTCGCCGTGGCGGACCAGACGTGGGCGGGTTTCCTGCTCGGGTTGCAGCGACGCCTCCCGGGAGCCCAATGGCGGTCGGCTGATCTTCTCACCCGTCGTCCGAGGATGCGAAAGGATCCCGAAGAGCTCGCTGCACTGCGCGCGGCGGGCCAGGCTGCGGACCGCGTCGCCGAGCGGCTCCGCTCGGAACGATTCGCAGGGCGAACGGAACGGGACCTCTCCGGCAGGATCGGCGAGATGCTCATGGAGGAAGGTCACGAGTCTGTGAACTTCGCCATTGTGGCGTCCGGCCCCAACGGCGCCTCGCCGCACCACGAAGCGTCCGAGCGGATCATCGCCCCCGGCGACGGCATCGTGCTCGATTTCGGAGGTTCGATGCACGGCTACGCCTCCGACACCTCCCGAACCTTTCACGTTGGGGAGCCGGGTTCCGAGTTCGCCGACGCGTTCTCCGTGCTTCGGCGGGCCCAGGAGGCCGCGGTCGAGGCGGTGCGCCCCGGTCGCGCCGCACAGGACATCGATCGTCGAGCCCGGGAGATCATCACCGAAGCGGGCTACGGCGAGTTTTTCATTCACAGAACGGGTCACGGCATCGGCCTCGACACCCACGAACATCCCTACATCATCGAAGGCAACGAGCTTCTCCTCGAGCCGGGGATGTGTTTTTCCGTGGAACCCGGGATCTACGTGCCGGGCAGCTTCGGAATGCGCATCGAAGACATCGTGACGGTGACGGACGCCGGTGTCGAACGCCTGAATCAGTCCGACCGCGACCTGGTCATCGTGTAGGCGACCCCTGGGCGACGATGCCGAGGTAGTCCAGGACGGTTTCCCCGAGGCCGGGTCCGGCCGCCACGAAACCCGAGAGGAGGGTGTCGGCTTGGTTGAAGCGTCGGCGATCGCCTTCTTTGGTCAGAACGGTTCCGCCGGCAGCCTCCACCAGGGCGGCTCCCGCAGCCACATCCCATTCGTTCTTGGGGACCAGCGTCCAGGTGACGGCGTCCAGGCCGGCAGCCACGCGGGCCAGTTTGTATGCCACCGATCCCATCGCCCGAATCTCGAAACCACGGCCCTCGTGCCCTTCCCATTGCCCCCGCCCGACCTCGCTGCGGCTCGCCAGGATGGTGGTCCCCGCCAGGGTCGGTTCCCAGGCGGCCGCCACGGGAGCGCCATTGAGAGTGACACCTTCGCCCCGCGCGCCCAGCATCATCTCGCCGGCCGCCGGGTTGTAGATCCCTCCGGCCACCGCTTCTCCATCCTCGACGAGCCCGATGGAAACGCACCACTCGGGGAGCCCCATGACGAATTCCTTGGTGCCGTCCACCGGATCGACCACCCACACCCGCCGGCAATCCAAGCGGTCCGGATTGTCCACGGTCTCCTCCGACAGCCAGCCATCGCCGGGTTCGGGGAGGAAGGCTTCGAGAACTTCATTCACCGCCAGGTCGGCTGCCGTGACGGGGTCGCCGCCCTCCTTGCGCTGTGCCTCGATGGCGCCGGGCGTGAACGGTTCGAGAGCCCGACCGGCCAGCTGAAGCGCAGTGTGGATCTTGTCGAGCATGGTGATTCCTTGTCTGGTCATTCCTCGGTGCGGCCACCGGGAAACGCCCGGTAGTAGAGACCGCGTACGAGCGGAAACAGTCGTTGTCTGATAGGGCCGGGGATGCCGGCGCGAAGCCGAGACCATAGCCTGCCGAGGAACGGTAGCTCCATCCGGTGCTGGCGTTGCTGGAGGACGGAGTGGGAGGCTTCCAGACTTCGCACCGTTCTTCGGGCCTCCTTGCGGCCCTCCTCCGCCTGGTGCCACCTGTCCATCCACGTCGCAACCGTGGCGGCCTCGGCCCGGCGCTGCTCGAACAGATCCACGGCCACGGTCTCGAGGCGCGGAACGGCCGAGTTCGGATCGGTCCATTTGGCGATGAACGCCTTCCAGTTGCGGTCCCAGAGGGCCGAGCGTTCGGCTAGCCGCTCCACCGTGGCGCTGGATTCGTGATGTACCAGCACCCTCGTGTCGAGGGTGACCGAGAGCTCATTCACCCAATACGTGAAGAGCAGGTCGAGGTCTTCGCGACCCGCCGTCACATACCGCTCGTCCCAGCCTCCGAGGCTCTCGATGAGGGACCGCTCTGTCAGGTAGGCGACGCCGCTGGGAAGGTGTCGGAACCTGGGGACGGTGATCACCTCGGTTCCCGGTTCGGCCCGGACCCCATAGGGCCCGCCGGCTGCCGTGACGGCCGGGGCGGTGATGCCTCGATGGCCTCGGGCGGTCTCGAGCAACAATCCTGCCCAGCCGGGAGGGAAGAGCGTGTCGTTGTTGGCGAAAAGCACGTAGGTCCCCGAGGCTGCCGCGAGCCCGGCGTTCATGCCTGGCGCGAAGCCGAGATTCTCCTCGAGAAGGACAGGTACGTCCGCCGCCTGTTTGGCCCACTCGGCCACCTCCGGTTCGGACCCGTTGTCGACGATGATCAGCTCGGAGGGGACGTCGGTGGTCGCACGCAGAGAAGCTACACACGCCCGGGTGAGGTCGAGTGCGTTCCAGTTGAGAACCACGACGGAGAGCAGAGGCTGATCGGCCACGGCTGCAGTGTATGTCGGGCCTGCGGAATCGCACAACGCCGAGCAAGTGCCTCACTCGACTTGCTCTCGACCTCAAGGTTTTCTTACACTCTCCGATACCCCCCTTATGCGACGAATCAATCTGCTGCTCGTTTTCGCGCTGGTCGCCTCCCTGTTGACCGCGCTTCCCGCCTCCGCCCAGGAGGAAGAAACCCCCTACCCACTCGTCTTTCCCCTCGTCGGAGAGAACTACTACTCCGACACCTGGGGAGCGGCCCGCAGCGGCGGCCGCACGCATGCCGGCACCGACATCATGGCCGAGAAGATGATTCCCGTGGTCGCCGTGGCTGACGGCACCGTCGGCGGCGATTACGGACCGGACGGCGCCGGTGGTTGGTTTCACGGTGACGGCGATTGTTGCGCCATGACACTCGAGCACGACGACGGCTGGTCGTCGTGGTACATCCACCTCAACAATGACACGCCCGGCACGGATGACGGCCTTGGCTGGGGATTCGCCGAAGGCATCGAACCAGGGGTGCATGTCGAGGCGGGACAGCTGATCGGGTACGTGGGCGACAGTGGAAACGCCGAGTGGACCGCCTCACATCTGCATTTTGAACTCCACGACACCGCCGGCGAAGCCATCAACCCCTACATCCACCTTCTGGCCGCTCAGGTGATCACCGAACCCGGCGCAGTCGAACCTCCTCCGCCGCTGGGATGGGATCATCCGGACGGGTTCTTCGTCGACGACAACAACTCGGTCCACGAGGACGACATCAACGTGATGGCCTCGCTCGGGATCACCAAGGGCTGCAATCCGCCGACCAACGACCAGTACTGCCCAACCGGTGTGTTGAGTCGCGGTGAGGTCGCCGCCTTCCTGCGCCGCTACCTGGACCTCCCCGATACCGACGTCGACTACTACGACGACGACGATGGCACCCTGTTCGAGGGCGACATCAACGCCCTGACCGACGTCGGCATCGGTTTTGGCTGCGAGGAGAGAGCGTTCTGCAGCGGAGCCGACCTCCCCCGCAATGAGATGGCGGAACTCCTGGTTCGCTCGTTCGGGTATACCAACCCCGAAGGCGTCGACTTCTTCGTCGACGACGACGGGGTCGAGTACGAGGCGTCGATCAACGCCCTTGCCCACGTCGGGGTGACTCTGGGGTGCAATCCTCCCACCAACGATCGCTTCTGCCCCGGAACCACTCTGAGCCGAGGGCAGATGGCCAGCTTCATCGTCCGAGCGATCAATCTCGAAGAGGCCGCGTCTCCGTAGCGGTCCCTCGGCGGCAGGTTCAATCGGTCGTCGTGCCGAGCAATGCCGCATACAGAGCCAGAAGGCGCTGCTCTTCGACTCCCCAGTTGTACTGCTTCGTGGCCGGTTTGGTAGCTGACCGATATTGGTCCGGACTGGCCAGGATGGTTCGAGCGGCGGCGGCGATGGCGTCCGGATCGGCAGGATCGCAGGCGATGCCCACTCCGGTTTCGCGCACGATTCGGCCGATCTCCGGCGAGTCGGACCCGATGACGGCCACGCCGGCCATCATGTACTCGAACAGCTTGTTGGGAAGCGACGTGTAGTAGCTGATCGACGAATTGATGATGTTGCACATGCCGATGTCGGCTGCCGCGGTCCACTCCACGAGCTCATGGTTGGGGATCGGTCCGAAGAACTTGATGCGATCTCCGATGCCGCGCGCCTCGGTCATCTGCTCCAGGACCGGGCGGTGGTAGCCGTAACCCACCACGACCAACACGGCGTCGTCGAGTTGGAGCGTCGCTTCGATCGCCTCCTCGATCCCGCGGTTCTCCTGGATGGAACCCTGATAGAGAAGGATCCGATCTTTCTCGGCGATTTTGAGCTCCCCTCGCAAGTCGCGAGGTTCGACGACGGTCTGGAGAGGCGGCACGTTGATGATCGCCTCGACGAGCGGCGGGACAGAACCGTATTTCTTGGCCAGCCAGTCGCTCCACGAGGGACTTGCGACGATGAGGGCGTCGGCAGAGGGCAGCCACCGCTTCTCGTTCCACGTCGCCCATGCCCGCCACCAGAAGCCCATCCTGTTTCGCTCCGTGGCCAACTCGTGGGAGTCGTACACCAGCGGGCGGCCCGTGGCCTTCTTGCACCGGGCCCCCACGTACAGCGTGTTCAGGTCGTGGCTGTGGAACACGTCCGCCCCGCTCGCCACGCCTATCTGGATCATCCGGCGGTTGATGGCCCACGTCTTGAGGGCGCTGCCCTGGCGGCCGAGAAGCCCTTTGACCACCCGGAACCCGAAACGAGCCGTGTGGGCGACGCCCCGCAGGACCGGGGTGGTCACCGCTCCCCACACGCGCTGGGCGGCGCTGGGTTTTGGTCCCGAGACGGGAGCCGGGCGTGACGAGGTCGGCGGTACGACATTGGCCCCCGGGGTGGCGGTCGAAGCCGGCACCACGTTGGAGAGCTGGCGCGCCTTGGCATGATCGATCTCGTTGCCCGTGAGACGGGCGTGTCGTTCCTCGATCGTCCCGGCGTAGCGACCCGCCACCCGGTTCAGAGCCCCGAGGCCGAGGTGGAGTCGGCTGATGCGGATGACGTGGATGCCGTCGGGTTGGGTCTCCTCCTCGGCCGTGACCGTCGGGACATGGATGGCCACCACGGTCACGTCGTGCCCGGCCCCGATCAGCGATCGAGCTTCCTTCGTCACGCGTGCGTCGTATTCGAACGAGTTCTTCACGAACATGCAGATCTTCACACCACGGCCTTTCGGATTGTTGCGGACGCTGCCCGCTGAGTCTCCTGGAACCGGGCGGTGGCATCGACCACCGTGGTGGCGACGGCGTCCCAGTTCGCCTCCAGCTCCGTGATGGCGTCGGGGAGATCGCCCAGGCGATCCGTGCGGACGATGTAGCGTTCCAAGCCGATCGACGCTCCGAAGTCCCGCAGCTTCGGCTGGTACTCGAGGCCGACGAAGGGAGTGCCACAGGCGGCGGCGAGGATGGCGCCGTGCAGGCGCTCGGAAATGACCAGGCCGGAGCCGGCCATGAGACGAAGCGCCGCGTCGGCGTCGGCGTACCCTGCCAGGTAGGGGAGGTCTGGACGGCCTGCCCGACGCATCATCTCCATGATGTGACGGTCGTCGGCGGGGAAGCACGACAACATGGTGACGTGGCGGCCCTCCGTCTCGAAGCCCTGGATCAGCTCGATCAAGGCATCGAAGACCTTGGAATCGTCCTCGCCCCAGAGTTGTCCCCTCGTCCAGGCCGGAGAGATGACGATCCGGTTGCGATCACGGGCCGGGGAGTCGGAGGGGACCGTCAGTGCCAGGGCCGGATCGCCGACCACGGCGAGTTGTCCGTCGTATCCCCAGTCGCGGAGAAGCGCCTCGGAACGGGGACCCCGGACCCCCACGAATACACACGAACGGAGAAACTCGACCCACTGCTTGGTGTCCTCGGTGATCCCCCAATACTCGGGGTGGGCCACCCCCGTGCCCAGCACGGCTCGCTCGACGCGCGGGGAGTCCTTCTCGCGCAGGATTCCCAGATAGCTCTTCCGGTTGATGAGCGTCCCGCCGCCCAGGAGAAGGAGATCGGTTGCCTCGCCGCTGGTGGAGAGCGAGCCCCAATCGAGGAGTCGGGTCGTCGCCGTCAGCATGGCTTCGTCGCCGAGGTTGTCGTAGCCGGACCAGCCGACGTAGCGGATGGCCGGCCGTTCTCTGGGTGGGCGCGAACCGGTGACAGCATGAGGAGCGGACTGCGTCCGGTACGGCGCGTCCCGGAGGCGAGTCGTCACAAACCTGGCCACCTTGGGCAGGGCGGCGGCGAGTCCTGGGGCCTCGCGCAGGTCGGAGACGAGCGCACTGCGGTCGCCGACGAAGCCTCTGAAATCTTCCGGTAGGTCGTCGGATGGTTGTTCGGCGGGGAGTGCCACCAGACATTCGCCGAGGTGTTGCGATTCCGACACGGCGCGGACGATGTCCCACGCTTCGGCGACGCTCTTGGGGGCGCCGAACGCTTTCGACCACTCACGACGACGGGCGATGGCGAAGACCGGGAGCCCCTGGTGGCCCCAGGCCTGGTCGAGATCGGCGACGTCGTCGGGGCGACGAAAGCGGAGGTTGGCGGGATCGGCCGGGACCTCGTAGCCGACGGTGAGCAGGGAGGTCCTTGGTCGCTGGTCCAACCTTCTCACGGCCCGTGCCATGAGGCGGTGGTCGACCGACGCCCAGCCGTGGACGATGGCGACGTACTCGCCGCGCGCCCGGCGGAGGGCTTCATCGACCTCAGGCACCACCACCAGGCGAGGGTCGGCGGCGTTTTCTTCTGAGAACGACTCGAGGTCCTCGCCCACGAAGATTGCCTCGAAGTCGGTGTGGTTCTGACCGAGGATCTCCGCCCAAACGGTGTCGGCTCGCTCCGGTGGGGCGGGCGCGACGATCCAGGTGACTTTGGGGACGGCGTAGATGTGACCGGGCTTCGATTTTCGGTAGAAACGGTGGGGGATCAAGTTCTGGATGTGGGCGTCGTTGGCTGCCCGGGCCGTTTGGCGCCATCCTTCTTCGCCGTCTTCCTGAGTCTGATGAAAGATGGCGGCATCGTTCTCGGGCACGAAGAAGTAGCCGGCTACGAGCAGGCGCCAGCCCAATTCCGTGTCCTCGCCGCCCCAGCGGGCGAACGAGTCGGCGAACCCTCCCACATCCAGGAATCCGGTCCGTCTGACGGAGAAGTTGGAGGACACCAACGACCGAAAGGCTTCGTCACCGGAGCGGAGATCATTGGTGCGCCGATAGAACACCCGGCGGAAGTCCGACGGTGCGTTGCTGACCTGTTCACGAGCCTCCGGCGGAAGCCCCTGGCGGGCAAGGAGTTCGGGATCCAACCCGCTGGTGTCCAGGTCGTGGCGGGAGCCGATCACCACCAGGTTCTCTGCCTTGTGATGCCAGGCCGCGTGACGTGAGATCAGGTCGCTGTCGGGCACACAGTCGGCGTCGATGAAGATGACGATGTCGGCGTCGGTGGAGGCCGCCCCCAGGGTTCGGGCCTGGCCTGCCCCGTACCCGTCGTGGTCACGACGGACGAGAGTGATGTCCAACCCCGTCATTGTTTGCGCTTCGGCCACGGCGCCTGGCACATCGTCGGTGGAGCCGTCGTCGGCTACCACCACCGACCACAGGTGGCGGGGATAGGTCTGGGTGGCGAGTCCGGCCAGGGTTCGCACCAGGAGAGCGACGCGGTTGTACACGGGGATGACCACCGCCGCCGTCAGGCTGGGTTCGGCGTCGGGAACCGACCTGAGGGTCGAATAGTCGTTCTCGGGGGCGATCAATCGCAACATCAAGATGAGATTGTGCCACGAGCACGGCCAGGCAACAGATCGACGCGCAGCAGTTCCCCTCGGGTTTCGATCTCGGAGTGGGGGGCGTGTTCGTCGACGAAGCTGCGGAGGTCGCTTTCTACGCCGCGCCCGTAGATGTATTTCCTGGCGGCGGCCAAGAGCGGTTCGGTGGCCTCGGTGGTCCCGTCCAGCGCCACCGCGCCGAAGCTCCCCGGGGTCGGTTCTGGGTGATCGGTCACCGGCCAGATCTCGCGATCCGGCATCTCCTCCGACAACGGGAGAGCGGTGGCGTCGAGAATGCGCTGGACTTCCACGTCCTGGTCGATCCACGACGCCAAGCTGTCCCGTGGTGGATCGGTCGGGCTGGCCGGTGTGGGGGGAGCAACGGCGACGGCGGCGAGGAGTTCGTCCACCCGATGGTCATAGGTGTGGTGACCGAGGGCATGGTGGAGGGCGGCGTCGGCCACGGCTTGCAGTCGGTCGGGTCGAGCCAGCAGGTCGTCCACCTGGCTGACGAAGTCGGGTCGCATCGGCACGAAGTGCGATTCCGGCGTGAACAACCTGTCCAGCCCGGGTACAGGTTGCGTCCACAAGACCGCTCTCGCCGCGATGGCCTCGAAGACCCTCATGGTGATGGGGTAGTGCCGGGTTCCGCCTTCGTTGGGCACCAGCCTCGCCCGGCCGTACAGCTCCGCCATTCGAGTCCGGGGTACGCCTTCTTCGAAGGCCACCCGTGTAGCGCCCAGATGGGCCTCCAGGGCGTTGACGAGCTCGTGGCGGAAAGGGTAGGGGCCACCGGTGCGCAGGTGCGCTCCCACCATCGCCACGTCGAAGGGGCGTTCTTGGAGATCCATGCTCGGATCGAACAGATCGGGGGCGATCCCAAACGGGAAGCGAACGACCGGCACCGGGAAGTAGTGGGCCAGGTGCCAGCTGTGAGCAAGGAGTACCACGTTCGCCTGGTAGCGCCGGGTCAGGCGAAGATTGGAGGCGAGATGATGTTCGCCGTGGTGCGCCCAGTAGGCGACAGGAATCGACGGTCGGGAACCCGAGATGGCGATCGCCGGAGGAGGGCTCTCCACGAACACGGCCGCATCCAGTCCGGCCAGCTCCTCCCAGGTCATGTCGCGCGTGAAGACCGTGACCTCGACTCCGGCCCGGATGAGGGCGTCCTCGAGGTAGCGGCCGGGGTTGGTGTCCGTTTTGCGATAGACCAACCCGATCCGGCGTCCGGCGTGCCGGCTTATGGCGGGCCGACTCGAGACGGCCTGTTCACCGGGGGTGTGCGGGGCATAGGGGAGTTGGACGATGGTGGGGTTGGCGGTGGGTGCTCCCGGAGCTAGTGAGACGAGATCGACGGCTCCGGCGTCCGGCCAGCCGGGATGGCGGGTGACGACGGCTCCGGCCTGGCGGGCCGCGTGAGCCGCCACAGGCACCGCCTGCTCCGAGCAGGCGTGGAACATGGAAGCTCCGGACCGAGCCGCCTCCTCGGCCAGGTCTCGCAACCACCGGGCGCGCCGGGTCGACTCGGGTGAAATGCGGCGGCGGAGGCGGCCGAGGGCAGTGCCGGCGGGCGGTTGGGTGGGCACCCATGTGATCGGAAACGGGCAGGGCTCCGAACGTGGGGAGCCTGACGCAACGACGACCACCTCGTGTCCGGCAGCGGCGAGTTGGGCCGCGGTAGCCCGAGCGCGTGGGTCATGGGTGAAGCCATTCGTGGCGATGAGGCAGATGCGCATGCGGCGCATCATCGTACCGTCGAGTGGCGACTCGGCGTCTTCCTAGTTGGTCAGCGCCCGATGGAGAAAGGCGGCGATCTGTCCACGGGTCAACTGGGCCGCCCCGCAGTAACGGTCGTTGGTGGGGGGGTTGCAGCCCAGCGTGATACCCGACTCCGCCAAGGCGTTGATGTCGTCTTCGTGGACCGAGGCATCGTCGTCGGCGAAGAAGTCGACTCCGGGCGACGACAGGTCGAGCGCCCGGACGAAGAAGCTGGCCATCTGCTGGCGGGTGAGGGTCGAGTCCGGGCAGAAGCGATCGTTGGCAGGCGGATTGCATCCGAACGTGATTCCGGCCGCGGCCACCGCATTGATGTCATCTTCATGGCGGGAACCGTTCTCGTCTCCGAAATACCCTTGGGATGCGGGAGGCAGGTCCAGACCGCGGGCGAGCATGGTCGCCATTTCGTCTCGGGCCAGGGGAGCGTCCGGGCAGTATTCGTTGGGGCGGTCGTTCGAGCATGGGAAGGCGATTCCTTGGCTCGCCAGCCATTCGATATCGGCTTCGAAGAGTGTTCCGCCGATATCGCTGATCGAACCGGGTGACATGGTGAGGATCTCACCCGTGTCGGCGGTGGAGGAACCGGAAGGGTTGGGTTTCAGATTGGCCGGGTCGGCTCGCATGAAGATGATGGTGATGTACGTCTGGCCGACGGAATCCTGATCGGCGAAGAGCCCTATGTAGTTGTAGTTGCCGAGGACGTTGGCGCGGTGCCCGGGTGAAGCCATGAAGGCGTCATGGAGACGGCTCATGCTCGGGCCGACACCCACGTTCTCTCCCAGTGCTTGCCACCCGCTGGTCACGCCGGCCAGGTCTTCGGTGTGAAAGATCGTGCCTGCGGCGATCTGACGGGCGGTCTGTGCCTGGGCGTCGTCTTCGATGTCCCAGTATTCGGTGAGGGGGGCCAGGCCGGCGGAGCTGCGTTCGCCGTTGATGAGGGAGAGCATCTCCGCGTCTTGGCTGGCGGTGAGAGCTTCTGCTGGAGCGGGGGTGACTATGTAAGACCCAACTAAAAGGGCTAGTGACCCAACCAGCGCCAGCGCGGTTCCGGTTCGTCTGAGTACCTGCACGAAGAGATCATCGGCAAAATCGCCAAAATCCTTGAATGCCACCCAAAGAAATGGTACGGACGCCCAAAGCGGTGGTCAGTATCTCCCGGCCGGCCCCTGGATGAGCGGCCCGCTGCCCGACAAAGGCTCGATGTGGAGGTAGCTTGGAGAGTATGCGCAGGTTCACTTTGGTTTCCATCATCTTTCTGTCATTGAGCGCCCTCCCCGCCGTGGGGGCCGCCGAGGAACTACCACCGGGCGGCACGTTCGTCGACGACAACGGCAACACACACGAAGGTTTCATCGAGGCGATCGCCGCCGAGGGCATCACGCTCGGCTGCAATCCGCCGACCAACGACGAGTACTGCCCGGGCTCGACCGTGACGCGCGGCCAGATGGCGGCCTTCCTGGTCCGCGCCCTGGGTCTCACCGTCGGAGCAGACGATCCCTTCGTCGACGATGACTCCTCGATCTTCGAGGACGACATCGAGAAGCTGTTCGAAGCCGGGGTCACGAAGGGCTGCAACCCGCCCGTCAACGATCGGTTCTGTCCCGACCAGGCGATCTCCCGTCAGGAGATGGCAGCCTTCCTCGTCCGTGCGTATGGCTACACCGACCAGCTCGACGACCCGTTCGACGACGATGACGGCTCCATCTTCGAGACAGACATCGAAAGGCTCGCCGCGGCGGGCGTGACCGTGGGTTGTGGGGACCGGCTCTTCTGCCCGACAGCCCCCGTGTTGCGCGATCAGATGGCCAGTTTCCTCGGCCGGGCGGAGGGTTTGACGCCGATCACGCCACCACCCCCGCTGGTGGTCACCCTCGAAGAGGTCGATGGCCCATGGGGCTCGCCGATCTTCGTCGGGGCTCCCGTCGGAGACGATCGGCTCTTCGTGGCCGACCGGGACGGAGAGATCTGGATCGTCCGCAACGGCGTCGCATTGGCCTCGCCATTTCTCGACATCCCGGTCCTCCAGGGTGGCGAACGAGGGCTTCTGTCGATGGCGTTCCATCCGGATTTTGCCGACAACGGACGCTTCTACGTGTCCCACAGCCGGGAAAGGCCGGTGGGAGCCACCTACGATCATCTCTCGATCGTGGCCGAGTATCGCGTCTCCGCCGATCCGGACCGCGCCGACGAGTCCTCCGAGACGGTGATCTACCAAACGGCCCAGCCGTACTCCAACCACAACGGTGGGCATATCGCCTTCGCCCCCGACGGCCGGCTCTACCTGGGTCTCGGTGATGGCGGGAGTGCCAACGATCCCGGTGGTGAGGGACAGGACGCCAACACCCCCCTGGGCTCGATGCTCGCCATCGACGTGGACACGACGGTATCGACCACCGTGGCCATCGGTTTGCGAAATCCGTGGCGGTGGTCCTTCGATTCCGACACTCTGTATCTGGCCGATGTCGGGCAGGCTGCCTGGGAAGAAGTGAACGTGGTCACCCTTCCCCAGACCTCGCTCAACTTCGGGTGGCGCGTCTACGAAGGATCCGCCTGCACCGGACTCGAGCCATGCGTCTCCACCGGGATGACCTTTCCGGTCTACGAGTATTCACACGGCAGCGGATGTTCTGTGACCGGAGGGTACGTCTACCGAGGCAGTGCCCTGCCGATGCTGGAGGGCGAGTACTTCTTCGGTGATTACTGCGATGGTTGGATCAGGAGTTTCGAGATGTCAAGCAGCTCCCGTGGCGCCGTGCGAGATTGGACCCCCGAACTCGGCACGGTTTCGAGCCTCGTGTCGTTCGGTATCGACGGGCACGGCGAGCTATATGTGGTGCGCGGGCAAAGTGTGCACCGCTTCGTCGCCGAACCCTGAGACGTGACTAGACGCTCGAGAGGGTCTAGTGTGATCGGAGATACTTGTTTGGGCTTGGGGCGCCGATATTGACCGGCTGGGTGGAGACCGCCCGGGACCCAAGGAGATTTTCACCGTGACACGCACATTCGGCGTGATGCTGCTTACCTTTTTCACCTTCCTGGTTGGGGTCGCCCCTGCCATGGCTTCGCAGGATCCTCCCCCCGACGCGGCATCCGTCGAGCCTCGTGCCGCGGCCGTCTCCATCAACGAGGGGACCTACACGTTCACCGGCGGAGGGTGGGGTCACGGCGTGGGCATGTCGCAATACGGCGCCTACGCCATGGCGGCGGATGGGTCCACCGCCAGCGAGATCTTGAAGTACTACTACACGGGGGTGGCGATCGCGACGGAGGCTGACGCCCCCATCTGGGTCAACCTGGTCGAGGACACCACGACCGTCACCTTTGAGGTCCCGGCGGGGGCGGCTGGCGGCGTCGACCTCTGTCAGGCCGGCGACGGAACCGGGGCCTGCCCGAAGTCCGATGCCAAGCCCGTTGCGGGGGAGACCTGGCAGATCGTGCAGACCGGTTCCACCTGCCAATTCGTCCGGACGGTTCCCGGGCCGCTGGCCACGCCGGCCGCGCCGGGCGACTGCGCGGCGAGCATCACCTTCGGCGGCGCCGGCCAGGCGGCCGTGATCGAGGTGAACGACAAGGCCATCGGACACGGGATCGTCAAGATCCGACAGGGCCCGAGCCAGGACGACGACTTCCACGCAGTGCTCGAACTGTCGATGGAGGAGTACCTGCGGGGCCTCGGCGAGATGCCTTCCTCCTGGCCGGCTGAAGCCCTCAAGGCGCAGGCGATAGCGGGTCGAACCTACGCCGCCTTCCAACGGGACTATTTCTGGGCTGCCGCCGTCAACACCACCACCGACGATGGCCCCATGACTACCTCCCGCAAGAACGACTGCTACTGCCACATCCGCTCCACCACCCAGGATCAGGCGTACGCGGGCTGGTCCAAGGAATCCGAGGTGATCGGGGGAGTCGACTACGGCGCCAAATGGGTGGCCGCGGTCACCGGGACCGCCGGCGACGTAGTCACCGCCGCCGGGGACCTCATCAAGGCGTATTACATGTCGTCGACGGGCGGGGTGACCGAGAACTCCGAGGACGTGTGGGGCGGGTACCGTTCCTACGTTCGATCTGTTCCCGATCCCTGGTCGCTCACGTCGGCGAACCCCTACGCCTTGTGGACGAAGGAGTACACGGATACCGAACTCGCTGCCGAATTGGAGTGGGACGCCATTTCCTCGGTGGTGCTCCTGAACGCATCACCGGCCGCCACCATCCGGGTGTCCGGGGTCAAGGACGGTGTCACCACGACCAGCGACATGCTCATCGGACCTCTCTACTACACGATGGGATTGCGGAGCCCGACGGTGACGAAAGTGTCCTTCCTGGGCGACGGCCCGATCGACCCGAGCTTCGAGGACATCCTCAACTCCGTCCATCGCTACGACATCAACGAGATCGCCTACCGAGGTGTCACCAAGGGATGTAACCCGCCGTCGAACACCAAGTACTGTCCCTCGCTCGACGTGACCCGCGGGCAGATGGCCGCCTTCATCGGGCGGGCGATCGGGTTGCCCAACACGGACCAGGATTTCTTCTCCGACGACGACGGCACCTTGTTCGAGGATGACATCAACCAGATCCTGGCCGTGGCGCCGGAGCTGGCTTGCTCGGCGACGTCGTTCTGTGCCGGAGCCGACATCACCCGCCAGGAGATGGCGCAGTTCCTCGTGCATGGGCTCCGGCTCACCTCGACGGGATCCAGGACCTTCACCGATATCGGATCGAGCCCGTACCAGGACGAAATCGAGATCATCGGGGACCTGGGGATCACCTTGGGATGCAATCCCCCGACGAACGACAAGTTCTGCCCGACCCTCGACGTGACCCGCGCCCAAATGGCGTCGTTCCTGTGGCGCACCATGAAGGTCCAGGGACTGGAGTAGAGTTTCCGCCTGTGCGGAACACTCATGAGGACCCGGTCGCGTACTTCCGCGACGAGACGTGGACGGCCGGGGTCATTGGACTCGGTTACGTCGGGCTTCCGCTCGCCGTAGCAGCCACCGAACGTGGGTTGGGCGCCATCGGCTTCGACGTCTCGTCCGAACGGGTCGACCAGCTCGCCCGGGGCTCCTCACACATCGGCGACGTGTCGGACGCCCAGCTGGCCAAGGCACTGGAGAACGGCCTCGAGGTCACCACCGATCCCGCCCGTCTGGCCGAAGCCGACACGATCTTCATCTGTGTGCCGAGTCCGCTCGGCCGCAATCGCCAGCCCGACATGACCTTCATCGAGGCGGCCTCGGCCACCGTGGCCGAAGTCGTCCGCGCCGGGCAGCTGGTATCCCTCGAGTCGACCACCTATCCGGGCACCACAGACGACATCCTCGTTCCGGCGGTCGAGTCGGCCGGCCTCACCGTGGACGAGAACGTCTTCGTGGCCTTCTCGCCCGAGCGGGTCTCGCCAGGAGACTCGATGAAGACCCTCGACATTCCCAAGGTCGTTGGCGGAGTCGGCGACCTGTCGGCTCGGGTGGCCGAGGCGGCCTATCGGCGCATCGTCCCCACCGTGCATCGGGTCTCGTCGGCCCGGACGGCCGAAATGGCCAAGCTGCTCGAGAACACCTACCGGGCGGTCAACATCGGGCTCATCAACGAAATGGCCCAGCTGGCACACGAGCTGGACATCGACATATGGGAGGTGGTGGAAGCGGCGGACACCAAGCCGTTCGGCTTCCAGGCGTTCTATCCGGGCCCGGGGGTGGGTGGTCACTGCATTCCCCTGGATCCCCAGTTTCTGGCCTGGCGGGCGCGGGAAGCCAACTTCACCACTCGCTTCATCGACACTGCTGAACAGGTCAACTCGCAGATGCCCACCTATACCGTGGATCGGATCAGCGAAGTGCTCAACCGACGAGGCAAGCCGGTCTTCGGGACGAAGATCCTCGGAGTAGGAGTGGCGTACAAGGCCAACGTCGCCGACGACCGTGAGTCGGCGTCGATCCAGGTGCTCGACGAATTGGCCGCTCGGGGTGCCATTGTCACCGTGCTCGATCCACTGGTCGATCCCGCCCGCACCAGGAAGCGGGGCTTCGAGGTGGTCGAGACTGCTCGCCCCCTGCAATTCGAGTTGGCGGTCATCCTGACCGACCACGACGCCATCGACTACGCGGCAGTGGCGGCGGCCGTTCCGGTGGTGTTCGATGCCCGGGATGCGTACCGGCGGCGGGGATTGGCGGCTGAGAACGTCGAGGTGCTGTGAGCCGTCGACGGTTGCTGGTGCTCACCACCGTGCACCACGCCGACGACACCCG
>CBDUEV010000057.1:0-18050 GCA_965366365.1 uncultured Acidimicrobiia bacterium | reverse complement strand
CGCCCAGCATCCCGGATGTGACGCCCTGCCCTTTCCGAGCAGACCGAACCGAAGGACGATGACGGGAGAGCCAGGAAGGGAGCGTGATGCGTCGTATCACCTGGTTCCCAATCCTCCTTGTCGTGCTGCAGTTGGCTGCGTGCGCCTCGTCGAGCGAGCCGATGGCCATAGAGTTCACCCATGCCCAGGACCTCGGCGTTCTGGAGTACACGGCCACCGGCGACGCCGTCGACGAAGACGCGGTGTTCCCGAACGGCACGCAGGAGATCTTTCGCCTGGAGAACATGGAGGGCACCGAGATCACCGACGAGGAGTGGGCGGTCATGTTCGACTCCGCGCTGGCCGACGGCACGGCCGCCGAGATGATGGTGTACACGGAATGGACCGCCGGCGACGGCTCCGGGACCTTCACCCTGGTCCATCACACCGTCTTCGATTTCGCCACGTTCGAGTTCGAAGGCCAGGCGGACGTCGGCACGTGGGAGATCACCGAGGGCACTGGCGCCAACGAAGAACTCACCGGTTCGGGCAACGTCATGTTGGACTGGGAGGCTGGGCGCGTCATCTACTCGGGTGAGGTCACGGAGTCGTAGCGAGCATCGATGAGTTGGCCAACCAGTCGCCTCTCGTTCAGGCAAACACCACGGTTGATGGGTCGACGCCGGTGGTGATGAGACGGGGAGTCTGGTCCTCGCCGAGGTTGTCGAGGTCGATCTGCACGAGACCAAGCTCGAAGGCGGTGTTGACGTCGTTGCCGTAGGCAAGGGCTTGGTAGAACGCACCCGAGAAGGCCGTGGCTGCTTCGTCGCCGATGGCATCGGACATGCCAATCACACAGTCGATGTGCTGGGCAATCGCCACCGCCTGATCATGCGAGTAGCAGGCGTTGAGCACCACACACCGGATGTTCCTCTTGAGCACCTTGAACAACTTGCCGAGTGCCGTCGGGGAGACCGGTCGGGATTTGCCGGCATTGTCCTGCAGGATCAGTTCCCCGGCGTTCGAACCGTGGCCGCTGAAATGGACGATATGCGGCTCGAAGCGTTGCAGGACATCCTGCAGGTCGGTCACTCGGGGCGCCTGGAAGGTGTCCAACTCGAAGCGGTCCCGGTAGCGAGCCCGACGCAGCGCCAGATCGATCTCGCGATGCTCTTCGTCCAACTGGATTCGAGAGGTGTCCATCGGGTTGGCGGCCAGAAACAGGATCTTGATCGGCCCAGACGTCGCCACGGCCGGCTGCGGAGGAGCCGCCTCGACGAGCGCCTCGGCGGGTTCGGTGGTAGACGGCTGGGCGGCTTCATCAGCGGGAGGAGCGTCGCGGTCTTTCTGGCGAACTGCCTGCGCCCACGAGCCGACCACCCCGATGAACTCCCGGTCCTTGAACGCCTCCGGTCCCAGGGTCACCTTCTTGACATACCAGTCGTATCCCTGCTCGAGCAGACCTTCGTTCTTCAGCTCCTCCTGGACCAACACGAGGAGCGGATGCCCCCGCGAATACGCCAGGGCCGCTTCGATCTGATTCCATACCGTCGGGAGGCCCTCCCCGTCGAGCGGCGACGCATCGTCACTGTCGGGTTTGTCGAAGCCGTGCGTGATCCTGGTCCGCTCGAACGCAAGGATGGCGGTTCCGCCGCACTCGTCCAGCTTCTCGGAGATGGCGACCAGCGGCTGTTTGTCCGACCAGAAGTTCCGACCCAACGTCTGCGGCGTCAACCCGAGTCCCTCGAGGTACTCCTCGAACGCCGTGACGAACGCCTCCTGCTCCGGACGGTAGGTCCTTCCCACACTGACGAACACCTCGGTACCCATGGCCTCAGCCTACGCGCGCGCCGGCACGGTTTGCCGATGCCGACTGTGACGGCCCGTTTCGTTTCGCCGGCGAGCCCTCTCCAGCGGTCCCCGAACGCGAACGGTCGCGCGGTGTGCTGACCTCGACCGCGGTATCGGCTGCCTACGTGGTCGGAACCTCGATGGCGTGCACTTCGAGTTCGCGCAGGAACGCAACCCCGTCGACCGCTTCCAGCGAGGCACGGTCACTTCCCGCCAACGGGAACACCTGCTCCGTGATCACAACCAACCCGTCGCCGGCAAACACCTCGACTGAAGTGACGTCGACCAGCACCCTGAGTGAGAGGAGCTGGCCCAGGCGGGCTATGGAGGCGAGTCGAGGGCCCGCGTAGTGGCGATGGATGAGGTGCTCTCCGGAACGGATCCGATCTACCGACAGGGTCAGCTCCGCCAGATTGAGGACTATCTCTGTGGCTTCGGCTGCGCCTACCCGAACGGAGAGCCGCAGCTCTGTCGCTGAGGATCGGTCGAGGTCGATGAGGGCCTCGATGTCCAGAGCTGTTCCGCGCAGATCCTCCAGCAGGTTCTCCGTCGACGTGACTTCGACGGGTCCGGTCCGCAACAGCAGCCGGCGCCAGCGCTCGACCTCGGGGACGGGAAGCTGGGTGAGACGGATCCCGCTGTCGGTCTCCATCAGGCCCAAGTCCCTGGGAATAGACATCGCGCCACGCCAACCCTCGGTTGGGGCCTCCCGGGCGTAACCCCAGTTGTTCATCCAACCGATCCAGACCTTGCGCTGTCCAGGGGCGGCGCTCCAGCTTTGCGCCGCGTAGAAGTCGGCCCCATGATCTGCCCAATGGACGGCTTCGTGGGTTTCCGTGAACCGCTCCCCGTCGAAGTCTCCTACGAAGTACCTCGTGCCCGAGAGTTCCGGCCCATCTCCGTGATCAACCGCCACAGACAACACCCATCGCATGCGGGAAGACTCTCCGACCGGCAGGCAGAAGAGATCGGGGCATTCCCACACGCGTCCCGACGCACCACGCGACGTGAAGGCCGACGAGAAGCTCCAATCGATGAGGTTGTCGGAGCGGTATACCCAGACGGCCGTGCCGGCCGCCAGAAGCATGACCCAGTGACCACCCTCGGCGCCCTCCCACCACAGCACCCGAGGATCGCGGAAGTCCGGCGCCCCATCGGGGGCCTCGAGGACCGGGTTGCCGCGGTATTTCGTCCACGTTTCACCACCGTCAGCGGAGTAGGCGAGGCTTTGGCGCTCGACCCCGGCTTCCAGGTGGTGGGTGAACACGGCCACGATGGATCCGGCGCCGAAACCCGTCGTGTTGTGCTGGTCGACGACGGCCGACCCTGAATAGATTTCGCCGAGCTCGTCCGGTTCCAACGCGATCGGATGATGTCGCCACCGCACCAGGTCTGTGCTGGAGGCATGACCCCAATGGGGTGCTCCGAAGGTGTTGTCGTGCGGATGATGCTGATAGAAGAGGTGATATGCGCCATCGGCGAACACCAGGCCGTTGGGATCGTTCAACCAGTTGGCCGCTGCCGTGAAGTGGTAGACAGGTCGGGAGGCGCTGCTGCTCATGTTCTTTTGTTCCGCCGCAATTCTGTGTGGCCGAAGAGTGTCGGGGCGGCGTCGCCGAGCAGCACCGGATCGGAGATATGGCCTGCGAACGCACCAGTGTCATCGGAGCGGACAAAGCCGAGCAACACCCAGTTTCCCGCCGGGTCCGTGATCGCCCTGCATGAATACAGACCCGGAGTGTCGAGAGCGAGGGCGGTGGTCGTCGAATGCGGCGCGGCTCCGCCGTCGAGCACAAGCGCGTAGCACCCCGAGGTTTCCCCGCCGCGGGACGATCGTCGCTCCGCGCGCTGATCGGCGGCGCACGAGAAGAGGAGAGTGTCGTGGCCATCGATCTCGACGCGCTGGGGAACCTCCATGTGCCCGAACTCTCCGGGCATGGTGAGCGGCGGCTGGGCGACCCACGATACGAGATCGGGGGACGTCGCCAGACCGATGACGCCTCTCTCGTCCGGGTTCCCCGAGCGTGATCGAGCGGTCAACACCATCTCGAAACCCATGGTGGTCTGGTAGACCCACGGGTCGCGCCATGCCTGATCATGCCAAGAGCTCTTGTCCAGGAGTTCGTACCAGCGAGGGTCGGCCTCGAGGATCGGGTTGTCGGGATGTTTGGTCCACGACCTCAAATCGTCGGACAGAGCGACACCGATCCGCTGGATCAGGCCGTCGTCGGCCGACGATGCTCCGGTGTAGAACATGTACCACGTGTCATTGGCAAAGAGCACAGACCCCGTCCAGGTGGCGACATCGTCCCAGGCGCCGGCGGGTCCTGGTTCGAGCGCCACACCCACTTCGGACCAGGTGACGAGGTCCTCGGAGACCGAGTGGCCAATCGAGGCATGCCAGTGACGCAGGTCAGCGTCTCCCAGCGACCGGGGAGCCTGCAGATAGAAGGCGTGATAGACACCGGCTTCTTCAGCCAGCCAGAAATCCCACACCCAGCGATCATCGAGTCTCAATGCCACCCGGCGTCATCCCTTGACGCCGGAAGATGCGATGCTCTCGATGAACACCCTCTGGAGAGACAGGAAGAAGGCCAAGACCGGCACCGTGATGATGGTGAGGTAGGCCATGATCTCGCCCCACGCGACATCGAGCTGTTGGAAGTACGCAACGCCGAGCATGACCGGCCGGATGGATTCCTCTTGCACGGTCATGAGCGGCCAGAGATAGGCGTTCCACACGTTCGGCTGAAGGAAGGTGAGGATCGCCACGGTCGCCAGGGCCGGACCCGACAACGGCAAGATGATCCGACGATAGATCTGAAACCATGTGGCGCCGTCGACCAGGGCAGCCTCATCGAGCGATTCGGGAATCGTCTTGAAGTGCTGCACCAATAAGAAGATCGACAGCGAGTTGGCGAGGAACGGAATGATCTGGACGTGGTAGCTGTTCAGCCATCCCTGTTCGATGACAGGTTGAATACCGTCGAAACCGATCCACGGCAGCTTGCTCACGATCAAGAGCAACGGGATGGCGATCGTTTCGAACGGCACGATCAACGTGGCGATGATTCCGACCATGACGATCCGCATCCCTGGCCATTTCAACCTGGCGAGCGCAAACGCCGCCAAGCTGTTCACGAACAACCCGAAGAACACGATTGTGGCGGTGACAAAGATCGAGTTGAAGATGAAACGCAGCGCCGGGACTCGGTCGAAGACCCCTCGGTAGTTGTCGAACGACAGGTCCCCGGTCGGGAGAATCGCGTTCAGCGAACTCGTGTCTCTGAGCAACTGATCGTCGGGCTTGAAGGATGAGACGACCATGAACACGATCGGGAAGAGAAAGATGATCGCCATCACCACCATCGCGATGGTTCTGCCGGTCGACGCAACGGCATCGCTGCGTGTTCTTACGCCGGTTTCGGAAGCCATCAGACCTTCTCCCTCGTCAGGTAGCGCTGGACCAACGCCACGAGTAGGACCATCAAAAAGAACACGACCGAGATTGCTGAGCCGTACGCGATATCTTGGCTCTCGAAGCCATTCTGAACGGCGTGGAAGATCACGGTTTGGGTGGAGTCCAGCGGCCCGCCCCTCGTCATGACGTCAACCTGTGTGAACAAACCGAAGGCTGCGATGGTGATGGTGATCAGCACGAAGACCGCCACATTCCGGAGCCCTGGCCAGGTGACGTGCTTGAACTGGTTCCATTTCGTGGCTCCGTCGATCGAAGCCGCCTCATAGAGAATCGCCGGAATCGTCTGGAGGCCGGACAACCAGATCACCATGTGAAATCCGACTCCTTGCCAGATCGACAAGATCATGATCGCCAGCAGGGCCGTACTTGGGTTCCCCAGCCAGTCAACCGGCTCGAATGCTCCGAACGTGACCCAGCCGAGGATGTTGTTGAACATACCGCTGGTCGGGCTGTAGATGAATCTCCATAGCAAAGCCACCACGACCATGGATGTGACGACGGGCATGAAGTAGATCGTTCTGAATATGTTCACGGCGCGCGATCTTCGGTTCACCAGGAGCGCGAGGATCAGCCCGAGGCCACCCTGTACGGGTGCTACAACCAACGCAAAGATGAACGTGTTGACCACGCCGCGCATGAACACGGTGTCGCTCGCAAGAAGGAAGATTCGCGAATCGCCGAACCAGGGAAAGGAGTTCCATTCCTGCAGGCCGGCCAACTCCGGGAAGTCGGGGTTGTTGCGAGTGAAGTCGCGAACCGCCGGGTAGGTGAGAGCGCCCTCTTCGTCAAGCGTGAGGTTTCCGTTTTCGTCGGTTGCCGGATCGAGTACCAAGGTCTTCACCGTGAGCAGCCGGGAGAAGTTGTTCCAGCCGACCACCTCCGGGGCGTTCGGTGAGATGAGCCGCTGATTGGTGAAAGAGAAGTAGAACGCCATGAAGAAGGGGATGATGAGAAACCCGAGGATCAACACGACAGCTGGTCCAGCCATCACCCAACCAGCTCGATGCTGATCGTCTTTGCGCTTCTTTTTCGCGCCTGCCTTTTCGCTTGGTGCAGTCGTCTTGATGCGGGCCGTCGTCATTGGTCCTCCTCCACTACTCGGAGTTGAGGAGGGGCGCTCTTCGTGAGCGCCCCTCCTCGTGGCCTCGGTCTAGAAGCCGTAACCCCCGTTCGCTTCGATATCGGCGTTGATGTCGTCCGTGGCGGCATCGAGCGCCGTTGCCGGGTCGGCCCCGTCCGCTATGTCGGCCAGCGCCTTCTCAAACGCCAGAGCGGCGTTGAGGTAGGCGGGCGTCGGCGGCCGGATGAGCGCCTGCTGATCGCTGTACTCGAAGAAGATCTCGAGCGGGCCTCCTGGTGCATAGTTCTCGGTGAGCGCAGCGGCGGAGCGTGTCGCCGGGATGAGGCCGATGCCGTCCGAGAAGGCCGCCAGGTACTCGTCCTGGAGCGCGAACTCGATGAAGGCGTTGGCGCCGTCCTTGTGCTCGCTGTCGGCCGAAACGCCGAACTGCCAGGAGGCGGCACCGATGGTGGGTCCGTTGCCGAAGTCGGGCGCCGGCAGGAACAGCATGTCGTCGCCAAACGCCTCGATAGCCGGCACGGCGGCCCAGTTGCCGTTCCATTGGAGGGCATACACCCCGTCGATGAACCCGGTTTCACGGGTCGCAGAGTCTTGTGAGGTGCCCGGAGCGAGACCGCGCTCAAACAGGCTTCCCCACCACTCGCCGAAGGCGATGGCGTCGTCTCCGTTGAGCGCACCTTCAGCAGTGAGGTACGTCGAACGGTCGATGATGTCGCCGCCAAAGCTCTGGAGCAACGGTGAGAACGCATAGGGGTACCACTCGCCCGTCCATGCCATACCCGGGTCGAAGGCGTATTCGAATTCGCCCGAATCCTGGAGCGTGACCAGTGCGGCATCGAATTCCTCGAGGGTCCACGGATCGTCCAGGGTCGGTATCCGGATGTCATTCGCTTCGAGAACCGACTGGCGCGCGTAGATGGCGATGGCAGCGTCCCACAGGCCGATGGAATAGACCTCTCCGTCCCACTCACCGATGGTGCCGGGGAGGAACTCGGCGTAGACGGCCGGATCAACCGTGAGAGGAGACATGTAGCCGGCCCACGCCCAGTTGGGCATGATCGGTCCATCGACGTCGATGATGTCCGGGAGGGTCCCGGAGAGCGCAGCACCCACGACCGACTCGTTGTAGTTCTCTTGTGGGAAGTCCTGGCGCTCGACGAACCACTGGTCCTGCGACTCGTTGAAGTCATTCACGATGCCGTCGAGAATGCCCGCTTCAACGTCATTCCCGGCTCCGTGGTACCACATCGAGACCACTTCACGATCGGGTGGCGCCTCCGCGCCAGTGGTGGGAGTTGCCCCTGCCTCGGTCGTTTCCGTGGTCCCTTCGGTCGTCTCCGTCGTTTCTCCTGATGCCTCGGTACTCGAGGTACCACCGTCGCCGCAGGCGACGAGAACGAACACAAACACGATCATCAGCGACATGAGCCGCCATCGTGAATTCCTCATTGCTCCTCCGTTACGTTGACCAGCTTCACACTGGCGTCCTCTGCTTTCGTCGGCGCCGCCACCGACCGTCGCGAAACGAGCGGACACGGCATCCGGTGCTGCTCCGGTGCGGTCGACGACGGTTCGTCGATCTGACGGAGCAAGTGTTCCACCGCCCATCGCCCCATCTCATAATGGGGGAGTTGGACGGTGGTGATCGGGGGATCGATGAGGAGAGCGACCAAAGCCTGGTTGTCGAACCCGACGAGCGACAGGTCGCGAGGAAT
Organism: uncultured Acidimicrobiia bacterium; assembly: GCA_965366365.1. GTDB lineage: Bacteria > Actinomycetota > Acidimicrobiia > Spongiisociales > JAENVV01 > CBDUEV01. The sequence continues at coordinate 9,943 of CBDUEV010000057.1, read as the reverse complement.
CCGCAAGCCGGATTCTCGGGCAGCGCGAGAGGCTCCGGCGGCGACTTGGTCATTGAAGCAGAAGAGTGCAGTGGGGCGATCGGACTGTTCCAGCATCCGCTTTGCCGCCTCGTAACCGCCCTCGTGGTCCGGGGCGGCTTTCTCCACGAGACGCGCGTCGAAGGCGACACTGTGCGCAGCGAGCGCATCGCGATATCCGTCGAGTCGCTCCGTCGCAGCGGGAATCGGATCAACGCTGCCGATGAAGCCGATGCGCGTGTGTCCGTGTTCCAGCAGATGGTTCGTGGCCACGAAACCACCGCCGTGTTCGTCGGGGGCCACCGAACTGATAGAGAGATCGGAACTCCGGGCGTCGAGCAAAACGCAGGGCACTTCGAAAGCAACGGCGGGAATCTCGACGATGTGGTGGTACATGGAGGCGTATATCAAGCCGTCAACTTGTCGGGCCAGCAACGACTCCAGCGCTCGATTCTCTACGTCGGAGTCGCCCTCGGTGTTGACCATGAGGAGCAGCTTTCCAGCCTTCCACGCAGCATCCTGGGCACCTTGCACCAGGGCTCCTGCGTGAGGTGTGGAAGCAATGAAGTCGGAAACGAAACCGATGGTCTCGGAAGCCTGGTGCCGCAAACCTGCCGCAAGGGCGTTGGGTCGGTAGGCGAGGTCGGCCGCTGCCTTGAGGACTCTGGAGCGGGTCCGCTCGGGAATCGCACCAGCCTTCTGGTTCAACACAAGGGAGACGGTCGTCAGCGATACACCCGCCGCCGCAGCGACATCACTCATGCGCATCCGTCTGGGGTGTTGAGCCATCGTGCGTCACAATCGATTTACTAAATCGTTTTATACACGAATCCTTCTGGGAATGGAACCGAAAACCGGGAAAATCTCTTCTTCGTCTCGTTGACGGTCCCATGCATGACGGCCGGAGCTCGCGCCGCCATCGGTGCCCTTCGATTCGACGCGTGAGCACTTTCCGCCCATGCCTGCCCACGCAGGACGAGTTCGATTCCCCGAGATGCTTTCCAGTCGGAAGCAACCCACCGGGCCAGGTGTCGGCGTCCTTCTTCGCGCTGGGGCCCCGGTCTCGTCCTTGCCGAAGGGAGCCCATCCGGCCGGGAGCCAGCCCTGCCCGAGCAGGTGACCCGGATCAAGGTGACCTTCGACAAGCCGGGGCGGTACGTGTGGCACTGCCACATCGTGTCCCACGAGGACCACGAGATGATGCGGGTGCTGGAGGTCGGTCCCGGCTAGTAGCCGACCGCTCCCGACGCCGACGTCGTCGAGCGACGAGAGAGGGACCCTTCCGGGTCCCTCTCTCTGTCGCCTGGATCCAGGCGGTTGACTAACCGTCGCCGCTCAGCCGAGTGCCCGGTGCAAGAACGCGGCCATCTGAGCTCGGGTCACGATCGTGTTCGGGCTGTAGGTGGTCGCCGAAGTTCCACTCGTGATGCCACGTGAGTAGAGCCACTCGATGTCGGCCTCGAAGGTCGAACTGTTGTCGTCGGTGAAGTCGACCGCAGCGCGAACCTCGGGCAGATTCGGCAAGGCACGATGCAGGAACGCCGCCATCTGGCCACGGGTCACCGTGGCGTTGGGGCTGTAGGTGGTCGCCGAGGTTCCACTCGTGATGCCACGTGAGTAGAGCCACTCGATGTCGGCCTCAAAGGATGAGGCGTCGTCGTCGGTGAAGTCGATCGCGGCGCGAACCTCTGGCAGGTTCGGCAAGGCACGATGCAGGAACGCCGCCATCTGACCTCGGGTCACCGAACCGTTCGGGCAGAACAGCGTATTGAGGGGAGGGTTGCACCCCAGGGTGATCCCGGAGTTCGCCAACCAGTCAATGTCGTCTTCGAAGGCGCTGCCGTCGTCGTCGATGAAGATGTTCGTTGCGAACGCCTTCACCACGCTGACCGTTCGTTCGACCGTCACGGCCGCGTTGAGGTTCGCATCGGTGACGTCGTACGTCACCGTGTAGCTGCCAACCTTCGATGGGTCCACGGCCGTGGCATCGATCACGATGCCCGACGTGCCGAGGTCGTAGTTGTCGGTTGCCGTCGCACCCAGCTCGACGTACGCCGAGCCGAGATCGATGACCTGCGGGTTGTCACCAACCAACGTGATCACCGGGGCCGTCGTGTCGACAACCTTGACGGTCCGAGTGACGGTCTTGGCGGGATTGCCATGCAAGTCCGACACGTCGTACTTGATCACGTACACGCCGACGACGTTCGTCTTCACCGGGTTGGTGACAACGATCGAGCCGGTCAGGTCACCGTCCACCAGATCGACTGCCGTGGCGCCCGCATCGGCGTACGCCGAGCCGACCTCGACGGTCACCGTCTTGGCACCGATCAGGGTCACGAGCGGCGCCGTGGTGTCAACGACGTTGACGGTACGAGTGATCTCAACAGCCGCATTCAGGCTGGTGTCGGTCACGTTGTAGGTGACCGTGTACACACCGATCACATCAGCATCGACCGGGTCGACCGTGACGATTGCCCCGGTCAGGTCGCCGTCTCCAATGTCAGAGGCGGTCGCTCCGGCGTCGATATAGCTCGAGCCGACTTCGATCGTCACTGGTGTGGCTCCGGTCAGGGTGATCACCGGCACCGTGGTGTCGACCACGTCGACGGTGCGGGTCACTTCGTCGGCCTCGTTGTCGTTGGCGTCGATGGCGTTGTAGGTGACGGTGTATTCGCCGACGGTGTCGAGCAGGACGCCGGTGATGTCGACGGTGGCGCTGAGTCCGGTGTCGTAGTTGTCCGACACGGTGGATCCCAGTTCGACGTAGTCGCCGCCCACTTCGATGACCTGGGGGTTGTCACCCACCAGGGTGATGACGGGGGCGGTGGTGTCGACCACGTTGACGGTTCGGGTCACTTCGTCGGCCTCGTTGTCGTTGGCGTCGATGGCGTTGTAGGTGACGATGTACTCGCCGAGCACGTCCAGCAAAACGGCATCGGTGTTGACCGTGGCGGCCAGTCCGGTGTCGTAATTGTCGGAGACGTCTGCTCCCAACTCGACATAGGCGGTGCCGACTTCGATGTCTTGTGGGTTCGCTCCGTTCAGGGTGATGACCGGGGGAGTGGTGTCGACCACGTTGACGGTTCGGGTCACCTGGGTGGCGGCGTTGTCATCCGAGTCGATCACGTTGTAGGTGACCGTATAGGTGGCGACAACGTCGGGGTTCACCGGATCGAAGGCGATGATCAACTCGGTCAAGGGACCGTCGGCGACGTCATCGGCGACCGCACCCTCATCGTCGTACCCGGAGCCAACCTCGATCGTGACCTCTGCATCTCCCAGCAGGGTGATCACCGGGAAACCGTCATCGATCACATTGACCGTTCGGGCGACCGGCTCGGCCAGGTTGTCACTCGAGTCGATTGCGGTATACCAAACCGTGTACGAACCGACCACGGCTGTGTTCAGACCCGAAGTGTCGACAGTAGCAACCAGGTCGTTGTCGTAGTTGTCTGAAACGGTTGAGCCCAGCTCGAGATAGGGACGGAACACGCCAATGGTCTGGGTGCCGTCGGGAGTACCGCCGATCAGGGTGATCACCGGTGACTCGCTATCGACCACGTAGACCGTGCGGGTCACCTGCGTGGCCTCGTTCTCACTCGAATCGGAGACGTCATAGGTCACGGTGTATTCCCCGACCACAGTCGTATCCAGCTCCAGATCGCCGATCACCACGGTCAACTCGGTGTCGTAATTGTCGGTCGCCGTGGCGCCCTCTTCGGTGTAGTCGCCGTAGACCTCGACGGTTACCTCGGGGTCACCGTTCAGGACGAGCATCGGTGCTTCGGTGTCGACGACGTTGACGGTCCGGGTCACCGGGAGGGCGGCGTTGAGGCCGGCGTCGATGGCGTTGTAGGTGACCGTGTACGAACCGACCGTGCCGATCACGAGGCCGGACAGGTCAGCGGTTGCTGTCAGTCCGGTGTCGTAGTTGTCGGTCACCGTGGCGCCGAGCTCGGTGTATGGGTCGCCCACTTCGATTTCCTGCGGGTCGGCCCCGACGATCGTGATGACCGGAGCTTCGCTGTCGACCACATTGACGGTCCGAGCAACGGTGGCGGCCTTGTTGCCCTGCGCGTCGGTCACGGTATAGAAGACCGAGTACGTGCCGACGACGGACGTCGTGACCTCGGCTGCGTCCGGATCCACCGTCAAATCGGTGTCATGGTTGTCGGTCGCCGTGGCGCCCAGCTCGGTGTAGGTGTCGCCGACTTCGATGATCTGGGGGTTGTCTCCGGTCAACGTGATCACGGGACGAGTGGTGTCGACCACCCTCACGGTGCGGAGGACCTGGGTGGCGGGGTTGCCGCTCGAATCGGTGGCATCGTAGGTGACGCTGTAGACACCGAGGGCCAACGTGTTGACCGCATCCTTGTTGATCAAGATTTCCAGGTCGGTGTCGTAGTTGTCCGAAACGGTGGCGCCCTGCTCTACGTATTCGGCGGGGAACTCGATGAATTGGGTTCCACCGACGAGGGTGATGATGGGACTGGTCGTGTCGACGACGTTGACCGTGCGGACGAGCTGGGTGGCGGGGTTGCCGCTCGAGTCTTCGACGTTGAACGTCACGTCGTAGGAGCCGATCTCCGAGGTGACGACGGCGTCGGTGTTGATGTCCACTTCGAGTTCGGTGTCGTAGTTGTCGACTGCCGAGGCGCCGGGGTCGATGTAGGTCGAGCCGAGTCCGACGGTGACGGTGCCGCCCACCAAGCTGATGACCGGCGCTTCGGTGTCGACCACTTCCACCGTCCGGATGACCTGCTCAGCGGCGTTGCCACTCGAGTCGACGGCGTTGTACGTGACCGGGTATTCGCCAAGCACGTTGAGCGCGACGGCGGTGAAGTCGCCGTCGATGGCCACATCGGCATCGACGTTGTCGGACACGGTGGCGCCCAGCTCGGTGTACTCGGAGAAGACCTCCAGGGTCTGGGGATTGTCACCGGTGAGGGTGATCACCGGGGCTTCGATGTCAGTTGCGGTCAACGACACGTTGTCGAGCTGCAGGTCTCCGGATATCTCGAGGCACTCCGGGATCGTGGTGACGAACTTGACGCGAATGGTCGAGTCCGCGTAGGTGCTCATGTCGAGCATGGAGCTCTGCGGGTTGGTGCTTCCAGAGTCAAGGGGCGCAATGGTGTGGATCGTGGTCGACGCCGCAGGATCGCCGACCGGTTCCACGACGACGTCGAACGTGGCGTCCTCCAAACCGAGGTGATCGATGATGTTGATCTCCCAGTCGAACGTCAGAGTCGCCGAATGACCGGCGGGGATGGACACATCCTGCCAAAGCTCGATCGTATCGGGACCACAACCATCCAGGCCGTGGCCGACCGCAAAGAGGCCGTCGGTGGGTGTGACGTCTGGTGCGGCGAGCACTTCCAGCGGGGCGACGGAAACGATCATGTCCTTCGTTTCCCAGTCGGCGAAGTCGCCAGTTTCGAAGCTGCCGTTGGCGAGCAGTTCGGTCGATGGGACGAGGGCGGCGGAGGCGGGCTCCGCGGCGAGGGTTGCCGGGACCAGAAGGCCGAACAGCATGGCGAGTGCAACGAGGGCGGCGCGAGGCCGCGTGACGTAGAAAGACAAGTGGATTCCTTCGGTTGGCTTGCTGCCCGGGGGGCATGCCGCCAACGAAGGCGCTCCCACCAAGAGCCCGGATTCCACTCAGCGGACGGCCGCACTCAGGGTCAGGCCCCAAGTGTTGCCAAGAAGCTCTTATCGGAGGTTGAGCCGGCACCTTGAGGTGTTCTTGCTCGACGGGAGTGTGAAAGGGGTCGATCCCGGGTCGTTGTCGACCCTCTGGCTCAGCGGGTCGGGGGTGGAAGCGTGTCGACGAGGTCCGCAGGAGGGAAGTCTTCGACCAGCCACCGCGGCGGATGGTGGTCGGTGGGTTCCATCAGATGAGAGCAGTGCTCCGTGACCCAATCCCAGCTCGCCTCTCGCACATCGTGGCCTGACTCGATGGGGCGCACGAAGGCCACCGCGTCGGTTCTGGGCAGCAGCGTTGACACGCCCTCCGTCCAGGCGCACACCGTGCGCAGCCTGCCGGACTGGGGCTCTTCGAAGATGCTGATCGAGGCTACGAACACTTCCTCGCCCACCGACTGCTGGAGGAGGTCCTTGACCGAGGCGGCCGAGTCGGCTTCCTCTATGCGGGTGAGTCGCTCCCACGCAGCGTAGGCGGGATGGGTGTCGTCCAACTCGAGCAGCCGCCAGGATGGGCTCCGACCGACGATCGGCTTGAAGTACACCGACGCCTCCTCGGCCGGGTTGCCGGCCAGGTCGAAGGCGATCTTCATGCCGGCGGCGTCGTCAGCCGACGTGACGATCAGCGTGTTGCGGGTCGGGACGCACACCACCAGGTCCCCGGTGAGCGGCAGCTGCTCCATGATCTCGTCGACCAGGAACCGGGCCGAGTTGTACTCGTCGCCGCCCAAGAACCGAAAGGTCCGATCGTCGAGGGCGGCATAGCCCTCGACTGCCATGGCGGCCACGTTGGAAAGGGCGATCGGATACAGCTCATCGAAGCTGCGGCCCCACTTGGAGAACTGGTCATCGCCGAGGGTGACCATCGAGGTCGGCGTGTCCCACAGGATCACCGCCACCAGGTCGCCGGCGATCACTCGATGGGGGATCGCCGCCGGAGGCCCGTCACCGGTCAGGCCGGCGGCGAGACGAGCAGCCTCGAGGTAGGTGCGAGACCGCACCCCCACGCTGAGGTGGCTGGTGTCGTCCAACTGTTCGGGCAGGGCGCTTTGCAGCATTCCGAGCACGTGTTGACGCAACCAATCGTCTCGGTCGCTCTTGTCGATTTGGTCGTAGTTCCGCCGGAAGTTGCCGAGGTTGGTGATCGCCGAACCATGCCGAAAGGCGTCGAGTTGCTCGTCGTAGACGACCTCGACGCCGGGGCCGGCCGCCTCCTCGATGAGGGCCTTGACCTTGTCCTCGAAAGCAGTTTCTCGTCTCCGAAAGAGCGGCATGGCCGGCACGATAGCCGCCTGGGAATCTGTCGGTCCCACCCGATACGATTGTCACATGAAACGCTTGAACGGACTAGACTTAGTCCAGTCTATGTACAACATCCACGAAGCCAAGACTCAGTTTTCCAGGCTGGTGGCGCGGGCGGCTGCCGGCGAGGAGATCGTCATCACCAAGGCCGGCCGACCCATGGCCAAGCTGGTGCCGTTCGACGTACCGAGCGAACCGCGTCGACCGGGCCTCTGGAAAGGAAGGGTTGCGATCGACCCCGACTTCGACGCTCCGGATCCGAGGGTTGAGAAGATGTTCGAACAGTGAACTTGCTCCTCGACACCCACGTGCTGCTGTGGTGGCTGGCCGACGCCGAAGAACTGAGCACCGAACTCCGCCGACGAATCGCCGATCCCCGCACAGGTGTGTGGGTCAGCCCCGTGTCGGCCTGGGAGATTTCCATCAAATCGAGCCTGGGCAAGCTGACTGCGCCAGACGACTTCGACGAGGTGCTGGCAGAGTGCCATTTTGAGGAACTGCCCATCACGTGGCGGCACGCCTCCTTGGCAGGTCAGCTTCCGGAGCATCACCGCGATCCTTTCGATCGGATGCTGATCGCCCAAGCCACCAGTGAAGGCCTCACCATCGCCACCGTCGATTCGGTCTTCGCCGCCTACGAGGTCCCCGTGATATGAAGGGTGCCTGGTCCGGGGATCTGACGCTCACGTAGCTTGGGTCTCCGACAATCCGGCACAATCGGTGATGTCACCCAGGTCGAGGGTGAGCCCCGTGCCGAGCCATCGCCAGCCACCGTCCTGGGCGCGCCGGAACACGCCTACGGCGAGTCGTTCAGAGGCTTCGGACTCCGACGTTTCTCCCTCCCGCTCGTAGGTGTGATCGGTCGTAGATCGTTCGTAGATCAGGGCAACATGGGCGTCATCGGGCGAGCTGAAGATCCAACAGGTGTTCACGTCCTTCGTGCCGTCTACCAGAATCCAGGGCTTCTCCGTCGAGGACTTCTCCACGAGCCCGCGATAAGCGACACTTCGCAGGTCTTCGAACGGTGCCACGAGGTGAGGGTTGAACGACTGCTGGTATGCGTCTTCTCGTGCGAAGAGCTCCCCGATCCACAGCGTGGCGTCGAGGCCATCGGGAATCTCGACGCCCGGGGTGGATGCATCACCGGGAAGATTCGGATCATCGGCCAGGAAGAGATGACCTTTGATCGAACAGTTGGGGTATTCCCCTTCGTGTTCGAGGAAGGAGCCGGCGAGCACGACGGTTCCTCCCGGCTCGATCCGCCAAGCGACCTGTGGCTCAGGCGAGCCGACGGTCTCGACGTCACCGTCGTCTCCGACCGGCCGGCTCAAGCTGGCCGAAATGTAGACGCCGACGGCCACGTCGAAGGTGTTGGTGGCGGTCCATTCGAAACCGGATGTCGAGCAGGTCAAACCGTCGTCGAGGTAGGTGAAGTCCATGGCTTCTATCGACGAGGTGGCCTGTTCGACCGCCAGCGCCTCTTCGAGCACCGTGAGCTCGGCGCCGCAGGCGGCCGCCAGGGCGGTTCGGTCGGCAACGTCGGCGATGGCCGCCTTTCGGGCTTCGTAGGGTTGATTCGTCAGTATTGCGCAGATCGCCTCGATGTCGAGCGAGTCGGGAGGCGAGACCGTCACGGTGGAGGTCGGGGCAACCGTTGTGGTCGGACTCGAGGTGGCGACCGTCGTCGGCGTCGGGGCGGTGGTGGTGGACGCGCTTCCAGAACCGGCACAGCTGGACAGTATCACTGCCATCGCCGCTCCCACCACCAACCACCGGCGTCTCCGCAAACCGCACCCTCCGTCGAGCCGAGACGATATCAGAGAGTCTCCACCCAGCGAGGACCACCGTCGTTGCCAGTGCAAGGGTCGGAAGCCTCTCATGGCCCCGGGGGGAGGGCGCGACCATGGACGTGGGACTGGAGGTACCGCATGCACCGAACGCTCGGGGTTGCACTGTCCGTCGCCTTGTTGACGATGACCCTTGGAGCGTGCGGCGGCGACAGTTCTGACGGCGCTGCCGAGGAGGCAGCGCCCACCGTTACCGGCGTGGCCACGACCGTCGCCCCTCCCACCGCCGAAGCGACCACGACCACGACGGTGGCACCCACCACCACCACGATGGCGGATCCCGACAACCTGATCCTGCTCACCGCCAACGTGGCCGGTGCCAGCGAACCGATCAAGGTCGAGGTCCTGGCCGGCGAGTTCAAGCTGGTGAGCGGCATGACCGCCCGCGCGGGCTCGTCGTTCGCGGTTCAGGAGTCCTGGATGGAACTCACTCCCGGACTCTGCATGGATATCGGCCCCGGCGGCCTCGACCTGTTTGGCGAGCGCTACGAGGCCGGGACCAGGCTGATGGTCCGCTCCTCGGGCACGCTCGAAGTGCTCGGCTCGGCGGCTGCGCCCGCCGCTGAAGAGACGGCCGCGGTCGCCGCCACAGCGGAGGCGTCCGAGTTCTGCAGCCTGTACGCCGATATCATCGACACCGTGGTGCCCGACTTCGCATCCCCCGACGAGGAGGACGCCTGGCGCCAGGAGCACCAGCTCCGCTACGACGAACTCGCCACCCTGGCTCCGGCCGACATCAAAGCCGAGACCCAGGCGGTGGCCGACTGGTATCGGGAGTTCGTGGCGTTGCTCCGCGCCGCCGACTGGGACTTCTCAGCGGTCATGGACGACCCGGAGGCGTCAGCCGCCATGGACGTCCTCGTGCAGGAGGGCAACCTGCCCTTTGAGGCGGTCGACGCCTACGTCGCCGACCATTGCGGAGGCGCCACTGCACCGCCGCCGGTCGCTGCACCTGATTCGGACCTGCCGTCGTTCTCGGAGGTCATCGCCGAGCACTGGCCGGGTGAGCCGCTCTGCGAGACGCAAGCCGGAATCAGCGGCGGTCCCGACATGTTCATGTTCGGCCCGTT
>CBDUEV010000056.1:0-18097 GCA_965366365.1 uncultured Acidimicrobiia bacterium | reverse complement strand
GACTCGTAGTCGGAGGCGTCGGCAAACTCGCAGTACGCCTCATCGACCATGACGAGCACCGACTCGGGTAGGCCGTCGACGAAACTGCGAATCGCCTCGGAGGAGACATGTGTGCCGGTCGGGTTGTTCGGATTGCAGATGTAGACCAACGATGTATCGGCCTCCACGGCAGCCGCCATGGCATCGAGGTCGTGTCGGTGGCCTCCATCGACGGGCACCTCAATGGCGCGCGAGCCGGAGATCGCTGTGCCGATCCGGTACATGACAAAGCTCGGCGCGGCGTAGACGGCACTCGTATCCGGGCCGCCAACGGCCAACGCCGTCGCCAGCAACAACCCCGTTCCGCCACCTCCAAGGAGGATGGATTCACCGGCTATTCCGAGGTGCTCGCTGATCGCCGTTCTCAGCTCGTGGAAGGTCGTGTCCGGGTATCGATTGATCCCCGCCGCGGCTTGGGCAATGGCCTCGACCACTTCGGGAAAGGGTGGGAGCGGGGACTCGTTGGACGCCAGCTTGATGACATGGTCGAGGCCGTACTCTCGGAGTATCTCCTGCTCGCCTCGCCCTGGCACGTACGGTGCGATTCGGTCCAGGTCAGCCCGGAACGTCGGCACAACGACCCCTTTCGCTGCAGCGCGCTGGCGGGAAGATCAGAGATTCCCTCGTTCGGCTTGGTCTCTTTCGATTGCCTCGAACAGTGCCTGGAAGTTGCCGACTCCAAACCCTCTCGAACCGTGCCTTTCGATGACTTCGTAGAACACGGTGGGTCGGTCCTGAACGGCCTTCGTGAAGATCTGCAGGAGGTAGCCCTCGTCGTCTTGATCGACGAGTACGCCCAACTCGGCCAGTTCGTCGAGGTCGGCGTCGATCGTCGACCAATCGAGGCGCGTCTTCAGATCGGTGTAGTAGCTGGCCGGGGTCGTCAGGAAGCGGACACCGTTGGAGCGCATGGCGCGTACCGTCGCCAGGATGTCGTCGGTGGCGAGGGCCATGTGCTGAACGCCGGCGGACCCGTAGAAGTCGAGATACTCCTCGATCTGGCTCTTCTTTCGACCTTGGGCGGGTTCGTTGATGGGGAGTTTGATTCGCCCGTTTCCGTCCCAGAGCACCTTCGACATCAACGCCGTGTATTCGGTTGAGATTGCTTCGTCGTCGAAATGGTGGAGCTGGGTGAAACCGAGAATGGCGGCGTAGTAGCTCGCCCACCTGTCCATTTCGCCCAGGTCCACATTGCAGACGACGTGGTCGACGTATTGGAGACCGGCCGGCTGGGCAGGCGGTTGGTGTTTGGTCGGGTGGTAGCCGGGTGCGTAGACCCCCGAGTAGTTGGAGCGATCCACGAAGGAATGAATGGTCTCGCCGTACGCCTTGATGGACGAGACGACGAGCTTGCCGTGGTCATCTTCCATCATATGCGGTTCGCGGTGGGGTTGGGCGCCTCTCTCGACCGCCACGCGAAAGGCCAGATCGGCGTCGGGGACGGCAAACGCGACGTCCTTCACTCCATCGCCGTGAAGTGCCTGGTGGCGGACGATGTCGGAGTCGGGGCCCAGGCCGGCCGTCAGCACGAACCGGATCCCGTTCTGCTCGACCACGTAGGAGCATCGGTCACGGACACCGTGCTCGGGGCCGGCATACCCGACGACGTCGAACCCGAACGCCGTGCGGTAGTAATGGGCGGCCTGCCGCGCGTTTCCGACGTAGAACTCGATTGCGTCGTAGCCGAGTATCGGCATCAAGTCGGCCATGATCTTCCCCCGGTGATGGTTCCTTGGTCGTACGTAACAAGAACTCGTGGCATTGCGCAACCAGTTTCCGATCAGCTATACGATCTGCACAGTCGTTTCGCCTCTGGTGATCCGTTTGTAGAGCCTATTGCACACCGACCGCTACTCGTGGCCGAGTTCCTGGCGCTCGTCGGGAGTCAGAGCACACCTAGCCGGCGCAGGTACCCAGCCGGTTCGTCGAAGCTGCAGCTGCCGATGGACGTGAAAGCCGATCGGATGTGCGGTTCGGCCACCTCCCCGCCAACGCCGCGCCATGTGGCGGTGCCGGCGTCGAACGTTGCCGGATCCGTCTCGGACAGGCACATTTCGACCCGATCGTCGTGGCCACCGAGAGCGCACCGGACGGCGGCCAGCATGTTGATGAATCCATGTTCGATGGCCCCTTCGACCCCAGAACTCGTCCGAATCGGATGGTGGAGCCCGGCGGTGGCCTTGAAGGGGATCTCGAGGCCGAGACATGAGCGGATGAAGTCCGCCACCGCCCCGGGTGTCGGGAACGCCTCGGCCGTGGCGCCACCGGTGCGAATCTTGGCGCGGACATCCTGGCCTTTGGTGCGGGCATCGGCCACCGACCTCAGGAACACGCCGTCGGTCGGGTCGGAGCACTCCAGATAGACGACAGGCGCCAGGTCGACGAGCTCTGCAATGGTCCGGGCCGTGTGGCCGGGTTCGGTTCGCTTCTCGACCTGCGCGAACCGACCGGATATCGGGATATCCGCCACGACACCGATCACATCCTCACCGTCGTAATCGGTCAGTTGGCTGGCACGCAGGAGCATCGGTCCCATGATCCATCCGTCAGGACCAGCCACGGCGGCGCGGTATCGGCGGGTGGCCTCTTCCACCGTGTGACCGGCTGGAGGAAACACTCCCGCGTAGTCGAAGAGCCGGTCGTAGAGGGGCTGCATCGCGCTACCGTAGCGCGACCCGAAGACTGGAATCACATGAGCTGGACGACCGTCGAGGGATTCGGTGTCGATCACCTCCCCTACGGTTCCTTCTCGGTGGCGGGCTCGTCTCGCCTCGGCGTGCGGATTGGCGACCGGGTGCTCGACGCGAGACAGGCAGCCCGCCTCGGGCTCCTGCCGGAAGCGTGCGACGCCCCCAATCTCGACCGACTGCTGCAAGAGGATTCGGCGGTCTGGACCGAGACCCGAACGGCGCTGGTCGGCCTGCTGGCGGACGACGCGGCGGTGGCCCGACTCGCCGCGCACTTCCATCCGCTCGACGAGGTGACGCTCCACCTACCGTTTTCGGTGGGCGACTACGTCGATTTCTATTCCTCCGAAGCGCACGCCACCAACATCGGGCGCCTCTTTCGGCCCGATCAGGCACCCCTGCTCCCCAACTGGAAGTACCTCCCCGTCGGCTATCACGGACGCGCAGGGACGGTCGTGGCGTCGGGGGCCGCTATCCCCCGTCCGACCGGGCAGCGCCGCGGCCCCGATGGCAGCATCACGGTCGGGCTGAGCACCAGGTTGGACATCGAGCTCGAGATGGCGGCGGTCCTGGGCGGTGCCTCGACCCGCGGCGAGCCGGTCTCCGCCGATCGGGCCGGGGAACACATCTTTGGAGTCGCGTTGCTCAACGATTGGTCCGCCCGAGATATCCAAGCCTGGGAGTACGTGCCTCTCGGACCGTTCCTGGGGAAGTCCTTCGCCACCTCGATCGCCGCGTGGATCACTCCCCTGGATGCGCTCGAGCCGGTCAGGGTGCCTGGGCCCAACCAGACCGATCCGATCCCTTTCGAGTACCTCCGGACAAGCCGACCCTGGGCTTTCGACATCGATCTCGAGGTCCGTCTCGAGACCCAGACCATGCGAACGGACGGGCTCGGGCCGGTTGTGGTTTCGAAGACGAACTTCCGGGGCATGTATTGGACGATGGCCCAGCAGCTCGCCCACTTGACGGTCAACGGGGCGTCCATTCGTCCGGGCGACATCTACGGGTCCGGTACGATCTCCGGGTGGGAGCCGGGCGAAGAGGGCAGCTTGCTCGAGCTCACCCTCGGGGGCCAGAGGCCGCTCGTGCTACCCGACGGTTCGAGCCGAGCCTTCCTCGAAGACGGCGACGAGGTGACGCTGGCCGGCACGGCAGGAGCCATCACGCTGGGCGAAGTGAGGGGCCGCATCGTCGGGTAGGCCGGCGGCGTTACGGGGCGAACGCGCTCTATTCAGTGAAGTGCTTCTCGAGTGCGTGCCAGACAGACGGGTAGTCGTCCTGAAGCGCCGGCACGCTGGACGCGTATCCCGTCGGGATGAGCGGGTAACGGGTCTCGAACATGAACGCCATCGTGTCGGCGAGCTTCTCAGGCACGAGGTCCGACGTCGTCGCCTTCATCCAGGCGTCGTGATCGGGACCATGCGGGAAGTACATGTTGTGGAGCGACATCCCACCGGGTTCGAAACCTTCTTCTTTGGCATCGTATACCCCGTACAGAATGCCCATGAACTCGGACATGATGTTCATGTGATACCAGGGCGGGCGGAAGGTGTGCTCCCCCACGAGCCACCGCTCACCAAACACGACAAAGTCGATGTTGGCCACGCCAGGATCGGGCGACGGCGAGGTGAGCACCGTGAAGATGGACGGGTCAGGGTGGTCGAAACTGATCGAGCCCATCACGTTGAACTTCGCCAGGTCGTATTTGTAGGGAACGTGGTTGCCGTGCCATCCGACCACGTCGAGGGGCGAGTAGTCGAGTTCCACCACGAAGAGGCGGCCATCGAACTTCACGAACATCTCTCCCGCCCGCTCCGTGTCTTCGTAGGCCGCCACGGGATGGAGGAAGTCGCGCGGGTTGGCGAGCCCGTTGGCGCCGATCGGCCCTCGTTCGGGCAATTCGAGGTAGGTGCCGTAGTTCTCACAGATGTAGCCGCGCGAGGGACCATCGAGAAGATCCACACGGAACTTCATCGCTCGAGGAATGACGCAGATCTCGCCGGGGGCGACCTCGAGGACCCCACATTCGGTGGCGAATCGGAGCGACCCCTGTTGCGGGACGATCAACATCTCGCCGTCGGCGTTGTAGAAGTAGGTGTCGGTCATCGACTCCTTGGCGAAGTACAGGTGAGCGGCCATCCCGGTCTGGGTGTGGGCGTCGCCGTTGGTGGCCACCGTGCGGATCCCGGTCAGGAAGTTGGTCGGCTCGTCTGGGAAGGGCGGCGGATTCCATCGAAGTTGCCCGATCGGCGGCTGCGCCTCCCGGCAGGGTGCCGTGCGGATGTGATGGCGTTCCGTCTCGACGAACCGCCAGGCGTGACGCACCGAGGGGCGGATCCGATAGAACCAGGTCCGTCGGTTGCGTTCGTTCGGAACCGTGAACGCCGTGCCGGACAGTTGCTCGGTGTAGAGGCCGAGGGGCGGCTTCTGTGGGTTGTTCTGCCCCACGGGGAGGGCGCCCGCAACGGCTTCGGAAGCGAATTCGTTTCCGAATCCCGACGAATACGCCACGCCTGTCATCTCACCAACCTCGCGCCGACATCTCCTGTGCGGCACCCTACCGAATCGCGAGCCATGCGGTGTGGTCGTTCACGTTCGAGGAACCGGAAGCCCGATGGGCTGTACGATTCGTCCACTGCTCGACCGACGAGAGATCCACTCATGCCACACGACGACACTCCCATCGACGACCTCGACGCTCGCCTCCTCCTGGAGTTGCAGCGGGAGCCGCGACTTGGCGTGATGGAGCTGGCGCGCCGGCTGGGAGTGGCGCGGGGAACCGCCAACGCCCGGCTGGAGAAGCTTCGACGGAACGGGGTGATCCGCGGGTTCGGACCCGAACTGGACCTCGAACGACTCGGCTACGGGGTGATGGCTTTCACGACACTCGAAGTCACCCAGGGACGGTCCGAGGGTGTGCTCAAACGCCTGGAATCCATCCCGGAGGTGCTCGAGGTCCACACCATCGCCGGTCAGGGGGATCTGCTGATTCGGGTGGTGGCCAAGACCAACGAGCACCTGTTCGCCGTTCTCGAAGAGGTGCTCGCCGCCCCCGAAATCAGTCGCACCACCACTGCCATCGCTCTGGCGGAGCACATCCCGTTCAGGACCGGCCCGCTCGTGGAGACCTTCCGGACCGAGCCCTGAACGCGGCCCCTGTCACGTCGGCCACCCGTCGCGTAGGCTCAGGTGGTTGAGATCGGGGGGAAGCATGCTCGACCATGACCAGCACGAAGCCACCAGAGGCCCGGACGGGCGCTGGGTCGGCCACGGCCGAATGACACACTCGACGGTGGGGACCTGACGTGGCCGAGCAGGCAATCGATCCACAAACCGGACCGGCGTTTGCCCTCGAGGGCAAGGTCGTCACCATGGACTCCGACGGAACGGTCCTCGAGCGAGGCACCATCTACGTCGACAAGGGCACGATCGTCTCCGTCCAGGAGACGGGTTCTCCGCCACCCGACGGGTTCGAGGACGCGGTCACTGTCCGGACCGGTGGGTCGATCTACCCGGGCTTGATCGACCTGCACAACCACCTCGCCTATGACGTGCTCACCCTGTGGAACGTGCCACGCCTGTTCGCCCATCGCGGTCTCTGGTCCAGCCACCCGGACAAACGACGTCTCATCACGATTCCGATGACCGTGTTGGGCAAGCACCCGCGCTACGTGCCCGCCGTGGTCCGATACGTGGAGGCGAAGGCGGTGATGGGTGGCACCACCACATCGCAGGGCATCACCCTGTTCAGCAACGCCGGGATCAAGAAGTTCCATCGGGGCATCGTCCGAAACGTCGAAGATACCGATGAAGGAGAACTCCCGGAAGCCGATGCGCGGATCCCCGACATCGCGGCTCGAGACGCCGCCAGGTTCCGTGAGCGCTTGGACTCAGCGGACACCATGCTTCTTCATTTGGCCGAGGGCCTCGGGGACTCCGCCCGCAAACACTTCCTGGCCCTCAACCTCCCCGATGGCGACTGGGCCATCACCGGAGCCTTGGCCGCCATCCACGCCGCTGGTCTCGAGCCTGAAGATTTTCAGGTGCTCGGGGAGCGCGGCGCTGCCATGGTGTGGTCGCCGTTCAGTAACTATCTGCTCTATGGCGGGACGGCCAACGTGGCCGCGGCGCGCGCGGCCGGCGTCACCATCACCCTGGGGCCCGACTGGTCGCCATCGGGTAGCAAGAATCTTCTCGGTGAGCTCAAGGTGGCCAAGCTGGTATCCGACCTTCAGGGCGGCCTCTTCACCGAGGAGGAAATCGTCGCCATGGCGACCCGCAACGCCGCTTCGGTCCTGGGATGGCCCGTGGGATCCATCGAGGCGGGCAAGCGGGCGGATCTCGTCGTTCTCTCCGGTCGCGCCGGTGATCCCTACCACCGAATGATTCAGGCTCGGGAGACCTCGATCACCCTCGTCGTCATCAACGGGGTCTCTCGCTACGGTCAGCCTCGGCTCATGGAGCAACTCGGCGAGACAACGGAGGAGATCAACGTCGGGCGTAGCCGCCGAGCGTTCGACTTCGCCCAGGAAACGGCGGACCAGGTGGTTGGAGGCCTCTCGCTCGGCCAGGCGACAGACATGCTGACCGACGGCCTGTCCCGGGTTCCCGAACTCGCCCGCATCCTGGAGGCACCCGCGGGACCCATCGATGCCTTCCACGCCCCCGGGGCCCCTGAAATGTGGGTTCTCGAATTGGAGCAGGACGAGATCACCGGTTCGGCACTGCGCCACGCCTTTCCCGGCCCAGACGGGGTTTCGCCGGTGGCGGCTGCGCCTGCTCCCGCCGCGGCGCCCATGTCCGAGATCGCCGAGCCGGTCCCTCTCGACCCCCTGACAGTGGCCGACGACTCGGCATTCTTCAAGCGAGTCGCCGAGCAGCAGAACCTTCCAGACGGCTTCGCGGAATCCCTGCGGGCCTTGTACTGAACAGCAGAACATCAACCACGAGGGGACGAAATGCAGACGTCGGATGACCCACGGAACCCCAAGCTTTGTGTCGACCGCGTGTTGCCGCGGGACATGGCGAGACGCCAGCAACTCCTCACTGCCCCTCGCACCCGGGGCGAGCGGCCCCGGCCACGCCTGGCGATCGTCGGGGTGAAGCGGTGGGACACCGGACGCACACTGCGCGTCTCGTTTCTCGACGGTGAGCCGGAAGTGCACCAGAAGGTCGAGCATTATGCCCGCCAGTGGAATCCCTACGCCAATATCGGCTTCGAGTTCGGCGACTTCGACGATGCCGAAATTCGGATCTCGTTCCTGCATCCCGGCTCATGGTCCTATATCGGTGTCGACGCCAAGGCGATCGATCCTCCCGAGCCGACCATGAACTACGGATGGTTGTACCCCGAGACAGCCGACGATGAATACCGGCGAGTGGTTCTTCACGAGTTCGGTCACGCTCTGGGAGCCATCCACGAGCATTCGAGCCCCGGTGTGGCCATCCCCTGGAACAAACAGGCCGTCTACGACTCGTACACCGGTCCTCCGAACAACTGGACCAGAGAGCAGGTCGACATCAACCTGTTCAAGCTGTACGAGGAAGACGTCACGCAGTACTCCGCGTTCGATCCCGAATCCATCATGCTGTATCCGATTCCCAACACCCTCACGGAAGGGGATTGGGAGGTCGGGTGGAATCGAGATCTGTCGGAAACCGACAAGGATTGGATGCGGCTCACCTATCCCGGAGCGATCGCGCCGCAGAATGTGTTGGTCCTCGACGGTCAGCCGACCGCGGCCTCGATCGGTGTTCACGGAGAACGGGACGAGTTCCGTTTCGAGATCGACCGCCCGGGCCGGTACATCGTGGAGACTCTGGGCAGTTCTGACGTCGTGATGGAACTGCTCCGAGCCGACCAACCGGAAGTGGTCATCGCAACCGACGACGACTCCGGGGACCGCCTCAATCCACGGATCGACGTGTCTCTCGAGCCCGGCGCCTTTCTGGCGCGTGTCTCGCATTACTGGCCGAGCGGGACCGGCGACTACAGCATCTCCTTGACCTCAGGATGAACCCGGGCGATCCCCTCTGACGCCTGGCGGCCGGCGGCTCTCAGCCCTTCGCCACGAGTGGGGCCACCTCGGTGCCCAGGAGTTCGATGGCCCGCAACACCTGGGCGTGGGGCAAGGTGCCGACACTCACATGCAACATGAAACGTCGAATACCGAGCACGTCGCCCCAACGGAGGATCTTGGCGGCCACCTCTGCCGGGTCGCCCAGTACGAGCGACCCTGCCGGACCGCGCATCGCTTCGAACTGGGGACGGGTCATCGCACCCCAACCTCGTTCCTGGCCGAGTTTGGTCATGGCATTGGCATACGACGGATAGAACTCGTCGGCTGCCTGATTCGAGTCCTCGGCGATGTAGCCGTGGGCGTGGACGGCCAGCGGCACCTCGGCTGGATCGTATCCCGCTTCGACGAGGGATCGCCGATGGAGGTTGGCGAGCGCCGCGAACCGGTCGGGACTTCCGCCGATGATCGCCAGCGCCACAGGGAGTCCCCGTTGACCGGCGCGCACCATCGAGCCAGGGTTACCTCCCACGCCAACCCAGATCGGAAACGGGTCCTGTTCCGGGCGGGGGTAGATGGCTTGGTCATCGAGCGGGCTCCTGAATCTGCCCGACCAGGTGACGTGTTCACTGTCACGGATGGCGAGAAGCAGATCCAGCTTCTCTGCGAACAGCTCCTCGTAGTCGGTCAGTGAGTAGCCGAACAGCGGGAAGGACTCGATGAACGAACCTCTGCCCACCAACAACTCAGCCCGCCCCGACGAAATGAGGTCCAACGTGGCGAACTGTTGGAAGACCCTGACGGGATCGTCCGAGGACAGGATGGTCACCGCCGGGGTGAGACGGATCCTGGTGGTCCGGGCCGCCGCGGCCGCCAGCACGACGGCGGGAGCGGAGACCGCGAAATCGGGACGATGGTGTTCACCGACCCCATACACGGCAAGGCCGACGCGCTCGGCGAGTTCGACCTCCTCCAGAACCTGCCTGATCCGGTCCCCGTGTGTCACGGTTTGACCCGTGCGCGGGTCCTCGATCGTTTCGGCGAACGTCGTGATTCCGAGTTCCATGGAGCTCCTGGGGGTGAACGGCCTTTGGATGCACAACTCTACGAGACGAGGGGCCACACGAGCGTGCCCTTGGGTGCGCGGCCAATCACCCAGCCAGAAGGGCCTCGACGGCCTCGACTCCGGGAGAGGAGCGCGCCCCTGCCTGTGTGAGCGTGAGAGCGGCCACTGCGTTCCCCCATCGCACCGCCTCGGCCTCGGGGCGACCGTCGAGGCGCGCCGCGATGAACCCGGAGTTGAAGGCGTCACCGGCGCCGACGGTGTCGACGACGTCGACCTCGAACCCCGGAACCGAAACCACCTCATCGCCAAAGCAGACCACCGCTCCGGCGGATCCCCGCCGGGCGACCACCATCCGCCTCCCTCCGGTCAGGCTGCGGGCCGCCCCGATCGGGTCGTCGATGCCGGTGAGTGGCACGATCTCATCGATCGCCGACCCTAGGACGACGTCGGCGCGGGCCACGGCTTTCTCGACCACGTCGCGGAAGCCGTCCTGCCATCCCCAGTTCTCCAACCGCAGGTTGAGATCCAGCGACACCGGGATACGGTTGGCCCTGGCCTGATCCATTGCGGCCAACACCGCCTGGCGCGACGGGGAGACGCGCAAGCAGATTCCCGAAACGTGCAGCCACTCCGCTCCGGTGATCGCAGACGTGGCGGCTTCCACGCCCAGGGCGACGTGGGCCGCTCCCGACGGGGGCCACACGTAGATCAGTCTCTCCCCGTCATGTGGCGTCACCACGATCACGGTCAGGGTCGGCCCGTGTGACGTGGTCTCGACCGCCGTGACATCGACGCCGGCGTCCGCCAGGCTGGCGACGGCAAACCGTCCGAAGCCGTCATCGCCGACGGTGCCGACGAACCGACACGGTACCCCGAGGCGCGCCAGGGCCGCCGCGGTGTTGGCCGCCGATCCGCCCCCGAACAGGCGTGGCGTGGGGTTGGCGAGGAGAGTCGGCTGGTCTGCCGAGGGGAGACGCACCTCCAAGTCGACATTGGCGTCACCCACCACGACGACGCTCATACGAGCCTCTCGCTCCGAGCCGATCGGACGAATCGATGCACCATGTCGAGGTCCTTGCGGAATCCTCCCCGGTCGAGAGGCCGGTTGGTGTGGGTCAACGAATCCACCGCCCACGGTCCGACCGCCGTGATCGCCGCGGCGACATTGTCTGGCGACAACCCGCCGGCCAGGATGACCGGCACGTCGACCGCCTCGACGATGGCGGCGCTGACGCCCCAGTCGTGCACCGTCCCGGCGGCGCCGACACCCGGTATTCCGGGGGCGACCGAGTCGAGAATCAGATAATCGACGACCGGTTCGTAGGAGCACGCCATGTCGATCGCTTCGGGACCGGTGACCGCCACAGCCTGCATGATGGCGGTGCCAGGGAGCCGGCGACGCAACTCGGCCAACGCGGCGGGGCCGACCTCGCCCGGCAGCCCGCAGAGGTGCAGCACGTCTGGCCGCACCACCCGAACCATCGCCTCGATGTCGGCGAGATCCGTCTCGATACTGAGCGCCACGGAGGTGGCCTTCCCCACCACAGCCCGGCAGATCTCCGCCGCCAATCGATGGCCGATCTCGCCGGGCAGGCCCCGGTCGGACGGTGTCACACCCACGTGGTCCACACCCAGCGCCGCCACGGCAACAGCCTCTTCGACCGACTGCATCGTATAGATCTGCACCCGAACATCGCTCATGGCCGCGCACGGTACTACGCCGCCCGGTCGAACCATCGTGGTGGAGTGGATCGATACGTCCACCTCCCGGGGTCGGGCTGGAGCTAGCCGCCCTCTCGGGCGACGTTGAAGAGAGCATCGCCCTGGGTGGCGATGGGGTTGAGTGTCATGCCGATCACCATCCCGTTGTAAGGCGCCCGGACACTTCCCAGGAGGGTGCCCGAGACATCCGAGATCGTTCCCAGCCACTGTCCGCGAGTGATGCGCGATCCTGGCCCGACCCTGGCGCGGAGGATCCCCGTGCGGCGGGCGCGAACCCATGTCGTCGAGCTCGACTGGAACGTCGGTGGGCGACGACCTTTGGCCTTCGGCACCATGCCCACCTCTCCCAGCACTCTCATGGTTCCTGACACTCCCGCCGTGATGATCTTCTCTTCGTACCGCTGCGCTTCTCCGCCCTCGAACAACAGCACCGGCATCCGCCTGCCCGCCTTCGCCCGCAGGGAACCCCCTCGGGTCTTGGCGCCGACCGTGGCCGGGGCGGCGAAGGCGCGCGCAAGCCGCAAGGTTTCGGGATCCTCCAGATCGGCTCGGATCTGCGCCACGTTGGTCCGGTGGGCTGTCGCCGTGTGGAAATCGACTCCGAGGGAGCAGCCGTCGACGATCTTGTTCATGAACAACCAAGCCAGGCGGGCGGCCAGCGAGCCCTGTTCCCTTCCGGGAAAGGATCGATTCAGGTCGCGGCCGTCCGGGAGGTACCGGGACTGGCTGATGAAGCCGAACACGTTCACGACCGGGACCGCCACGATCGTGCCTTTCAGCTTGGTCGGGTCCAGATCGTCGAGGATCCGGTTGATGATCTCGACTCCGTTGATCTCGTCGCCATGGATGGCGGCGCTCAACCAGACGCGCGGGCCGTCTTTGGCGCCGTGCATGATGGTGACCGGCATGGAGACCCACGTTCCGGTGGGGAGTTTTGCCACAGGAATCTCGACGTAATCGCGCGTCCCGGCCTTGATCTGCCTTTCGGCGAACTCGATAGAAGCTCTCATGGTCGCCATCGCTTGCGCGCCTCTCCTTCATGATGTTCGAGGGCAGTGATGATCTTGTCTGCCACGTCGATGCCGGTGGCACTTTCGATGCCCTCCAGGCCCGGGGACGAATTGACCTCCAGTACCAGCGGACCCCGATCCGACTGGAGGAGATCCACCCCGGCCACTCCCAGGCCCATGATCTCGGCGGCTCGAACTGCCGCGTGGCGTTCTGCGTCGGTGAGTTCGACCACCGTGGCGGTACCGCCCCGATGAAGATTCGATCGGAACTCATCCGAGGAGGCCTGGCGCTTCATCGCCGCAACGGCCTCGCCGTCGATCACAAACACCCGAACGTCTGCCCCGCCGGCTTCCGCGATGAATTCCTGAACGAGGATGTTGGCGTCCAGTTGCCGGAACGCCCCGATCACAGATTCGGCCGCTTTGCGGCTCGGCGCCAGGACGACCCCCATCCCCTGGGTGCCCTCGAGGAGTTTGATCACCAACGGCGCACCACCGACGATGTCCAAGAGACCATCGATGTCCTTGGTTGCGTGGGCGTACCCGGTCACGGGCATGTCCAGACCCGAACGCGCCAGCATCTGCATCGAGCTCAGCTTGTCACGAGATCGAACGATTGCCTGGGACGTATTGGCCGCGAAAACACCCATGATCTCGAACTGGCGCACCACAGCCGAGCCATAGAACGTGTGCGATGCCCCGATGCGGGGAATGACCGCATCGAAACGCAACGGGTGCCCTCCAAGGAGCACTGCGGGACGTTTGGAAGTGATGTCCATGTAGCAGCGCAGGTAATCCACCACGCGTACCGAGTGCCCGCGCAGAGCAGCCGCCTCGGCGAGTCGCCTGGTCGAATACAACGCCGAGTTCCGTGACAGGATGCCGATATTCACTGCGGCGGCTTTCCGGTGAGGAAGGACCGTCCGGGATCTACCACGAAACGCCGACGGATTCCCTGACGACCCAGCAGCATCCGAAAACCCATGTTGTCGCGCCGGGTCAAAGTCACCTCCATGTCATAAGAACGGCCGCCGAACTCGACGGTGGTTCGAATGACGGGACGAACCTCGGACCGTCCTCCCGAGTCTCGCACCGGACGCTCATCGACCAGCCAGGCGCCCGTGGCGATGGAGGGCTTGGCTTGCCTCTGAACGGGGTGAACCACGAAGTCCAGCCATGTGCCTTCCTCGGTGGACCGGGCCCGAAGGTTGGTGACGTGCAACGCGGAGGTGGCCGCCCCGGTGTCGACCTTCACCTTCAGTGCGTCGACCCCCAACTCGGGCAGCGCAACCCACTCCCGCCAGCCGATCGCCGGACGTGGCTTCCTGACCCGCTTCTTGGCGGGAGCCTTCTTCTTGGCGTTGAGAGCCTTCTTCTCGGCCACCGATACTCCCGCTCAGCCGAAGGCCGACAGCGTACCGGGGTCTCGATGTTGGGCCCTCATTGTTCCCCGAATTCTTCGAAGGCATCCACCAGTGCCGTCGTGGCCTCATCGAGGGTTGCTCCCAGCTGCAACGCAGCCACGGCGTACTCCTCGGCAACCACAGCCAGCTCCTTCCGACGATCGGCGGCCGATCGATTGGGACTGCTCTCGGCAACGAAGGTGCCGTTTCGGCCACGGGTCTCGATGACCCCGCTCTCCTCGAGGATCCGGTAGGTCCTGGCCACGGTGTCCTTGGCTAGGCCGAGGTCGGCCGCCAGTTGACGAACCGTGGAGAGGCGCGTGCCAGGTGGAAGCACTTGCGACATGACCAGACGTACGAGTTGGCTCCGTAGTTGCTCGTAGGCCGGCACTGGCGAGTTGGGATCCATCCGCAATGTCATCGGTGGTACTCCTTGGGTGGCGGGTGCCCCCATTTTGTCATACCTTGGCCCGACAGACCTTCCCTCGGGGCCAATAATCTCCTTCGTGGCATCGCTTCTCGAGGAAGGCGCGAAAAATCGGCCCGCCACAGAGGCGCACACGAACATACGTTCGAGTAGCGTCTGGGGTTCTGGAACGGAGGACCCGATGACCCATTCAGCTTCTCGATCGATGGCGCTAGCCGACAGCCTGGTGGGAGTTCTCCAGTACTGGGAAGACGCCGAGATCGGCTCCCTAGGGATGCTCACGGGGTTTCACGACCTCGACGACACGCTCGGCGGCCTACCGCCCATGGGCGTCACGGTCTTGGCGGGGCGACCGGGAATGGGCAAGACCAGTCTGGCGCTCAACATTGCACGCAACGTCGCACTCCGGGGCGGAGGAGCCCTCTACTGCTCCCTGGACGACGACGTCTACGCCTTGACCGAGTCGCTGCTCTCTTCGACCGCCCGGCTGGATGGCATGCGCTTCCGTTCAACCGGAACCGCGGCCGACTGGCAGCGGGCGCTGACGGGTGCGGGGCAGCTGTACGGCCTTCCCTTGCACCTCGTCGCCAACCGCTCGTTGGCGCTCGGGGGCATCCGACGCGAAACGGAGATCCTGCACAGCGAGGGTGCCGGCCTCGAGCTTCTGGTCATCGATTGGGTGCAGCTTCTTCCGGGCTTCGGCGACGAGATCGGGGATATCGCCCGGATCGCAACCGAGTTGGGGATCAGCGTGTTGGTGGTTTCGCAGCTGGACCGTCAGCTCGAGAGTCGGGCCGACAAGCGTCCGCAGCTCGGGGACCTGCTCGGAACGCCGATGCTCGAACAGCGCGCCGACCTGGTGTTGATGCTCTACCGGGGCGACTACTACCAACCCGAAGCGGTGGAACTGCGTGGGCTGGCCGAACTGTCGGTGGTCAAGAACCGTGGTGGCCCCGTGAAGACCTTCCCCCTGGCCTTCCTTCCCGAATACCGGCTGTTTTCGGACCTGGGCCGATGGTTCGACTGATCGGGTCACCGAACGACGACCCTGGGCCAGGATCGAAATCGACGGCTTAGGACGGAGGCGGTTCGCCTACCTCCAGATGTCGTCCGTCGACATATCCGAACCGAGGGCGGCTTGAGTCACTTCCATCAGCTTGTCCCCGACCCACGATCTCCACCGACCGGGAGTGATTTCGATGGCTACGTCATCCAGGGCGCCCCACGCCTGGTCCACCATCTCGACGGCGTCATCGACGATGTGGGCTCGGCGGAGGCGATGATTCACGGCCTGTGCAGCTTCGCCTGTCATCACCCTCCCCGTCCCATCGCACGACGCCATGAACCTCCGCCCGGTCGAGTTGGCCACCCCTTCGACGAGTATCGATATCGTCGGACGTTTGGCGAGATTGCGAGCCTTCTTCGTCACCGAGGAAGTCTCGAAGTACACCTTGCCGCCCTCGAAGTAGCTGATCACATTGGCGAGGTGAATGGTTCCATCGTCGTTGAGTGTGGCCACAGTCATTTTCGGGGCCTGCTCCAGAAGGTCGCCGATCTCCTCTGGGGTCGCTCTGGAGCGGTACACGTCCTTGGCGGTGGTCATACTTCCTCCCGGTGATGCCCGAGCGTACTCGGGCACAGAGGGAGTACGGCCTCAGGATTCGGTCAGACGCGCTACCAAGCCGGCCGGGTCCGGGTGCTCGACCACCACATCCGACCATTCACCGGTCGACAGGGTGATCCACACCACCTCGTGGGCCGACTCCGAGACCGCCCAGAATTCTCGCTGAGCCGTCCCTCCCAGCATCGGTCCGACCCGACGACCTCCGCTGGTGCGGCCTTCACGCCGGGCGGCGAGAGTGGCGCCTGTGGGGTCGGCGAGCTCACCGCGAACGGCGATCTCGACCTGAGCGATCTCCGCAAGTGGGAACCTGAGACGTCGCCGCAGATTGAGCAGGGCATCGAGGCCGGCCAACGACACCTCGAGATGGTGGTCGGTGACCGTTACAGAAAAAGCCATGCTTCGAGCGTACAGCGGAGGGAGTGGGATTCGAACCCACGGAACCCAAAAAGGGCTCAACAGTTTTCAAGACTGTCACCTTCGACCGCTCGGTCATCCCTCCGAGCAAGCACGAGGCTAGTCGCGGGCCGTTCCGGTCAGGGCAGGTGCCGACACAGCCCAGCCGCCCCCCCACCGAGGTGGGAGAGGTTCGGCGGAGGGAGAGGGATTTGAACCCTCGAAGGGCGTGAACCCTTACACGCTTTCCAGGCGTGCGCACTAGGCCAGACTATGCGATCCCTCCGGATGACCCGTAGTGTAAAGCCTCGTGACAGCCGCTCGAACCGAAACCCTCTTCAATGCCGCCATGGGCGAAGCACTCGTCGAGGCGCGCTCCGCCCTCGATCACGGCGACGTCCCGATCGGAGCAGTGCTCCTGGACCCTTCGGGGAGCATCGTGGCCCGCGATCACAACCGACGCGAGGAGCGGAATGACCCGACTGCCCACGCAGAGATCCTGGTCTTGTCGGCGGCGGCCCAGCGGGCGGGTGACTGGCGGCTGGTCGATCACACTTTGGTCGTCACGCTCGAGCCGTGCCCGATGTGCGCCGGAGCAGCCGTGTGGAGCAGAATCGCCTCGCTGGTATACGGAGCCCCCGACGCGAAGGCAGGCGCCGCATGGTCGTTATACAACATTCCTCAGGATGCGCGCCTCAACCACCGCTGTGAGTTGATGGCCGGCATACGCGAGGAGGAATGCTCGGCTCTGTTGACCGGGTTCTTCGCTTCTCGCCGAAGCTCGCATCCCTCCTGAGCCTGTCCCGGGCACGCCGAGGGCGAGAGTGTGGCGGGTGTCAGAAGGGATTCCCCACCCGTCCTAGGCTGCGAACATGCTCGAGCTGTCACTGCTCTTCGTTCACAGCCCGTTGGTCGGGCCGTCGTCACTGAGACGAGTCGCGACCGAAGCAGCCCGGCGCGGTCACGAGGTGGCCTTGCCGGATCTGACTTCGATGGCGTCCTCTCCGTCGCCCCACGAGCGGTATGTTCGACTGGCGACGGCGGCCGCAAGGACCTCGACGTCGCCGGCTCTGGTGATCGGCCACTCCGGCGCCGGAGCCTTCCTGCCGACCATCGGCCGCGGGTTGGACCGCCTGGCGGGCCTTGTCTTCGTGGACGCGGTCGTCCCGCCCCGCACCGGTGCCCACCGGACGCCCGACGCCATGAGGGATTTGCTGAACGAGCACACCACCGATGGTCTTCTCGCCCCCTGGCTGGATTGGTGGCCGCCCGAGGTGGTGAGGCAGTTGCTCGCCGACCCGGCGGACGAAGCGGAACTTCGCGCCGACATGCCTCACCTACCTCGCTCCTTCTACGACCTCGACGTCGCCGTTCCGGATGGGTGGGCGAAAGGCCCGTGCGCCTACCTGCGTCTCAGCACTGCCTATGAGGCTGAGGCTGCCGAGGCAGCGGCCCGAGGATGGCCGACGGCGGTGCTGGACTCGACCCACCTCGGAACCCACACGAAGGCGAGCCGGGTCCTCACCCACATCGAAGGTCTGGCGGGCCGTCTGGACGGGTGACCGCCATCGATGCCAAGGGGTGACTGGTAGCCGTCTGCCTGGGTGCGCAGGCAGGGCCATCATGAGGATCGCCCCGCAGGGAGATCACAGCGGAGGGGGAGGGATTCGAACCCTCGAAGGGCGTGAACCCTTACTGCATTTCGA
>CBDUEV010000055.1:0-18113 GCA_965366365.1 uncultured Acidimicrobiia bacterium | reverse complement strand
GGGGTGGCGGGGGTGGCACTCCTGAAATCCTTTGTCGCCGGAACGCCGGCGGTGGCCGGCGACGGCGTCAACCGTCAGTTGGCGCTGACCGCCGTCAACGAGGGTGAAAGTCTTCTCACCGATGTGGCGATCTTCGACGAGGTCGATGCGGGGCTCGTCGTCGCCTCGACCAACTGTGCAGACCTTGGCGGTGTCGATCTCACGGCGGCGAACTTCGTACTGTGCGAGGGTCTCGTGTTGCCGGCTCAGTCGGCGTTGGAGTTGGTGGTCACCTTCTCGGTGGCAGCGACGACGGACACGAGCACCATCGAAAACGAGGCCGCGCTGAGCGCCCTCGAACTCGGCGATCCCATCACGTCTCAGCTTGCCACGCTCGAGGTGGTCGAAGAGGTGGCGCTGTCGATCGAGAAGGCGTTTGCGGCGCCGACGCTCCCGGCCGGCTCGGTGGGCAGCAGCTTTTCGGTGACCGTGACCAACGGCGGTCCGTCCGACGCGGACAATGTTGTCGTGTCCGACGCAGTGGACTCGCGCCTGACCGTGACCGGCGTCAGCTCCGACGTGGGCAACTGCGTTGGAGGTGGAGCTCCCGCCACCGTCTCGTGTGAAATCGGAACCTTGTCGCCGGGGCAAACGGCCGAGGTGGTCGTGGAGTTCGATCTGGGCGCCACAGCTGCACCGGGCGACGTTATCGAGAACGTGGCCGAAGTGGCATCCGACGAAACAGCGGCGTCCATTCCTTCGAACGCTTCGTCGCTCACCGTTTCCGACCGTGTCCCACTGCCTCCGACCGCCAACGACGACGTCGCCACAACCGAGGCGGGTACCGCCGTGACGGTGGTGGTGCTTGCCAACGACAGTGACCCAGAAGGCGACGCCCTCTCGGTGGCGTCGGTCACGGTGTTCGGGAAGGGCTCCGTGGTCATCAACGGGTCCGGGACCGTGACCTATCTGCCGGCGTCGGGGTTCGTCGGCCAGGATTCGTTCACCTACCTGGCTTGCGAGTCCGATCGGCCCGAACCGCTCTGCGACACCGCCACGGTGGTGGTCACGGTCACCGAGGTCGACCGACCCCCGGCCCTCGACACGAATGGCTCGACCATCGACCGGATCGTCGTCGGAGAGGTGCCTGCCGATCTGCCGATCCACGACCCGGAGGGCAAGCCCATCCTGGTGAAGGTGGCGGCCGGTTCGCCTCCGCCGGGCGTCGTCGTCCGTTCGGATGGGACGTTCGCAGGAGCGGCCGGTCAGGTCGGTGCCTTCATCCTGACACTGGACGTGTGCGACCCCGCCGGGAACTGCGCCGCCTTCGTGTACGCCATCGTCGTGGAAGCGGCTCCCTGAGGGGCGTCCCCTCCGAACGGTTCAACCGGGGGTTCGAGCGGCCTGGACCTGGAGAATCAAGAACTCGCCGAGGCGGCCGAGCGTGTCCTTGGCGTCGCCCTCCGGAAGATCGACAATGGCTGTCTGCGCCGTCCGGATCCTGGAAGCGGCCTCCTCCAGAGACTGGTCGACATATCCTTCGCGTCGCACGAGTTCGATCACCTCGGCAACCTGTGCGTCGGAGTAGGGAGGATTCGCCAACAGCGTCCGCACCCGGGGCCCGTGTTCACCTGCCAGGGCGTGGAGCACCGGGAGGGTCATCTTCCCTTCACGTATGTCGGAACCGGCCGGCTTGCCGAGGTACTCCTCGGTGGCGACCAGATCGAGCGCGTCGTCTGTGATCTGGAACACCAGTCCGAGTTCCCATGCCCAGCTGCTCACCGCCTCCACCACGGCGGGTTCGGCGTCGGCGGCCATGGCACCCAACCTGGCGGAGGTCCGGATCAGGCTCGCCGTCTTCCCGCCAATCACCTGGTAGTACGCGGCCGCTCCGTGATCGAGGTCGTGATCCAGCTGGAGTTCCATGGTTTGGCCCTCGACCAGTTCGGCGTAGGTGCGGGCCAACAGCCGCACGGCCTCCTGGCCGAGATGGGTGGCGGCCACTTCGGACGCCCGTGCCATGAGAAAATCACCTGCCAGGATCGCCACGGTGTTGGACCAGTTGGTATTCACCGAGATGGTCCCTCGGCGGGCCACGGATTCGTCGATGACGTCATCGTGGTAGAGGCTGCCCACATGAATGAGCTCAACCGCCACGCCTGCTTCGACGGCCCGGCGATCCCGGGCGGGGCCGAACTCGGCTGCGATCTGCGCGAGGAGCGGCCTGAACCGTTTCCCGCCGGCGAGGAGCAGGTGTTGGGCGACCTCGGTCAGGAATTCGTCGTCCGCCGTGGAAGCCTCCGCCAGGCGCTTTTCGACCATGCTCACCCGATCCCAGATACCGGGGAGCGTGACGAGGTCTTGGATGAAAGGTGGTTGCATGAGGCACCCGTGAGTGAGGCGAAGCCAACGAGATGCTAGTGGCGCCCCCGGCGGCAGTGTTTATCCGAGCGTCGGGTCCAGGGTGATCTTCGAGATCGGACGGGCTGTGCGCGCGACAGTCGGAATCTCTACGGCTCGAAGCCCGAGCCGCCGATAGAAGAAGCAGGACATCGTCTCCCGCAAGGGACGAGGGGGCATCGAACGGTCCCGGATCGGCGGCGAAGGCTTAGCCGACGCCCGGGTTATACTGCCAGTGTGCGGCCGCCCTGCGGGGGTCACATCCAATAGGAGGCAAAAGCTCGTGTTCGAGAGGTTCACAGATAGAGCACGAAGGGTCGTTGTTCTCGCTCAGGAAGAGGCCCGGCTCCTCAACCACAATTACATCGGCACCGAGCACATTCTGCTCGGCCTCATCCACGAGGGCGAAGGGGTGGCCGCCAAGGCGATCGAGTCCTTGGGGATCAACCTCGAGTCTGTGCGCCAGCAGGTCGTGGAGATCATCGGCCAGGGAACCCAGGCACCGTCAGGACACATTCCGTTCACGCCACGCGCCAAGAAGGTCCTCGAACTCTCCTTGCGGGAAGCCCTCCAACTCGGCCACAACTACATCGGAACCGAGCACATCCTCCTCGGCCTGATCCGCGAGGGCGAAGGGGTAGCCGCTCAAGTCCTCCAGAAACTCGGTGCCGACCTGCCGAAGGTCCGCCAGACAGTGATTCAGCTCCTCTCCGGCCCCCAATCCGACGACAGCCCGGCCGGGAGTCCAGCGGCCGCCGGCGCCGGCCGAGGGGAATCCTCTGCGTCCGGTTCGACCATCCTCGACCAATTCGGTCGGAACCTCACGCAGGCGGCCAGGGACCGCAAGCTGGATCCGGTCATCGGCCGCCAGCGCGAGATCGAAAGGGTCATGCAGATCCTTTCGCGCCGCACCAAGAACAATCCGGTCCTCATCGGGGAGCCGGGGGTGGGGAAGACGGCCATCGTCGAGGGGCTCGCGCAGCGCATCGTCGCCAATGAGGTGCCCGAAACCCTGACGGCCAAGCAGCTCTACACCTTGGACCTGGGGTCGCTCGTCGCCGGCTCTCGTTATCGCGGCGATTTCGAGGAGCGCCTCAAGAAGGTCTTGAAGGAGATTCGCACCCGAGGCGACATCATCCTGTTCATCGACGAGATCCACACATTGGTGGGCGCCGGAGCGGCCGAAGGTGCCATCGACGCCGCCAGCATTCTCAAGCCGATGCTGGCCAGAGGAGAGCTCCAGACCGTCGGAGCGACCACGCTCGAGGAGTATCGCAAGTACCTCGAGAAGGACTCCGCCCTGGAGCGACGCTTCCAGCCGGTTCAGGTCGACGAACCGACGGTGGCGGACACGATCCAGATCCTCAAGGGCCTCAAAGACCGGTACGAGCTGCATCACAAGGTGCGGTTCACCGAGCAGGCTCTCGTCAATGCCGCCAACCTGGCGGATCGCTACATCGCCGACCGATTCCTGCCGGACAAGGCCATCGACCTCATCGACGAGGCCGGGTCTCGGATGAGGATCCAGCGGCGGGCGGCCAGTCCCGAAATCGCCGAGATCGACGAAAAGGTCGCGGAGCTGCGGGTGGACAAGGCCGAGTCCGTGCAAGCACAGCAGTACGAACGAGCCGCACAACTGCGAGATCAGGAGCGGAGCCTCATCGCTGAGCGCTCCGCCAAGGAGAGCGAACTTCGCGAGGCGGGCGAGGAAGTCGACTGGGTTATCGACGAGGAAGAAATCGCCGAGGTACTCGCCCAGTGGACGGGAATCCCGGTCCATCGTCTGACCGAGGAAGAGACCGCCCGCCTGGTGCACATGGAAGAAGAACTGCACAAGCGGATCGTGGGGCAAACCGACGCGATCGGAGCGGTCAGCCGTGCCATTCGCCGCACCCGGGCAGGCCTCAAGGACCCCAAACGTCCCGCCGGATCCTTCATCTTCCTGGGCCCGTCCGGTGTCGGGAAGACCGAGACCGCCAAGACGCTCGCCGAGTTCTTGTTCGGCAACGAAGACGCTCTCATTCAGCTCGACATGTCCGAGTACATGGACAAGCACACGGTGAGCCGCCTGGTCGGGTCTCCGCCTGGCTACGTCGGCTACGACGAGGGTGGGCAGCTCACCGAGGCGGTCCGCCGTAAGCCGTTCTCGATCGTGCTCTTCGACGAGGTCGAGAAAGCTCATCCCGATGTCTTCAACACCTTGCTGCAGATCCTGGAAGACGGTCGTCTGACCGACGCCCAGGGTCGGACGGTGGATTTCAAGAACACGGTCATCATCATGACGTCGAACCTGGGTACGAGGGACCTGCGCAAGCGGTCGATCGGGTTCTCGTCCGACAGCGACGAGGTGACCTACGAGAAGATGAGGACGAAGGTCAACGAGGAGCTGAAGAAGCACTTCCGCCCCGAGTTCCTCAACCGGATCGACGAGGTGATCGTTTACCACGAGTTGACCCTCGACGAGGTGAAGGAAATCGTCGACCTCATGCTGGTTCGAGTCATCGATCAGCTGAGCTCTCAGGGGCTGGACCTGGTGCTCTCGGATTCATCCAAGAGCTTCCTGGCTGAGTCGGGCTACGACCCGGAGCTCGGGGCGCGGCCGCTGCGTCGCTCGATTCAGCGGCGCCTCGAAGACGCCCTGTCGGAGAAGGTGCTCATGGGTGAATTCGAAGCCGGCTCGACGATCGTCGTCGACTTCGACGAAGAGAACCAGGAGCTGACCTTCGAGAGCTTCAGCAGTCCTGACGCCCCTCCTGTGGAGATGGCGGACTCATAGACCGTTCGGCGTGAGCCGATCGCAGACCAATCCGGATGGCGCCGCCAGGCGCCCTCCGGTGTATTCGGTGCCGATGGGTCCGGTTGCTACGCTCCGCTCGCCATGAAACGTACCGCCACCGTGCTCACGCTGCTCGTGTCGGCGTACATCGCAGCACAGACCCTGTCCGACATCGCCAGCATTCGGATCGTCGAGGTGGCGGGCTTCTCGATGGATGCCGGCACGTTGATCTACCCCATCACGTTCACCCTTCGGGATCTCGTTCACAAGGTGGCCGGCAAGCACGTGGCCAGGCTGCTCATCTTCACGGCGGCCGGGGTCAACCTCTTCATGGCGGTCCTGTTTTGGGTCGTCTCGGTTCTTCCGGCCGACCTGCAGGTTGGCGAGCAGCTCGAATTCGGTCTCGTTCTGGCCCCGCTCTGGCGAATCGTGTTCGCCTCGATTCTGGCCGAGGTCATTGCGGAGTTGATCGACACCGAGGTGTACTCGGCGTGGGTGGCCCACCTCGGTGAGAGGCTGCAATGGGGCCGGGTGCTGTCGTCGAACCTGGTGGCGATCCCCATCGACTCGGCAATCTTCGTGACGGTCGCTTTCGTAGGCGTTCTTCCCACCTCTGTGGTGATGGCGATCTTCTGGGCCAACGTCCTTCTGAAGGGCTTGGTGACCCTGGCCAGCATCCCCCTCATCTACCTCGTTCATCCCGCTCCGCTAATGGGACTTTCGGATGTCGACGAAGTGACCTCGGTTCAAGGCGACGAACGAGGGCATTCCCGGTAGAATTGCGGGATGGCCGGAAATCTCGGTCACATTCACAGGAGGCATACACGAATGCGTTCACGCAACAAGATGTTGTTTTTCGCGCTACTGGCGGCGTTTTCGCTGGTGGTAGCGGCGTGTGGCGACGACACCGCCGAGACGACCGAAGCTGCCGTCGTCGAAACGACCGAGGCGGTCACGGAAACCACCGAGGCGATGACCGAAACCACCGAGGCGATGACCGAAACCACCATGGGCGAAGAAGCGATGGGTGGAGCGATCTGCGAAGTCACCGACGTCGGTGGCGTCGACGACAAGGGCTTCAACCAGACCGCCTTCGAAGGCGCTCAGCAAGCCGCAGAAGAGATGGGTCTCGAGGCGCGCGTCCTGGAGTCTCAGGCCGCCACCGATTTCGAGCCGAACATCAACTCCTTCATCAACCAGGGCGACTGCGAGCTGATCGTGACGGTCGGTTTCCTTCTCGGTGATGCCACCTTGGCTGCCGCGCAGGCGAATCCTGATCAGCTCTTTGCCATTGTCGACGTCGACTTCTTCGACTTCGACGCGGGCGAAGACATCGTGCTCCCCAACGCCAAGGAACTGACCTTCCAGACGGACGAAGCTGCCTTCTTGGCCGGCTACCTGGCCGCTGGAATGAGCGAGACCGGAATCGTCGGCACGTTCGGTGGAATCAACATTCCCCCGGTGACGATCTTCATGAACGGTTTCTACTGGGGCGTCCAGTACTACAACGAGACGAACGGGACTGATGTCTCGGTCCTCGGGTGGGATGCCACCAACCCCGACGGTGGTCTGTTCACAGACAACTTCGAGTCTCTCGATGACGGTCGCACCTTTGCTCAGTCCCTTGTCGAGGAAGGCGCCGACATCATCATGCCGGTAGCCGGCCCCGTCGGTCAGGGCTCCGCAGCCCTTGCTTCGGAGCTGGGCACCGACACGTTGAAGATCATCGGCGTCGATGCCGATTCCTACCTGACTGACACGAACAACAGTGGCACGTACCTGACCTCGGTCCTCAAGAAGATGGACGTCTCGGTCCTCGAGACGGCCCGTGAGGCCCATTCCGGAACGTTCGAGGGTGGTGTCTTCACCGGTACCCTCGCCAACGGTGGTGTCGGACTTGCTCCGTTCCACGACTTCGAGGACGCCGTCCCGGCCGAATTGAAGGCAGAGTTGGAGGCCATCGCGGCCGGAATCATCGACGGAAGCATTTCGATCTCGGGCTAGCCCGCCGAAACGTCTCTATCGACCGTTGGAACCGCCCCTCGGGGCGGTTCCAACGCGTTGTGACGATTTCCTTGCCGAACCCAGCCACAAGGGAAGGAGGTTGACCGCTAGGCTGACGATCCATGTCGATAGGCGGTTGGGTATGCAGCTAGAGCTCCGGGGAATCACCAAACGTTTCCCTGGTGGTGTCATCGCCAACGAGAAGGTCGACCTGACGGTCCGTTCCGGTGAGATCCTCGCTCTGCTCGGTGAGAACGGCGCAGGCAAGACGACGCTGATGAACATCCTCTACGGCCTCTACTCCGCCGATGAGGGCGAGATCGTTCTCGACGGTGAACTCCAGCACTTCTCGGGTCCCGGAGATGCCATCGCGGCTGGGATCGGAATGGTCCACCAGCACTTCATGCTGGTCCCCGTGTTCTCGGTGGCCGAGAACGTCGTGCTGGGGGTGGAGCCGACCAACCGGCTCGGAGTTCTCGACATCGTCGAGGCGCGCAAAGAGGTGCGAGACATCTCTGCCCAGTACGGTCTCGACGTCGATCCCGACGCCATCATCGAAGATATCCCGGTCGGCACGCAGCAGCGTGTCGAGATCATCAAGGTCCTGTTCCGGTCTGCCGAACTCATCGTCTTCGACGAACCCACCGCAGTGTTGACGCCGCAGGAAGTGCAGGATTTCTTCGGAATCCTCCGCTCGCTCAGTGAGGACGGCAAGGCGATCGTCTTCATCACTCACAAGCTCAAAGAGGTGTTGGAGATCGCCGACCGCATTGCGGTTCTCAGACGCGGGCGAGTGGTCGGTACTGCCATTCCCGGAGAGACCGACGAGGCCGCCCTGGCAGAGATGATGGTCGGCCGCCCGGTTGAGCTGGTCGTTGCCAAACAAGCGGCCGAACCCAAGCAAACAGTGCTCGAGGTGCGTGACCTGGAGGTGCTCGACGACCGGAACCACCAGGCCGTGAAACATGTGAGCTTCGATGTGCGCGCCGGCGAGATCGTCGGAATCGCCGGCGTTCAGGGCAACGGCCAGAGCGAGTTGGTAGCTGCGTTGACCGGCCTCAGGTCGGTCATGGGCGGCTCCGTGAAGGTGAACGGCAAAGACCTGACTCACGCCACGCCGCGGGCCATCCACGAGGCCGGGGTCGCCCACATCCCGGAAGACCGCCAGCGGTCCGGGTTGGTCCTTGGTTTCACCATCACCGAGAACATGGTCCTCGACTCCTACCACGCCGCCCCCTACTCGAAGGGTTTGTCGATGGACTGGGATGTCACTCGTTCGGAAGCGAGTCGCCTCGTCGAACAGTACGACATCCGCACCCCTACCACCGAGGCGCCCGCCTCCACACTGTCGGGCGGAAACCAGCAGAAGGTGATCGTGGCCCGGGAGTTCTCGAGCAACGTCGATCTCGTCATAGCCTCCCAGCCGACCCGCGGCGTGGACGTGGGATCGATCGAATACATTCATGAGCAGATCGTCGCGCAACGAGACCAGGGGTCCGCAATCCTCATCGTCTCGACAGAGCTGGACGAGGTGATGGCGCTGTCGGATCGAATCCTCGTGATGTTCCGCGGCCAGATCATCGCCGAACGGACACCGGAAGAAACCACCAATACCGAACTCGGTTTGTTCATGGCCGGGGTGACGGAGAGCGTATGAGCGACCAAGACCCCGGCTTCGGTGATCGAATCCTCGACGAGGCAACCGGACGGAACCTCGATCTCCGATCGCTGCTCCTCGTCCCCTCCCTGGCCGTGCTGCTTGCGCTGGTCATCGGGGCATTGGTCATGCTGGCATCGGGCGAGAGTATCTCCACGGTCGGAGAAGCCTTCGGTGCACTGCTTCAGGGAGCCTTCGGCTCGATTGGTGCGCTCTCGGAGACCCTCACGAACGCCGCTCCGCTCATTCTCGCCGGCCTGGCGGTGGGACTCGGGTTCCGCGCCGGCTTGTTCAACATCGGCGCAGAAGGACAGATCCTCCTGGGTGGCATGTCCGCCCTATTCGTTGCCTTCACATTCGATGGCCTGCCGCTGGCCATCCATCTGCCACTGGCGCTCATCGGCGGAATCCTCGGAGGAGCGATATTCGGCGCCATACCGGGGTGGCTGCGAGCTCAAACCGGCGCCCACGAGGTCATCACCACGATCATGCTGAACTTCGTCGCCTACGGACTCATCAACTACCTGTTGAAGCGATCCCCATTCCAAGAAGCCGGGCGGTCCGACCCGGTGTCACAGCAGGCCGCCGACTCGGCCAGGCTCCCACAGCTGTTGGACTGGATCGACCCGCAGTACCGCCTCCATGCCGGGTTCATCGTGGCATTGCTGGCGGTGTGGTTCACGTGGTGGGTGCTCTTCCGTTCGACCAAGGGCTTCGAGTTTCGGGCGGTCGGTATGAACCCCGACGCGGCCCGCTACGCCGGTATCAGGGTCAACTGGTCCTATGTGCTCGTGATGGCCATTGGAGGCGGCTTGGCCGGCTTGGCCGGAAGTAGCCAGATCCTCGGTGTGCTGGGACGGGCCACCCCCGGGTTCTCGGCCAGTATCGGTTTCGACGCCATCGCCCTTGCATTGCTCGGTCGCTCGCACCCGATCGGTATTCTTCTCGCCGGCCTCTTGTTCGGAGCCCTGAAGGCAGGTGGACAGGAGATGCAGGCGTCGGCCGGAATCGGGATCGATATCGTCGAGGTGATTCAGTCTCTCATCATCATGTTCATCGCTGCGCCGGCCCTCATCCGGGCCGTCTTCCGAGTGGGCGTTGACGCTGAGGCGGAGCAGATCACCCAAGGATGGTCCACATGACAACCGCTCTGCTCGATCAGAGAGCCGAAGAATCCATCATCAATCCTGCGGACATCCGGCGTTCGAGGATCATCGGGATTGTTCTCCTGTTCATGGGTGGATTGGTCCTGACGGTGTTCGCCCTCGGGTCGGAGGGCAGCGCCGTTCTGCGTCTGGTTCGTCCTCAAGACCGGTTCGCCGACTTCCCCGACCTGATCGTCCCAGCCGCCGGGACGGGCTTCCTGGTGGCGGCGGCGTTGGCGGGGCTCGGCGCCTACCAGATCGCCAGGGGACGTGGTGCCAAGGCCAACCTGATGCTCGGGCTGGGGATGGTTCTGTTCATCTTCGCTTTCCTGGCGTGGGCGGCCGCCGGTAAGTCGTTCTCGCTGGTGGGAATGCTCCAGGCCTCCGTCGCCTCGGCGGTGCCGATTGCGATCGGTGCGCTGAGCGGCATCATGTGTGAACGAGTGGCCGTCATCAACATCGGCATCGAGGGCATGCTGCTCGGAGGCGCATTCGCCGGTGCCGTGGTGGGGTCCATCACCGGGTCCATCTGGCTGGGCTTGCTTGGCGCTGTCGTGGTCGGTGGTCTGCTGGCAGCCCTCCTGGCCGTGCTGGCGGTCAAGTTCCGAGTCGACCAGATCATCGCCGGCGTGGTGATCAATTTCCTGGTGGTTGGGCTGACTTCGTTCTTGACCGCGCAGATCCTCGTCGAGCGCACCGAACTCAACAATGCGGGCATCTTCAAAGCCGTCAACATCCCGTTGCTGGCGGACATACCTCTGTTGGGTCCGGTCCTGTTTCAGCACACCATCATCGTGTATGGGATGTTCATCCTCGTGGGCGCCGCCACCTTCGGTCTCTTCCGAACCCGATGGGGCTTGCGGTCTCGTGCTGTGGGGGAGCATCCCAAGGCCGCCGACACGCTGGGCATCAACGTGTATCGCCTCCGATACCTGAACGTGATCCTCGGCGGCATGATCGCCGGGTTCGGTGGCGCCTGGTTCACGATCGGCACGGTTGGGCGGTTCGACGAGGAGATGACCGGAGGGCGAGGGTTCATCGGCCTGGCCGCCATGATCTTCGGTCGATGGCATCCCGTTGGCGGCCTGCTGGCGGCGCTGCTCTTCGGTTTCGCCAGCGCCCTCGAGGGAAAGCTGGCCATCTTGCAGACCCCGATTCCTTCGGAGTTCCTTGGCATGACGCCCTACATCGCCACCATCGTGGTGGTGGCCGGCGTGGTGGGCAAGTCCCGTCCGCCCGCTGCGGACGGCCAGCCCTACATCAAGGAGTAGGCCTCTCCGCCCGCCGACAGATGGCATCTACCCCCAGCAGTGGCGGCTGGGGTTCCAATGGCTCCACCCGCCACCTTCGTACACCAGCCAGGCAGCCACGGCCGTATTGGCGATGGGGTCGAAGATATCGGCCCCCTCCCAGCCGGCCTTGACGGTGCGACGGTCCCAATACGAACCCAGGTGCTGAAAGAGCCCAGAGGCTGAGGATGAAGGGTTCTTGGCCTCGGGGGCGCCGCCGCTCTCGCACCGAATCACGGCCAGCGCCCTGGCGACGTCTTCCTGGTCGAAATAGCGCGCCACGAGGGGCCGCCAGTCGTCGACGGACGAGATCTCGTCGGGTACCAGTTCGGGCGGCTCGGGGGCCAGTCGATCCGGTCCTCCACACCGGCCTCGGTTTCCGAGTTCGTCACACGGTTCCGGCGTGCTGGGGACGGTGCGCTCGACCGGCTTCGGGTCGATGAGGAGGGCTGGATCGGGCCGTGGTGTGACGATCGATGGGGCGGATTCGATGTCTTCGGAGGCCAGCAGGCCGCTCGATGCGTCTGTGAAGCCCGCCATGAGCGTGGCGGCCACCAGCGCGGTGGCGATGAGAGGGGACGCGATGCGTCGCATGGGGTTTCCTTTCGGAAAGGGGGGAAAAGGAAACGACGCACAAAAAGTGCGTCGTCGGTGATGACGAGGTTAGTGGAACCGCTTCCGCATGCAAGTCAAGCGGGCGGCGGAGACGCTCCTCATTCCCCTGGTGGGCGGCCCATAGGCGGCCTCAGGCGGGCGGGAGCTACTGGACCTTCCGTCCGTAGATCTCGATTTCCTGCACGACGAGCTCGGTGAAGGCCGCTTGATCATCGACGTCCTCGGCCGGGTAGGTGCTCTGGACCTCGATGGTGAGCGTGGTCGACCGAAGGGTCGGGAAGGTGATGATCTGTTGTCCGGTCTTGTCTTCGAGGACGTCGATCTGCCCGGTGGGGTTGTCGTCGGTGGTGATCTTGAAACCGGCGATGCGGTAGTTCCGCCTGAAGCGTGTTTCTTCGTCGAGGTTCTTGATGATGATCTGTTCGAGGGAGTAGGTCCCGTCGAACGTGACGGTGATGGAAGCGCCTTCGCCCATCAGTCGGTTGTCGTTCCACGCAGTCGTGGGGTCGCCGTCGAACATGAGCGCGCAGGCGAAACTCTCGTTCAGCTCCGACGAGCAGGTTTGGGAAACCGTGGGTACCAGACCGAGGGGCGCTTGCGTACTCGGGGCGGTGGTCGTGGTCGATCCGCCCGCCAGGGTGGTTTCGGTGGGGTCGTCGCCGCCGAAGACATTGAAGAGCATGGCGATGAGTACGACGACGATCAGGACCCCTCCGATGGCCATCGCCGCGCGGACGCCGGCGGAAGTCTGAATCATCGGTTGGGGTGCGACGGGAAGGGCACCCTGCGAGATGCGGGCTCCGCACTCCTCGCAGTGGCGGTTGGTGGGGGGGTTGCTCGCACCGCACGACGGACAGGGAATCGAGTTGTAGGGCAGCGACTGGATCGTCGCCTCGTCTGGAGCGGCGCCGAGTTCGAACTCTTCATAGCCCTCGTCGTCGACCCACTGGCCGCATTCGGGGCAGTAGTCGTCACTCGTGTGGACGGTGCCGCAGTTCGTGCAAGTGTGTTGTGCCAAAACCGTCTTCCTTCCAGTCCGGCGGTATTCTGCCACGACTATGCCTCTCTTTGCGATCCGAGACACAGAAATCTGGACTATCGGCTCCGTACTTGCCTTCGTAGTGCTGCTCATTCTGGTGGTGGCGGCTCTCGTGGCTGCGTTTCGTGTCGGTGGTCGTGGATAGGATCGCCCCATGTTTCAATGTGGTTCTTGTGGATACGAATCGGCGAAGTGGATGGGGTTCTGCCCTCGTTGTCAGACCGGCGAGGGGCTGGAGGAGGTCGCACGACCCCGGTCCGGAAAGGCTCCGAAGGGTCGGGGGAGCGCCACCTCGAGCCCCACGTCGCTTTCGAAGGTGGGCGAGACCGAGGTCCTCCGCCGATCGGTCGGCATCGACGAGATCGACCGCGTGTTGGGCGGCGGTCTGGTACCCGGCGGGGTGATCCTGGTCGGTGGTGAGCCGGGTGTCGGCAAGTCGACGCTGCTTCTGCAGATGGCAGGGGCCATGCTGGAAGTCTCGGCAGGCGCCAAGGTGCTCATCGCAACGGCTGAGGAATCGGCAGAACAGGTCGGCCTCCGCGCCACTCGGCTCGGCATCGGCGGCGACGACGTGTACCTGCTGGCGGAGGACGACGTGGACGTCATCATCGAGTCCGCCGAAGCCCTTCGTCCCGACCTCCTGGTGGTCGACTCGGTTCAAACGGTGGGAGTGTCCGAGGTTTCCAGTTCCCCTGGAGCCGTCGCTCAGGTTCGAGAATGCTCGGCTCGTCTCATCCGTCTCGCCAAGGACACCGGTATCGCCACGGTCTTGGTCGGTCACGTCACGAAGGATGGCGGCATCGCCGGCCCAAAACTCCTCGAGCACATGGTGGACGTGGTCCTGTATCTGGAGGGGGAGACCGATCGCGGGTTCAGAACCCTTCACAGCCTGAAGAACCGATTCGGGGCAACCCACCTCGTGGGCTTGTTCGAGATGGGCACCGACGGGATGACCGAGGTGGCCGACCCGTCGGCCGTGTTCGTGGCCGATTGGCAGGGAGCCGTCCCCGGGACGGTCGTGTTCCCCGCCATCCAGGGCCGCCGTTCGGTGCTCGTGGAGATCCAGGCGTTGGTCTCGGCGTCCGGCATGCCACAGCCGAGGAGAAGTGTGCGCGGAATCGAGACTGCCCGGGTCCACCAGATATTGGCGGTCTTGTCCAAACACGCAGCCATCGGGTTGGCTGACAAGGACGTCTACGTGAACGTGGTGGGAGGCATAAAGGTGACCGAGCCCGCCGCCGACCTGGCAGTGGCGCTGGCACTGGTCTCCTCGGCCATCGATCAGCCTCTCGGTGCGCTGGCGGCGTGGGGGGAGGTTGGCCTGACCGGTGAACTGCGAGCCGTCCCGCACGGTGGCCGACGAGGCGAAGAAGCCGGCCGCCTCGGCCT
Organism: uncultured Acidimicrobiia bacterium; assembly: GCA_965366365.1. Taxonomy (GTDB): domain Bacteria; phylum Actinomycetota; class Acidimicrobiia; order Spongiisociales; family JAENVV01; genus CBDUEV01. The sequence goes on along the minus strand of CBDUEV010000055.1, from coordinate 3,820 downwards.
GCAGAACCTCATCTCGCCCGATGGCGATGGGCCACGCAGGATCGGCGAAGCGGTCGCTCGGGCGGGCCTGGTCCTCGGGTAGTAGCCCGTTGGGGGAGCCGGTAAATGAGCGCTTGTGCGACGGTGAGGGTCGGGGTGGTGTAGTAGCCTGCAGCGCATGCGCGAGACGGACCTTGAGCTGCTGACGACCCTAGAACGCCTGGCCCCGGGCACTCCGCTCCGGGAAGCTTTTGGGCGCATCATCCAGCACGGCAACGGAGCGCTCGTGGTTCTTGGGCATGGCCCTGGAGTCGATGCCATCTGTACCGGTGGATTCCAGCTGAAGGACTCTTCGTTCACCATGGCCCGGTTGGCCGAACTCGCCAAGATGGATGGCGCCATCGTCGTCTCGGACGACTGTGAGCGGATCCTGCGCGCCAACGTCCATCTCATCCCGGACCCGTCGATGCCGACAGACGAGACGGGTTCCCGGCACCGCACCGCCGAACGGGCCGCTCGCCAGACCGGCAAGCCCGTGATCTCGATCAGCGAGGACCGGGCCGTCGCCACTTTGTTCTTCGGGAACGAGAAACACGAACTCGAGAGCCCCCAAGCTCTGACGGGTCGAGTCAACCAAGCTCTCCAGACCGTCGAGCGTTTCCGGCGACGCTTGGACGACGCCGAGGAACGCCTGACCCGACTCGAGGTCGCCGATCTCATGACGTACCGGAGCGTGATTCTGGTACTGCAACGGGCTGAGTTGGTCAACCGAATCAGCGCAGAGGTTCGGCGCGACAGTGTCGGACTGGGAGCCGAAGGCAAGTTGGTCCGCCTGCAACTCGCCGACCTCCTGCAAGGCTCAGACGAGCTTCGAGTACTGGTGGTTCGGGACTACGTGAAGAAACTCACCAAGACGAGCGTGGCTTCAGCCATCGAGGCTTTGGAGACCATCTCCACCGAGGAACTCCAGGACTCCGTGTTGGTGGCCAATGCGTTGGACTTCGACCATCCGGATGCCCAGGCGAGCCCTCGCGGGCTTCGGCTTCTCAGTCAGATACCGCGCCTGCCGGAGTCGGTGCAGGAAGAGGTGGCGCGCCACTTCGGCGATTTCCACAAGCTGCTCTATGCGTCGGTCGACGATCTCGACAAAGTATCGGGAGTCGGTCGGACGCGGGCGCTCCAGCTGCGCCGCTTCTTCGACCGGCTGACCGACCACCACGGGCTTCTCGACCCGCTCGGCGAGTGAATGGCTCCGTTGGCTGCCGCGCCCTGTACACTGACGCAGCCGTTCGCGACCTGAAACCCTGATACTCATGGCTACGAAGAAGGAACCCAAGAAGGCGCCCGCCAAGTCATCGCGCAAGAAGTCGGCGTTTGCCGTGAAGGACAAGGTCGTCCATCCGCATCACGGGGCGGCCATCATCGTCAAGAAGGTCAAGCAGAAGTTCAACGACCAGACTCGGGACTACTTCCAGCTGCAGATCGCCACAGACCAGCTGACGGTGTTCGTGCCGGTCGACAGCATCGAAGAGACGATTCGGCCCGTCATCTCGAAGAACCAGGCCCGCAAGGTCTTCGCACTCTTCAAGGAAGAGCCGCAAGAGGCCGGCAGCAACTGGAGTCGTTGGTACAAGGTCTTGAACGAGAAGATGACCAGCGGTGACATCTACCAGGTGGCCGAGGTCGTTCGAGATCTCTCGTTTGCGCAGCAGACCAAAGGAATCTCCCCCGCTCTGAAGCGCATGTTGTCGCGAGCGCGGGTCACGTTGATCAGCGAACTGCAGTTCGCTCTCGATGTCGACGAGGAAGAAGCAACCCGCAAGCTCGACCGTGCCCTGCCGAAGGTCGAGAAGGACGAATCCTCCTGACATGATCTCCGAGGTCCTCAGGCTGCTCCTGACTCTGGTGTTGACGGCCGTTGGCTACCAGATCGGGACCAACCTGGGCGATTCGGTCTTTGGAGCGACGGTCGATCCGGCCTCGACGCGACTCTTCGGTGCGGTCCTGGGAGCCGGTTTCGGGTATGTGATCGGCGGGGTGTTTGGTCGGAGCTTCACGTCACGGCTCGACGTCCTGGGAGGCCGCTTCCTGCCCCGCACCACGGGCCCCGAGCTTTTCACCGGCGGCTTCGGGGCGATCGTCGGGTTGACTGTCGGGTTCGTCGCCTCCGTACCGATCGTGGTGCTTGCCCCGCCCGCCATCGGATGGACCACCGCGGCCCTCGTCGTCGTTGCGCTCGGTACGGCCGGTGCTCGCGTTTTCGCCTTGCGGTCGCATGATCTCCTGGCTGTGGCGGGATTGCGGCCGGCCGGGCCGCTGGTTGTCCGGCGACCCGAGGACAACGTACGGTCCTACCTGATCGACTCCTCGGCGGCGATCGACGGTCGGATTCTCGAACTGGCCCGAACCAACCTGATCGACGGCCGCATCTGGATTCCATTCTTTGTGATCGACGAACTCCAGGGCTTGGCGGACGCAGGCGAAAAGAGCCGGCGCCGCCGCGGACGCCGCGGACTCGAAGTGCTCGACGCGTTGCGAAGCGTGGGCGGTTCCGAGGTTTCGGTGCTCGACGACGCGGTGCCCGAGTTCGAGGACGTCGACGCCAAGCTGCTCGCCCTTGGCGAGCGCACCGGCTCGATTCTCGCCACCACCGACACACATCTGGCGAAGGCCGCCGAAATCCGGGGTATCCGGGTACTCAATCCGGGTCTGCTCGGCGAGAGCCTCAAACCGCAGGTGGCGGTTGGCGAGGTGATCGATGTTCCGGTCAGCAAGGAGGGCAGTGAGCCCGGTCAGGGGGTCGGCTACCTCGACGACGGAACCATGGTGGTGATCGAGAATGCGGCCAAGCGGGTCGGGTCGGAGATCAAAGTCGAAGTGACCAGCACCACTCGAACAGCGGTAGGACGGATGCTGTTCGGGCGTCCGGCCGACTCGTGAGCGACGGTCACCCTCTGGTCGGGTTCGGCTACGACGCCCACGCCTTTGGTCCCATCGCCGGTTCCGTCGTTCTGTGTGGGGTCGAGGTGGGTTTCGATCGGGTGGTCTCAGCCACCTCCGACGGCGATGTGGCCGCTCACGCGCTGACCGACGCCCTGCTCGGCGCCACCGGGTTGGGCGACCTCGGTCAGTTCTTTCCGTCGTCCGACCCGCAGTGGACCGACGTCGCCAGCCTGGAGGTGTTCGTTGCGGACGCCGTTCGTCGGGTCGCTGAGCTCGGGTACCGGGTTCACAACGTCGATGTGACGGTGCTCGCCCAGCGGGTGCGGATCGCTCCCCACCGAGAGACGATGCGCGCCAATGTGGCAGCCGTGACAGGGGCGGACCTGGACCGGGTCTCGGTCAAGGCGACCACCACCGACGGCCTGGGATTCATCGGACGCGACGAGGGTCTGGCGGCCATGGCGATCGTGAGCCTGGTTCGGTCGGGTTAGCCCGCTGCCTCGGCCCGGTACCATGGCCTGATGCAGATCTTCAACACGCTCGGCCGGGCGCCGACCCCGTTCGTACCGGTCGTCGAGAGGAAAGTGGGCATCTACGTCTGTGGAGCTACGGTGCAGGCCCATCCTCACCTTGGTCACGGACGGTCGGCTGTTGCCTTCGACGTGATCCGTCGGTATCTCATTTGGCGAGGGTACGAGGTGACGTACGTGCGGAACGTCACCGATGTGGACGACAAGATCATCGCCGCCGCGCAACAGCGAGGGATCTCCACCGACGCCGTCGTGGCCGAATCCTACGAGACGTTCGCGGCAGCCGAGGACGCGCTGGGCGTGCTCCGCCCCGATGTCGAGCCGCGCGCCACCGATCACATCCCCGAGATGATCGAGATCATCTCCAC
>CBDUEV010000054.1:0-18587 GCA_965366365.1 uncultured Acidimicrobiia bacterium | reverse complement strand
CTCGCCGCCGAGATCCTGGTCGATTTCGGCACCCCGGCCAACTCCCAGGTGGGCCAGGTCGTCATCAACGCCCGAACGCTCGAGACCGGGTCGTCGTTCCGGGATCGAGCCATCCGCGGCGAGATTCTCGACTCGGCCGACGACGAGTTCGAGTTCATCACCTTCACTCCGACCTCGATCGCCGGCCTGCCAGACGAGATCGCCGACGAGGTGAGCTTCACCATGACGGGTGATCTGACGATCCGGACCATCACCAACCCCGTCACCTTCGCTGTCACCGTCAGCTCGATCACCCCCGAACGGCTGGAGGGAATCGCCAAGGCGGAAGTGCTGCGCTCGGATTTCGACCTGAACATCCCCAGCGTCTCGCAGGTGGCCAACGTCACCGACGAGGTGCAGCTGACGATCGAATTCGTGGCGACGGCGGGCTAGACCCACCCCGGTCCCTCGCTCGGTCCAGGGTGTTCAGCCTCCGAAGGACCGTTCGTAGGCAGCCCCGACGAGGTAGGAGAGGACGGCGCCCCCGGCCGCCACCGCCAGGTTTTCGAGCCCCGACTTGAACCAATTGCCCATCGTCGCCCAAGTCTTGGCAGCTCCGACGGCGAACAGACCGAGGCCCGAAAACACGGCCGCCCACGCCAGAGCCGTGTTGGGGGACAAGCTCGTGAAGGCAAACGGCACGACACTCGGTGCCGCTCCCGCCAGGAACAGCAAACCGGAAATGAAAGCGGCGGCCCAAGGTGAGCGGCGTTCCTCTTCGACCACCCCGAACTCGAGCGCCATCATGATCTTCATCAGAGCGTCGTCCGACTCGTTGAACTTCTGCACCACGTCTTCGAGGAGCGGGTCTTCCAGTCCCATCTCGCCGAACATCTCTCGCAGCTCGTCGAGTTCGTGTTCGCGATGGTATTTGAAGTGTTCCCGCTCGAGCTCGATCTCCCGCTGGAACACCTCTTCCTGCGACTTGGTGGCCATGAACTCCCCGGCCGCCATGGAAATGGAACCGGCGATGGCACCCGAGATTCCCGTCAACAAGACAGTGGAAGTGCTCAGCGCGCCTCCGACCACACCGGCCACCAGGAGAAACATCGAGACGAGGCCGTCGTTGACGCCCAGAATGATGTCTCGCCAGTATTGGCGGTTGTTGCCGAGGTGCTCGCGATAGGGCGGGGCGACCTCGGGTGACAGGTCAGCACCGATGTCCATCGCCTCTACTCTAGGTGCCCCGGCTACCCGACCCGGCGGTCCTGGCGGCTTCGTCCTCGGAGGGGGTTGCTTCATCTCCCTCTACACTCCGAGCCAATGGCATTCGACCGTGATGACATCGAGCAGGTCCGGAAAGCGACCAACATCGTCGACCTCGTCGAGGCGGTGACGACGGTCAAGCGACGCGGCCGTTCCTACAAGGCGATCTGCCCCTTTCATCAGGAGAAGACCCCCTCGATGTCGCTGGATCCCGCCCGGGGCCTCTTCCATTGTTTTGGATGCGGGATGGGCGGGGACATCTTCAAGTTCGTCATGGAGACCCAGGCCCTCGATTTCTCCGAGGCCGTCGAGCTCTTGGCGGGCAGAGCGGGGGTGACGTTGCGAGTGGACCCGTCGGCCGCCAAACGTCGGGGCGAACGGCGGCGCCTGTCCGAGGCGAACGAAGCCGCCATCGCCTTCTTCCAGGAGCGGCTCAAGAAGGGCGCCGACGCCGGCCCCGCCCGCTCCTATCTCCGCAGCCGCGGGTACGACGGATCCACCGTTGACGAGTTCGAACTCGGCTACTCGCCAACCGGCGGCAGCCGCAACACGATGGTGCGCGCCCTCAAGGAGCAGGGTTTCACCGAGCGACAGCTGATAGAAGCCGGGGTGGCTCGAAAGGGCAACCGGGGAGGCGTCATCGACTGGTTCCACGGTCGCGTCATGTTCCCCATCCGCGACGTCAAAGGGGAGGCGGTCGGTTTCGGGGCTCGCATCCTGGAGGGAGACGGTCCGAAATACCTCAACACCCCCGAAACCCGGCTCTACAAGAAGGCTGAGCTCCTCTACGGGCTCGATCGCGCCAAGGCCAATATCACCCGTACGGGCTTTTCGGTGGTGGTGGAGGGGTACACCGACGTGATCGCCTTGCATCATGCCGGCTTCCCCGTGGCGGTGGCGTCGTGCGGCACCGCGCTCGGAGAGGACCATTTCGACCTGTTGCGCCGCTTCTCGGAGAAGATCGTGCTGGCGTTCGATGCCGACCAGGCCGGTGCGGGGGCGGCCATCAGGGGCGACGAACTCCACCTTCCCGCCGAACTGGGTCTCGACCTGCGAGTGGCCGTGATGCCGGAAGGCCGGGACCCGGCAGACCTGGTGTCCGAAGGCAAGCTGAGCACGCTCACCGATGCCATCGAGCGCTCCGAGCCGCTGCTTCAGTTCCGTCTCGAACGGGAGGTGGCACAATTCCGCCTCGACGAACCGGAAGGGCGGTCGCGGGCAGTCACGTCGGCGGCCACCATGGTGGCCCGCCTTTCGGACCCGGTGATGCGACGCGAGTATGCCCGCTTCCTGAGCCGGCTCACCGGGGTGGACACCGAGTCGATCGTCGCCGCCGTCGACGCGGCTGGAAGGAGTTCGTCGAAGCAGAGGCGTGGCGCCGGACCCGCCCGTCGGCAGGGGTCTGATCAGCCTCCCGCGGCGGCGTCGCCGGCCGTGTGGCCCCCGCCGCGCAACGGGCAGGAGCGAGCAGAACTCGAGCTGGTTCGTCTCATGGCGATGAATCATCTGGCGGCCCGCGCCGTGGATCCGGACTGGTTGACCCGGGAGGACTACCGATCGTTGGTCGAGGTCCTGGTGCGTATCGGCGCCGAGCATCCGGGCGATCCCGTCGACGTTGCCGAACTCGACGCCGTCGATCCGGCGATGGCTTCCTTCGTGAGGAAGCTGACGCTTGGCGACGAGCCCGAAGCGGATGCGGACGAGTTGGTCGCCAGGCTTCGTGTACGGATGCTGGACCGTCGGATCGGGGCCAAGCGGGACGAACTCTCCAGGATCGACCCCGAGTCCGATCGACAGACTCATTCACAAGTCTTCGAGGAGTTGTTAGCTTTGGAGCGGAAGAAGAGATCGTCAGGAGACTCGTGAACCCATCTCTCGAAGCAGCGCTGGCGGAACTCGTCAAGCGAGGCCAGCAGCGCGGTTTCCTCACCATGGGTGAGGTCCAACAGGACCTGGAGGACGCCGAAGCTCCGCCGGAGGCATTCGAGGAGGTCTTTGAGGCCCTCCGGACCGCCAGCATCCGGGTGGCGGAGGACAGCACCGACACGATCATCGATCCGATCTCCGAAGACGATCACATCGCCATGTCCGATCCGGTTCGCATGTACCTGCAGGAGATCGGCAGGGTCAGGCTCCTCACGACCCAACAGGAGGTCGAGCTGTCGATGGCCATCGAGGCTCGTGAACGCGCCAACGACAAGCTGGCCGCCTTGAAAGAGTCGGGCGAGAGCCTGTCGGTCGAAGACCGGGTGATCCTCGAACGGACCATCCGCAAGGGCGATCGCGCCCAGAAGCGCCTCGTCGAGGCCAACCTCCGGCTCGTGGTGTCCATCGCCAAGAAGTACGTCGGGCGAGGCATGGCGCTCCTCGACCTCATCCAGGAGGGCAACCTGGGCCTGATGCGCGCCGTGGAGAAGTTCGACTACCGCAAGGGCTTCAAGTTCTCAACCTACGCCACCTGGTGGATCCGCCAGGCGGTGACGCGGGCGTTGGCCGATCAGGCGCGGACCATCCGTGTTCCCGTCCACATGGTGGAAACGATCAACAAACTGGCGCAAACCCAACGGGCGCTACTCCAGGATCTGGGCCGCGAACCGACCATCGCAGAGATCGCCGCCGAGATGGAGGTCGATCCGGACCGCGTGTCAGAACTCCGCAAGATCGCCCAGGACCCGGTCTCCCTGGAGACTCCGCTGGGCACGGAGGACGACTCGACTCTGGGCGACTTCGTGGAGGACACGGAGGCGGTGGTTCCGGTGGAGGCCGCCTCGTTCAAGTTGCTGCAGGAGTACATGGCGCACGCACTGGAGGACCTCAACGATCGGGAGCGCACCGTCCTGATCATGCGATACGGCCTCGACGACGAGGTTCCTCGAACACTCGAACAGGTGGGGGAGCACTTCAATGTGACGCGAGAGCGAATCCGGCAGCTCGAGACCAAGGCGTTGGCCAAGCTTCGTCACCCGGCCCGGTCCAAGAAACTCGAAGGCTTCCTGGGCGAGGGCTGAGGCGCCGCCATCCTGGCTGCAGTCCGGGTGTTTAGGGCGGGCGGCGGTACCCTGGTATCCTCCCGTCGCCCAGTCCGTATCTTCATTCCGGGGTAGCTCAATTGGCAGAGCGTCGGACTGTTAATCCGCAGGTTGTGGGTTCGAGTCCCACCCCCGGAGCATTGCCGAACCCCCGTTGCAACGGGGGTTCGGCGCGTCTGGACAGGCTCCGAGCGACGAGGATCACACCGTCCGACGGGTCAGCGGCTGGGCGGCGCGTCCAATGAGGCAGCCTCGAAGTCCACCTCGCGACCGTCGATCGTGAAACGATATCGATCGATCCGCTGCACGGCTCGGGGGGCGCTCAGATACTCCAGCAACGCCTGTCGCTCTTCGCCGGTCAGCCAATGGGGCGGATCCGAGGTTGCCACGAAACTGCACACCGAGGCAATGTCCGCCAGGAGTCCGATTTGCTCCTGGGTCATGTTGTTGGACTTCGAGCGGAAATACACGACATCGGGATCGACTGCCACCACGGGAGAGAGCCACAGACGGGCATGTGAGTTGGACACGGCGAAACGGGTGTACGGCGCCGAATAGTGGATAGGGGTGACTTTCGGCCCGGGCTCCCAGTCCGGGGCGACGTCCTGACCGATGCGCATCCCGTCGAAGATGCCGAGCGATGGCACGATGGGCGAACCGCAGGCCAGGAGGTAGGTGTCCTCGCCGGCTGCTTGGCGAACCACTTCGACGGCTCGGCGATAGGCCGTCTCTGGACCGACCTCCGGACTGAAGCGCTGCCCCGGAATGGCTGCCGCGAAGAGGAAGTCGAGCTTGAGGTAGGTGTAGCCCCACTCGACAGCCGTCGCGATCACGTCCCGAACGTGCTTCTCGACCGCGGGGTTCGTGATGTCCAGCCCGTAGTACTTGCGGTCCCAGTTGAATCCGGCCACCACCGGTTCCTCGGCACCGCCGATGAACCAGTCCGGGTGTGCCGCCAGGATCTCGGAGCCTTCCAGGGCGATGAACGGCGCCATCCACAGCCCGGGTCGGTACCCCCGCTCGGAGATGGTGGTGGCCATGGAGGTCATTCCCGAAGGGAAGTCTTCGTTGACCGTCCAGTCGCCGACCTGACGCTGCCAGCCGTCGTCGATTTGGACGACATCGAACGGCAGACCCTCGAGTCCGTCGAGTACCTCCATCATGTCGTCCTCGGTGATGTTGGTGTAGTACGAGTACCAGGAGCACCAGACGTGGCCGGGGTCGACGGCGCGGGATCCGAAACGTTCGCCGAGAAGCCTGGCGTATCGCTCGAGGGTCGCCTCCGGATCGCCGAATCCGAGGAACCACTGGACCGGCTCCGATAGGCCCTTGCCTGACAGGGTCGTCTCGGTGGCTTCGACAGAGGCGTCGAGGCCGATGGCCCCGAGGACGAGAGCCTGCCCGCCCGGAGCTTCGAGTGCTCCCACCCAGCTCCCGCGGTGGTGGACTCCGTCCTGGATCCGGGCGTCCTCGGATTGGAATCGATAGAGCTCGGGCGTATCGAGGGGAGGGCTATCGAGCGATGCCCAGTGGGTGACCGCCCACGAGTGCCAGCCGTGCCGGTAGAACCGAGTCGGCCCCAGCGGGTGGGAAATGGTCACGTCGCCAGGATCGATGATCCATCCACCGGGGACTTCCGCCGGCGGTCCGGACGCCTCGATCTCGATTTCGAGCGGTCCTAGTTTCAGAGTGGTTCGCATCAGGTCTCTCTTCTGATCGTGAGCTGGGTATTGGGTGTGACATCTGTGATTGCTGAGACGGCGCCGTCAGGCCATCGCACCGTGAGGGTTTCGATCTCAGCGGTGCCCAAGCCGAAATGGGCCTGAGTAGAACTACTCGAGAGGTAGCCGCGGTTGCCGGTCACCGATCTGCTGATCGAGAGTCCGCTGGATGTGGTCACCTCCAGCCGAGACCCGAGGGCGCTCCGGTTGGCGGTGCCTGCCCAGGCGAGGTCGACCAGCAGGGAGCTCCCGCCGCACAGCTGATTCTCGTAGAGGCGAGCCGCCGAGTTGAGGTTGTTGACGACGATGTCGAGATCTCCGTCTCCGTCCATGTCGCCCATGGCCATCCCGCGGCCCCCGGCTGTGTCGTCGAGTCCCCACTGCGGCATGGGTGTGAGACCGTTCCCGGAGTCGTTGCGGAAGGCCTGGTTTGGTTCCACCAGGGCGTAGCCAGGCAGATCGGGGAACATCGCCCGGCTCTCCATGCCGTTCACGACGTAGAGGTCGACGAATCCGTCTTGATCGAGGTCGCCGAACACCCCGGACCAGCTCCACCCGGTGTGCGGCACCCCCATCTGGCGTCCGATCGACTCGAATCCATCACCGGAGCTGGTGAGGAGGACGTTCTCCATCGCTTGGATCTCATCCAGACGGGGGAGCGCCTCCATGTCCTCGAACACGGGCTCCCAATCGGCCAGTGTCTCCGGGTCGGACGACATCGGATGCATGTCGGTGGCAAAGATCTCCATGTCGCCGTCGTTGTCGACGTCTGCGGAGTCGAAGCTCATCGTCGAGAAGGCGGTCTGCGGAAACGGCTCCCTCCGCTCCCACCGTTCTCCATCTGCGAACCAGACGTCGTCGGGGGTGGCGAGGTCGTTGCCGGCCATGATCTCGAGGTCGTCATCTCCATCGACATCGAGGAAGAGGACCACGAGCGCCTGCGACAACCGGCTCAGCGTCGTCGGTTCCAGCAGGCCTTCCACGTTCTCGTGGAGGGTGACTCCCGAATGGCCGCCGGCCACCGAGCGCATATCGCGTTGCGCGGTGAGTTCGGCGTTGTACGCTCCGGTCACGAGGTCGACGTCGCCATCGCCGTCCAGGTCATCCCATGCCACCGCATAGGCCACCTGATCCAGTCCCTCGAGCTCGACACGTCGAAAACCCTCCTGAGCGGCCTCCAGAATCACGGGCTTGCCGATGCCGGTGGTGAAGAGGATGTCTTTTCGGTCATCGCCGACCAGATCGACGACGGCGGGCTGGCGGAATCGTCCCTCGATGAGATCTTCTCGCTCGAATCGAAGACCTCCGCCATTTCGCTGAATCGTCGAGAATCCCGAGAGGTTGGCCAGCACGATGTCCAAATCCCCGTCCTCGTCGAGGTCGGAGAGCGCTACGCCCGCACCGGTGCCGTCGAACAGCGTCGTTTCGACCTGACCTCCTCGAGTGATGTGGTCGAGGTCATGGGTCACGAAGCTCTCCGTGCACGGCCCGCCCGACAGCGCGGTGGCCGTGATCTCCACGTCTGCCGTGCGCTCGGCGCCGCACGCGGAGATGCCGAGTATCAGAGCGAGGATGAGCGGGCGGCCGATCGTCATTGGGCGGGCGGTGGGGGTGCCTCGTTTCCAAGGCACCCCCACCTGGCGTCGTCAGCCGCCGAGGATCGCGTTGACCTGCTCGTTGGCTGCATCGAGTGCAGCTCGAGCGTCGGTCTCCTGACCCAGCAGGATCGAGTCCATGATCGGTCCAACCACCGCCTCCACCTGGGAAGCGCTCGTGGTGATCGGGAACAGGAAGGTGGTGCCGTCCTCGACGTGGGTCGTGAAGGCGCTCACGTCCACTCCGTTCTCGAGATGCTGTGACTGGGCGATCTCGGTTGCCTCGGGGATCGCCGGGAACACCACTGCCCCGCTTGCCACGACGTTCTGGCAATCGGCGGAGGCCATGTACTTGACCCACTCCCAGGCGGCGTCGGGATCCTCCGCCGACTTCGTGATCGAGTCGGCCAGTCCGTTGAACATCGAAGCGCGACCCTCAGGGCCTTCCGGCAACGGCGCCCACACGGTGTCGGTGGCTTCCAGGCCCGAATAGGTGGCGATCATCCACGATCCGTTCGTCATGGACGCCACGGTACCGTTCTCGTAGAGGGTGAAGCCACCCAGCGACTGGGTGTCTTCGATCGGGGCGATGTAGCCCGCCTCGATGCCACTGCGGAACCACGCGATGGTGTCCGCCAGGCGGTCGTCGTCGTAGTTGGCTGCCGTACCCCACGGGTTCTCGTTGAGGAACTCGAACCCGGTCGAGGCCGCGAAGGCGCTGAAGGTGGTCTGCCCGAAGGCCCCAAAGTTTCCTTCGATGCCGAAGCCGTAGGTCTCGACGTTGGCGGGATCGAATCCGTCCTCGTTGCCTCTCACGCCGTTGGCGTCGACCGTGAGGGCGGCGATGATTTCCTGGAAAGAACCGCCGTCCTGGGGGTTCCACGTCGCCGCCTGAAGATCCTCGATGGTGAGGGCGGCGGCTTCCAGGTCTGCTGCGTTGACGGCCCAAGCCACCGTGTCCCAGTCCTTGGGGAAGCCGTAGCGGTTGCCTTCCTGGTCGACCCACAGGTCGGCCAGCCCTGGGAAGTAGATGTCGGTGACGCCGTCGGCTTCTGCGTAGTCGTTGAGCGACACGAGCACACCAGACGAAACCAGCTCCGGGTAGCGGGCGAGGTGGTCGGTGAAGACGTCCGGGGCGGTGTCCGAGGCGAAGGCGGTCGTCAAACCGTCCCAGTAGTCGCCCCAACCGAACTGCGAGACCACCACGTCGATGTTGGGGTTGTTCGCCTCGAAGTCGGTGGCACACTGCTCATAGAAGGGCTGCTGACGATCGTCCCACAACCAGTAGTCGATGGTGACGACGTCGCCGCCGGCCGCTTCGCCTGCAGTCGTGGTATCGGAACCTTCATCGGTCCCCTCATCCGTACCGCCGCAGGCGGCGAGCACGAGACCGAAGACCGCAATCAGGGTGATCAGCTTCATTCGTTTTGTCAATGCATTTCCTTTCTTGGACGCCAGGATCACTTGATCCCAGAGAATTGAATCGAGTCGACAACGCGTCGACCTGCGAAGAGGAACAAGATGATGATCGGGGAAGCGGCCAGGATCGTGGCAGCCATGAGGCCGGCCCAGTCCGGGGAGGTGCCGGGTTGCTGGGTGGTGAAGATGCCGAGCGCCACCGTGAGCACTCGCACACTCTCCTCACGCCCCACCACCAGCGGCCACAGGTACTCGTTCCATGCGGTGATGTAGGTGAGGATGGAAAGCGTGAAGAGGGGAGCCGACGCGACGGGAATGATCAATTGGAAGAAGGTTCTCCATTTGCCCGCTCCGTCGATGGCGGCCGCCTCTTCTACCTCGCGATTGATCCCCAAGAAGAACTGCCTCAGGAAGAACACAGCGAACGGTGTCATGAAGAAGTAGGGGGCGATGATGCCCGCCAGGGTGTTCAGGAGTCCAAGGTTCTTGATGAGAATGAAGTTCGGAATCAGGGTGAAGATCGGGGGGACCATCAGTCCGCTGAGATACACGAAGAACAGCTTGTCCCTTCCCGGGAACGACAGACGGGCGAATGCGTAGGCGGCCATGGCGGAGAACAGGACCTGGCCGGCCGTGATCACCGTCGAGACGATCACCGAGTTGCGGAGGAGGAGCGGGAAGTTGAAGACCGCTCCACCTGCTCCCACCTCCTCGAGGCCCAGCACCTTCTCGATGTTGAGCGTGGTCGGCTCCACCGGGAGCAGGGACTGGGATCCCTGAAAAAGCGCCCCGTTGGAACTGAGGCCGGTGCGCAGCGCCCACCAGAACGGGAACAGGCTGATGATGAGGAGGACGGCGAGGATGATCCACGCCACGATTCGGGAGACCCGTGGTGCGGTGCCTTCGGTTGTTGCGGATGCTTTTGTCGTGGTCATGCGAGATCCGATTCTGAAGCGCGGAGCAGTTTGAGCTGGATTGCCGTGACGGTGAGAAGGAGGAGTAAGAGGCCCACGGCCAGCGCTGCGGCGTACCCGAGACGGTTGAACGAGAAGGCGTTCTCGAAGATGTACAGGTAGATGACTCGGCTGGCGTTGACCGGTCCGCCCGGTCGGCCCCCGAAACCGCCGGTGGCAACGGCGACGATGTCGAAGACCTGGAAGGAGCCGACAACGGTGATCACCAGGACGAGCGCCAGGACGGGCCGAAGGAGGGGGAGCGTGATCTTGCGGAACATGTGCCACTCCGAAGACCCGTCCACCGAGGCGGCCTCATAGAGAGATTTCGGGATGGTTTGCAGGCCGGCGTAGATCAAGAGCGCCGTGTACCCCATGTGGCGCCAGGTGTTGATGCCGGCGATGGTCGGGATCACACCGGCAGTGGACCCCAAGAAGCGGATCGGTTCGAATCCGAGCGCCTCGATGCCGGCGTTGACGATGCCAACGTTGGGATCCAGCATCCACAGCCACAAGAGCGCCACCACCACGTTCGGAACCAGCCAGGGGAGAATCAACGCTCCCCGCACGAACACGGATTTGGTGAACCGGTCCATGAGAGTGGCGATGGCGATGGCGAAGATCGTTTGGCTGCCGATGTTGAGGACGACGTAGTACGCCGTGACCACGATCGACGTTCTAAGAACCGGGTCCGACATCATCTCCTGGTAGTTCTCCAGGCCGATGAAATCGCCGGTGTTGGCGAGCAGGTTCCAGTCGGTCAGGCTGAGGTAGACACCTCGGATGCCCGGGATCAGGAAGAACGCCAGGAACCCGATCAGGCTGGGGAGAAGAAAGAGCAAGGCGACGCCTAGATCGTTCCTCGGTTTGTCGGCGACGCTAGGTGTGGTCATCGTCCCTCCTCATGTCGATTCCCTTCTCATCAGAACCGTCGGGATCAGAATGGGTTCTGGCGAATACTCCGGTTCGTCGATCATCCGATTCAACAAATGCACCGCCGTCCGTCCGATTTCCTCCCGATCGAGCCTCACACTGGTGAGCGTAGGTGACACGGCCGTCGCCAGCTCGATGTCGTCGAACCCGACCACGGCAAGGTCGTTCGGTACGCTGACGCCCATTTCGGTGGCGGCCAGGAGCACCCCCGCCGCCATGAGGTCGTTGTAGGCGAAGACAGCGGTCGTGTCGGGGTGAAGTGCCAGAAGCTCCCGACCAGCGGTCACTCCTCCGGCCATCGTCGGCTCGGCGTGGGTGATGCGACCGCTCGCCAGTCCCGCCGCCTGCAGGCGCGTGGCGAAGGTCGCCTCGCGCCAAGTCCTGCCACCCCGCCGCGAAGAGGCGTTCATGACGGCCCCTATGGCTGAGTGCCCTTGTTGGAGGAGGTGATCTACGGCTGCGACGGCGCCACCGCGGATGTCGTTGCGGACCAGTCCGACCCTCGGGTGAACGATCTCATCGTCGAGCACCACGACGGGGATTCCTAGACCGGCCGCCTCCAGGATCGGCTGGGGGTGGCCGTGCGAGGGAAACACGATGATTCCGTCGACTCCGTGCGATATCAGAGAGTCGAAGATCCGATGTTGCTCGGCTGGATTCTCGTGGTGGGGCGCCATATACATGGTCTTCCCGGCTTCCTTGAGGGCGGTGCCGGCGGCGTCGGCGACCTCTGGAAAATACGGATCGGTGAAGAAGGCGGCCAAGAACCCAACCGTGCCTGAACGCTTGGTGACCAAGCCCCGGGCCATGAGGTTCGGTCGGTAACCGACCTCGTCGATGGCGGCCTGGACCTTGCGACGGGTGGCTTCCGAGAAACCCCCCTCGTGGTTGACCACCCGTGAAACCGTCCGGGCCGACACCCCGACACGACGGGCAACCTCTTCCAGCGTCGACTTCGCCAAGGACTTCCTCCTCCTCTACGTCAGCGTTGGCGTCAGCGCTGACGTATTTGGTGCTCCGACCATACCGCCGCCGCCATGACAGCGTCAAGGGATTTTTCTCGCTCCGGGTCCAGGGGGTGGTCGAGCTGTGAGTGGAACAATGAAAAACAATGCTATACACTGTAAACGTGCCATATATCTTCGATCCGGATCTCCTACGAGCACGAGCCGGCGATCTCGATCGCCTGGCCGAGGAGGTGGACCGGACCCGGGGGGCGGTGCTGGGCCGTCTTTCGGCGGTGGGACGGCACTCGAGCTCGACGGCCTCGCTCTCTGCTCTCGCCAGGGAGGCTCGGGCGCGTGCCCGAGACCTCGAAGCACGGGCGGCGTTCGTGGAGCGCAACGGCTACTTCGACGCCATTGGCATCATGCCTGCTCTGACCGCGGGGGCCATGACTTCCCTCGGTGCCGAGGATCCGGCACTTCTCACGGCCCTGATCGGCGAACTGGACCGCAGGATCGATTCCTGGCCGGGTACGGACAACGATCCGATCTTCGATCAACTCCTGGCGGCCCGGGCGGAGCTGCGCGGCGAGCTGGCCTTCTTCGTGGAGGTGAACGCGGCTCTTTCCGAAATCCGGTCGGCGCTCGACACGGGTGGTTGGGGAGTGCGCCGCAACGATCTCTTCGGTATCCGCGACACCTTCGACCGGCTCACCCCCCGGGGAGCCGACGAGGTGATGAACAGACTCACCGAGCGTGAGTTGGACGTGTGGGTCGACCAGATGCAGGAGGGAACGCTCAAGGGAGGGTTGAAGAAGCACGAACGGATCGCGTTGCTGGCGATGGTGCTCCCCAAACTCTCGCCCGCCCAGCTGCGCCGCCTGGAGGCCCGCAGCAGGAACGTCAATCCGCCGCTCGCCGATGGCCACGACTACGACTACGTGCTCTTCGAGGGCGATCTCTTCGTCCTCGAGGACGGCATCGCCATCCGGCAGTCGGACGTAGATCAGGGCAGCCTGGGTGATTGTTACTTCATCGCCTCTTTGGCGGCGGTGGCTTCCGTCGACCCTGCGGTGATCGAACGCTCGGTCAGCGAAAACGCCAACGGCACGTTCACGGTCACGCTCTACCCGGATGGCACGCCGGTCGAGATCGTGGTCACCCCGACGTTTCCCGCCGAAGAGAGAAGCGGCGAGTTCGTGCCGGTGTACGCCAACAACTCCCAGGAAGCGGTGGGTGGACGGCGGGAGCTGTGGCCCCTCGCCTACGAGAAGGCCCTGGCCATCTACGAGGAGTCGTACGAAGACATCGAAGGTGGTCGGGCCTACCAGGCGATGGAGTGGGTGACCGGTGCCGAGAGTGTTCACATCGAGCCGCCGGACTTCACCTTCGACGAACTCAAGGCCGAGTTCGAGTCGGGCCACGCCATCTCGCTGTCGAGCCTCAGCGGTTCCGACGCCAACACCTATCCGATCAAGGACGACGACCCGGCCACCGCCGGCACCAAAGACCTGTTCTACGGTCACGCCTACATCGTGACCGGAGTGACCGACTCCGCGGTCGTGGTTCGGAACCCTCACGGGGTCGAGACGGAGTTCGAGTTCACTTATGACGAGTTGGCGGCCAACTTCAAACGGATCGACATCAACCGGATCGGCGGGCCGGATTGATTGATAGCCTGCTGCCGATGAAATCCTCACCCTTCGTCCTGGTTGTTCTCATCGTGGGCCTCGGCCTGACGGCGTGCGGTTCTGATCTGCGGACCGCCGAGGAACCCGACCTCCGCGAGGGTGAGGTCGAGTACGTGGCGTTTCGTCAGTACGGGAGCGAGGCCGAGTTCTTCGACGGCCGATTCTCGGTGCGGATCGTCATCAAGGACCGAGAGAGCGGCTACCTGGCGGACGCAGAGCTGGACGAGCGGGGAGAGCCTTCCTCGAGCCAGGTTGGGGACATACCGATCGAGCTGGGTGAGTCGCTCGATCTGTTCGGCTACACCTTTCGGTTCCTCGAATTCGATCCCATGCTCGACTCCCAGGATGGGATCTCCGAGTTGAGCCGCTGGGGGGTGAGCGGGGAGGGCCCGCCGGTCTCCGGGTGTGCCGCCGCCTATGGCGCCTCGGACCCGGCTGCCTCGCTGCTCGATCCGAGCACCTCGGTCGAAGTCGAACCAGGCGTGTTCATCCGGTACGGCATCCGGCGTGAGCGCAGCGGCGCCTTCGCCGATCCGCCAGAACTCGATCTGAGCGTCACCAGCGATGGCGTCACGCAGGAGGGCCGCCTGGTGCCTGGCGGCCGGATGGAGTCCGACTTCGGCGGCGTGGAGTTGGTCCTTCTCCAGATCAGCGACGACTGTCGGGTAGATCGAGTCGAGGTTCTGTTCGACCCGGCTTCCTGACTCATCCCTCCCGGTACACGAGCCCGGCGGAGCCTGCTGAGGTGACCGTCAGTCGAGCTCCGTCGATTTCGACGGTGAATCCGTCGCCCAGGACACTCACGACGTGGTCGTCCTGGGATTGCAGGTCTGGCGAGCACTCACCGTCGGCCGAGAACTCGGTGAAGAGAACCTCGTCGCCGGTCAGGACATAGACCCCGGAGAGCGATCGGCATCCGGTGGACCCTCGGAGGGTTCCGTCGGCGCGCAGCTCGAGGGTGGCGGGCTCGCCTGCCACCGAAGAGGCGGCCTCGCCATCGACGAGGGTATCGAGGATCCACACCGTGTCGAGGAGATCGGCTGTGGGGATGGGCGGATTGAGTTCGAAGCTGAACGACACCCCGTCGCCGGACAATTCGAGCCGGTCGCCGGCACGGATCAGACTCGTGACTCCCCTCAGGCCGTTCAGAAAGGCCGTCTCGGATGCCATGACTGCCGGTTCACAGGCCATTTCCGTGTGAGCTAGTTCGTCGATGGCGAAGGCCGAGGAGTCGCCCCGATTGGTGCCGCCGTAGGAATTGCAGGCGGCTGTGCCGCCGATTTGGGTTCCATTGATGTTCAAGGTGATTCGGTATCCGTCCACCAGCGGAACGGCTGCCCCGCCGGCCGTGCCCTCGGTGAAGACCCAGGATCCGTCGGGTGCCTCGGACGGGGGCTGGGTGGTGTCGGCGGCCCCATCGGACGGCGACGGCGTGCCGCAGCTTGCGATCAGGATGGCGAGGGCGATGAGAGCGTTGCGCATGTCATTGGGACGACGGGTCTGGGGGTTCGGTTCCTCATCGGAGGATGTCGGGTAGGGCGCGAATCAATTCGGGGGGCCCTTGCACGAGCATGGTGGTGATGACGGTTTCGGACCAGCGAGGCATCTCGTCGCGGATCTTCTCGGGTGGGCCAACCAGGGCCACGTCTTCGATGAGGGCGAGAGGGATGGAGGCGATGGCCTCGGCCTTGCGTCCCTCCAGGTAGAGGCTTTGGATCTTGGTCGCCTCGGCCTCGTAGCCCATCCGGGCGATGACGTCGAAGTGAAAGTTGGCGCCTTTGGCGCCCATTCCGCCCACGTACAGGGCGAGCATGGGGCGGATCACGTCGGCCGCCACCTCCGGGTCCGGATTGACCACCACCGGCACCGGACTCGCTACCTCGAAATCCGCCAGGGAACGACGGGCCCCGGTTCGGGCGAAGCCCTCGGCGAGCGCTTCCCGATAGAAACCATCGGAGCGGGGCGAGAACCAGAAAGGGAACCATCCGTCGGCGATCTCGGCGGCCAGCGCCACGTTCTTGGGTCCTTCGGCGCCGAGATAGATCGGGAATTCGGTCCTGATGGGATGCACGGTGGACTTGAGTGCCTTGCCCAACCCGGTGCCGCCGGCGAACGGGAGCTGATAGTGCTCGCCGTCGAAGGTGACGGGTTCTTCACGAGCCACGATCTTGCGGATGATCTCCACGTACTCGCGTGTCCGGGCGAGAGGTTTGGGATAGGGCCGGCCGTACCAGCCCTCGACGACCTGGGGTCCGGAGACACCGAGACCGAGGACGAACCGACCGCCCGTCAGGTGGTCCATGGTGATGGCGGCCATTGCGGTGGCGGCCGGGGTGCGAGCCGACATCTGCATGATGGAGGTTCCCAGGCGCATGGTCTTGGTGGCCGAGCCCCACCAGGCCAGGGGAGTGAGGGCATCCGAGCCATAGGCTTCGGCTGTCCAGGCGGACTCGTACCCCAGGTCTTCGGCTTCCGCCAGGAGGGCGGCCATCCCCTGAGGCGGTCCCGAACTCCAGTAGCCGGTCATCAGTCCAAGCTTCAATGTGGTTCTCCCGCCTGCGGCGGCCTCACTCAGGGCGAGGCGGTCGGTGTGATATCGGCACCGTAATCGTTGATGGCGTTGTTCGTCCGATACCACGAGGCTGCCAACGACGAGGCGACCGAGCTGGACACTCCGCCGGCCGAGAGCGTCTCGCCTGCCGGATAGATCTTGAACGTGCCGCCTTGCACCCACGTCGGCGTGTAGGTGACCTGGCGGGCCACCCACTCGTCGCCTCGAAGTGCGAACTCGGTCGTCACGATCACCCCGTCCTGGGTGGGCAGACTCCACTGCTGGTTGGACAGGAAGTTCCCCAACCCGTAGATGAGGATCTCGCCGTCGATTTCGTCGATGGGCTGCACGACATGGGCGTGATGCCCCACGATCAGGTCTATGTTCTCGGAGGCCAGCAGTGGCGGCCCCAGAGACCGCTGATAGCTGCTGGGTGGCACGTACTCGCTGCCCCAATGCAGGCTGACCACCACCACGTCGGCTCCTTCGGATCGGGCGCGGGCGGCGTCCGCCTCGATGGCGTCGCTGTCGATGAGGTCCACCAGCCACGGCTTCGACGAGGGGACGGTGAATCCGTTGAGGCCGTAGGTGTACGAGAGGTGGGCGATGCGAACTCCGTCCACCTCGTACGTCTGGATGAGTTCGTGGTCGGTGGCACTCGAAGCCATGCCGGCGTAGCCGAGGCCGCGGTCCTGGAGCACGGCGAGGGTGTTCAGCACGCCCTGCTCGCCCTTGTCCATCGAGTGGTTGGAGGCCACGGAACAACCGTCGTATCCGGCGTCGACGATGGCGTCGGCCAGTTCGGCGGGTCCCTGGAAGGTGGGGTACCCGGACAGGTTGGCGCTAGTGGGGTTGAGGGGCACCTCGAGATGGCAAATCGCCAAGTCGGCGGCGCTCAAGATCCCGGTGACCTCCGAGAACATCGGCCGGAAGTCGTAGGCGGTTCCGGAGGCATCTCCGTAGGCGGCAGCCGCGTAGTTGACGGGCATGTGGAGGAGCAGGTCGCCCGTGAAGGACATCGTGAAGGCGGGCCGCGGCGGGGGAGCGATCGGGGTGAGCTCCAGGGCGCGACCGAGGAACGAGGCCATCTGATCGCGTTTCACCGCGGTGGAGGGACAGAAGTGGTCGTTGGCGGGCGGATTGCACCCGATCGTGATGGCGGCCTGGGCGACCGCGTTGATGTCGGCTTCGAACGTGGTCCCGTCGTCGTCGACGAAACTGTCCGGACCGGCTGGAAGGCCCAGGGCTCGCACCAGGAAAGCCGCCATCTGTCCGCGCGAGATCGGCAGGTTGGGACAGAAGCGATCGACGGCGCACCCGGTGGTGACACCTGCCTCGGCCAGGGCGTCGATGTCGTCCTCGAAGATGCTGGCATCGTCGTCGACAAAGTGGTCGACGTCGGAGGCCGGAAAACCGAACGACCGGACCAGGAACGCGGCCATCTCGCCTCGCGTGATGGGTCGCGCCGGGCAATACAGGTCTCCGTCACATCCCTGCGTGATTCCCGCCGCGGCTAGCGCCTCGATGTACGCCTCATGGGTGTTGCCGTCGTCATCGAAGAAGGTTCCGCCGCCGGGCAACTCCTCGGCTGCCGGCGCCTGGGCGGCACCGACCAGGACCAGCGACATGAGCAGGGTGGTCACCAGGAGTAGCTTGGGAAGTCCACGCGGTCGGTTGGAACTCATCGATTCCCAGCGTATCAGGCGCTGATCAGTTCCAGGTCTCCGCCGACCAGGACAAGCCCGACCACGACAGTCCCGACCAGGACAAGCCGGACCACGACAGACCTGACCACGAGAGCCCGGACCAGGACAGACCGGACCAGGACAGGCCCGACCAGGACAGACCGGACCACGACAGGCCCGACCAGGACAGACCGGACCACGACAGTCCGGACCAGCCGTCTGACGCCCAGCGGGACCCGTTCCACTCGCCCTCCGTCCAGGTCTCGCCGTTTCGGGAGGCCGCGGTCCACCGCGAGGCGTCCCAGAGCTGGCCGAAGATGTCTTGTTCGCCCTCGAGGACGACGCCGTCGAGTTGGATGTGGGCGCTGCCGCGTGCTGCCTCGAGCGATCCGGTTCCCCAAGCGGAACCCCAGACTCGACGTGGCGTGGGGGTAGCGGTGTCGAGGGCCGCCTTGAGGTCGATCAGCCCCGCGCCCTGGCAGCGGTACCGAACGCCGGGAAGAGTCTGGGCGGTGTTGGTGAGGAGCGCTTTGACCTCGTCGGGGGTGATGTCGGGGCGCTGGTCGATGATGAGGGCGGCGGCGCCTGACACGACGGCGGCTGCCTGACTGGTGCCGGATCCCAGGAAGAAGCGGTCCTCCACCCGCGCCTCTGGGTGCTCGACATCCGCCGACGAGCCCGGGGAGCGCAGACTGACGATCGACTTGCCGGGAGCCACCACGTCGACGGGTCTGTACCAAGAGGCGCCACAGTTGCTGAATCCAGTCAACTGATCGTCGGAGGCGTCGTACGTCATGTTGCTCTCGGACGCACCGACCGCG
>CBDUEV010000053.1:0-18846 GCA_965366365.1 uncultured Acidimicrobiia bacterium | reverse complement strand
TCAGCACGGGTCTACCTCCGGCACGGTGATTCATTCAGCACAATGAGAAAGACCCCGCCAGAGCGGGGTCTTTCTCGCTGTCTTGGCCGAGAGGCCGTTGAAACGGTTGCCTACTGGGCAACCCGATCCTTGAGGCCCTTGGCGGGCTTGAAGGCGGCGTACGTGGTCGCCGCAATCTGGATCTTCTCGCCGGTAGCCGGGTTGCGACCTTCACGCGCCTTGCGACGGCGTGTCTCGAAGGTCCCGAACCCGGACACGGACACCTTGCGGCCGGCGTCGAGCTCGACGGCGATGATGCCGTTGCCCGGCTGGGAACTGAAGATGATGTCGACGATCTCAGCGGCCTTGGCCTGCGTGATGTCCGCCTTCTTGGCAAGCTTCTGAGCCATTTCGGTTTTGTTCATATTCGCCCTCCTCGGCAAATCTCGCGGACAGTCGATTTCCAGCGTTGGTCCTGTCCGTCGGGGGACAATTTACCCCCCGAGGGCCGAAAAGTGGCGGATTGTCGGGCGATTCGGTTTTTCTCAACCTTCGATGCCGAATGGCCGATACCAAGAGAGACCGGTCAGGGAGACCGAGCTGGGGATCGGCGAGCGGGTCCGCTAGGGACGGCGGCCCGCTCGTCGAACGCCACGACAGGAACGAACGGGTGACAGACCACCAGCTTCAACGCAGCAACCGGCAGAGTGCCACGGAATCGAACCTCCACCACCAACGGGGACCGGCTCAGCCGGTCCCGCAGTGGGCGTTGACGGGCTCGAACCGCCGACCTCCTCCTTGTAAGGGAGGCGCTCTCCCAACTGAGCTAAACGCCCGTCTGCAGGATGCATCTTACGGCAGCGCGACCCACGTGGGAAAGGTCGCCCGTCATTACCCAGGATGTGGAGTCGCCGGCGGTAGCATCGTCGACCAACCCGAGAAACGAAGACCATAGCCATGGCACGTAAGTCCGCAGAAACAGAATCTCGTGAGGATGCGCTGAAAACGTATCTCGATGGGATCGGGCAGTTCCCTCTCCTCACAGCCGAGGACGAGGTCGAGCTGGCAATGACCATGGAGCGGGCAGCCGCCGCCCGTCAGGCGCTGGAGGCGAACGAAGGTC
This sequence comes from uncultured Acidimicrobiia bacterium, assembly GCA_965366365.1. Classification (GTDB taxonomy): domain Bacteria; phylum Actinomycetota; class Acidimicrobiia; order Spongiisociales; family JAENVV01; genus CBDUEV01. The sequence continues at coordinate 17,744 of CBDUEV010000053.1, read as the reverse complement.
TCTCCAGCCATGACCGGACGAAGCTCAGACTGCTCGAGCGCCGAGGCGAGGAGGCGCGCCAGCGGTTCATCCGCAGCAACCTCCGTTTGGTCGTGTCGATCGCAAAACGGTATTCCAACGTCGGAGGCCTCCCGATCCTCGACTTGATCCAGGAAGGGAACCTCGGATTGATTCGTGCCGTCGAGAAGTTCGATTACAAGAAGGGCTTCAAGTTCTCGACCTACGCCACCTGGTGGATTCGTCAAGCGATCACCAGGGCCATCGCCGACAAGGGACGCACCATCCGGGTGCCCGTCCACATGATGGACACGATCACCCAGGTGAGGAGCGCAGAAAACGACCTCTTCAAACGCCTCGGACGCACGCCGACAACCCCGGAGATCGCCCAGGAGTCGGGATTGACCGAGCAGAAGGTCGTCGAGGCGAAGAAGGTGGCACCCGAGCCCGTGTCCATCTTCGAGCCCGTCGGCGAGGACGACGCCGTCCTGGGCGATTTCATCGAAGATGAGGACGCAGAAGCGCCTTTCGAGAAGGTGGCGGTTGGGATGCGCCGGGAGGACCTGGGCAGGGTCCTGGATCAACTCACCGAGCGCGAAAGGGTCATCCTCACGCTGCGGTATGGGTTGGAGTCGGGAATCCCGGCCACTCTGGACGAGGTGGGGCGCAAGTTCGACCTCACCCGTGAGCGCATCCGCCAAATCGAGGCGAAGGCCCTTGCCAAACTGCGGCACCCCACCTCGCCGGGTGGCTTGCGGTCGATGCTCGCCCACTAGGCGAGAAGCTCGCCCACGAGGCGGGCTTGTACCTCCCGGTCGTTTTATTACCTTGACGGCGTCTCTCGACGTGCGATAGGTTGAATGCCACGCCCATTGCCGGCCCCGACACCGGCACGAGACAGGAACACAGATCGATGTTGATGAACTCTGGGAAGCGCATTTTTCACCTCGGCGCCACGCCGACGGTCGATGCCGCGCTCGGGCGAGCTCTCCTTCAATGATCTGACTTCTCGAAGTCACACCACACGCAAAGGGCCGCCGAGAACCATCCGGCGGCTTTTTCTATTGCCCCGGTTGATTGACGAAAGGAGAAGTCATGCTGTTGAACGACAATGGACAATGCGTCGATGCCGGCGTGTCGGATCTGTTCTTTTCGGAGAACGTCAACGATCTCGCCGAGGCGCAAGCGCTCTGCGCGGTGTGCCCCGTGCAGCTGGCGTGCCTGCAGTACGCCCTCGAGGAGGACGCCGAATGGGGCGTGTGGGGTGGCGTCATCTTCTGGGATGGAGTCCCGTTCTACCGTCGCCGTGGCCGGGGTAGGCCCCGCAAGGACGAGCCCAGCGTTCCGCTGGTGGCCGAGCGACGGGACCTCTGGTCGATCGTGCAGTCGGCCTGAGGTCCCTGCCGCAACCCTGAGGTCACGTGACAACCCGAAAAGCCGCCAGAGGGCACCAACCCCCGGTTGGTGCCCTCAACGGCGTACAGGGGGCGTCAGGCGCCCGTGAGGCCGCCCTCGGCGCTTCTCCAGGCATGGTGCTGGGTCAGCTCGTCGGCCGTTTTGGGACCCCACGCCCCGGCCGGGTAGTTGTCGACCGGGAGGTTCGGTGTGAGCAACGGTTCGTAGATGCGCCACGCCTCCTCGACCTCGTCGGCTCTGACGAAGAGCGTTTGGTCGCCCTCCAAGACGTCCGCGATGAGGGTCTCGTACGCATCGGGGATCTCCCCGAAGGCGTCCGAGTAGCGGAACGAGAACGGAAGGTTGGAGAGTTCCATGCCCTCCCCCGGCGCTTTCACGTCGAAGAGCAGTTCGAAGCCCTCGTCGGGTTGGAGGGTGATGATGAGCTGGTTGCCCCCCAGGTGGCCCTCCCGATGGGGACCGAACAGGCTGATGGCCGGTTCTCGGAAGGTGATGACGATCTGGGTGAGCCGGCGACTGTACCGCTTGCCGGTTCGAAGGAGGAAAGGCACGCCCTTCCATCGCCAATTGTCGATCTCGACACGGACCGCCACCGAGGTCGGCGTCGTGGAATCGACTGCCACCCCCTCCTCCTGACGATATCCAGGCACCTGGCGACCGTCGAGTCGGCCGGTTGTGTATTGCCCGAGCACCGCCCGCTCGGGGACGAGCGGTCCGATCGCCTTGAGGACCTTCACTTTCTCGTCGCGGATGTCGTCGGCCTCGAAACGAACCGGTGGCTCCATCGCGATGAGCGCCAGCAGCTGGGTGAGATGGCTTTGGAGCATGTCGCGCACCGCGCCCGCCGTGTCGTAATAGCCCGCTCGCCCTTCGACACCGACGTTCTCCGCCACGGTGATCTGCACCTCCTCGATCCCATCCCGACCCCAGGCGCCTTCGAAGAGGGCATTGGCGAACCGGAAGATCAACAGGTTCTGAACCGTCTCCTTCCCCAGGTAGTGATCGATCCGGTACACCTGGCTCTCGTCGAACACCTCGTGGACGGCGCGATTGAGCGCCAAGCCGGACTCCAGATCCCTCCCAAACGGCTTTTCGATCACCAGCCGCGTCCATCCCGGCCCGTGCGCCAGGTTGGCGGCCCTGAGTCCGGCCAAGGTGGGTTCGAAGGCTTCGGGCGGCAGGGCCAGGTAGAAGACCCTGTTCCCGGTCAGATTCTGAGCCTTCTCGATCTCTTCGATTCGAGCAGCCAGTGCGCCCATGTCTCCGTCGCTCTGCTGGTAGTGGAGGAAATCGTTCGTGCACCACCGGTTGACCAGATCGGTGCGGACACCGGCCTCCTCGAGCGACTTCGTGGCCAAACCCCGGAAATCCAAGTCGGTCATGGGCCGGCGACCCACGCCCAGGACCACCGCCTGCTCTTCGGAGTCGATCCGCTGCTGCAAAGCGTGAAAGGCCGGCAGCAACTTGCGTCTCGTGAGGTCGCCGGTTGCACCGAAGATCACGAAGAGGTCGCGGGCGCTCACGATGGGCTCGTTGGTTCGTTTCGAGCGCTCAACGCAGCGTTGCGCGCTTGGTCTCGATGGCGCCGAGAAGCCCCTCGAACGCGCTCACGAAGGCATCAACACCGGCGATTTGTAGCTCCTCGGTGATGGCCTCCAGGTCCACGCCCACCGCTTCGAGTTGCTGCAGCTGAGCCAGCGCCTCGTCGATGCCCTCCGTCAACGTCCCGGCGCGGACCACTCCGTGATCCTCGAACGCCTCGAGAGTGGCCGGTGGGACCGTGTTGACCGTGTCCGGCCCGATCAGTTCGGAGACGTACAGAGTGTCCGAGTAGGCCGGATTCTTGGTACTGGTCGACGCCCAGAGGAGACGCTGCGGGAACGCTCCCCTCCCCCACTCGGCTTCGAAACTCTCGCCGAAGATCTCTTGGTACCGCAGGTAGGTCGCTTTCGAGTTGGCGATGGCGATCTTTCCGCGAAGAGCGAGGGCTTCGGGGGTTCCCACGGCTTCGAGGGCCTCGTCGACGGCCGAATCGACACGACTGACGAAGAAGCTGGCGACGGAGGCGATACGGCTCGGGTCGGCCGCGGCCTGGAGACCGCGCAGATAGGCGCCGGCGACCGACTCATAGTGGGCCATCGAGAACATGAGGGTCACGTTCACGTTGATGCCCTCGCCGATCAGCGTCTCGATGGCGGGTATGCCGGCCGGGGTGGCCGGCACCTTGATCATCAGGTTGGGTCGATCCACCGCCTGCCAGAGTCGTCGGGCTTCGTGGATAGTCTGCTCGGTGTCGTTGGCGAGGGTCGGGGAGACCTCCAGGCTCACGAAGCCGTCGGCTCCCGGCAGCGCGTCGTAGACCGGTCGCAGCACATCGGCTGCCAGCCGGATATCGGCGATGGCCAGCGCTTCGAACAGTTCCTTGGCGGTGGCGTCCGGCGAGGCGGCGAGGGCCGAGGCCAGATCGGCGTCGTATTGGTCGGATCCGGCGATGGACTTCTCGAAGATGGAGGGATTGGAGGTCATGCCCCGCAGTCCATTGGCGACCATCGCAGCCATTTCGCCGCCTTCGAGCAAGTCACGGCGAATGTAGTCAAGCCAGACGGATTGACCCACGGCGGCCAGCCGTTGCATGGCGGTGGTGGTCTCTGTGGCGGTCATCGTGACACTCCTACGCTCGGTCGGTCCTCCCATGATACGGCCCGGCGTTGTTTCTGTCCCCGGAGGCCAGAACGCGGACATCCAGAACGCGAACATGCGGAACCACCGTGGCAGTCCCGCATGTTCGCTCCCTGTCCCCGTCCGCCTTGCGGCGGCCCCCCTTTGGTAGATGCCCCCCAGCATCTGAACGAAGCATGCCACGAGACCCTGAATGTCGGCTGAACGTGTAGCGTCGACGAGATGAAGACGGTTCTTCTCTTTCGGCACGGCAAATCGGACTGGAACGCGCCGTTCGGTTTCGATGCCGAACGCCCGTTGGCCGAGCGCGGCATCAGCGCCGCCGCCTTGATGGGTCGATTCATCACCGAGGCAGGTGTCGCGCCGGATCTGGCCGTCAGCTCACCTGCTGTCAGGGCCCGTACCACCCTGGAGATCGCCGCCGAAGCGGGCGGTTGGGACGCTCCTCGGCGGATCGAACCCGCCATCTACGACGGAAGCGCCACCACGGTCGCCGAGCGAATTCGCGAAACCGACAATGACGTCGCCACCCTTCTCCTCACGGGGCATCAGCCAACCTGGTCGACGCTGACCAGCAGCCTGATCGGCGGCGGAGTCATCTCTTTTCCGACCGCGGCGGTGGCGTGCATCGATCTCGCCATCACCTCCTGGGCTGACGCCGCTCCTGGCCGGGGCGAGCTGCGTTGGTTCGTCCCTCCCCGGATCTTGTCGGATCGCTGAGCCGTTTCCATTCTGGACGCCGTGACCGTTGGTAGGCTCGCGGCATGCAGAAGCCATCGGGGGTCTGGGCCGCATCACTGACGCCCCTCGACACCCACCTCCTTCCCGATCACGGGCTTTTTGCCGAGCACCTCGCAGAGCTGCTCTCCACCGGATGTGATGGCGTGGTGGTCTTTGGAACCACCGGCGAAGCGCCTTCGTTCTCGGTTTCGGAACGCAAGGCGGCCCTGGAGGCGCTCCTCGACCGTGGGATCGACCCCGGTCGCCTCATGGTGGGTACGGGATGCGCTGCCCTCACGGACACCGTCGATCTCACCAGTCACGCCGTCTCCGTCGGCGTCGACCGGGCCCTGGTCGTCCCACCGTTCTTCCTCAAGGATCCACCAGCGGCCGGGGTCTGGGATTCCTATCGGGAGATCCTCGAACGAGTCGGAACGACCGGCTGGCACCTCTATCTCTACAACTTCCCGCGACTTTCAGGGGTGCCCATCACGGTCGAGCTAGTCGCCTCTCTGCGCGAGTTCCACGGGGAGCTCGTCGTGGGAGTCAAGGACTCATCGGGCGACATCGGGAGCCTGCAGAAGTTCCTGGACATCCCCGATTTCGTCGTCATGCCGGGAACAGAGCGCCTCCTCGTGGAGGGTTTCCGCCTGGGGGCGGCCGGGGTGATCACCGCCACCGGGAACATCAACGCGGCAGGGATCTCCGCCGTGTATCAGGCGTTGGTGAAGGAATCCCCGGTCGACGACCGTTCCATGCTGGCAATCCGAAGCGCCGTTGAGCGGCTCAGCCCCATTCCGGCGATGAAGGCGGTTCTGGCCGAGCGGACCGGTCACGGCGGGTGGAGCCGCGTGCGACCCCCACTGCTTCCGGTGCCGGGTGAGCTGGGAGCCGCGCTGGCCCTCGAGCTGAGTTCCCTGGACGGGTGATACCCGCGACAGCCCGGTAGGTGGGTCAGTCTGCGGCGGGCTCCCAACCGGGTGGATGGTCCCGGTACCAGCCGGTCAGGCGCTCGAGGCCGGCCGCGAAAGAGACCCGGGGCCCGTAACCCAGGTCACGGCGGGCCGCCGTCAGGTCGTACCAGTGATCCGTGGCGAGCTGCTCGACCAGGAATCGGCTCACCGGAGGCTCGCCCCGGATCCGCAACCCTCGGTAGACGGCATCGACCACAGACCCGGCTGCCTTAGCCACACCCACGGGGACGACGGCGAGGTTCGCCTCGACGCCGGCGGCTCCCAGCATCGCCGAGATGAGGTCGCGCATGGGCATGGGCTCGTCTTGAGCGATGAAATAGGCCCGGCCTGCGACGGCCGATTCGGGGGCGAGTCGATCGAAGGCGAGAAGATGAGCCTCGGCGGCGTTGTCGATGAACGTGCTGTCCACGAGGTTGTCACCCGAACCGATCAACCGAGCTCTCCCCGATCGAGCCCGCTCGACCAGCGTGGGTACCAGCTGGCGGTCGCCGGGGCCCCACACCAGATGGGGACGGATGGCAACGGTGGCCAGCTCGGACCCGTTGGCGGCCAGGACCATCTGTTCCGCCCTGGCCTTCGACTCCGGGTAGGGGCTCGACCACGAGGTCGCGTAGGGGGCGGTCTCGTCGACGCCGGACACATCTCCCCCACCGTGCACCACGGATGGAGTGCTCGTGAAGACGAGCCGGCTCACCCCATGAGTGGCGCAGCCGGCGAGCACGTTCTCAGTCCCGGTGACGTTGGCTGAATGGAACTCGGCCGCCGGGCCGTACACTCCGGCCTTGGCAGCAACATGAAACACAGCTTCGCAGCCCTCGATGGCTGAGGCCACGGCGCGCTGGTCGGCGAGATCTCCGCGGCGGACATCGACTCCTTTCGACACCAGGTCCGGATACGCGCCCCGGGCGAAGGATCGAACCTCCACCCGGCGCGCCAGGAGCATGTCGATGATGGCCCCGCCGAGAAACCCTCCGCCGCCCGTCACGAGAACCGTCACGGAGCCACCTTTCCCGCCGCCCAGATGGCCAGGGCGGGACGGTCGATCTTCGAGTTGTGGCGGACATCCACCGGGAACCGACGATGAAAGAGAACCTCGGTGACGTCCTCCGCCTCTGGATGCGACGCGCCGAGGTCGAGAAGTTCGACGGCCAGCGCATGGCCCGCCTTCACGCCCGGCTCCAATTCCACAACCACCACGGGCCGTTGTCGCCCCACGGGGCCCAACCCCACCAGGGCGGAACGTGCCACCGAGGGATGCGTGTTGAAGACGGCCTCGACCGGAATCGGGTAGAGATCACGGTCCCTCATCTGCACCCGGTGAGATTTGCGCCCCAGAAACCACAGCCGTCCTTCCTCGTCGAACCGGCCGATATCGCCCATGCGGTGGGCGGGCTCACCCGCCCACATCACCTTGGAAAGCCGGTCGGCCTCCGGTCGGCGATGGTATTCCGGAGACACGTTGGGTCCCTTGACGACGATCTCCCCCACCGCGCCCGGTGGGGTCGGATGGACCTTCGTGACGGAACGGTCGGTGACCGGGATGAGGGTGACCTCCACGCCGGAGGCGGGCCAGCCGACGCAGACCCCGGCGGCGGGCCCGTCGTCCGAGTAGATCCGACTCAGGGTGCCGCTGTCGATCGACGCGACGGGCAGCGCCTCGGTGGCGCCGTAGGGGGTGTGGATGTCGGCGCCTGCGGCCAGCATGCCGAGGAAGCGTCTCTGGATCTCCGGACGCACCGGAGCTCCCGCCGACAGCACACGACGCAACGAGGGGAGACGCCTTGCATGGATCTCGCCGTATCGCCCCACCGTATCGAGCAGGGCCGGGGAGCCGAACATCATGGTGGCCTCGAAGCTCGTGACGGCCTCGATGACCCGCTCGGGGTCGACCGCGCCGGGATTGGCGAAGTCCATCCGAGGAAGCACGGTGGTCATCCCGAGGAGGGGCCCGAGCAACGCGAACGGCCCGAAGGTGGCCACGTTGACCTCCCCGGGGGCGATGTCGTAGATGTCGGTGATCATCTCGGCCTGAGCACCGAACATCGCATGGGTGTATTCGACTCCCTTGGGGGCGCCGGTGCTCCCGGACGTGAAGGCAATGGCGGCGGGGCCGTCGGCGGCGGTGGGGTCCACCCGAGGGAGCCCGCGGCCGAGCGCGGCCACCTGTTTGAGACCGGGGGTTCTGGCCAGGCCCGATCCCGTCGTGACGAGGATCCGGGCGCCGCGGGCCCATCGCAGGACCCGTCGGGCCGCCAACGCCTCGGGGACACCCAGAAAGGCGCCCACATCGGCCTCGGCCAGGCACTCCCCCATCCTCGCTCGGCCCAGGCCCGAATCGATCAACACGGGGACCGCCCCGGCCTTCATGAGCGCATATCCGGCCTCGAACATGCCTCGGTCGGGGTGAATGAGCAAGGCAGCCCTCATCCCGGCCTCGACCCCCAGGTGACGCAAGCCGGCCGCGAGGTCGTCGGTGAACCGATCGAAGTCGCCGTAGGTGACACCGGCGAACTCGCCCCGGCGGCGGCGGGCCGCCACCAGCACCAGGCGTTCGGGGTCCGTTTCGGCCCAGCGGCTCATGATCGAGGCGGCGTTGGAAGTCATCGAAGGAAGGCGCGGACCAGCGGGATGATCTGATCCGCGGCATCCTCCATCACCAGGTGGCCGGCGTCGGCAAACCGGTGAACTCGGGCGCCGGAGAAGCGTGATTGCCACTCGGCGAGGAAGTGATCGTCGAACACGAAGTCGCGGGCACCCCAACAGATCAGCATCGGCACGTGGGCAAGCCGGTCGAGGCCGTCCGAAACGGCGGTGACGGTCGAGTAGGAAGGGTCGGCCGGGCGGAGCGGAATGTCGAGTACGAACCGCAGCACCGCCAGTCGATCTGCCACCGAGCTGTGGGCGGCGAGATAGCCGGCGCGCACGGCCGGATCCAGCGGTTCGGCGACGCCCCACCGGATCGCACCCCTGACGAATGCGTTCGCCAGGAGGACCGAGGCGGTGCCCAGCGGGCGGCTCCTGGCCAACCGCAGGGCAGCCGGCATGCTTCGGCCCTGCGGAAGGTGGAAAGCGGCGGTGTTGGTGACCACGATCCTTCTGACGAGATCAGGATGGTCGACCGCCCATCCCAACCCGATCGCCCCACCCCAGTCGTGGACGATGAGCGTGATCGGCTCGGTGAGTTCGAGCCCGGCGATGAAGGAGCCGAAATCTGCGATGCGTCGTTCGAGGGTGTGCGGGTAACGGCCGGCGGGCGGTTTGTCGGACAATCCCATACCGACATGGTCGGCGGCGATGGCGCGGTGGTCCTCACGGAGATCGGCGATCAGGGCCCGCCAGTAGAACGACCAGGTGGGGTTGCCGTGCACCATGACCACCGGGTGGCCCGAACCCTCGTCGACGTAGTGCATCCGCAGGCCACCGATGTCGGCGGCCCTGGACGTGAACGGGTAGAGCGCCCGCCAATCGTGTTCGGTTTGGGTTTCGCCTACCAAGTGATTTCGTATGCGGAAGCGTTGATGCCGCTCCCCATTCCCAGCAGGAGCACCCGATCCCCTTCACGCACGTTGCCCTCTTCCACCTGCTTCGAGAGCACCATGGGAATGGAGGCGGGGCCGGTGTTTCCGAAGTAGGGAAAGATCTTGGGCACTTTGTCGTGATCGAGTCCGAGGAGGTCGCTCATCATCTGCGTGTGCACCTGGCTGATCTGATGCACGGCGTACAGGTCCACCTTCTCGTCTTGGAAACCGAATGCCGCGTAGGCGTCCTGGTAGGTCTCCTTGGCGACGTCGAGGCCGGCGACGAGCAGCCCACGTGTGTCGGTCTTCATCTCGTCTGGCTGGCCGACGCAGAGTCCGCTGTGTTCGGTGGCGGCTCGGCTGAGCCCGCCAATGAACCGATGGGGAACATCCACCTCATCTGCCGCCGAGAGGAGCATCGCAGTGCCTCCCGAGCCGAGTGTCAGTGTGGCGAACTGCTCACGGAACATCGCCTCGGAGGCGTCGGGGCCGTTGAGGCGTTCGATGGTCGACTCGATCGCAAAACGACTTCCTTCGCCATCGACGATGAGACCATGCTTGATCTCCCCACGTTCGATCATCGCCGCGACGATCGACATCCCGTTCAAGAACCCGAGGCAGGCGTTCCCGAGGTCGAAGTTCAGCGCCGTGCGCGGCAAACCGAGCTTTCCGTGGGCGATACTGGCTGTGGACGGCTCGATGTAGTCGCGACAGACCGAGGTGTTGATGAGAATCCCGATCTCCTGGGGATCGACATCGACAGTGTCGAGAAGCTTGGCGGCGGCCCAGGCGGCAGCATCGGAGGGCTGCACGCCCTCCTCCCAGAATCGGCGTTCTTTGATGCCGGCCAGGCTTTCGAGCAAGCCGGGCACGACGTTGTGGCGCTCATAGGCGTGGGCCAGTTCGGCGTCGATTTCGTCGGATGTCACCACCACGGGTGCATCGACGTGGGAAACGCCGGCGATGGCGATATTGGAATAGCGTTGTTCAGGCAAAAGGGAGGTCCTCAGTCGGCCGGTCAATCATATCGCACTCGCGCTGCGGAGAGGCGACGCCTAGACAATCCGGCGGTCGCTCGCCCAGCGGGCCAGTTCGTATCGGCTGGAAAGCTGAAGTTTGCGCAGCACGGCCGACACGTGAGTTTCGACCGTTTTGATGGAAATCGACAACCGACGGGCCACCTGTTTGTACGAGTATCCCCGGGCAATCTGGCGGAGCACCTCCCGCTCGCGAGGCGTCAGCTGGTCGAGTTCGGGATCGTGCTGCTCCGGAACCACCTCTGAGAAGGCGTCCAGCACGAACCCGGCCAAACGTGGCGAAAACACCGCATCACCGTTCTCGACGCGCTGGATCGCCTCGACGAGTTCGGCCGGCCCGATCGACTTGGTGACGTAGCCGCGGGCACCCGCTCGGATCATGGCGATCACGTCCTCGGCGGCGTCCGAAACCGACAGGGCCAGGAAGCGGGTTCCGGGTAGTTCTTCCGTGAGGTTGCCCACGACGGCGAGGCCGCCGCCGCCAGGCATGTGGACGTCCACCAGGACGACATCGGGGGCGGTGGCGCGGATTCCGTCCAATGCTTCGTCGACGTCGGTAGCCCATCCCACCACCTCGAAATGCTGTTCGAGTTCGGTACGAACGCCGGTGAGGAACAACTCGTGATCGTCGACCATGTAGACCTTGGTCATGGCACTTCCCTCTCGATGCGAAGATGCACCTCGGTGCCTTCGCCTGGTTCACTCGTGATCTCGACCTCGCCGCCGTGCCGTCGGGCCCGACCCACGATGCTCTCGACGATACCGTGTCGATCGGGGGGAACCGACTCGGTATCGAAACCCTTGCCCTGGTCGGAGACCCAGATGTCGACCGAATCGGGGGACGTCTCGGCATACAGCGAGATTTGTGTGGCGCCGCTGTGGCGGGCGGCGTTGGTGACGGCTTCGCCGGCTGCGCCGACGAGAGCTTCGAGATGCGAGTCGAGCACAGCATCACCCGCAGTGATCACCTCGACCGGAATGTCATACGTCGCCTCTACTCGCCCGGCGATGGCCGCCAGCGCGGTTGAAAGCCGGTTGTCTGCGCCATCAGGCGACCGCTCGAAGAGCCAGGTTCTCAGCTCGCGTTCCTGAGCCCGCGCCAGGGTGACCATGCGTCGGGAGTCGTCGGCCCTCTGGATGAGGGCGAGGGTCTGCAGGACCGAATCGTGGAGATGGGCCGCCACGTCGGCTCGCTCGTCCGAACGGATGCGATCAGTGCGCTCGCGGCTCAGGTCGGCAGCCAGCCGCCAGATCCAGGGGCCGAAGAGCATGGTGAGCCCACCGCCCGTGATGAGCACGGCGAGGATGGCCACACCCATTCCCCGGAATGCGTCAACCGACGAGACGATCAGCGACAGGCCGGCCACCATGATGCCCCCTCCGATGATCATGCGACCAGCCGTGGGGCGGGTGCCTTCTTCGAGTCCGGGGAACGCCCAGGCCACGAATCGGTTGTCTCTCCCGCTGCGATCCCACATGACGGCCAGCCCGAAAGCGACCAGGAGAATCGGCCACACGAGGGTGTCCCCGAACCACAGCCCTACGCCCCGGAGCAGCAGCAGGAGTCCCAGGAACATGAATCCCAGACCCACCCGCTGGTACATCGAAGACGGCTCCCCGTCGACGCGATCGACCACCCGGTTGGCCGTGGCGGCCCAGCCGATCGCATACGCCAGGGCTCCTACTCCGCCGGCAAATCCGAGCACGACGAAAGCGGCCCGCACGTAGGACGGCTCGAGTCCGAGTCTGGCGGCGATCCCTGAGCACACTCCGGCGATGACGCGGTCATCGGTGCGGCGCACCAGGCTGGGCGAGGGTTGGGAGCGGGAGGTTCCGGCGGCGGAGTTCACTCTGGAATCGTCCCACACGTCAACGCCCGACTCAACCGGGTATGCCCCTGAGACATACCCTTACTCTCAGGGTATCGGTGGGGAAACACCCGATGGCAGCACAGGCGACAACCAGCGACGATGGGACCATGAGCAACGAAACAGACACCGCGGCGCCGGAGCGTGAACCCTCACCCGAAACGCCGCCTCATCGGGAATTGGTCCGCCCTCGCGACACCCGCGTCCTGGCCGGCGTGGCGAGCGGGCTGGCCGAACATTGGGGTGTGGGTCCAGGGTGGATTCGCGTGGCGTTCCTCGTCACGAGCATCTTCGGCGGTTTCGGGCTGCTGCTCTATCTGGGCCTGTGGATCATTCTCCCCAGCGACGACGGAACCGAGTCCGTGCTGGAATCAGCGGTACGAAAGGCCCGGGAAGGTGAGTCGTGGATCGGCATCGGCCTCATCACCGTGGCGATCGTGATCGGGATCAGCAGCATCAGCTGGATCGATACCTCTCTCGCCTGGGCCGTTGCCCTGCTGGTCGTCGGCTATCTCCTGTACCAAGGCTCACCGATCTTCCCGGCACCGACCCCCCGCCCGACCGACCAGATGGTCGCTCCCGAGCGGAGCGGCGTCTCCCCCGCCGGATCGGCGGGCGGAGCGACAACGGTCACGCCCGGGTCGCCCCGTGCCCCCCGGCCGCCGCGGCCACCCCGACCCAAGAAGCCGCCGACGATCCTGGGACGTCTGGCAGTGGCGGCGGCGTTCATGGCCATCGGCACCCTCGCCCTGGTCGATGCCGGAACGGCGGAGATCCGGCCGCGCCACTATGTGGGCGCCCTGTTGGGAGTCATTGCCCTGACTCTGATCGTCGGTGCCTGGTTCGGGAGGGCCCGCTGGTTGATCGTGGTGGGGGTTCTCCTCCTCCCGGTGGCTGCGCTCACCCATGTTTCGGAGCTCGACTTCGATGCCGCCTTCGCAGACTTCTCGCGCCAGGTGGTGGTGATCGACACGATCGAAGAGCTGGATCGCCCGTACACCTTCGACGTCGCCGAGGTGACGTTCGATCTCAGCGAACTGGACGGAGCGGCGGTCGGCGAACTCCAGGTCACGGTGGACGTCGGCGAGGTAGTCGTCATCCTTCCGGAGGGGGTCGCCGCCCGAGTGCAGGCCGACGTTGGTCTTGGGGCCATCGACCTCGGTAATCAATCCTCAGACGGATTCGAGCCCAGCCTCAGCACCGACTTTGCGGGCGCCGGTGGCCCGCTCGACGTGCAAGTCGATGTGGGCATCGGAAGTATCGTCGTCTACACCGACGGAAGGAATTGATCATGTACCGTCACCCCACCGACCTTCTCTCTCTCGTCTCCGGTTTGCTGCTGGGCGGGGCGGCCGTCGCCACAGTGCTCGATACCGACCTTCCATGGTTGGAGGCTCGCTGGGTGGGGCCCTTGGTGTTGATCCTGATCGGCATCGCCCTCCTCATCCCCATGGCCCGCCGTGGCGAACCGACCCGGGGAGCCCTGCCGGGCGTCACCCAAGGCAACGAAACGGGCATCGACGGAACCCCACTCTCGGCAGAAGCCCTCGAAATGGCCAAGGAGGAACTGCCTCCAACGATCACTGATTGAGCGACCACGCCGAGACGAACCCTCGCTGGGCGGGGGTCTCGGGCGATCCGCCGGATCCAGGGGTTGGGCCCTGGTTCCGAAGGCGGTCGAGCACGGTGAACACGGAGGTGGGGTCGGCAAGGCCATGGCGGATCAGCCAGCAGCCCACCGCGGTGCCGGTGCGTCCGATGCCTGCCCGGCAGTGGAGGTAGACCGGTTCGCCCCCACCGATCGAACGGTCGATTCCGTCGAGTAGCGCCACCATTGCGGCCACGGGGGGCACACCGAAGTCGGGGATGGGGTGGCGCTCGATGTCGGCACCGTTCGCCGCGACCAGGGCTTCATAGTCGGCCGCCTGGTGGCGCCCCTCGTGTGCTTCTCTGAGATCGAAGATTCGAGCGACGTCGAGGTGGGCCAGCGCATCGATCCGCCCCGCGACCACCGACCGGGTCCCTTCGCCGAGGAACCGCCCGGCCAGGAAGATCTGGTCGAGCACCCAGTACGTCCCTGGCAACGGCGCCGGCGCCGTGGAGAGGATGTGCGGCATGGCGAGAGCCTACCCAGACGAAGGAAACGGGGCCGGCCGGCCCCGTTTCCCCCCTTGTCCTGTCGGAGAGCGTTTCGCTCCACTGTCTAAAGAATCGCGTCTTGTGGCAGACACAAACGCGAGACTCTCCGATTCGTGGGACATTTTATCGCCTTCGGCCAAGGAAAGCTGAAGGTTTATTACGCTGGGCGAGATGGAAGCGAGGCGGGCAACGGTGACGGGCCGGGTACAGGGGGTGGGCTTCCGCATGTCGGTGGTGCATACCGCCAGCCAGCTCGGCCTCGTCGGCTGGACTCGCAACCGTTCGGACGGCTCTGTCGAAGTCTGGGCGCAGGGCGACCTATCGAGCCTGGAACGGCTCGCCGAATTCCTTCGGGCGGGTCCTCCGTTCGCCAAGGTTCTCGACGTCCGCTGGGTCTCCGTCCCTGCCGATTCGAGCCTGTCCGGCTTCGTCGTCGCTCCCTCGGCCTGACCGGTCAGGCCAGCCTCGACCAATCGACCGGAGTGTCGAGGGTCGGCAGGTCGGCATCCATGACCTCCACATACTTCTGTGCGGCGCCGGTGTTGAACACCACGACCCTATCGTCGCTTCCGATGGCGCCATCCGCGACCGCGTCCTCGAGGGCCGCCAGGCAGGCTCCGGTCTCGGGGCAGATGGCAACGCCTTCGAGTGTCGAGGCACGTCGCGCCCAGTGGAGGAGTCGGTCCTCGGCGACGGCCATCGCCTGGCCGCCGGACTCATTCACGGCATCGAGGATCATGAAGTCACCGACGGCCGAGGGAACCCGCAATCCGCTGGCGCTGGTGTGGGGGTCGGGGAATGGCTGGGCGAAACGTTCCCCCGCCGACCATGCGGCGGCGATCGGGGCACATCCGGCCGCCTGACAGGCGTACATGCGTGGCAGGTCGGGTGTGTCGAGCCAGCCGAGTGCGCCCAGCTCCGCGAAGGCTTTCCACATGCCGATGAGTCCCGTGCCACCACCGGTGGGGTAGAAAACGGCGTCAGGCAGGGTCCAACCGAGCTGTTCGGCGAGCTCGAGGCCCATCGTCTTCTTTCCCTCGATCCGGTAGGGCTCTTTGAGTGTCGAGACGTCGAACCAACCCATGGGTTCGATACCTGAACGCACCACGGCGCCGCAGTCGGTGATGAGGCCATCGATGGTGAAGGCTCGGGCTCCGTAGTAGGCCGCTTCGAGCTGATTGACGACCGGCGTGTCCGCCGGCATGAACACCCACGCCTCGAGGCCGGCTCTGGCGGCATACGCCGCCAGAGCCCCTCCGGCGTTGCCTGCCGTGGGGATGGCCAGCCGGGTCGCCCCGAGCTCCTTGGCACGACTCACGGCCATGGCCAGGCCGCGGCTCTTGAAGGATCCCGTCGGGAGCTGGGATTCGTCCTTGATGAAGAGGTTGCGCAGTCCGAGCGTCGCCCCGAGCCGGTCACAGCGAAGCAAGGGAGACATCCCCTCGCCGAGCGTCACCACGTTGGCGTCATCCTCGACCGGCAGGAGTTCTCGATATCGCCACATCGTGGGTGGCCGTCGCTCAACGGTCGTCCGGCTCACGGCCTCGCGCACGGCCTCCAGATCGTACCGAACCCAGAGTGGCCGACCCTCGTGCATGGTCTGGAGACGAAGGTGCGGGAGCACCGTCCCGTCGATGGCTGCTTCGAGATGCGTGACGAACGACGGCATGCGGCGAGCCTAACGTGGGAGCCCGACCGTGGGTCGCCCCTAGCTCAGCGCGGCGGCCACGGTGGCATTGACGTATTCCCCGTTCCTGGTGTTCACGCCACCGGCCAGTTCGGGTCGCCGCTCCACGGCGCCGTCGAGCCCGAGAGCGGCCAGGTCCCGCAAGTAGGGCAGCGTCACATTGGCCAGGGCGAAGGTGGAGGTACGGGGCACGGCTCCAGGGATGTTGCCCACCGCATAGTGAACCACCCCGTCGATGACGTAGACCGGGTCGGAATGCTTGGTCTCGTGAGACGTCTCGAAACACCCGCCCTGATCGATGGCGATGTCGACCATGACCGCCCCCTGGCGCATGTTGGCGACGTCCTCGGCGGACAGCACTTTCGGGGCCTTGGCGCCGGGGAGCAGCACCGCCCCGATCACCAGATCGGCTTCGTAGACGGCTTCTCGGACGTCCATCGGGTTGGCCATCGCCGTGGTGATGGCGCCATGGAACTCACGGTCGATCTGACGCAGCCGTGCCGCGTTCAGGTCGAAGATCTCGACCGACGCCCCCATGCCATGCGCGATGAGTGCCGCGTTGGTCCCGGCGATGCCGCCTCCGATGACGATGACCCGCGCCGGGGGAACTCCGGGCACGCCCCCGAGCAGAATGCCCCTCCCCCCGCCGGACCTCTCGAGGAATCGGGCTCCCACCTGAGCGGCCATCCGGCCGGCTACCTCGCTCATCGGAGCGAGCAGCGGGAGGGTGCGATCGTCAAGTTGAACGGTCTCGTAGGCGATGCCCACGGTTCCCGAGGCGAGAAGCGCCTCGGCCACTGCGGGATAGGCGGCCAGGTGGAGATACGTGAAGACGGTCAGGTCGGCGCGGAGGTGCCGGAACTCAGATTGCTGTGGTTCCTTCACTTTGCAGATGATGTCTACTTCGGACCACACGGCGGTGGCGTCATCCACCAGAATTGCGCCCACTTCGGCGTAGGCGTCATCGGTGATGAGTGATCCCAACCCGGCGCCGACCTCGACGTACACGTCGTGACCGTCGTGCACCAAGGCGTCCACGCCCGCAGGGGTCACGGCCACCCGGTTCTCGTCGGTCTTGGTCTCCCGGACCACTCCTACCTTCATCACACGCCTCTTTCGTCAGTTCTTGGACCCCCGGGAATGGTCCGACGTTGCACGCCTGACCAACCGGAGCTGCCGCGACCATGAACGTTAGGGGCCGACACCGCCTCCGACCGCCGAAACGAACTCCTTTTGTGAACGCTCCACGGCGCCGAAAAACAGCTTGGGAGGCTTCGCGGTTCCGGTAGACCACGATTGTCGACCATACTGACGCCTTCGTCCCCACGGGTGTTGCCTTGTTCTCACACGCGCCAATGAACCGAATATCCCTTCGCCTCGCCGCACTCGGCATGGTGATCGTTGCGGTCATGACGGTCGCTTTGCCCGCCCACGCCGTCTACATCGCCGGCTCGGGTGCGTCCGACCGGCCAGAGGTCGGACCGGATGCGGACACCCTGGTGAGGGTCGAAACCGACGGTCTCGCCCCCGACGTCGCCGAGCGACTCCTCGCCGCCACGGCCGCATGGAGCAGCGTGTTCGCCGGCTCCGCCGACTGTCTGGGGACGACCACAGTCCGATTCGAGGATCTGCCCGGCCTGAAGGGCGGCTATGTCGTGCAGGATCGGGAGGTGGTGTTGAACCCGAACCGACCAACCAGCACGCTCTCC
>CBDUEV010000052.1:0-18934 GCA_965366365.1 uncultured Acidimicrobiia bacterium | reverse complement strand
GACATCGCCACCTTCACCATCACCGTCGTCAACACCGGCGCTTCCGATCTCACCAACGTGGCGGTGACGGATCCTCTCGCCCCCGACTGCGATCGGAGCTTTGCCTCCCTCGCGGCGGGAAGCACCGAGACCTACGCCTGCACCCTCGTCCCGGTCACCGCCGACTTCACGAACACCGCAGACGTCTCCGGCACCGACGCGGCAGGCAACGTCGTCACCGATTCCGACTCGGCCGACGTCGACATGATCGACCCGTCGATCTCGCTCGCCAAGGACCCGGCGCTTCAACACGTGAGGGCAGGCGAGACGGCCACATTCACGCTCACCGTGACCAACGACGGGGACAGCGACCTGACCAACGTCGTGGTCAGCGACCCGGCCGCACCCGACTGCGACGCCGGCTTCGCCACGCTGGCCGCCGGAGCGACGGAGACGATCTCATGCACCGTCGCCGGGGTCACCGCCGACTTCACGAACGCCGCCGATGTGGTCGCCGACGCCGCCGACGGCGGCCAGGTGAGCGACTCCGACACAGCTGACGTGAACGTGATCAACCCCGCCATCGGCGTGACCAAGGATCCGGCCCTGCAAGAGATTCTCGCCGGACAAGACGCCACCTTCACCATCACGATCAACAACCTCGGAGATTCCGAACTGACCAACGTCGTGGTGACCGATGCGGCCGCCCCGAACTGCGACGCCACGTTTGCTTCGATCCCGGTCGCCGGATCCGAGACCGTCACCTGCTCGGTCACCGGCGTCGGCGCCGACTTCACCAACACCGTCGACGTGGTGGCAGACGACCTCTCCGGACAGCCGGTCACCGACAGCGACACGGCCGATGTGGTCGTCGTCTCCGGCGCCATCGACGTTCAGAAGACGCCCAACCTCCAGGTGATTCCGGCCGGCACCACCGCCACCTTCTTCATCACCGTGCTCAACGCCGGCGCCGTCGACCTCTTCAACGCGGTAGTGACCGACCCCAACGCCCCTGACTGCGACACGACGATCGCCTCGCTGCCGGTTGGGGCCAGCTCGACCTACAGCTGCACCCTGGCGACGGTTCCGGCGGACTTCACCAACACAGCCACCGTGGTTGCCGAGGACGCCGCCGGGAACACTGTCACCGACAGCGACACCGCCGACGTCGACACGGTCTCGCCCTCGATCAGCGTCGCCAAGACACCCGACACCCAGACCGTGGTGGAAGGCGGAGACGCCACATTCACGATCACCGTCACCAACACCGGAGACGCCGACCTGACCGGCGTGACGGTCACCGATGGAGTCGTGCCGGCCTGCGACAACTCCTTCGCCCTGCTGGCGGTGGGGGAGACCCAGACCTACTCCTGCACGGAGACCGGAGTGTCGGCCGACTTCACGAACACGGTCGACGCGGCCGGCACCGACCCGCTCGGGACCGTCGTGACGTCCACCGACACGGCAGACGTCACCGTCCTCATCCCAGGCATCGAAGTCCAGAAGACGCCCGACTACCAGATGATCGGGGTGGGCGGCACTGCCGGGTTCACCATCACCGTCACCAACACCGGTGCAGTCGCCCTCACCAACGTCACCATCACGGACAGTGCCGTTCCCAACTGCGACGCCGGCTTCGCCACGCTCGCCGTCAGTGAGACCCAGACCTACAGCTGCGATGCCACCAACGTGGGCGCCGACTTCACCAACACGGTGGATGTGTCCGCCGATGCACCGTTCACGACCGTGACCGACACCGATTCGGCCGACGTGGACGTGGTCACCCCGGTGATCGATATCTCCAAGACCCCCGACCTCCAGACCCTGCTCGCCGGCGAAACGGCTTCCTTCACCGTGACGGTGACCAACTCGGGGGACATCGACGTTCCCAACGTCACCATCTCCGATCCGCTGGCGCCGGGCTGTGACGCGACCATCGCTCTGCTGGCGGCCGGCGCATCCCAGAGTGTGACCTGCGATGTCACCAACGTGGCGGCCGACTTCACCAACGTCGCCACCTACACCGCCGCCAACCCCCTCGGCGGGCCCGACCTGACCGGGTCGGACGACGCAGAGGTAGACGTTGTCGAGCCCGGTGTCGCAATCTCCAAGACCCCGGACCTCCAGCAGATCTTGGTCGGCGACGCCGCCACCTTCACGATCACCATCACCAACGACGGCGACCAGGACCTCGTCGACGTGACCATCACGGATCCCGCCACCCCCGACTGCGACGCCTTCTTCGCCTCCATCCTGGTGGGCGACAGCGAGACGTACACCTGCACCACGGGAGCCCTCTCGGCCGACTTCACCAACATCGCTTCGGTGGCCGGCACCGACGTTCTCGGCAACCCGGTGTCTGACTCCGACGACGGCGCCGTCGACGTTATCGCTCCCGCCGTCACGATCTCCAAGACCCCCGACCTGCAGCAGGTTCCCGTCGGCGGCGACGCCCTCTTCACCATCACGGTGACCAACACCGGTGACGTCGACCTCACCGGAGTGGCGGTGACCGATGCCGTGGCGCCCAGCTGCGCCACCTCGATCGGCGACCTGGCGGGGGGTGCCAGCTCGACCCACACTTGCACGCTCACGGTCACGGCCGACCTCACCAACACGGCGACGGTCACGGCGGTCGATCCGCTCACCAACACAATCTCCGCGTCGGACACTGCCGATGTCGAGGTTCTGGTCCCCGGCATCGAGATCCAGAAGACTCCCGATCTGCAGCTCGTGCCGGTCGGTGACGCGGCCACGTTCACGATCTCGGTGACCAACACCGGCGAAACCGATCTGACCGGTGTGACGGTGACCGATGTCCTGGCGCCCGCCTGTGACACCGTCATCGCCTCGCTCATCGTCGGCGAAACGCAGACCCACACCTGCTCGGTCACTCCCTCGGCGGACTTCGTCAATACCGCCGAGGTGACGGCGACCGACCCGGTCGGAGGCACCGTCACCGACTCGGACACCGCCGACGTGGACGTCATCGCCCCCGCCCTGGCAATCGCCAAGACGCCCGACCTCCAATCCGTGCCCCTTGGTGGAGACGCAACCTTCACGATCGAGGTGACCAACACGGGTGACGTCGACCTCACCGACGTCACGATCGCCGATCCGGCCGCCCCGGCTTGTGACACCACGATCGCCTCTCTGGCCACGGGTGCGAGCACCAGCTACACCTGTTCGCTGGTGGGCATCACCGCCGACTTCACGAACACCGCCTCCGTGGCGGCCACCGACCCGCTGGGCAATCCTGTGGCTGGCGGATCCGATACCGCCGACGTGACCGTGCTGTACCCCGCCGTGTCCATCGACAAGAGCCCCGACAGCCAGGCGGTGGGGGTGGGCGGCGACGCCGTGTTCACGATCACCGTGACCAATTCCGGCCAGGTGGACCTCCCTCTCGTCACCGTCACCGATCCGGCGGCTCCCGACTGTGACGCCTCGGTGGGCCCGCTGGCGGTTGGCGCATCCACCGCCTACTCCTGCACGGTGGCCGACGTGCTGACCGACTTCACCAACACCGCCACCGTCGACGCGACGGACGCCAACGGCAACTCGGTGACCGACACCGACGTCGCCGACGTGCTCGTGCTCCCCGCCGAGATCTCCATCACCAAGACGGCGGACAACCCGCAGGTGGTCAGCGGCGGTGATGTCGTGTTCACGATCCTCGTCGAGAACACCGGGCCGGCCGACATCGTCAATGTGGTCGTGACCGACCCGTCCTACCCCAGCTGCGACGCCACGTTTGCCGGGATCGCCGCGGGCGGCTTGGAGACGTACACCTGCACCGTCACCGGTGTCACCGCCGACTTCACGAACACGATCGACGTCGCCGGGGAGGACGAGGCCGGTGCGCCGGTCGGCGCAAGCGACTCGGCAACCGTCACCGTGCTCGATCCCGCGGTGGCGATCTTCAAGACGCCGGCAGTGCAGACGATCACCGAGGGCGACGACGCCGTCTTCACCATCACCGTCATCAACACCGGGGAGACCGATCTCACCGCCGTGACGGTGACCGATGTGTCCGCCCCGAGCTGCGACCGCGTCTTCCCCACCCTCGCGGTCGGGGAATCCCAGACATACTCCTGCACCGTGACTGGCGTCCTCTCCAACTTCACGAACACGGTGGACGTGTCGGCGGTGGATCCCATCGGCGGCACGTGGACCGATTCCGACTCGGCAGACGTCGTCGTTCTGGCGACGGGGCTCGTGGACGGCTTGGTCTTCGAGGACGTCGATGGGGACGGCCTCTACACCCTTGGAACCGACCAACCGATCCCCAGCGTCGACGTGCTCCTCACCCTGGCGGACGGCACCACCACCGTTGTGGTCACCCAGGCGGATGGCACCTGGTCCGCCGTCGTCCCCGTGGGTGACACCACCGCCGACGTCCAAGAGTCCGACCCCGACTTCCCCGCCGGCCTCACCGAATCGACGGGCACGGACGGGCAGACGGTGACCGTTCTCGACACGGGTACCACGAATACTGCGCCGGTGGGATATGCCCCCACTGCCTCGGTGGTCGGTACCGTCTTCGAGGACACGAACGGCGACGGTCTCCAGCCCGGCGATGCCGGCGTGTCCGGCGTCGTCGTCCGGCTTTGGGAGGACACAGACGCCGATGGAATCGCCGATGTCCTGGTCGGCGCAACCCTCACAGACGGGTCCGGCGGGTATTCCTTCCTCGGGTTGACGCCGGGGGACTACCTGGTCGAGGTGCTCCTCCCCGCGGGAGCCGAGCTGACGGCGGTCGACCAAGGCGGAGACGACGCCATCGACTCCGACGTCTTCCCCGGCACCGGTTTCTCCGCTCCCGTCGCCGTTACTTTCGCCGAGACCGGCGATATTGACGCAGGACTGATCGTGCCGGCGATCGTCGGCGACACCGTCTTCTTCGACCTCGATGGCGACGGCCTCCAGGGCACCGGCGAACCGGGTGTGGCCGGTGTGACGGTCACCGCCGAGTATGCGGGCCCAGACGGGCTGTTCGGCACGGCCGACGACGTCACCTACACGACCGTGTCCGGCAGCGGCGGCAGCTACTCGTTCGAGGTGCCGCCCGGCGAATACACCATCGAAATCGACGAGCCCGCCGGCTCCGTCGTCACCACCGGCAACGACGGCGCCCCCGTCTCGCTCGCCTCGGGCGACGTCATCGACACGGTCGACTTCGGCTTCGATGCCACGGCCTCACTCAGTGGATCCATCGTGTTGGACACCAATGCAAACGGACTCCTCGACGGAGGGGATGCCCCCCTGGCCGGGATCGGTGTCGTCGCCGCCTGGGCAGGCCCCGACGGCGTGTTCGGGACCGCTGACGACGCGCAGTTCACTTCGGCGACAGACGCAACCGGTGCTTATGACTTCCCCGACATCCCGCCCGGCGAATACCGCGTATCCCTCGATCCGGCCACGCTGCCCGCCGGAGTGGTGCACTCCTTCGACGAAGACGCCGTCGCCGACGGAACCACGGACGTCACGGTGGCAGCCAACGACTCGGTGCTGGGAGTCGATTTCGGTGTCGCCGGAACGCTCGAACTCGGTGCCACGGTCTGGTACGACGTGGATGGTGACGCCAACAGCGATGGCGGCGAACCGGGACTCCCCGGAGTCACCGTCACGGCTACCTGGGCCGGTCCGGACGGAGTCGACGGAACTACCGACGATGTCCCGTTCGTCGCCACCACCGCCCCGGACGGCTCCGTGCACTTCGCCAACCTTCCAGCGGGCGAATACACCGTGGTCGTGTCCGACAGCACCCTCCCCGATGGCATGACGGCGACGTTCGATCCCGACGGCTTGCTCGACCACGCCACCACGGTCACGCTGGTAGCGGATGTGGATGGCCTCGAGTTCGGGTACACAGGGACGGGAGCGATCGGCGACCTGGTGTGGCTCGACCTCGACCAGGACGGAATCCGAGATGCGGGCGAGCCCGGGATCGCCGGCGTCACCGTCACGGTCACCTGGGCGGGCCCCGACGGCCTGTTGGGAACCAGCGACGACGTCACCACCTCGACGGTGACGGCCGCCGACGGAACCTATCTGGCTGAAGGCTTGCCTGCCGGCAGCTACCTCGTGGCCATCGACCCCGACACCATCCCGGACGGTGTGGGCGGCGCCCTCCCCATCACCACCGACCTGGCGGCGGCCGAAACCGATCTGACGATCGACTTCGGTCTCGGCGGCAACCTGCCGCCGGTGGCCGTCGACGACGAAGCCACCACCCTCGAGGACACCCCGGTCACGATCTCCGTCATGGATAACGACACCGACCCCGAGGGCCACGCCATCGTCGTCAGTTCCGTGACGCAGCCGAGCAACGGCACCGTCACGATCAATTCGGACGGCACGATCACGTATGTGCCGGATGCCGAGTTCAGCGGGATCGACGTGTTCACCTACGTCGTGTGCGAAGACATCACCGTGCCCGGGGGGAGTGTCGAGCCGGAGGGACTCTGCGATACCGCCACCGTCACCGTCACGGTCACATCGTTCAACGACCCGCCCGTCATGGTCAGCGACTCGGTCCTCACCGTCACCGTCGGCGAGGCCATTCCGCCGCTGATCTTCGTGGACGTCGACAGCGAAAACCTGTCCTTCTCCATCGTCGGCGGAACGCTCCCACCCGGGGTGATCCTCGAATCGGACGGTACCTTCACCGGTCTACCCGACACTCCCGGAACGTACACGTTCCTGGTTCAGGTGTGCGACGACGGCTCGCCGGCGGCGTGCACCACCGAAATCGTCACACTGGTGATCCTCGGACAGACCGCCACCACCGGCGGAGGTGACGGCACCCCGAGTCTGCCCTACACGGGTGCCAACACCCAGGCCGAAGCGACCTGGGCGGTGCTCCTCATGCTGTTCGGTTGGGCGCTGGTGTGGGGCACCCGCCGGGACGACGAGTCATCGGACGGAAACGACTGAACTCGAGGCCCTGGGTCGCTATCGTCAACGACGTGACCATTATCTCGGAGACAAGGCTCGTCCGGCGGCTCGACCAGCGTCGCGGCTTGCCGATCTCGCAGCGTCGAGGCGATTGGTTCTTCGTGGTTGCGTTCGGTTTTTTCGCCGCCACCTCCGTGATCACCGACTCCGTCAATGGCCTGAACGGGTCCCTTGATCCCGAAAGTGGTTACGTGCTCGAGCGGTTCATCTACGACACCTACGCCAGGGTCGCTGACCCGCTTCTGATCCTCAACCCGCCACAGGTGCGAGTGTCGGCCTGGATTTCGGCGTTCATCTGGCTACCGCTCTACCTCGTATTCATCCCCGCCATCGTGAGGGGATGGAATTGGGTGCGTCCCTTTGGTCTTGTGTACGGCGGTGCCCTCACGCACGGAATGATCACCTACATGGCGGAGGGGATCTTCGGGAGGATGGCGACCGAAGGATGGGCGGATGCCACTTTGTGCGCCGGATGCGTCGAGCCGAACACGCTGTACTACCTGGCGGCGAACTCCGCCTACCTGATCGTTCCCGCCCTGATGATCATCCGCATGTGGAAAGAAAAGCCGTTTGGCGAGCGAACGGATCTGGAAGCCGCCGGCCCCACCGTCACCATCGACCTCAGCGGCGACGAACCCGTCGTCCTGATCGGCGAACAAGCTCTGCGCGCCGAGCTGCTCCAGGATCTTCCACCACCGCCTCCCTGACCAACCGTCAAGCACCCGGCCTTCGGCGCCGATACAAAAGGGGAGGGGAGGCGAGCCGACTTGGCGACGCAGCTGTTCAATACGAGTGGTGACATGGGTCACCTTCACCGATTGGTCACCAGGATCACCCTGGTCGGTGCCCTGGCGTCCGGCTTCATCCTTTCGGTGGTGGGGGTTCTGACAGGCAACACCGGATTCCTGTGGGAGGCGATCGGGCCCACCTTGACCGGGTTTCTCATCCTGCCCATGGTGCTCCTCAAGCGTGAGAGCGCCGCCGTCACCTTCACGCTCGCCACCATCTCCGTCGTGGTCACCTTCAAGCTGGTCGGCTCCCCCGACACGACTGTCGCCGCCACCACGGCCATCGTCATCATGGCGTCGCTATCCACCCTCTTTCTCGTTCGGCATGTCGCTGCCAAGGTGGCGATCGGTGCCCTCGCCATAGCTCTCGTTCCCGTCCTGTGGGTGGAACGGCTCGAAGGCGCCCTCTCGGCCGGTCTCGTGATGGCACTCTCGTTTTCTGTCGCTTCCGTCGCCTTCATACTCGTCAAGAACGCGGCCGGGGAGGTCAACAGCCGGTATCGCCTGGCCTTCGTGGACGCCCCGGTTGCGCTCCTCGAACTCGACTGGAGCGATGCGCTGGATCACCTCGCCGACCGGGGAGTGACCGACGTCGCCGAGGCAATGCAACAAGACCCGAGACTGGTTGGCGACCTCGTGGAGCGGACCTGCGT
The DNA here is from genome assembly GCA_965366365.1 of uncultured Acidimicrobiia bacterium. Classification (GTDB taxonomy): domain Bacteria; phylum Actinomycetota; class Acidimicrobiia; order Spongiisociales; family JAENVV01; genus CBDUEV01. Next base: position 10,554 of record CBDUEV010000052.1, on the reverse strand, counting down.
CGTGCGGGCCAACGGAGAAGCCGCCCGCTTGTTCGAGGTTGCCGAACCCTCGGAACTCGAAGGGAGCGTGGCTCGACCTTTCGCGGGTGGCCCAGCCCGGGAGTGGTGGGCGGCTCAATTCGTGGCCCAGGCCGAGGGGCGAACAGAAACCGACGCAGAGGTGTCCCTGGCGGGCTGGGGACTCGAGAAGCAGGTCGCCATCCGAACGATCACGGGTCAAAACCCCACCGGTGTGAATTCCTCGATCGTGGCCCTCAACGACATCACCGCGGCCCGGCTCTATGAGAAAAGCCTGACGGACCTGATCGACGCCAAGGACGAATTCATCGCCACCGTGAGCCACGAACTGCGTACCCCGCTGACAGCCGTGGTTGGGCTGGCCTCCCTCCTCGCCGGCGAGGAGCAACTCCCTGAGGCCGAACAGGCGGATCTGCTGGACATCGTCGCCAGCCAATCGCGCGAGATATCGTTCATCGTCGAGGACCTCCTCGTGGCTGCCCGAGCCGACATCGGGCGAATCACGGTGGTAGCGGAGCAGGTGGATCCGGTCCGAATCGCCAAGGAGGTCGCCTCGGAACTCTCTGCCGACGCGCCCATCGCCGTGGAAGAAGAAGGGTTGGGAGTCCTCGGCGACCCGGTACGGATGCGCCAGGTCATCCGAAACCTGCTGGTCAACGCGGAACGCTACGGGGGAGCGCGTCGCCGCATCGTGATCTACGCCCGGAACGAGCAGGTCCTGATCGAGGTGCGGGATAACGGCGAACCGATTCCGCAGGCCGCTCGCGACCGGATCTTCGAACCCTATGAACGGGCCCACGACCGCGAAGGTAGAACGGTGGCGATGGGCCTGGGTCTGTCTGTGTCGCGGCGCCTGGCCCGTTTGATGAACGGCGACCTCGAATACGTCCACGACGGAGAATCTGTGTTCCGGCTCAGCTTGCCCCAAGCAGTCGAGGAGGTCGCTGCCGAAGACCACGCCACCTCCCAACCCGCAGGAGTTTCGGGTCTCTAGGGGCTCGGGCCAGGCAGGCCTCGCCGGTAGGCTCCGATCATGAAGCCATCGAAGCGATCCGACGTTGCCCCCTTCTACGTGATGGAGGTCATGAAGGCGGCCGCGGAGATGGAGCGAGCCGGAAACCAGGTTCTCCACCTGGAGGTTGGCCAGCCATCGACGGCTGCTCCCGAACCGGTCCTCGCCGCCGCCGAGCATGGGCTCCGCACCAACCGGCTCGGCTACACCCATGCGTCCGGTACCGACGCCCTGCGGGACCGGATCGCCCGTCACTACGCCGACGCCTACGGGCTTTCGATACCCGCCGGACGAGTGGCGGTGACGGCCGGCGCATCCGGAGGTTTTGTTCTGGCGATGCTGGCGGCGTTCGACGCCGGCGACAGGGTGGGAATCACCGAGCCGGGCTACGCCGCCTACCGCAACATCATCGAAGCGCTCGGACTCGAGCTGGTCGGGATACCGGTGGGTCTCGACAGCCGCTTCGTGCCGAGCATCGCCGACCTCGATCAGGCCGCGCCGCTCGATGGGCTCGTGATGACCAGTCCATCGAACCCCACCGGCACCACGCTCACCGAACCCGAACAGCGCCGCCTCGTCGACTACTGCACCCGCAACGGAATCCGCTACCTGGCCGACGAGATCTATCACGGCATCACCTACACCGGTCCGGCGCCCACGGCGCTCGCCGCGAGCGAGGAGGTGATCGTGATTCAGTCCTTCTCCAAGTACTACTCGATGACCGGTTGGCGCCTCGGCTGGCTGATCCTCCCGGAAGACCTGGTCCGCCCGGTCGAACGTCTTGCCCAGAATCTCTTCATCGCCCCCTCGACGCTCGCCCAACACGCCGCCTCGGCTGCCTTCGACAGCACAGAAGAGCTCGACGCCAACGTCGCCCGGTACGCGGAGAGCCGGGCCATTCTCCTCGCCGGCCTCACCGAGATGGGACTCACGGACCTGGCCCCGCCCGACGGAGCGTTCTACGTGTGGGCGGACATCTCGTCCCTGGGCAAGCCGAGCCAAGAGCTGTGCTCAGAATGGCTGACGGAACTCGGTGTCGCCGTCACCCCCGGCGTGGACTTCGACCCGCCCCGCGGCGACGGCTTCGTCCGATTCTCATACTCCGAGGGCCCACACGACATAGCCAAAGCAGTGGCACGTCTCAGCGAATGGATCGCCCGACAACCCTGAGCCACCTTCTCCCGGCTTCCGCCACCCTCACGGCGGCTGATACACTCGCCTCTCCATCCCGCCCTCGTAGCTCAGGGGATAGAGCACCGGCCTCCGGAGCCGGGTGCGCAGGTTCGAATCCTGCCGAGGGCGCGTCTCGAACCCAGAGGTTCGAGCCGTCGCAGTTTCGCCAAGCGAAACTGCGTGCTTCGTGGGAGTGCGTGTCGTTCCCGGAGGTTGGACCTGTGGCGGTCTTGTGGGGTGGAGCTGCGTGCTTTCTGCGAGTGCGTGTCGAACTGGGCGGGCTGGGGTCATCGTTGGTCGACGTCGGGGACTTTTCGGCTATTGCCCCGAGGCCAACCAGAAGTGAACTCCGGCAAGCGCCCAGTAGCCGAGGGTTTCGCCAGGGCTCCCCGTGATTCCGCCGACGATCGAGAAGAGGCCACCGATCACCAGTGCGGGGCCGACGCCGGCTCCGCCGGTGAGGATGGCGACGGCGAGTCCTGCTTCGAGGACGATCACCAGGATCGTGACCATCACGCTATTGGGCAGCAACACGCGCCGGATGAGGAGTTCAGACGGAAGGAACCATGCTCGATCCGCCATGTCCGAGTAGAACTTCTTGCTGTTCCGGAGCACCACGGCGGTTTGGCCGACGGCGCCCAGGGCGTACAAAACGCCGATGATGATCTCGAGCACCGTGACTTTGCGCCCCTTGTGTGCGACACATCAGGGTCCTCGTTTCACGATGTCGACGCCAGGGCAATGAGTCACAAACAACGGACCCCCAATCCAGAACCGCCGCCCGGCGCCGGCTGAATTGGTGCGAACCCTGGGTTCCTGACCGCCAAAATGGCGGTCTAGAACCCAGGGTTCGCCAGATGCACAGCCTCGAAACCTCCGTCGCAGATCAGATACCCTCGTCCCGGCGGATAGGGGAGCGTGGTCTTGGGAAGCTTGGCGCCGAACAACTCGCCATCACCCGGCTCGGGCTGCAGCACGATTCCTTTGCGAGACTCCCTGACACGCTTCGACCAATGCCCATACAAACGGCCCGCCTCACCCGACCGCAGGGCGGCAATGACATGCACGTTGGGCTTGCGGGCCGCCAGGAGCGCGTCGAAGGCGGGGGAATCGACCATCTCGGCGTCGTCCACGAACACGATGACCCGTTCGTCATCCAGATCGCCGAGCGCCTGAGCCAGGCCGGCCACCTCCCCCATGTCGGTCAGGTGATACTTGAACACGTCGAGGTTCCGGAGCTCGCTCTTCCGAGGAGTGATCGCCACCAGATGATCAACCGACGCGGCGGAGATCTTGGCCGCCATGGCCGCCAGCGCGGTGCTCTTGCCGCTCCTCGTCGGTCCCGTGATACCGAGATGATCACCCTCTTCGAAGGCGACGTACATCGGTTCGAGGTCGGGGCCACCCCTGCCGACCGGCACCCGCCAGCCGACGAGCGAGAACTCCGCTGAACCCAGGCTCGCCGGGTCCACCTCGGACGGCATGATCGGGATCAGCGGACGCCCCGTCGGGTCGTCCGCCTGCTTGACCGGCACACCTTCGTAGTGGGCGGCAACCTGCACCACCAGCCCGCTACGAGCGTCCAGGGCGCCCGCAAAGGGGAGCGCCGGAATGTCTTTGACCTTGAAGCCGAAGGCGGCGGACTCCGCAGGATCGGCGAAGGCGAACACCAACCGGTCGAGAAACAGGCCATTCATCCTCATCGGGAGCGCCGCGGCCCGATGGGCGGTGATCACGGTATGGATTCCCAAAGCGGGACCCTTGGCGAAGATCTCCTCCAACACGTCCAGCAGCGGCGCCAAGTGAAACGGCTCCAGCGATCGACGAAGCCCGGCAACATCCTCGACGACCAGGAACAGCTTGGGCCGTGTCGCCACGAGGTGAGGGTTCTGTCGCCGCTCTTGGAGCTGGCGGCCCAGCATGCCGATGAGCCGTTCGCGGCGTTCCGAGTCGTCGGGACCGACCGGCGCGGCCACCTGGGGTAGCTCGGCGATCCCGTCGAACCGGTGTGTCCCAAAGCTCACCACGAACACGTGGGCTTGGTCCTGTCCATACCGAGCGCCGATCGATCTGATCGCCGTCTCCGCGGCCGCTTCGGCTCCGGTCCCCGCCATGCCATAGAGCGCCAGGTTCCCTGCGTCCGGATTCCACACATAGGGCCTCTGACGCTGGGAGCGCGGTTCGTCGACCATGCCCAGGGCGATCCCGTCTTCCGACGGGAGAAGGGCGTGCAGCCCGAGCTGCGGATCCAGTGGCGGCGGCCACGGCGAGCGAGTCGGTTGCATCCCCGTCTCGAGGTTCGCCCTTCCGATTGCCTCGACGAGCCGGTCGAGGTCCGTGGTGGCATCGGGGGCGGGCACCGGTCTGGAAGGGGCTGCCCGATCCGGACCGAAGCGAACCGGATGAACCTCGAGACGGGCCTCGGTCACTCCCGAGGTTCCGGTCACCAGGGCGGCCTGAAAGCCGACCAGCTCGGAAGGTCCGAACCGGACATAGCCGCGCCCTGGCTTGGCGCGCGCCAACGCCGAGGCGGCCGGATCGCCGAGCACGTCTTTCGAGTCCGAAGCGTCCTGAACCCTGAGCGCCATGCGAAGGTTGGTGTTGGCTCGCACGTTGTCCTTGATCACGCCGGCCGGCCGTTGGGTGGCGAGAAGGATATGGACCCCGAGGCTCCTGCCCCGTGCTGCGATGTCGACGAGGGCGTCCATGAACTCAGGCATGTCCTTGGCCATGGCGGCGAACTCGTCGATGACGATGAAGAGCCTTGGCAGAGGTTCCTCCACACCGAGATCGAGATAGGCCGGAATATCGGTCGCCCCTACGTCACGCAGCCGATGCTCCCGATACTCGAGTTCGGCCTCCAGGCAAATGAGCGCTCGTTTGCCGAGATGGGCGTCGAGGTCGGTGACCAAACCGGTGACATGGGGGAGATTGGCGCACACATCGAATGCGCTTCCGCCCTTGTAGTCGATCAACACGAAGTTGAGGTGTTCAGGGTCTACCCGCGCCGCCAACCCGGCCACCAACGAACGGAGCAGCTCGCTCTTTCCGGCCCCCGTGGTGCCGGCCAACAACCCGTGCGGACCATCTCGCACCAGGTCGAGTTCGAGCACTCCCGTCTCAGTCATGCCGATCGGTGCCTTGATCGTCCTCCCGCTACTGGCCCACGCCTCGGCGATCTGAACCGGATCCGGCTCGGGCATCCCCAGCAGTTCGAGGAGGCCCACCGAGTCGGGAAGCGACCCGCCGATGGTCTCCTTTTCCGGATCGTCTAGCCGGATCAGGCTGCGAGCCACATCGGCCGCCACCCCCACGTCGGTGAAGACGCCGGTGACGTCGGCGAGCCGATCGCCCGAGGTGGGCCGGCTCACCGCAATGGCAACCCCGGCCGTGGTCTCGATGACCGTCGAGGTCAGGGAGGGGAGGTCCTTGGTTGCCCGCTCCACCACCAGCAGCGATGCTCCCACGCCACCGGCCAGCTCTCCCACGATGGTGGCCCGTTCCGCGGTGAACCAGCCGTCGAGGATGATCAAGTGGTGGGTCTTCGTAGCCGACTTGATCTCGTTGAAGACGGTCTCCACGTCTTCCTCGCGGGCACCGAGCAGCCGTCGGCCGTTAACGCCGAGGCTGTGAGGAAGCCACGACACCCAGGTCCACTCGTCTGCTGCGGCAGGCGAGCAGACGACCGAGATCGACAGGTCCGCCGGACCATGGCCGACCGCGGCCTGCATGACCAGGGCCTGGGCGAGTCGCCGGGCGGGTCCGCTCGGTCCGGTGATCCCCACCACCTCACCGGAGCTGAGGTCGACCTCGATGGGGAGGCTCCCCCCTGGCACGGGACGGGCGAGCAGCTCGGCAATCTCGGGCTCCACCGGCGTTCCCAGCGCCACCGGCGACACCAGTGGCCGCGAACCGTAACCCGCCACCACCTGGAGGAAGTCCGAATGGTGAGGACGGCGCTCCCACACCCGGTCGTCGTGGTGGAGGGCCCGGCGCACGACGGCGGCGAGGTCCGGGTTCCTTCGCCCGGCTGCCAGGTGGAGCCTCTGTCGCCAATCGGCGAGGTCGGTCTCGAACTCTCGCACCGATTTCTTGAATGCCGCTTCGGCCCGACGAGAACCCTTGCGGCGCCGCAGCCGGTCGTCCACGACGTTCATCGCCATGATCACGGGGCTCATCAGCATGAAGATGGCGTAGAACCAGCGTTGGAACACCACCACCATGATTCCGCCCATCAGGAGGGGGGCGATCACCATGGCGATGCGGAACGACCGCGAGCTTTCTCGGACCTTGTCGCGCGTGGGTGGTTCGACGGTGCCCGGCAGCTCCGGTGGAAGTGTCCGGGGTGGCCGGTTGAACGTGTGGGACACGATGCCGGGCCGGACCTCCGGGGCATGAGCAACCTGCCACGCCGTGGCGCCGAGTTGAAGGACATCACCATCGGCCAGAGCAGACGGTCCCGATCGACCGACGCCATTGACGGCGAGCGATCTGCCGACCGGTGGGGTGGCGGTGATCCGGCCAGGCTCCTCGACCCGGACGGTGACGCTGTGGGGCTCGGCCCCGAATTCGTAACTGCCGGCCCCGAGCCGAAGGTGCCGACCCGACTCGAGCCCAGCCACCCCCCGCAGTTCCACCACGATGTGGCGGGAAGGAGAGCCGGGCGGGTCTGGCGACAGTGTCACCCCGTCTTCGAGCGGGAAGACGTCGAGGGGAGTATCGGCGAAGAAGCGCTGGTGGCCCATCCACACGTCCTCACCCCACGGTCGGCCGACCGCTTCGGAGAAGGCGGGGAGGAGATCGGCAACCGTTGCGGCACCCGAGATCATCACGTCGACGTCGATGGGGTGCTGGCCGGCGGGAGCCAGGGTGACTCGGTACGTACCGGTCAGCCGTTCGTGGTCGACCAGGTCCCTCATTCGAGACTGTCCAGTTCTCGCTGAATGTCGTAGATCCAGTAGCTCACCGCGTCCTGGGCCCGCTGGATGGCGCCGACCCAGCCGCCCGCCTCGCTGACGAGATCACTGGTGATCGGCGTGCTGATGGCGTCGTCGATGCCATTGGCGTAGGCGCCGAGGCGGCGTTGCTGGTCTTCCAGGTCGCCGTTCAGGATGCGAAGCTGCCCAATCACCCATTCGAGTGTGGATGCCGAAGCCATGCCATTCCTCCAGGATCCTCAAACCGCCCGGATGCACCCTGCGGTGCTCCGGGCGGTTCGTGGGTGTTCAGCTCGATGCCGCGAAGTTGAACGTGGTGGCGACCTCGTCCATGGCTGAGCCGTAGTTCGTCACGTTGGATGCGGTCGTCTCGAGATTGCTCGTGAACTCGTTGGTGAGCGCCTCGAACTGGCCGACCAGCTCGCCAAAGGTCTGAGCCGGTCCGTTCCCGACCGTGCTGTCCTCCCACTGCCCACCCCTGGCCTCGTGCAGCTTCTTCAGGTCCTGGAGAGCCGTGTGGATCGACTCCTTGGTGGTCCCGATCTGGGTGTGCAGCGACTGCATGTACTCGGGGGCGTAGATCGTCTTCGTGTCCATGGCGGGTCCTCCTCGTGGTCCCCTCGGCCCTATGCGTGTCATAGAGCTTTCTTGGACAGCTTAGCGATAGTTAACGATAGTGCAAATTGTTTTCGAACAGGCTGTTGTCTGCCGGACCCACCGGTGGCGGAGAGGTCTCGCCGGCCGGGCGTCCTCGTTTGCGTAAGATGCAGCCCCTCATGCCGCTCGCCTCACGATGACCCTGAAAGATGTCCTGCCCCAGACCTGGGTCGATTCCGACGCGGGCGCCTCGCTGGGCGGTGTCTCCCTGTCGGAGTTGGCGGCCGACCACGGCACCCCGGTGTATGTCTTCGACGTGGAGCACATCGAGTCGAGGCTCGACGAGTTCCGGAGGGCGTTCGGTCCCCACGTCCGGCTCGCCTACGCGGCCAAGGCCTTCTGGTGCATCGAGATGGCGTCGCTGATCGAACGCCATGGTTGGTGGGCCGATGTGGTGTCGGCAGGAGAGCTCCTCACCGGCCTGGCCGGAGGTCTCCCGGCCGGGCGATTGCTGATGCACGGCAACTTCAAAACCGACGCCGAGTTGGAACTCGCCGCCACCCACGGCGTCGGGAGAATCATCGCCGACGATCCGTCCGAGGTGGCTCGCTTGAACCGGATGGGAGGTCCCCCGCTCGACATCCTGCTGCGACTGAATGTCGATGTCGGCGCCAAGACCCATCCGAAGATCCGTACCACCGGGGCGGACACCCATTTTGGGATGTCAGCGGACGCGGCCGACGCAGCCATCGCCGCGGCCGAGGGTTCGTCACGGGTGCGGCTGGCAGGTGTCCACGTTCATATCGGGAGCCAGTTGATCGACCCTTCGGTGCACGGAGCCGCCGTTGCCGCTGCTTCCGAGTTCATCGCGGCGCGTCGGGGCCGGTTCCCCGACACGGTTGATCTCGACGTGGGTGGCGGAATGGCCGTTCCGTACGTGCGAGACGATCCGGTGATCGGGCTGGACCGGTATGCCGATGCGATCTCATCGGCGGCCTTGGGAGGTGGCGTCGAGGGCCTGGCAATCACCGTGGAGCCAGGGCGGTCCGTGGTGGCCAACGCGGCCGTGGTGCTGTACTCGGTGGGGGTTCGCAAGGAGGCCGAGATTCCGTTCCTGGCTGTGGACGGAGGCCTTTCCGACAACCCGCGCCCGGCGCTGTACGACGCCCGCTACGAGACCGTGCTCGCCAATCGCCCGCGAGACGACCACGACCGGTTGTTCCACGTGGTGGGCAGACATTGCGAGGCGGGCGACCGGATCGCCACCGGCTTGCTTCCCAACGATGCCGCCCCGGGAGACATCGTCGGCATACCCGCTGCAGGCGCCTACGCGTTCTCGATGGCGAGCCGCTACAACATGATTCCCCGCCGACCGGTGGTCTTCGTTCAGGATGGAGCGGCCCACGTGGCCGTGCCGGCTGAGAGCCTCGATGATGTGGTCCGCTGATCACGACTGAAGGCTCTGAAGCGGGGCGGGCGGAGGCGCGCTGGACCGTGACTACCCTCAGGATGCACATATCCGCGAGCCAGAAGCAGCATCATGACGTCGACAGTAGGAGTCGGAATCCTCGGCGGTGGGACCGTGGGTGGAGCCCTGGTCCGTCGACTAGTGGAAGAATCCGACGCCATCTTTGCGAAGTCCGGACTCCACATCGAGGTTCGGCGTGTGGCGGTGCGCGACATCTCCAAGACCCGCCAGTTTTCCGTTGATCCATCCGTGTTGACGGACGACCCTGTCGAGGTGATCGAGGACCCGACCGTCCAGTTGGTCGTCGAGCTGATGGGTGGCCTGGATCCGGCGGGAGACCTCGTCCTGCGGGCGTTGGACTCCGGCAAGCCAGTGGTCACCGCCAACAAGGAACTGGTGGCGGCGCGTGGTCTCGAACTGATCGACGCGGCAGCCGAAGCCGGGGTGTCGCTGCTCTTCGAAGCTGCGGTCGGTGGTGGGATTCCTATCATTCGACCGCTGTCACAATCGCTGGCCGGCGAGAAGATCAGTCGGGTGCTGGGCATCGTCAACGGAACGACCAATTACATCCTCAGCAAGATGGCTGACGAGGATCTCTCCTATGGCGATGCGCTGGCCGAAGCACAGCTGCTCGGGTTCGCCGAGGCCGATCCGACCGCGGACGTCTCAGGAGGCGACGCCGCCCAGAAGGCGGCCATCCTGGCCAGCCTGGCGTTCGGGACATGGGTGGCCGGCGATCAGGTATTCCGCGAAGGGATCGATGAGCTCGATCCGGTCGACCTGGCCCTCTCGGCCGACCTCGGGTACGTGGTCAAACTCCTGGCCATCGCCACAGAAAGCGCAGAGGGAGTATCCGTCCGGGTGCACCCCACCCTGGTCAAGGAAGAACACCCGCTCGCCTCCGTGCGCGGACCCCAGAACGCCATCTACATCGAGGGTCCGGCCATTGGATCTCTCATGTTCAGCGGTGCCGGCGCCGGCGGCGAGCCGACCGCCACGGCGGTGCTGGGCGACATGATCGACGCCTCCCGCGAGCTGCTTGCCGGCGCCCCTGTCTCGCCCAAGGTTCGATTCCAACCCGGCCGCATGCTGGACTTCAGCTCCGTCACCACCAAGTGGTACCTCCGACTCGAGGTGGCCGATTCGCCCGGGGTGCTGGCTGCGATCGCAGGCGCCTTCGGCGACAACGGCGTGAGCATTGCGTCGGTGTGGCAGGAGGGCCGCGGGGACGAGGCAACGCTGTTGTTGGTCACTCACGATGCCGCGGAGGAAAACCTGCGCGCCTCGGTGGCCTCGCTCGGAGAGCTCGAGATGGTCCGTCAGGTGGCAGCCACCATTCGAGTGCATTC
>CBDUEV010000051.1:0-19417 GCA_965366365.1 uncultured Acidimicrobiia bacterium | reverse complement strand
TCCATGTCGGCCTTCGGCCGAGTGGCCCTCAGCTCCACTGACCCTCAGCTCCACTGACCCTCAGCTCCACTGACTACCGGCTCCGCCGCTCCACGATGCCCGGCGGCAGGGCGCGGTGCGACAGGTCTGTGAGCCGCTCGCCATCCCGCCGTCGCGCTTCGAAGTCGGCGAGCGGTATCCTGGTGCCGTGCGGAGACTCTCTTCATCCTGGTTGATTCTGACAATCGCGTTGAGCGCGGTCCTCGGGGCGTGTGCCGATGCGGGACGTCCCTCGGCGGCCGAGTGGGAATCGGCGTGGGAATCATTCAGCGCCTCGATACCAGCCGAGGAGTCCCTCGGAGATCCGCCGACCCGAGACGAGTGCGCCGAGGCCCTCGCCGCACTTCGAACCTCTTCGGCCGACATGACGCCTTCGCCCGATGCCGCCCTCGACGGTGCAGTGCGAGAGTGGATCCAGATCGCCGAGATGGCCTTCTTCGAGTGCCCGCCAGAAGGCAACGAGATCGACTCGATGGCCAAGGCCTACCAGGAGCTCGATCGCCTTGAAGCCGAGATCGAGACAGTGTTGGCGTTGCATCACTCCGGCGCCTGAGCAAGGTTGGCTCTCGTTTGAAACCCCACCCCCATCGCCGGACTGACGAGTTCCCCGCCGCTTTCAGAGCTCGCAAACGGCGCCGGACCTCCCTCATCGTGGGGTTGATCGTTCTCGGCTCCTTTGCCGTGTTCGGGAGCTGGGTTTCCTTCGAAGGCTCCAGCCGAGCCGTCATGGCGGTCTCGGTGCTGCTCGCCATTGCGCCTGTGCTGGCCGCTTTGGTCAGCGAGCGAATCTGGCTCGGAAACGTCGAGGATCCCTCACGATGGAGTTCGGGCACCGGTTGGTGGGATCCGCCCATTCTGCAAGGCAATGTCGGAGCGTTTTCTCGCATCCACCTGGAGACCGAGAAAGGCGCCGCCCTCTCCGGCGTCATGTGGCGAGGGCGCCGCAAGGCATGGGAAGGGCGCCGGCCGGTCCGCTTCTTCGCCGATCAGGAACGGATCGTCGTCTCACCCACGGACGCCGCTGTCTTCCGCACCCTGAAACGGTCCTAGCCCAACCGGCTCAGACGGCGGCGTTACTCGTACTCGTAGAATCCCCGCCCGGTCTTGCGGCCCAGGAGGCCCGCCTCGACCATGCGCACGAGGAGCGGCGGCGGGGCGTACTGCGGGAGCTTGAATTCCTCGAAGAGCACATCGGCCACCAGCTTCATGGTGTCGAGACCCACGAAGTCGGACAGCTCGAGCGGACCCATCGGATGGTTGGCGCCCAGCTTCATGCCGTTGTCGATGTCCTCGGCAGAGGCAAACCCCTGCTCGTACATCCGAATCGCCTCGGTCATGTAGGGAACGAGGAGCATGTTCACCACGAAGCCTGCCCGGTCCTTCGACTTCACAACGGTCTTGACGAGCGTCTCCGTGGCGAAGGTCTCCGCCTGGGCAGCCACCGCCGGGTCCGTGAGGACCGTGGTGATCAGCTCCATCAGCTTCATCACGGGAACGGGATTGAAGAAGTGCATGCCCACCACCTGCTCCGGGCGCTCCGTCGCCTTGGCGATCCGAGTGATCGGCAGCGATGAGGTATTGGAGGCGAGGATGGCATCGTCGGCAGTGACGATCCTGTCCAGGTCGGCGAAGATCTCCAGTTTGAGCGGTTCGTATTCGATGACCGCCTCCACCACGAGCTCACGGTCGGCCATGGCCTCCATGTCGGTCGTGAAGCGGATGCGACCCAGGGTGGCGTCGCGCTCGGATTCCTCCAGCTTGCCCTTGCTGACCGCCCGATCGAGCGATGACTGGATTCTCTTCTCTCCCAGTGCGGATGCCTCCTGGGAGATCTCCCGGATCACCACATCCAGGCCCGCCTTTGCGCAGACCTCGGCAATGCCAACTCCCATTTGGCCGCCGCCCACGACGCCTATCCGTTCGATGCTCACGCCATCCTCCTCATCGTCTCCTGGCAGTTTGGCAGAGCGTGACCCGCGGAGAGAAACGATCGACATCTAGGGTGGGCGCCATGGGAAAAGCACTCCTGGAATTGGCGCTCGAAGCATCCAGCTGCACCAAATGTGCCCTGGCCGAAACCCGCACCACCGTCGTGTTCGGCGTCGGCAGCCCGAAGGCCGACGTCATGCTGATAGGGGAGGCGCCCGGATTCAACGAGGATCAGGAAGGCGAACCGTTCGTCGGGGCAGCCGGTCATCTCCTCGACCGTCTCCTCAGCGAGATCGGCCTCTCCCGCCAGGAGGTCTACATCGCCAACGTGCTCAAGTGTCGACCGCCCAACAACCGCGATCCCCTCCAGGGAGAAATCGACGCGTGCAAGGGGTATCTCCTGGAGCAGATCAAGCTCGTCGAACCGCGCGTCGTCGTCACCCTCGGCAACTTCTCGACCAAGTTGCTGCTCCGTACCGACGTCGGGATCACCAAGCTGCGCGGGCAGGTGGTGGACTGGTGGCAAGGGATCCAGCTGATCCCCACCTATCATCCCGCCGCGGCGCTGCGCGGGGGCGACAAAGTGGAAGACGCCATGCAGGCCGACTTCGTGCTCGTCCGGGCGGTGATCGACCGCCCGACCTAGGCCTCCACCGCGTCCCCGGTCTGGACCCGCCACAGGCCGGCGTACACCCCGTTGAGGTCCAGGAGTTGCTCGTGCGTGCCCGATTCGGCCAACTCGCCTTCCCTCAGGACGTGGATCACGCCGGCGTGACGCACAGTGGACAAACGGTGGGCGATCACGACGACCGTCCTGTCGACGCTGATCCTCGCCAAGGAGCGCTGAATGGCGGCTTCGGTTTCGTTGTCCACCGCCGAGGTTGCCTCGTCGAGGACGAGGATGGGTGAGTTCTTCAAGACGGCCCGGGCGATGGAGATACGCTGCCGCTGACCGCCCGAGAGCTTCTGTCCGCGCTCGCCGACGATGGTCTGATACCCGAGCGGAAGCGACTCGATGAATTCGTGTGCCTCGGCCACCTGGGCGGCATGTTCGATGGCGTTGTGGTCGGCGGTGGGGTCGCCGTAGGCGATGTTCTCCGCCACCGTGCCGTGGAACAAGAACACATCCTGGCTGACGAACCCGATCGAGCGGCGCAGCGTACCGAGGTCGAGCCGACGGAGATCGTGACCGTCGAGGATCACGGCGCCTTCTGACACGTCGTAGAGGCGCAGCAGCAGCTTGATGACCGTGGTCTTCCCGGCGCCGGTGGCACCGACGATGGCCGTCGTGCTGCCGTCCTCGATGGAGAACGAAAGATCGTGAAGCACGGGAAAGCCGGCGTCGTAGGAGAAACCAACCTGCTGAAACTCGATGCACCCGGCCACGACCTCGGGCTGTTCGGGACCCGAGCGAATCGAGAAGTCCACGCCGAGCAGGTCGAGGATTCGATTGGTCGAGGCCATGGCCCGTTGATACAGGTCGACCGTCTGGCCGAGCGAAGTGAGGGGCCAGAGAAGCCGCTGCGTCATGAAGACCATGGTGGCGTAGACGCCCGCATCGAGACTGCCATCGAGTGCCTGAAAGCCTCCGAAGACCAGCGTGGCAGTGAACCCGGTGAGGATGGCGACCCGGATGAGCGGCGAAAACATCGAACTGAGTTTGATGGCCGACCGATTGACCTCGCGATACTGCTCGGATTCCGCCTCGACGCGTCGTGCTTCTCGGACCTCGGCGGTGAAGCTCTTGATGGTCGTGATCCCGCCCAGGTTGTTGGCGAGGACCGCATTGAGAGCGCCCGCCTGCTCACGAACGGCGGCGTAGCGCGGGGCGATGGCCTTCTGGAACCGCATCGAACCCCAGATGATCAGCGGGATGGGAAGAAACGACATCCAAGCGATGTCGGGAGCCAGCCCGAAGAAAGCGATCCCGATCGCCACCACGCTGGTCGACACCTGCCAGAGGTCGTTGGCGCCCACATCGAGGAAACGTTCCAGCTGATTCACATCGTCGTTCATGGCGGACATGAGCTGACCGGTGGCCCGATCTTCGAAGTACTCGATGTCGAGGTCCTGCACGTGCCGGTAGGTGTCCATGCGCAGTTCATGCTGAATGGTCTGGGCGAGGTTTCGCCAGGCGATCTGATGCAGATACTCGAACAACGACTCGAAACCCCAGATGACGAGGGTGAGGACCGCAATGGCGAGGATCTGATCCCGCGGCTCCGGGAACCCCCATCCGGCCAGAAACGAAGATTCCTGCTCGACCACGGTGTCGAGGGCGATACCGATGAGAACCGGTGGGGCGAGGTCGAACAGCTTGTTGAGGATTGAGTAGAGGCTGGCTACGACGACCCGTCGCCGATGGATGTCGGCGTAGTCCCAAAGCCGGCGAAGCGGCGCCTCGTGTGCATGCATCCGGTCGAGGCTAGTGGCGGGGGAGACCGGTGTGTTCGATCAGAAGATCTCAGCGCACCAGGGCGCCACCGGCCAGCGGAACATGGCGTCGAGGCGCTCGATGGTCTGTGGGCTCCCTGCGATTCGCCCGGCCGACGCCAACGAGAGGGCGCTTTGGCCTCCCAGGTAGAGCGCTCCCAGCTCGGCGACGCCGAGGGTCAGCTCGGCATCTCGATCGCTCGGGCGACACTCGGCGACTCCGCCGTCGATCGCCAACTCGAAAACCTCCTGGTTCCATGGGCACATCGGGTCAGCCACGGAAAGCACGATCCGATCATCCACTGCATACCTCCGCGCCATGAGCGCTTCCGGAACGGAGATGAGTCTCACCCAGAGGGCGTCGATCGGACCGACCTGGCGCAGATGGCGCGGCTCGGACACCTCCCATCGCAACGAATCGTCGACGGGCAGATCCCAGTAGGAGACGATCGGAAAGAGGTCGTTGGCCGCCAAGTGGCGCCATAGGGCTCTCCGGACCCTCGCCGAGGTCGCCACCAACTCGACGATCTTCGTCGACCCGTGCGAGGCCGATCCCACCCAGTTCTGGCGGTTCCGGTACAAGACGTACCCGGCCGGCCCGCCTTCGTCGGCCACGGCGCAGCGGAGAGCCGTGGCGCCCTCCCGCCAGGCGGGAGGGTCGTAGAACAGGTGGTGCTCCCACCAGGCAGCCGTCCGTCGCAACATCCCGGGTCGCTCGGCGAGGGCGTTGTCCCAAATAGGCGCGATCACTTCTGCGAGGGCGGGGCCGGCGATGTCCATGTTCTGGATGGCCACGGTCCGATCGACTGGAGGCATTCCCACCAGGCGAGCGTCGAACTCGACCTCCACCCGGTCGCTCGCCGCGCCGTATCCGAATCGACCGTAGATGCCCGCCTGACTCGCCCACAGGCCACCGAGCGGTTCGCCACGCCGGCGAGCCATATCGAAATGGCGGTGCATCAAGGCACGGAGGAACCCGCGTTGTCGATGGGTCGGGAGAACCGACACCTCGGTCAAGCCCGACAGGGGGACGAGCGGCCCGCCCGGGACGGTGATCTGCAGCTCGAAATCTGCACCTGAAGCCACGATGGTGTCTCCCTCGAAGGCCGCGTAGGTGCGGTCCAGGGGAAGGTTGGCGAGCACTCGCTCCTCCAGCAGAGCGTCGTCAGTAGGGAGGTCCTCCCCGAAGGCGTTGACGCCGCGCTGCACGAACTGTCGGATCTCGTCCCTGCGGACGGTTCGGAATTCGTGTTCCATCGATCGAACGCTATCAGGTGATGCGATCTCCTCGACGGCGGCGACGGGCCTTCTGGTACCTCGACAGGGCGGTGAGTCGGCGATACGGTGACGGCGTAGGCTTGAAGACACCGGAGCAACGCCCCACCATCGAAGGGTGCCATGAGCGGTGAGCCGACAGTTCGCGTCGAAGGCGACGTCTCAGGACAGGTCGCCGTTGGGGACTTCGTCTATCAGGCCCAGGTCATCGGCGGGATCATCAACCAGATCAAGATCGCCGGTCCTCCCATCGTTGCGCGACCCGTCCCGGTCGATGGGGGGGGCCCCGCCCCACACGGCCGGGAGCAGGAAACCACTCTGCTCATGGGGCGCCTCCGGGAGGGCCCGGTCCAGGTGTTCGGGGAAGACGGCATAGGCAAGACCTTCCTGCTCCGTCATCTCCTCCACTCCCAGACGGCCGCCGAGGCGAGAGACGGGGCAGTATTGGTGAGCGGCTTCGGCGAGGACGTCGAAGACATCCTCCAGTCTGTCTTCGAGATGTTCTACGACAGCGCCCTCCCTCAACTCGAGCTCAAGGCCACGCCCACCCAGATCCGCACCGCCATGCGGGACCGGATCGCCCTCATCGGGGTCGACGACGCCCCACCCGACCGTCACCAACTCGAACGCCTGCTGCTCCACCTGCCCGGCTCCAAGGTGGTGGTGACGGCCACCGATGAAACCCTGATGGGCAACGGCTCGACCCTTGTCTTGAAGGGTCTCGACCCCGAATCGGCCCGCCAGGTGTTCCTCGAGCACTCCGGGCTCCCCAGCGGCGCCGACCAGGCACTTCTCGAAGCGGCCGTGGCGACCACGAATGGTCACCCTGCCTCGCTGGTGCGGCTCGGTCGCGCCATCGAACGCGGCGACCTGTCCTTGGAGGACCTCGCCGCGCCTGCTGAGCCGTCGGTGGCTTCGCTGGGGATTCCTGAACGACGGGTTCTGGCGGTCTTGGATGCCGTGGCCGGTGCGCCCCTTCCTCTCGAGGCGATCGGATTCGTGGCGGAGCTGCCCGAGCCTCGGTCGATCCTCGAGGGCCTGCGAGGGCGTGGATTGGTGGCAGCCGCTTCGCCCCGATACCGGCTCGTCGGCTCCGTGGCGGGAGCGGGGGGCGAGGATTGGATCGGCGTGACTCTCAAGCGTCTGGCCGGCTGGGTGCCGTCGTCGACGCCCGAAGCATTGGCAGCCGCGGCAGGAGCCTTCCGCCGGGTCGTGCAGCGGGGGCTGAGAGCCGAGCACTACTCCGGCGTCGTCGCTCTGGCTCGGGCGGCGGTTCCGGATCTGGTCGTCGGGCGGCGATGGGGAGCAGCACGATCCATCCTGGCTGCCGCCCGCGACTCGGCGGATCAGCTTGGCGATCCGGCGGCGCAGGGTTGGGTCCACCACGAACTGGGAACGCTGATGGCGTGCGGCGGCGACCATCAACATGGCATCGAGATGCTGCGGTTGGCCGAATCGCTGCGCATGGCGGCAGGCGACGAAGCAGGGGTGGCGGTCACGCGCCACAACCTGCGCCAGCTCCTCCCGTTGCCAGGCCCCCCACCGCAGGCGCCGCCCCCGGAACCTCCGCCGGTCGAGCCGCCGCCGATGGCGCCCCCTCCCGCTCCCGCTCCACCCACGAAGGGGCGGAGATGGTGGCCGTGGGTGGGTCTCGTGCTGGTGATGGTGGTGATCGTCGTCTACCTGGTGAATCATCCTGATCCGCCGATCGATCCCCCCGAAACGACAACCGTGACCACGGAGCGCCGAGAACCGCCGCTCACCGTCGTCGGCATGGGGCCGGACCTGAGGTTCGACACCAGCCCGATCGAATTCGCGGAACCCGAGTCCGAATCGCCCTCGGCGGTGGCGCGCGAGGTCGTCAACGCCGGCGACGAACCGCCCGAGTTCTTTCGGGTCGGCGTCTCGCGGGGAGAGGCGTTTGCGGCGTCCCAGCAATGCGACGTGCCCCAACCCGGAGAGGTGTGTCTGGTGATCGTGGAGTTCTCGCCAGACGGGCCCGGAGACTATTTCGACACCCTGTTCTTGGAATGGGATTCCGACCGCAGGGAGATCGAGCTGCACGGAGCGGTCGAGTTCCCTCCCGTGGCCGCACCTGACCTGGCCGCCGTCATCGTCGAGACGGGTCGAGGGGAGGCACGCGGACCCACAGCCATTCGGGCCGCCACGGTGGTGATCGAGGAGGTCTCGGTCCCCGTTGTCGTGGAGGTTCTCAATTTCGGTGGTCCGTTCGACGTGGAGTCTCGGCTCCACTTCGAGGGGTTCCGAGAGGACGAGGACACCTGGCAGCCGGTGCCGATCGGGAGCGCCCCCTTCGAGGTCGAGAGGATCTTCGTGGCTCCACCGGCCCCGGGATCCTCCGAAATGATCGAGGCGTGGGTGACCCTGACCCTGGCGCAATACCCAGGTCAAAGCGCGATCGACGTCCGGGCGATCGTCGACAGTTGTTTCGCCGAAGAGTTCCAGCCCGACTTCTGTCGGGTGGAGGAATCTGTCGAGGACAACAACACGTCGGAGGTGGCGACCATCGATTTGGAGACTGCCCTTGGCTGAGATCCACATCGGTGGCGACGTGTCGGGCCAGGTGGGGATTGGCGACGAGGTCGAGATGGTGCAGGCCTCCGACCGAGCGGCGCAGCCGAAAGCTGTGGTGCTGTTCCTGGCCGCCAATCCGCTCGAGACGGCGCGGCTTCAGCTCGACGAGGAGGCCCGCGCCATCGACCGACGGCTCAGAGAGGGAGCGTTTCGCGATCGCCTCGACTTCCGCACCTCCTGGGCGGTCCGAGTCGGAGATCTCCAGGAAACGTTGCTGCGCCACCGGCCGGCGGTCGTTCACTTCAGCGGCCATGGCGCCGGCGAGGGGCGCCTCGTGTTCCAGGCGGCCGACGGAGGTTCGTTCGTGCCGGAACCGTCGGCGATCGCTGAGCTCTTCGGGATCCTCGGCGAAGGAGTCAGGTGCGTGGTGCTGGCTGCCTGTCACGCCGAGGCTCTGGCGGCGGCCCTGTCACGTCATGTGGATTGCGTGGTGGGGACGCGCGGGGCGATGGACGACGCCGCTGCGGTGGCGTTTGCGGCGGGCTTCTACCGTGCTCTGTCTTTTGGAAAATCCGTGTCGACGGCGTTTCTGCTGGGCAAGAACGAGATCGCCTTGGGCGGGCTCCCCGATGCCGACGTCCCGCAGCTCGTGACAGGCGAAGGGGTCGACGCTTCCCGCCTCACCATCGTGTAGGACCAAGGCGCAACGCCGAAGCGGCACGGCGGCTCGGCAGTTGTACGGACGATCGGTAGGCTCCATGCCAGAAGGCAGCCATGGTGGGAGCGGCGTCGTGAATCGAGAAGCGGTAGAGCAGTATTCGCTGCGTGTCTGGAAGTACAAGCAGGGGGAGGCTGTGTCCCTCATGATTCACCTCGGGGATCGGCTCGGCCTGTACAAGGCAATGGCGAGCGGCGGGTCGGCGACGGCAGGGGAGCTGGCCGAGACGGCGGGCGTGTCGGAGCGGTGGGTGGAGGAATGGCTGCGCGGTCAGGTTGCCGCCGGGCTGGTCGACCTCGAGGACGGGCGCTTCGTCCTGCCTGATGAGGGGGTTGCGGTGCTCGCCGCCGAGGGCGCCTCGCCCTACTTTGCGGCAGGTGTGTTCACGCCGATGGACCGGACCGTCGATGCCGAGCGGATTGCGTCGGCATTCGTGTCCGGCACCGGGTTCTCGTACGACGCACTCGGGGAGGAGTCCATGCTCCAGTCCGAACGGATGACGGGTCCCCAAATCGAGTTCTTGCTCGTTCGGTTCGTTCTCTCGCAGATCGACGGTCTGGTCGAGCGTCTCAGAGCAGGGGGTCGGGGAGTGGATGTCGGTTGTGGCGCAGGAGTGGCGACGCGCGTCTTGGCGAGAACCTTTCCGAACAGCTCCTTTGTCGGTTACGACACTTCTTCGCTGGCGATTGCGCGGGCCCGAGAGATCTCCGAGCCGAACCTCGAGTTCGTCGAGGCTGGAGCCGGGGACGTTCCGGCCGAGGCCTCGTTCGATGTGGCGTTGGCCTTCGACAGTCTGCATGACATGCCGAGGCCGGACCTGGCGCTGGCGGCGATTCGCCGGGCGCTTCGGCCAGATGGGGTGTTGGTCATCAAAGACATCAAATCGACCGGCGACTTCGAGAAGGATCGTCGGAATCCCCTGCTGGCGTTGATGTATGGGTTCTCGGTGTCGGCATGCCTCGGGTCCGGTCTGTCCACCGAGGATGGGCTCGGCTTGGGCACGTTGGGCTTCCATCCCGAGGTGGCCGAACGGATGTGCAGGTCGGCCGGATTCAGCAGGTTTCGGACGCTCGACGTACCGGACCCGGCCAATCTCTACTACGAAGCCCGCCCCTGATCGTTCCCCAGCGACGCGGCAAGACCTGGGCGTGTCTGTAAGGCAGTCGAGGGTCGCCGTCGACTACGCGGCGATGAACTCGATGCGGTTTCCGAACGGGTCGTCGGTGTAGAAGCGTCGGCGGGTCTTCTGGGTCACGTCGTTGGGCGAGGGCGGGAACGTGTCCGGAAACACCGGGTAGTCGGCGGCTTCGAGACGGGCGATGAGTGCCTCGAATTGGGCGGTTTCGAACGCCGGGTGGGCTTTGCGAGCCGGGCGAAACGGGTCCTCCACACCGAGGTGCAGCTCGGCACCGGTCTGACGTAGCCACACGCCGCCGCGTGCTTCGAGTTCGCGGGGCTTACGGATCTCCACGAATCCGACGATGTCCACCCAGAATTGCCGTGCCTCGTCCTCTGTGCGAGGCGGGATGGCCAGCGCCACGTGGTGGATCCGCATATGGGCAATCTACCTGAGGAACCCGGCCGCCTGGGGGAGCATCGGCAGTACCATGGTTTCCGATGTACGCCCTCAAGACCGACGCGACGTTCGACGACATCCCGCTGATCGTGGCTTTCGACGGCTGGGTCGACGCCGCCCGGGTGGGCTCGGCGGCGGCCGATCACCTGGCCGGGCACGGCGAGGAGGTGGTGGCGTTCGATTCCGATGCCCTGTTCGACTACCGGGTGAATCGACCCACCGTGGACTTCATGGACGGACGCCTGGTGGATCTGCGTTACCCGAAGGTCAATATCCAGCATGCCGTGGTGGCGGGCACCGACCTGCTGGTCATGCGCGGCACCGAGCCCGAGTTCCAGTGGAAGGCCCTGGGAGAGGCGATGGTCGAACTGGCCGACCGGCTCGGCGTCGGACAAATGGTGTGCGTCGGTTCGGTACCGGCTGCCGTGGCGCACACGCGGCCGACGGCCATCCTCAACACATCGAGCACAGCCGACTTTGCCTCGATGGGGGAGAGGACCTCGGAAGGACTGCTGCGGGTCCCCGGTGCGGCAGTCACCAACATCGAATGGCACCTCGCTCGATCCGGGTTGAACACCTACGGATTCTGGGCTCAAGTGCCCCACTACGTGACCGGCCCGTTTTACCAGGGAGTCATCACGCTTCTCGAGCGAGTGGGTCGTCACCTCCAGATCGATGTCCCGCTCGGAAACCTGTTGGATGGGGCGATCGAGCAGCGTGAACAGCTGGACCGTTTGGTGGAGTCCAACCCGGAGATCAGCTCCCATTTGAGTCGGTTGGAATCCCTCTCGGATCCTGACGACCTTCCGACCGCTGACGAGCTCGGTACCGAGATCGAGAACTTCCTGCGAGAGGCGGGCGACGACTAGCCGGATTCGGCTCGGAAGATCGTCCTGGTTTCGTTACCCTCTCGGTTTCAAACTGTTCAGGAGCAACGTGCCGGCCTACGACATCGCCGAAATCGAAAAGAAGTGGCAAGACCGCTGGGAATCGGAGCGGGTCTTCTACGTCGATGAGGCGGGCGACCGACCGAAGTTCACGAATGTCTGCATGTACCCCTACCCGTCGGGGGACCTGCACATGGGTCACGTGCGGAACTACACCTACGGCGACCTGCTCACCCGGTACAAGACGATGCGGGGCTTCAACGTCATGTCCCCGATGGGCTGGGACAGCTTCGGGCTCCCCGCCGAGAACGCCGCCATCAAGACCGGGGTCCACCCTCGCGAATTCACCGAACGCCAAATCGAACGGATGCGCGCTCAGATCAAGAGACTCGGATCCGTCTACGACTGGGATCGGGAGGTCGCCGCTCACCGTCCCGAGTACTACCGGTGGGATCAGTGGCTGTTCCTGCAGCTCTACGAACACGGCCTGGCCTACAAGAAGAATGCCGCCGTCAACTGGTGCCCGAAGGATCTCACGGTCCTCGCCAACGAGCAGGTGGTCGACGGTTTGTGTGAACGCTGCGACACCCCTGTCGAAAAGCGGGACCTCGATCAGTGGTTCTTCCGCATCACCGACTTCGCGGAACGGCTGCTCGACGATCTCGAAGGTCTGGACTGGCCCGAACGGGTCATCACGATGCAGCGCAACTGGATCGGACGCTCGGAAGGGTGCCAATTCGTTCTGCAGGTGGCCGACACAGACCTCACGTTCGAGGTCTTCACGACGCGACCCGACACCGTGTTCGGAATGACTTTTGCGGTCCTTGCCCCGGAACACCCGCTCACGGAGCAGCTCATCGCCGGTTCCGAGAACGAGGCGGAGGCACGGGCCTACATCGCCGCCGCCCGCCTCGAATCAGAAATCGAACGCCTCGCCGAGGGCGACAAGACGGGCGTGTTCACCGGGGCGTACGCCGTGAACCCTGTCAATGGTGCCCGGGTGCCGATCTACATCGCCGACTACGTGTTGATGGGCTACGGGACGGGCGCCATCATGGCCGTGCCCGGACAGGATCAGCGCGACTGGGATTTCGCCACGAAGTACGGCATCGACATCATTCGCACCGTGCAGCCCCCGGAAGGATGGGAGGGGGAGGCGTTCATCGGCGACGGCCCCGCCATCAACTCGGGCTTCTTGGACGGGATGGCCATGCCGGCCGCCAAGGCGAAGATCACCGAGTGGTTCGAAGAGCAGGGGACTGGGTCGGCCCGGATTCAGTACCGGCTGCGCGACTGGTTGATCTCTCGCCAGCGCTACTGGGGTTGTCCCATTCCGATGATCACCTGCCCAACCTGCGGGTTGGTGCCGGTCCCGGCCGCCGAACTTCCGGTGATCCACCCCGACGTGGACGACTACGCCCCGGGAGGCCGGTCGCCGCTCGCCGCCGTGGAGGAGTTCGTC
Organism: uncultured Acidimicrobiia bacterium; assembly: GCA_965366365.1. Taxonomy (GTDB): domain Bacteria; phylum Actinomycetota; class Acidimicrobiia; order Spongiisociales; family JAENVV01; genus CBDUEV01. Next base: position 6,563 of record CBDUEV010000051.1, on the reverse strand, counting down.
AACGTCGATTGTCCCCAATGCGGCGGCCCGGCCAAACGCGAGACGGACACCATGGACACGTTCGTGGATTCATCGTGGTACTACCTTCGCTACACCGATGCTCGCAACGACGTCGCCATGTTCGATCGTGCGAAGGCCGACTACTGGATGCCCGTCGATCAGTACATCGGTGGAGTCGAACATGCGGTCCTCCATCTGCTCTACGCGCGGTTCATCACCAAGTTCCTCGCCGACCAAGGCATGGTGGGCATCCAGGAGCCATTCGCCCGCCTCTTCACGCAGGGCATGATCGTGCTGGCCGGAGGCAAGATGTCGAAGTCGAAGGGCAATGTCGTCACACCCGACGACTTCTTCGCCTCCCACGGCGCCGACGCGCTGCGGCTCTACCACCTGTTCATCGGTCCGCCCACCGACCGGACCGTATGGTCCGACAACGGAGTCGACGGCACGTCCAGATTCCTGGACCGGGTCTGGCGCCTCGGCACCGGCGAGGCCGCCACGTTGACCGATCGGGAACCGACCCGCGAAGACATCGACATCATGGCGGTGGCTCACCGGACCATCAAGAAGGTGACCGAGGACATCGAGTCTTTCTCCTTCAACACGGCGGTGGCGGCGCTGATGGGCTACTTGAACGCCTTGGCTGACTACGTGAAGGCGGGTGGACGCACCGAGACCTTCGAGGAGGCGTATCGCCTTCTGCTGCGCATGCTGGCGCCGATGGCTCCGCATGTGAGCGCCGAGCTCTGGGAGCGGCGCGGCGCCGGTTCCATGCTGGCCACCGAGCCGTGGCCGGATTACGACCCGGACCTCGTCGTCGAATCCACCGTGACCATGGTCGTTCAGGTGAACGGCAAGGTTCGAGATCGCATCGACGTTCCCGCTGATATCACCGCGGCCGCCGCCGAAGCTTTGGCTTTGAGCGCCGACAAGATCCAACCGTGGATCGAGAACGGAGTCACGAAGGTGATCGCCCGACCCCCCAACGTGGTGAACCTCGTGGTTCCGTAGCGGGCCGGCCGCGGCACACCGACTGCTCGGATTCGAAGCTCGGCCGATCTGTCCGGGGCCGATGGTCCCTGACTTCGCCATCGATCCGACTGAGATCGTCTTTCAGGGTCTTAGGGCCCTGGCCACCCAACGTGGCGATGCGCCACAGTCTTATGCAGGTCCACGCATATATGGGCCAGCTTGGGGAGAGGGTGGCCGGGTCGGGGACTGCCGGCGCTGAGGGAAGGCGGGGCAGAAACCGAAACATCCCATGGTGCGCGGACGTGCGACGAGGGATGGAGGTCGATCGTGAAGAGACTCTCAGGGCGCCTAGGGCCCTGGATAGCCGCCTGGTTCCTTCTCATGGGGGTGATGGCGTCGACAGCCTTGATGGCAGTCGAACCGGCCGGAGCGCAGGACGATCCGGTGACGTACTACGAGCAGGACTACGTCTTCTCGATGGAAAGCGTGCAGGGGAACTACGACGGCGAGACCTACGCCGACGACTCGAGCATCGTCTGCACCGACGCAACCTGCCCCGGCGAAGACCCTTTCGTCGACAAAGACACCGGGGTGACGCTCTATCCCATCGACTCGACCTTCGGGTTCGTGACCACCGACTTCGTGGGTGCTGATGACCGGGTCCAGGACGGCCTCTACGAGGAAGGCTGGATCGGCGAGTTGACGGACGAGACCACCGGAGAGGTGATCGGCGTGCTCGTCTCGAATCAGGAGACGGACGAGTTCAAGTCTGGGGGAATCAAGGGAACGTGGTGCGTGGGACTGGGAGGCATCTCCGTGAAATGCTCGACGGAGAACCTGGTCGTGATGGAACACATCCTCACCTGCGACCAGAGCGTCGAATACACCTACTACGCCGACGACGACGATGTCGGCGTGAAGCCGCTTCCTGATCCCGCCGCGGCTGCCTACTGCAAGACCCTCGACCTCACTGACGGGTTCGTCGTCGACGGCTCGGGGCCGATGAGCCTGGCCGACGCCGTCGACCAACTCCTCCCCAACGAGTCGAGCGTCATCGATGACATCGCCGTCGGCGACCAGTTCTCGGTGACCATGAAGGACGACGGGAAGCTGCTCTACCGGTGGGGGACCGTGGTGAAGCGCCCGATCGACGTGCGCATGTACGCCGACATTGCCCTACCCGCAGAATGGACTGCCCCCGGCGCCCCCGAATTCGAGGTGAGCCGCGCCGAACTGGTCATTCGCCATACGGTCACAAACAACCCCAACGATCAGCTGCGACCGGAAGACTACGAGAACGAGGCGGCCATCGGACTGAAGCCGGACTTCGCCATGGTCGGAGACGACCACGTTTCCGACCGCGACTGCTACGAGGGGGACGGTGACTTCATCCCGCTTGGGACCACCTACTACGACGCCAGCGCCGTCTCCGAATTCGTGCCGGGCTACAGCAACGCTTGGCTGACCACCATCGACCGCGACCCCTTCGAATGGTCGTATGTCGATCCCGTCTCAGGCGAACTGGTTGGCTACCACGATCCGCAACCGGACTTGGCAGAAACGCTCGTGTCGGGGCCGAGGTGGCGTCTCACCGCCCCGAAGTTCGGACAGGATATCCCCGGCCTGGAGATCCCGGCCGAAACCTGCACGCCTCCGCCCTACCAGTCGGGTATGCAGAAGTACAACGTCGGCGAGGACATCGTCACCACTCTCAACCTGTTGGACTGGGCCGGCGAGTCGCCACTGAGTACCTCAGCGGGATGGATTCTCCCAGGCTTCGACCCGGATGACCCGACGGCGCCCCGGTGCGAACCGGATGCCTCCGGGGATTGCATCTCCGTCAATGGCCTGCCGCTCACACCGAGCTTCGACCTGGCGGTCTACGTCAAGGGAGACCGCAAGCCGGCCACGATCTACGGAGTAACGCTCATCCTCGAGTACGCCGACATGCCGGGAGGTGAGTAGCCGTGCGTAGAAACCTGACCACACTGACAACGTCGCTCCTGATGGCCTTGGCCACCCTGACCCCGGCCCTCACGACCACTCCAGCCTTCGCTCAAGAGGCCGAATCGGTCGTCGGAGTCGTGTACGAGGCTCCCGAGCACGTCTTCTCCATCGCCGACTTGCAGGGCGGCTTCGACGGGCTCATGGTCGACCTGGATGGCGGCGACGACGTCAACAACGTGATCTGCCTGACCGGCGATTGCCCCGGCGAGGAGCAGTTCACCGACAAGGAGGGAGACACTCTCTACCCGATCGACAGCGAGTTTGGCTTCGAGGTCACCGACTTCTACGAGGCCGATCAGCGAGTCGACGACGACATCTACGAAGAAGGCTGGGCCGGCAATATCGTCGGAGAGGCCGGCGAGGTCATCGGCATCAAGGTCTCCAACATGCAGACCGAGGAGATGAAGGCCGGCAACCCGGTCGGAACGTGGTGCGCCGGACTGGGAGGGAATTCGGTCAAGTGCTCCACCGAGCATCTCGTCACGATGGAACATGCCCTCACATGCGCACAAACCGTTCCCTATGCCTACTACGACGACGTCGACGGGACTGCGCTACCGGAGGCGGGAGTGGATTGCGAGACCCTTTCTCTGGATGGGTTCACCGCCTTCGCCTCGGATGGGACGCCGACGTCCGGTTTGACCCTCACCGAGGTATTGCAGGATGCGACAACGGGTGAGCCGATCCTGGAGCCCAACGAGTCGAGCGTGATCGCCGACATCGCCGTTGGCGAGGATTTCTCGGTGACTGTGAAGGACGACGGAAAACCGTTGTTCCGGTTCGGGACCATGGTGAAGCGGCCCATCGACGTGCGCATGTACGCCCGAATCCCGCTTCCCGACGAGTGGAAGCTGCGGGACGAGGCCACCGGGGAGTTGGTCAACGACTTCAAGGTGCTGAAGGCCGAGCTCGTGGTCGAGCACGAAATCACCAACAACCCGAACGACCAGTTGAGGCCGGAAGACTATGAGAACGAGGCTGCCATCGGCCGCCTGCCCGGAGTGACCGGGTTCGGAACCGACACGTGGCAATCCGATCAAGACTGCTACGAGGGCGACGGCCACTACATCCCAGCCGGGACCACGTTGCGCGACGGGAGTGTGGACACGGGCGGCGACTTCTCGTCCGATCTCAGGTACGGGTTCACCAATGCCTGGTACACGACGATCGACCGCGATCCGTTCGAATGGTCCTACACCGGCGGTTCGGCGCAAGCGCCCGTCCCCGACGGATCGTTGGGTGACCTGATCTCTGGGCCGCGCTGGCGGCTCCTGTCGAACAAGTTCGGTCAGGACATCCCTGGGCTTGAGATTCCGTTGCGCGAATGCTCGGCGCCTCCGTACCAGCACGACACCATCCGCTACGAGGTCGGCGAGCCGGCCACGACGGTGCGGAATCTGCTGGACTGGGCGACCACCGATCCACTCACCGGTGACCCGCTACTGGACGAGATGGGTGAACCCATCGAGTCACCGATGGCGATGTCATCCGGTTGGGTCGAACCAGGCTTCGACGTCGATGATCCGACGCTGCCCAGGTGCGAACCCGACGCGGTGACCGGTGAATGCATTTCGGTGAACGGGCTGCCACTCACTGAAGACTTCGATCTCGCCGTATACGTCAAGGGCGACCAGAAGCCGGCCTCCATCTTCAGCGCACAGCTCGTGATTGTCTACGAAGGTGGTGACATCGTGCTCACCGACTTCGGCGACGCTCCGGAGGGAGACTACGGCACCGAAACCGAGCCACTGAGCTACGCCTATCCAACCCTCTTCGACGTTGCGGAAGACGGCACGGTCCTGGCGGACGGGGCCCGACACGTCCTGACCAAGGACTCAACCGGGGCGCCCCTGCTCGCGTTGGGGGAGACGGTCGATGTGGAGTTGAATGGTCAGCCGACCGTGGCGGCCGACGGCGACGACCTGGCCGGCACCGACGACGAGGATGGTGTGGTGTTTGCCACAGCTCTCGTCCCCGGTACCGAAGCCAAGCTCGACGTCACGACCGCCCTGTCCGGCGAGTTCACCGATCCCGGGTATTTCCACGGTTGGATCGACTTCAACGCCGACGGCGACTGGGACGATCTTGGCGAGTATCTGGGCTTCCTTGACAGCGATGGCAACCCTGTCACCGCTCTGGCGGCCGGAACCCAAACCATCAAGTTTGCCGTACCGCTCGGGGTTGGAGAGCTCGATCCCGATACCGGGGTGGTGCCGTATCCGACCATGGCAGGTGAGACCTTCGCCCGGTTCCGCTTCAGCTCGAGCGACATGCTCGAACCCGGCGGAGAGGCCCCCGACGGCGAGGTCGAGGACTACCTGATCGAGATCGTGGCGGCAGACTTCGATGACATCATCGGGTTGGCCGGCGACGACTCCTTCCAGATGGCGATGTCCACCGGAGTGTCCTTCAACATGGACTCTCGGGCAACGTTCGGTCCGGACTTCGTCGACTACCGAATCGGTGATTTCAACGGCGACGGGTTCGACGACGTGGCGGCACGCAACGTCGGAACCGTCCAGAGCCCGGGCCAGTGGTCCGTGGCCCTCACCACCTACAACGAGGCGACCGACGTCTACGACTTCGACATCGCCAAGTGGGGCGGCGGTTTCCCGATCGACACCACCTGGTTGGATGTCGTGGTCGGAGACTTCAACGCCGACGGACTCGACGATCTCGCCGGAAGGAATGCCGAGAACGGCACATGGCACGTGGCCACCTCGGACGGTTCGGCGTTCGATGATTCGGGCACCCTCGACACCTGGGTGACGGACGTCACGTGGGTAGATGTCCAAACCGGCGACTTCAACGGAGATGCTGGGGCCGACATCATCGGGCGGCAGCTCGAGACAGGAGACTGGTTCGTCACGACGGAGTCCGGTCCGTTCGGCAACTGGCCAGCCGCTCTGAAGAAAAAGACGATTCCATGGGTGAACGTTCACGCCGCCGATTTCAACGGCGACGGACTCACCGACATGGTGGGTCGCAACGGCGGAACAGGCAACTGGTTCGTGAGCCTCAACGACGCCGGAGTCCGATTGGGCGACGGGATCAAATGGGGCAAGGAGAAGGCAGCCGATATCGTGGTGTTTGGAGACTTCGACGCCAACGCCATGGAGGACGCGGCCGTGTACTCGGCGCAGACCGGCCAATGGAAAGTTGGTCTCTCGGACGGTGCGTCGTTCAGCTTCTCGACCTTCGGGAAGTGGAACAAGAAGCTCGGGTATGTCGATGTCGTGGTTGGAGATTTCAACGCCGACGGCCGAGACGATATCGCCGGGCGATCCCCGAGCGACGGCATGTGGAACGTAGCCCTGTCGACCGGGTCTACCTTCACCATGGAGAAATGGGGCAAGTGGGACGCCGGGAACACCTACGAGCATGTGGGAGTGGGCGAGTTCGGTGATCCGGCTGTCGGAGGTGACACCGGGGAGTAGGCGAAACAGCAGGCAAGGTGCTTCGGGCGGGGGCGCAGTCCCCGCCCGAAGCGGCACCCAACGAGGCACCCATGATCGAAAACCCAACCCGACTCTGGTCACTCCCTCTGGCTCTGCTGCTGGTGCTGGCGGGAATCGGACTTCCCG
>CBDUEV010000050.1:0-19608 GCA_965366365.1 uncultured Acidimicrobiia bacterium | reverse complement strand
TGGGTTCCGTTCCGACGCCGGGGTCTTCTGACAACAGCACTGTCCTTTGGGTCGACTCGATGCATTCGGAGCCTTTCAAGCACCCTACCCCGGGACGCAACCGCATCTCAATGGCACAGCCGGGCAGAATGGACTCGAGTCCGGCCGGTCCTCGGGTCGATTCCCGCCGGGACCGATTGCAGGCGGGAATCGGGATGTCGACGACGGCCGGCGATGACTCGAGGCCGCGCACAGGCACCAGGTCGCCCTACGAGCGATCGCGGTAGGCTCCCCGGGTGCAACGCATCGCGGTAGTCGGGTGCCCGGGTGCGGGCAAGACCACACTCGCCGCGCGGCTCGCCGGGGTACTCGGACTCCCCCACATCGAGATCGACAGTCTGAATTGGCAGCCCGGCTGGACAGAGGCGGCACCCGACGACTTCCAGGCTGCTTTGGCCGATTCGCTCGACGCTGCCGTCGACGGTTGGATCACCTGCGGGAATTATGAGAACCGCAGTGGCGGTCTCCACATCGATCGCAGCGACACGATCATCTGGCTCGACCCGCCCCGCCGAACCATCATGGCTCGAGTCGTCTGGCGCACCATCCGGCGCGCCGTGCGGCGTGAGGAACTCTGGAACGGCAATCGCGAGCCGCTCTCGAACTTCACCCGATGGAATCCGGAGCACAACGTCATTCGCTGGGCGTGGGTGCACTTCCCGATCTACCGGACACGCTATGCGGCGGCTCGCCACGACGGCAGTTGGGTTCACGCTGAGGTTCACCACCTGCGCAGTTCCGCCGACGTCGCGTCGTTCTTGGCCGACGCGACTCGCCCGACCTAGCGGCGCGGTGCCATGCCGGCGCCCGCCTGCCGGGTCAGTCCCCCGCCGAGACCTGTGGCACGCGGGAGCGAAGCGGGCGCGTCCTCTCGGGAGCGGCCGACTGAACGGCTCGCACGATCACCAGAAATCCGACCACCGTGAGAGAACCGACGTAGAGGGCGAGCACGGCAGGTGATCCGGTGTCGGTGCCGGCCGCGATGCCGTGGGCGGCGGCGCCGGCGAAGGTCCCGAAGGACGCGAAGTGGAGGAGTCGCCACATCGCCTGCCCGATCCATCGACGCATGTAGAAACTGAAGGTCACCACCAGAAGCCCGTAGAACGACATGACGCCCCACGACACCGCCCAAGGTCGCCACTCCGAAGCCCCGGGAACGAGGATGGCGAGCGCATCGAAATCCAGGAAGTCGTGAACGTACAGCGCCACCATGTGAACGATGGTGGCCAGAACTGCCCCGAGTGACAACGCCTCATGAACCCAGGTGAGCGGCTTGGCTTTGAATGCCCCGTCGAGGACCTTGGTCGACAAGAGCAGACCCCAGATGGTGGCACCGGCCAGGAGCCCGAAGGCAACGAGGCCCGATCCTCGGATCAGCATCCAGACGAGGCTCACGCCGCCATCTCCAGACCGGTGGTGGCATACACGTTGCCGTCATCCCACACGGCCAGGGCCGCCCGAATCCACGGCTGGCGGGCGGCCCATGCCAGCCCGTCCCCCCCAAGGATCAGCACCGCCTTGGCGGCGGCTTCTGCCTCGGCGGCGGTGGCAGCGAGGGCGGTGGCACTCAGGATGGGAGAGTCGGCCGGAGCCCCGGTGAGTGGATGGATGATGTGATGGACGGACTCAGCACCGACGTTCCAGCGGCGCCGCGCCGTCGAACTGGTCGCCAGGCCCCCTTCTCCCAGCTCGACCCGCCCGATGAGCGAACCCCACGGATCCAGAACCTCGACGATCGTTTCAGAGCACCCAGATCGGACATCGCCTCCCGCCGAGACGACCTCGGCCAATCCGTTCTCCACCATACGATCCGCCGTCCACCCCTTGCCGAGCCCTCCCAGATCGAAGGTGGTGTTCTCGGACCGGACGACCACTCGACCACTCACCGACCACTGGGTCGGACCAGCCGGTTCAGGACGACGATCGAGGTGGAGGCCGATTCCGAAAGACCTGTCATAACCCCAGGCGATGACCCCGCCGCCACAGCCCACGTCGACGAGGCCGCCGGTCCGACTCCGCAGGTCCTCAGCCTTGGCCAGAACGTCCGCCATCGGCGGGGAGACGACGACGCTCCCTGGCGGGGCGGCGTTGAGTCTCGAGAGTTCTGAGTCGGGACGGAACCGACTCATCCATTGCTCGGTCGCCTCCACGAAGGCCCGAAGGCGTTTGTCGGTCTTCGACTGGTGGGTCAGAACCTCGAAGGTGGTGCCCATGGCGGCGAAGGAGGCGGCGATCATGAAGCGGCGCTCGACACGGTCGGGGCCTGCGAAGAGGGCGCCGCTCGCCCCACCACCACGGTCCGGAGGATCTCCTGCGGCGGAGGCGGAGGAACCGGGGTGTATCGGAGGATGACCAGACCATCGTCAGGCGGGGCCGGAAGCGGCGCGGGCACCGTGGTCACGACCGGAACGACCACCGGATCGGGCAGGGGAAGAGACTGAACCGGTTCGGGCGCCTGCGACGCGTTCTGAGCGATCAGTCCGGTGGTGGCCCACGCCAGAGCTGCCATGGTCCAGCTGGTGATGCGGAGCCAACGAGTCGGAAAGAGGCGTTTCCACATCACGGCGCCACCGGTCCTTCGGCGACTCGCAGAACAACATCGTGGTCGGAGAGCACCGCAATGACCGCCGCATCGAGTAGCACTGCGTCGTCGGCGCCGGCCCGACCCAGGAAGCCCTGCTCCTGGAGGACTCGGGATACGCTCGGATCGAGCTCCTCCACGTCGATCGGTGCTGGAACAACCGTCCCTGTGACCGCTTCCACGACCTCGGCGTTCTCGCCGAGTGGGGAAACCACGTTCCCGACGTTCTGCGCCGGCTCGGGCTGCGTGGCGAGCAGCCACGCTCCCGGAACCACCCCCAGGAGGGTCACCGCCAGCCCCAGCACAACCGTGGCATCGAGGCGATCAATCATCCTCTTCGTCTTCTTCGTCGTGGTCGTCGTGGTCGTCGTCCTCGTCGTGGTCATCGTCCTCGTCGTGGTCGTCGCTTTCGTCGTGGTCGTCGTCCTCGTCTCCGGCGGTGCTCATGGCCGTGAGGGCATTGGTCGGCGTCGCCTGATCGACTGTCACGGTCCGGATCACCGGCTCAGGCGCGGGTGGCCCGGGCAGCGGGTAGCCCTCGGTCTCGCAGATGGACCGAAGCGAGTCGAGTGCCGCCTGTTCGAGAGCATCCAACTCGCCACGGCTCTCGCGGTCGACCAGATCGAGGCCGGCCTCTCCACAAGCCCGGGCCAGGTCGGCCGCCGAGTTGTCCTCCGTGGCCGGCGTGGTCTGTGCCACCGGCACCTGCTGGACGGCCGGGGGTGGAGCCGTGAGGGCGGCAGTCGGTTCGGAGCTCGAGACCGTGGCTTCGAGCGGAGCATTCTGCGACGCCACGAGTGCGGTGGCTCCGGCGGCGGCGAGGGGCAACGCCAGCAAGCCGACGAGGAACGAGGTGGCAAATCGATTCTGGCTGGCCATGGAACATCCTTCTTCTGTCTGGGCTTCTTCTGTCTGGGCTTCTTCTGTCTGGGCTTCTTCTGTCTGGGCGCCGGCGGCGCTCCTGGCACATCCCACATCGTGCAACACCGCCGGTTAACCGAGCGCTAAGCATTGGCCATGCCCTGGGAAACACTGAAACCGGCGGAACCGCCACAACCAGCGGGATTCGGCCTCGCGTTCGTTCGCGAACCTCACATGCGGAGGGCTAGCCTGCCGGGTCCGCCGTGGAGGGATCGCAATGCCGTACGAACTCGCTGCTCTGAGCGCGGCCGCCTCCTGGGCGGTCGGGGGTCTCATCGCGGCGGGACCTACCAAGACGCTGGGAGGACCCCGCTTCACCCGGAGCCGCATGGTGCTCGTCACCGTGGTGCTCGTACTGATCGCCACGACATTGGGGACGTGGAACACCGTGCAGGTCAGAGACATCTGGCTGCTCGCCATCTCGGGTTTCGTCGGGTTGGCGTTGGGCGACGTCGCCCTGTTCACCGCCTTCTCGCGCCTCGGACCGCGACGTACCGGCATCCTGTTTGCGATGAACGCTCCCATGGCCGCCGGCATCTCGGCCGTGGCGTTCGGGGAGCGGTTCAGCGTGGCGTCCTTGTCGGGGTCGGCGCTCATCATCGGCGGGGTCGTGATGGCCATCGCTTTCGGTACGCGCCCCGGCCAGTCGCACTCCTGGGAGGACATCCGCGGCAACGTGTGGATGGGGGTCGGCTTCGGGCTCCTTGGAGCGCTCGGACAAGCCGTCGGAGTGATCTTCGCCGATCCCGCCTTCGACGGAAACCTCGATCCGTGGGCAGGCGCCGCCATCAGAGCCGCCGTCGGCACCCTCGGGATCTACCTCCTCCGCCCGCTCTTCGAACGCAACGGCAACAACACCGACCGCCCCAAGATCACTCCGAGGCTGTGGGGGAGGATCATCGCCTCGGCGATGATCGGAATGGTGATCGGCAAGACCATGGTGCTGATCGCGCTGGCCGATGGTGACCCGGGCATCGTCTCGGTCTTGGTGGCGACATCGACCGTGATCCAACTCCCGGTCATCTGGGCCGTGACTCGCCAGCGACCTGCCGGGGGTGCTTGGCTCGGGGCGCTGGCGGCCACCATCGGGACGGCTTTGATCGTGGTCTGAGGCTCCCGCCTCCAGCTAGCCGGCGGCGGGCCGGAGGCCGGCGAACCTCTCCACGCGGGCGATGAACCCACTGCTCTGCCGGAACCGCTCGGCGATCCGATCGTAGGTTTCACCCTCGGCTCGAAGAGCCAGGATTCGCCTTTCGAGCGCCTTCCCGTATCGCTGCGGCGCTGGGCTCGACCGGGGAATGTCCGTCCAGTCGATGATTCGCTCGATGTGAGCAGGGCTTCTCTTGAGTCGACGCCCTATCTCTGTGGAGTCGAGGCCTGCTTCGCTCATGGCGAGGACTCGCCGTTCCAGTGGTCGCAGATTGCTGCGCATGGCGACTCCCTTCGGGTATTCCTCCACGGTACTCGACCGGCGGGTTCTCGGAGTGGGCGCCGGCCGATATCGTGAATCGTCGTGGTTGTCGCCGCGGCCGACCTCGAGCCCGGCGAGACGCGTCTACATCATCGCTCCGCCGAAAGAGGATGTTTTCGGTCGGCTACATCTTCTTGCGGGGGATGTCCGCCGACTTGAGCACATTGCCGGTTTGGTCCACGATCCCAGCCTTCGAACCCACGGACAAGGTGTTGGCGGCGAAGAGGTCCTCGCGGTTGATCACGATCCAGCGATAGCCTTCCACTTTCTTCAGGCGCTTGAAAGCGGCCTTGAAGTCATTGGCGTCGGCGGCCACGACGACGGCGCCCTTCTCTGAGACGAGGTCCGCCTGACCGGTCGGATCAGGCTGCGCCGACAGGAACCCCGTGGCAGCTTCGAGTAGTGCCGCTTGGTCCATCCTCATCAGAGTTCCTCCTCGGTCGAAGTCATGATTTCGGTGATGCGCTCCAAAGCCAACTCGGCGTCGTCGCCAACGGCGGTCACCGTGGCCACATCGCCGGTGGATGCGCCGAGCGCGAGAACGCTCAGAATGCTCTTGGCGCTCGCCTGTTTGCCATTGGTGGCGATGGTGACTTCCGACTTCACGGCCTTGGCTCGCTCGACCACCAAGGCCGCCGGGCGAGCGTGGAGCCCGGCGGGGTTCAGAATCGTGATCTCTGCACTGACTTCCATGTTTGGTTCGTCCTTCCTGGTGGGGCGAAAGTTGGGGAACTACAGCGTGACGCCGCTGAGCGTTTCGTGGACGAACTCTTGATCGTCGGTCTTCCACAGTCGCTCACATAGATCCTCGTCTTGGAGGACTTCGGCGAGCTGGGACAGCACAGCCATGTGGTCCTCGCCCGTGGCAGCCAGGCCGATGACGAGGTGGGCAACCCCATCGCCCCAGGTCACTCCGTCCGGATACTGCGCCACCACGATGCCGGTTCCCTTGATCTCGTCCCTGGTTTCGTAGGTGCCGTGCGGAAGCGCCACACCGTTACCAAGGTACGTCGACACGGTTTCCTCACGTGCCTTCATACCGGCGATGTAGCCGGGATTGACGATGCCGCGCTCGACCAGGAGCCCACCGACGAACTCGATAGCGGTTTCCATGTCCGGCGCGGTCTGGCCGAGTACCACCGATTGGCGTGGAAGTACCTCGGGCGTGGGATCGGCCATGATCAGAGAACCGATTCGATCGCTTGCCCGGCCTTGAGGTTCTCGACCAGGCCCTTCACGGCAGGGTCATTCATGAACATCTCAAAAGAAATGACGACCGCTTCGGGCATCTTCGCCTTGGCCAGACCGGCAAGCCCCTTGTGACAGACGATGACGTCGGTGTTGTCGGGCAGTTGAGACACCGGCGAATGGATCACGGTGACGTCGAGCTTGGCCTTCTTCACCATCTTCTTGAGTTGGTTGGCGCCCATCAGGCTGCTGCCCATGCCCGCTTCGCAGGCAAAGACGACCAGCTTGACGTCGCCTGCCGCCTTGACGTTTCGATCGCTCATTCGTACTCCTTCGTATGAAGAGTTTGGCGGGTGCCCGATGCTTGCCGGACACCCGCCAAGTTCTCTGTCCCTAGGCGGGGTTGACCAATCCGGGGATGTGGTCCACGGCGTCGCCGATTTCAGCGTCCGTGTCGGTGTCCTTCATGTCCTTGACCGGGAACAACCTGAGCAAGATCACGCCCACGAAGAACGCTGCGACCGCGCCTATCGCTATCCCTGAGAAGACGCCGAGTACGGCGCCGCCGTCAGTGGGTAGCAAGCTGATGTAGGCGAAGATACTTCCTGGTGCAGGTGGACCAACCAGACCGGCGTCGAACGCAACGAACACCAGGTCGGCTGAGATACCGCCGGCCCACATGGCGCCGATCATCACCGGGTTCATGAGGACGTAGGGGAAGTAGATCTCGTGGATGCCTCCGAAGAAGTGCACGATGATCGCCCCGGGAGCGGACAGCTTGGCCAAGCCCTTGCCGCCTACCCAGTACGCCAGAAGCAGACCCAAACCAGGACCTGGGTTCGACTCCAGCATGAAGTAGATGGAGCGGCCCTGTTCGGCCACCTCGGCCGTCCCCAGTGGGGTCAGGATGCCGTGGTTGATGGCGTTGTTCAGGAAGAGCACCTTGCCGACCTCGATGGGGATGTCAGCGAGAGGAAGCAATCCTGCATCGGTGATGCCTTCCACCATGTTTCCGAAGGCTCGCGCCACCCATGCCATGACCGGACCGATGAACACATATCCGATCATCGCCATGAAGAGGCCCGCAATACCTTGCGAGAAGTTGTTGTAGAGCATCTCGAACCCTGCCGGGGTCCGATCCTCGAGCCAGTTGTCGATCTTGAGCATGACCCAACCGGCCAGGGGACCAACCACCATGGCTCCCAGGAACTGGGGCGGGTCGCCCGCTGCTCCCGAGTCCAAGACGAAGGCCGCGCCTCCGATGACACCCATCGCCGACACGGCGGCGAGTACACCGCCACGATGGCCGTGCACCATCTTGCCGCCGGTGTAGGCGATCAAGAGGGGCAGCAGGTACTTGAGCATCGGGCCGACCGTGTTGCCGGTAATGGCGTCCCAATCCCAATCGAGGCTGGTCTTGGCAAGCCAGCCGGTGGGGATGAACAGGGCAGTGATCAAACCCCACGCGATGAACGCGCCGATGTTCGGGATCACCATCCCGGCCAACCAACCTCCAATATGCTGGATTCTCTCCTTCATACCCTCTCTTCCTCTCCTCCGGGTGACCACAGCATCGTCAAACCGCGCCGTTCGCGCCACTGACAATACGTCTTTTATTGGATGTGACAATGTGCTGTGTGTGCGCACTCTTGCGACAATTCACAGCAAATGCCTGATCTTGCGAACGTCGGCAGGTGAAAGGAGTGGGCTCACCACTGCCACCGGAGCATCCTTGGTGGGCAACGCCACCGTGGAGATCACGAGGTCGACCTGGGGAACCAAGGCGGCTTCGTAGTCTCGAGCGGAGACCACTTTCGAGATCTCCAGCTCCGGGAATTCAGACTGGATGCGAGAGACGAGAACCCAGACCGTCGCCATTCCACTCGGGCAGACCACGAGCGCCCGAAGCCGTGGCCGCAGCCGAGAACGTTCCATGGCCCCGGCGAGATACATGGTCAGGAACCCCGTCTCGTCGGCCGTCAGGGAGGCACCAAGGTCTTCGGCGAGAATCTCGGTCAGGCCGGCGGCCACCTCGTACACATCCGGGTACCGCTCGGTGACTTCGTCCAAGAGGGGGTTGTGGACCGGCAACCCATAGCGAAGGCGAACCGCCAGGCGATCAAGGTGTTCCGAGAGACCCCGCCGAAGTTCGATGTCGTCGAGCAAGGTCGGATGAATTCTCTCCGCAGCCACAGCCAGGAGTCGATCGACGATGTCGCCGGTCCGCGGAGCGTCCTCGGTGGACTCGCTCGGCGCCAGTGTCGCCAAGCCGAGCAGGTACTCGGTGATGCCCGCCACCTCTTGTTCGGTGAGTTCGAGCCCGAGGGCGACAGCCAAAGAAGCCGCCACCGCGGCGGCAGTGGCAGCGACCGGATGATCGGCGAGCGACCGTTGCTGGCCGGGCTTCATCGAGATCTTGTTGCCACCTGCCAGTCGAGCGGCAGTCACCGCCAGGTACAACGAAAACACGAGTTCGCCATTGCCGTGGGCCAGAGTCCAACTGATGGGGCTGCGCTCCACGAGCCGCCAACAGGTGTTCAACGGCAGCGTGCTCAGATGTTCCCTGATTCCTGCCGGCACCCTCACCCTGGTGAGCACCGCCTCCTCGACGCTGCCCACACACAGCTCTGCAAGCACTGCCTCAGGAACCGCCTCCAGAAGCAGCTGGACCATCGCCTGGCGAATGGCCACCTCGTCAGCAATGATGCTGATGCCCACGCCGGGGCGCCGGACGAGTGGCACGGATCGAGCGAGGAGCCAGGGTTCAACCCTTTGGAGGTCGCGTCGAGCCGAAGCCTTCGAGACCTCCAACACTTCCTGCAACTCATCCACGGAGGTTGGATCTGGTGCCGACCACAGGAGATGCGCCAGAACGACATGTTCGCGTTCGTCTCTGGCATAGACCCGGGGCGCCTGCGATCGCTGGGCGAGTTCGGCGCGAATCCGATCACGGTCGGCTGGTTCCGCCACCAGGAACAAACCGGAACCCCTCCGGCGGGTCAAGCTCACGCCCTGTGAGTCGAAGAATGCCTCCGCCGCCGCCAGCCGGTAGCGAACCACCCGCTGGCTCAGTCCGAGATCGGCGGCCAGCGCCGCGGTGCTGCGCGGTTCGTCTTGATCCAACAACCACCGAATCATGCGAATGACGCGCGAGTCCAGCACCGTGCTCACATCACCGGCTGTCCAACACGGCCTCGATGATCCGACGAGCCTCGTCGGCGGATTCCGCCGCCAAAGCCTCGTCGAGGGCGACTCCAATCGTGGCGGGGTCCAGGCCGGCCAGCACCGCTTTGATACGGTTCACGGCCGGCGCCGAGACGGACAGCTTGTCCATACCCATCGCCGCGAACAGAGCCGCCAGCCCCGGATCGGAGGCGGCCTCTCCACAGACAGATACCGAAATGCCGGCTGCGGTTGCGGCCCGGGCGGTCGACGCACACAAACTGAGGACCGCCGGGTGAGCGGCATCCGAGTATCGGGCAAGTTGGCCGTTCATCCGATCGGCGGCCATGGTGTATTGGGTGAGATCGTTGGTTCCGATCGAGAAGAAGTCGGCGTGCCGCGCCAGCTGTGGGGCGATGAGCGCGGCCGATGGCACTTCGATCATCACTCCGATCTTGGGGCTGCCGATCTCGACTCCGTCCCTTTCGAGTTCCGTCCGCTGCGATTCGAAGAAACTCTTGGCGCCCAGCAGGTCTTCCACGGTCGCCACCATCGGAAGCATGACCCAGATTTCACCCGAGGCCGACGCCCGGAGGAGCGCCCGCACCTGTGAGGTGAAGAGGTCGGGGAACCGGGTGTAGATCCGCACGCCTCGTTCTCCCAGGAAGGGATTCTCCTCGGGAGGGGTGTCGAGATAGGAGGCCGGTTTGTCTCCCCCGATGTCCAGCGTGCGAATGACCACGGGATCGCCGAAGGCCGACCCTGTTGAGGAGTAGGCCTCGAACTGTTCCTCCTCGCTGGGCGGTGACTGGCGGTCCAAGAACAAGAACTCCGTGCGAAAGAGACCCACCCCGTCGGCCTCAACAGCAACCGCTCGCTCGACGTCCGCCGAGCCGCCCACATTGGCCGCCACGGACATGCGCCGGCCCTGGTACTCGATTCGGACTCCTCGGAAGGCCTTGGCTGCCTCCTCGAGGGCCGTCGCGGCGGCGGCGCGAGCTGTGTAGTCGGCCACGACCTCGTCGGTGGGGTCGAACACGACGTCGCCGGTGATGCCGTCAAAGGCAATGCGCGATGCGCCTTCCGCTATCTCCGTCACCTGAGGTGCACCGACGACGGCAGGGATACCGAGCGACCGGGCGATCACGGCTACATGGCTCGTCGGTCCGCCTTCTTCCGTGACGAAACCGAGAACGAGGTCCGGGTCGAGTTGGGCGGTGTCCGCTGCGGTCAGGGTGCGAGCTACCACCACCGTCTCCTCGGAGATCTCGGACAAACCGGCAGCACTGGTTCCCGCCAACCGATGCCGGATGCGATCGGCGATCTCGAGAACGTCCGCCGAGCGGGCGGCCAGGTATTCGTCCTCCATGGCTGCCAGCATCCCCGAGATCTTGTCGGCCGCGATGTCGATGGCCTCTCCGAGTCGCTTGCCCTCGGCCAGACTTTCGGTCACGGCTTCGGCCAGCATCGGGTCCTCGGCCATCAGGGCCTGGGCGCCAAGAATCTCGGCAGCCTCCTCCCGGCCTTTTTCGACGGCGGCTTCTCGAAGGTCATTGAGATCCTTGGTGACAGCCTCGGCGGCTTCTGCGTAGGCGCCACCAGGGTCGTCTACATCGGGAACCACCGGCGTCTCTCCGCCGAGAACAAACACGCTGCCGAACGCCACCCCGCGGGAGGCTCCTACTCCACTCACAACCCTCATCATTCGGTTCCTTCCTTTTCGTCCTTGGTCGGTCCAGTTTGGAGGAGGCGGTACAGGCGCGCCCCCGACACCATGGTGATATTCGTGGTGACCACCAGGCCGGCAATGGCGAGCGCCACCGTCAACGCATTCACCGTGACCCCCAGCGCGATAGCTCCGAAGAGGTTGAAGACGAAAAACACCCCGGCCACGGCAAAGAGCCCAATCCGGCGACCCTCCGAAATCCGAACACTCGTGCCGAGGGCCATCAGGCCGCCGTCGGCGGCACCGTCAGCCACCACGAATCCGTAGAAGGCGTAGAAGATCACCACGACGATGGCGGGAAGACCGAGCAGGTACCGCAAGCCGAGCAAGACTCCCGCCCAGAACCAGAGCGACGCCACCGCCTGGTACCGCAACCGCCCGAAGGTCCGCCACGGGAAACCCACATCCACCGGACCCCCGGCTTGAGCGTCCAACGCGTAGCAGTACCAGGGATATGCCACGATGCTCGCCACGACGAGACCGGCCAAGTCGAGAAGGATCGATCTGAGCAGATTGTCCGCGTCGAGGGCGGCTTGAGCCTGGAGGCGGAACACCAAATAGGTCCCAAGGGTGAGGGCTCCTGCCGCCGACAGGGGAGCGAGGTGGGCGAAATAGCCGCGCACTCCGGAGAAGAAGATCTCACCAAAGCTGACGCCGAACGTGGCGTTCTTAGCGGTCATCGACCCTCCTTCGGGTTCAGCCACTCCTGGGCCAATTCCGATCCGGATTGCCGGCGTACCGCTCCGAGCCACGGGCGATCGCTCCGGTCCCGCTCGCCCGTCCGGGAACCATCAAGCCGGCTGCCCACTGTGGGCTGGTCCCGCGCTCGAGGCCTCATCGTCCTCGAGGATTCGCTCCTCGTCGATCGAATCCCTGATCGACACGGCGTCCCAATCCGTCTGACTGAGCGGCGCCATCGAAGTCTGGGGCGAACGTATCGCCGCACTCGACCAGGCGAGCGCTCCCGCCAAGCCCTCGACTCCTTCGGCCCCCGCCGCGAGAAACCCCGCCAGGAGGGCGTCGCCTGCCCCGACGGTGTTGGCGATCGTCGCCACCTTTAGTTCGCCGTGACTGACCCCGTCTGGACTGACCAACAAGGCACCGTCCGGGCCCAAGCTGATCAATACCCGGCCGGCGCCCAACTCGAGCACCTCTCGTCCCGCGTTGGCGGCGTCGCCGAGGCTGACGATGGGGTGTCCGAGCAGCTCGGCCAGCTCATGGCGATTCGGCTTGACGACGCCGGGGCGTCCGTCGAGGGCGGCGCGCAACGGGAGCCCACTCGTGTCGACCGCGAGGCGGGCGCCGATGGCTTCCAACCGCCGCGCGAGGAGTGCGTAGAAATCGGCCGGCATTCCAGGCGCCAGGCTGCCGCTGGCAGCCACCCAGTCACCCTCGGAGCTGGCAGCACCGGCGGCTTCGATGAGCAGACGGGTTTCGTCGGCGGACATCTCTGGTCCCGCCTCGTTCAGCTTCGTCACCGTTCCATCCGGTTCGGTGACCGTCACATTGGACCGGACCTCCCCGCTGATCGGCACCGCCACGAAATCCACGCCGGAGGCGGCCAGCAGGCGGCCCAGTTCTTGCCCATTGGCACCCCCTGAAGGGATGATTGCCTGCGTCTCCACCCCGTTGGCGGCGAGTGCCCGGGCGATATTCACGCCTTTTCCAGCGGGTTCGGTCCAGGTTCGTTGTGCTCGATTGATGGCTCCGCGTTCGAGCGTCTCGACGAGCATCGTTCGGTCCAGGCTTGGGTTCGGAGTGAGCGTCGTAATCACGATGTCACTGTGCCCAGAAGGTCTCGATGAGCAGCTCCTCTGCTTCGTCCGACCAGATGTCGCCGTCTTCCATGGCGGCTCCGATCGACGGATAACGTTCCCCGAGTTCGGCGAGGCTCATCAGCGGCAGGCCGGAGAGTTGGGGGAAGAGGACGATCTTGCCGGCAAAGCGACCGTCGAGCATGGCCTGCACGCCGTCTCTGGCCGCTTCGATACCACCCACCGCCGCCAGGGACCTGCGTGGAGAGAGCGTGCCCTGGCGCGCCTTCTCCAGCACGAGCGCCTGATCGGAGATCGCCGATCCAGAGGTCCCGGTGAACTGGGCGTTGTGCAGGTAGACGTCGCTGATGTCGATCGGAGCAAAGGTCCCGTTGGGAACCCCGGCAAAGAGCACCAACATCCCGTCAGGACCCATCAACTTGGCCGCATCTCCCATGACCGGGCCCACGGGAACGGAGACGATCACGTCGTCGGCACCGGCCCCATCGGTGACCTCGGCCACCAGGTCTTCGATCGTTCTCTCCTCGGCACTCGCGTTGAAGACGATCAGTTTCTTGCCGCGGCTTTCGGCCAGCGGCACGAGTCTCTCCTCGACCACGGCCAGGCGGGGGGCATCGAGGTCGGAGGCGATCAGGACCGCTGGTCCGTCCTCCTGCTCGAGCGCCCGCTGGATGTGCATTTGACCCATCGGGCCGCCGGCCCCGATGTAGACGGCGGTGCCGCCCGGGCGGAGATCGGCCCGATTGCGGGCCTCACCGTATGACGCGGCGATATCCGGTCCCCGGTTCCCGAGGTATGCCGTGTAGTGGTAGTGGATGCGACCGAGGTCGATCTGCGGAGCTGCGTCGAGCGGACGGCTCCCCACCAGGTTGAGGGTGCCCCGGAACCCGATCACCTTCGCAGCCGCCTCGACCTGCTCTGCCGAAGTGGGGTCGAGCACGACGATGTCGTCGAAGCCGGCGCCGTCGGTCAACTCACCGGAGAGATCCTCATACTCGGCCGGCGTCACGGCATCTCGCACGATGATCTCGGCGCCGCGCTGTTCTTGCCGGCGAACGAGTTCGACCACACTCGGAGCTGCGTTCGTGAGGACGAACCTGCCCGGCGCGTCTAGGCCGGCCGAGAATTCGTAGTCCGTGGTGTCGCCCGGCTGACCGATGATCCACATCGTTCCGCCTGAGAGGGGTTCGAGCCGCCGGCGTTGCGTGTAGGACGCCTCCACGCACGCCCATGGTTCGGACAGGGAGGCTGATGCGTAGCTGATCCCGTCCGCCACCGGAATCACGTAGGCGCCGGCATCGGCATCGAGCACCTCCGGTCCGAGGAGATGGTATTGAATGAGCCCGCCGGGGATGGTGTAGCCGTAGGCAGTGCTTCGACCATCGACGTAGATGTCGGGCTGAATGGCGAACCGCTGGCCGGGCTCGTACTTGGAACGAAGGTTCTCTCCGACTTCGATGACGGTCACGGCCGCCTCGTGGCCAAGTCGAGTTGGTTCGGTGCGGAGATCCCGACCATAGAGCTTCGGATGATCGCCGCCTTGCTTGATGAGCTTCACATCCGAATAACAGAGCCCAACGCTGTCGACGCGCACGAGGAGTTGATCGGGTCCCATCTCGGGGATTTCCATCGGTTCGGGTTTCCCTTCTCGACCGATGTTCTCGATTCCCGCCCCGTACGTGTTCCAGCCGAGATTCGGATCCGGAAGCGGCGCCTCACCTGATCGATACCTGTCGTAGCTGCCGACCTCTGCCGTCATTGCGGTGTCCCATCTATCGCCGGTTTTCGAACCCTAACCGGGATGATCCTTCCCTGCCGTGCCTACAACAACTGGAAATATGGCCGAGCACCGATCCGCCAATCTGACTCCTGCCGCTCAGTGTGGTCACATCTGCCGGTGTGTGTGAATGTGGGATTCTCGATCCGGCGGCTCGTTAGGATTCCCGCGTGACACGGACCACCCACGAACCCACCCTGGCGCGCCTCTCGGTCGTCGACCGGTTCCTGCCGGTGTGGATCCTGGCCGCTATGGCGCTGGGCCTCGCCCTGGGCCGCCTGATTCCGGATCTCAACGACTGGCTCGAGGCGGTCAAGATCGGCTCCGTCTCCCTGCCCATCGCCATCGGACTTCTCGTCATGATGTACCCGGTGCTCGCCAAGGTGCGCTACTCGCAGATCGGAGAGGTCGCCACGGACAGAACACTGATGGCGACTTCATTGCTTCTCAATTGGGTGATCGGCCCCGCTCTGATGTTCACGCTGGCGTGGCTGCTCCTCCCGGACCTTCCCGAGTACCGGACCGGCCTGATCATCATCGGCCTGGCTCGCTGCATCGCCATGGTGCTCATCTGGAACGATCTCGCTTGCGGGGACCGTGAGGCGGCGGCGGTGCTGGTGGCCATCAACTCCCTGTTCCAGATCGTCGCCTACTCCCTTCTGGGCTACTTCTACCTGGAGCTCCTCCCTGCCTGGCTCGGCCTCGAGACCGCCTCCCTGGATGTCTCGATGTGGGAGATCGCCAAGATCGTGCTGGTGTTTCTCGGCATCCCGCTGGCGGCCGGCTACCTGACGCGACGAGTCGGAGAACGAACCAGAGGAGTCGTCTGGTACGAGGATCGCTTCCTTCCCAGACTGGCGCCGTGGGCTCTGTATGGCTTGCTCTTCACCGTGGTGATCCTGTTCGCCCTCCAGGGAGAGACGATCACGGCTCGGCCCCTCGACGTCGCCCGCATTGCCCTGCCCCTCCTGGCCTACTTCGCTTTGATGTGGGGGATCTCGTTCGCGCTGGGTATCCGCCTGAAGCTCTCGTACGAGAAGAACACCAGCGTGTCCTTCACCGCGGCGAGCAACAACTTCGAGCTGGCCATCGCCGTGGCGATCGGCGTGTTTGGAGTCACGTCAGGCGAGGCGCTGGCCGGTGTCGTCGGGCCCCTGATCGAGGTCCCGGTCCTCGTCGGTCTCGTCTACGTTGCGCTGTGGGCGCGAAGGCGGTTCTACCCCGCCAGTATCTGAAACCTGTCATGAGGTTCGGTGTCGGCCATCACCAAGACTCCGTCCACCGACCGGCCTGCATCAGGGATACGGTTCAAAGCCCTCGGACTGTTGGCGATCACGCACAAACGCGATGATGGCGTCGACGTCCTCCGCGGTGAGCCCGTCGATCGCCGGCATGTCGCCGAAATTCCAGTGGTGCGCTCGAGATCCCTGGAGGACGGCGAGAGTGAACGCGGCATCACCGTGATGATTGGGTTCATACACCTCGGACAGATGAGAGGGTCCCTGGGCCGTTCCGCGCAGATCGGATCCGTGGCAGGAGGCACACGACGCCTCGTACAGATCCCCCCCGGCGGCAATCAGTGCCGGGTCAGACGTGGCGATCTCCGGTTCGGCGGCACCCCCACAAGCCACCAGCAGCGCGGCGACGGTCAGCAGAGCTGTGGTCCACCAGATCGCCACGCGTCCTGACCTGACCGGTTCGAATCTGATTGGGCTCTCGTGTTGAGTCATGGTGCCGTGGCGCGCAGGTCGATTCTGCGGAGGAGTTGGGCGTTGACGGCCACGATAACGGTTGAGGCGCTCATCAGCGCAGCAGCAGCAGCGGGACCGAGAACGATCCCTGCCCAGGCGAGGGCGCCCGCTGCCAGCGGAATCGCCAGGACGTTGTAACCCGCAGCCCACACGAGGTTCTGGAGCATCTTGCGGTACCCGGCTTGGGAAAGTCTGCGGATGGCGACCACACCGCGCGGATCGTCAGAAGCGAGAACGATGCCTGCAGATTCGATAGCCACATCGGTACCTGCCCCGATGGCGATTCCGACGTCAGCCTGAGCGAGGGCGGGGGCATCGTTGACGCCGTCTCCGACCATGATCACGCTGAGCCCGCGCTGTTGGAGTTCAGCGACCTTCGAGTGTTTGTCCTCGGGGAGAACTTCCGCCATCACTTCGTCAACGCCGAGTTCGGCGGCTACCGACTCGGCGACCTGCCGGGCGTCTCCGGTGATCATCGCCACCCGGAGACCGAGTTCATGCAGTCGGTCGACGGCCTGGCGAGATTCGGGTCGGATTTCGTCCTCCAGCGAAAGAGCACCTGCCACCTTGTCGTCGACGATGACATACAGAACGGCTGCTCCTCTCTCCCGCCAGGAGGATGCGGCCTCGCCGAGGGCCTCCGGTTCTTCCAGGCCTCGTTCTCTCAGGAGAGCGGGGCCGCCCACGGCGACGTTTGCTCCGTTGACGGTTGCTTCGACACCGCGTCCGCTCATCGATCGGAAATCCGAAGCCCTCGGCACTTCAGCTTGCTCCCGGGCTTCCGCAACGATCGCTCGGGCAAGCGGGTGCTCCGAATCGGACTCGACCGCGGCCGCCAGGGACAGGAGAGAGGCGCTGTCACCGTCGAGCGCTACCAGGTCGTGCACTCGGTGCCGGCCCTTGGTGAGGGTTCCGGTCTTGTCGAACAAGACGACGTCCACGGTGCGAACCAGCTCCAATGCGAGGCGGTCTTTCACCAAGATCCCATTCCGAGCCGCCTTGCCGGTGGAGATGGACACCACGAGCGGGATAGCCAGCCCAAGCGCGTGGGGACATGCAATGACCAGAACGGCCACGGTTCGAACCACAGCCTGATCGGGTGCGCCGAGCACCAGCCAGGCGAGGAAGGTGATGGCGGCCGAGAGGACCGCAAGATAGAACAGAAGAGCGGCGGCACGGTCGGCGAGCACCTGCGCCCGCGACTTCGAATCCTGAGCCTGGGCGACGAGTCGCTGAATACCTGCGAGGGCGGTCGCCTCACCAACCGCCTCGACGGTCATCCGCAGGGCTGTATCGGTAGCCACGGTTCCGGCGATCACCCGCTCGCCTGGTCGCTTCGCGACGGGTTGCGACTCGCCGGTGACCATCGACTCGTCGACCTCTGCCTCACCTTCGGTGATCACCCCATCTGCGGGAACTCGCCCGCCAGGACGGACCAACACCAGGTCGCCGACCGCCAACTCGCTTGCATTCACCGTCTCGGTACCGCCGTCGACGATCCGCTCGGCGTCATCAGGAAGCAACTCGGCGAGGGCGGCCAACGCTCCACGAGCTTGACCGATGGCCCGCATTTCCATCCAGTGGCCAAGCAGCATGATCGTGATCAGCGCGGCGAGTTCCCACCAGAATTCGAGGTCGAACCAGCCGAGGGTGGTGGCAAGTGAGGCCAGGAAGGCAACGGAAATGGCCATCCCGATCAACAGCATCATGCCCGGCTGGCGTGCCTTGATCTCTCCCGCCGCCCCCTTGAGGAAGGGTGTGCCACCGTAGACGAAGATCGCCGTGCCAAGCAGAGGGGCGAGCCACCCGGACCCGGGAAACGCCGGGGCGGTGTAGCCGAACCAGCCCTGAACCATCTCGCTGTAGATGATCACCGGCACGGTCATGGCCAGAGAGAGCCAGAATCTGTCCCGGAACATGGCGACGCTGTGGCCGGCGTGCTTGTCGTGGCCGGCGTGCTCTGGGTGTTGAGAGCCCTGGTCGTGGCCGGGGTGCTCGTCCGGACCCGGGCCCATGGCCCCACGAGAGCCGGTCGCCGGTTCGGTGACCGAGATGTGCTGGTGGCTGCCTTGGTCGTTCATGATCTAGCCCTCCTCGTGCCGATTCAACTCTTCTTGTGGAGCGAGCGCTCCGGTCGATCACCGCTCGACCTGATGTGAGTTCTACACCTTCCATCCGACTGGAAGGTCAAGTGCTATTGTCGGCTCATGAGAATCGGAGAGATCGCCGCCAACGTGGGTGTGTCGACCAAGACGATTCGTTATTACGAGTCGATCGGGGTTCTACCCGAACCGGACCGGGACCCAAACGGCTATCGCAGTTACGGGGCCTCTGCAGAGGAGCGACTGCGATTCGTGCGCGACGCCCAAGCCACCGGCCTGACGCTGGCAGAAATCGCTTCGATTCTGGACATGCGCGGTGAGGGCGAAACCACTTGCACCCACGTCGTCGAGCTTCTCGAGCATCACCTCGACGAGCTCGACGGCCACATCGAGGCTTTGCGAGCCACTCGCACCGAGTTGGCGGCTCTGACGGGCCGCGCTCGGGCAATGGACCCCACCACCTGTTCAGACCCGAATCGCTGTCAGACCATCACGTCGGGTGACGGGAGCACCAGTCGCGTTTCGACGACTCCCCGCGGACCGAAGGCCCACCGGCATTGAGCGCGGTCGGTCCGTTTCTTCGCGTCGTAATCGACGATCACTGAATGCCGTGCCGATCGAATACCACCCCAAAGTCCGCTCCCCAATGCGTCTTGGCGAGGGACATCCTGATCGGTTCTCCGGCCCCGGGACGCCGGCAAGGGCTTGGGGTGTCGACGTGTTGTCGTCGCTCGCCCTTCCCACGTCATGGATCGTCCTCGTAGGAACGTTCAGCCTGGGCGGGTCGGTCGTCCTGGCAGCATCAGCTCTGGCCTCCCACGGAACCTGGAGTGTCGTAGAGGTGGCGGGCCGAGCCGCTCGGTCGAGCGTCGGGACCATGCTCGCTACCTGAGGGCAGCGCGAGTGGCGTCGAGCGCCGTGAGGCAGGCTTCATTCTCGGCCTCGGTTCCGACGGTGATCCGAACCCACGGGGTCCCAGTCGGACGGATGATCACCCCACGTCGCACCATGCCTTCCGTGAGCGCTCCAGGATCGACACCGGGAACGACGTAGACGAAATTGGTTTGGCTGTCGGCGATCGCCAAACCCATCGAGGCCAGACCGGCCATCAACTG
>CBDUEV010000049.1:0-19686 GCA_965366365.1 uncultured Acidimicrobiia bacterium | reverse complement strand
CCCCCCCCCCCCCCCCCCTCTCTGCTTGGTACCTCGAACGCTGGAAAGGAGGTGACACACATGCGAAATCGACTCACACGAACCGACGACGGGTTCACCCTGGTGGAGTTGATGGTGGTCGTCCTCATCATTGCCATATTGATCGCCATCGCCATCCCCACGTTCCTCGGAGCGCGAACCCGCGCACAGGACAGGGCGGCTCAGGTGGATCTGCGCAACGCGCTTTCGGCGGCGAAGGTCTTTTACGCCGACGAGACGTCGGACTACTCGTTCGCCGCTCTCGACCTGGCGAAGGTGACAGCAGGGGCGACATTCGTGAACAACGGGGCCCCCGGTCCCGACGAGATCGGATACCTCGTCTTCGCCAACCAGGACGCGGTAGCCGACCAAGCCGTGCTCTTCGTGGCGGAAAGCAAGTCGTCAACATGGTTCTGTCTCTGGGATGAGGGCTCCGGCTCTCTGGCAGGCACCTACTACGGCTCGGCTCCGGCGGCCACGTTTGCAGGCTTCGCCGACTGCCAGAACGGCTGGTAGGCGACCGGAACGCACGCCAACAGGATGGGGAATCGCGGGAGAGGCGATTTCTCATCGGCGCGTCTCGGCCCCGCATACGATGATTCCCGGCTCACCGGCGGTAACCTGGCGGCCCGGCGGATTCGGAGGTTCTTTCTTTGCTCACTCTCATCATCGCCCTCTCCGCCGTGCTCGGTCTGGTTGTCGGTTCCTTTCTCAATGTCGTCGCCCACCGGGTCCCGGCGGGCATGTCTGTGGTCCATCCTCCTTCGGCGTGTCCCGCGTGTGGCACCGAGATCAAGCCCTACGACAACATCCCCGTGCTTTCGTGGTTCATCCTGAGGGGAAAATGCCGGGCGTGCGGCGAGCCCTTCTCGTTCCGCTACGCGTTGGTCGAGGCTGCCACCGCCGCCTTGTTCGCTCTCACGGCTGCCTTCGTGGGCACGCAGTGGACGCTGCCGGCGTATCTGTGGTTCGTGGGGGTGACGGTGGTCCTCATCCTCACGGATTTCGATCACAAACGGATTCCGAATCGCATCCTCTATCCCGGCATCGTCGCCGGTGCCGTGCTTTTGACCATCGGTGCGGCGGTCGAAGGAGAGTGGGGAGCCCTGGCCAGAGGGGGGCTCGGAGCCGCAGCCTGTTTCGCCGGATACCTCGTTCTGGCGCTGCTGGTTCCCGGCGCGTTCGGGATGGGGGACGTCAAGCTGGGAATCCTGCTGGGATTGTTCGCCGGATACGAGGGTTGGGCCGCCGTGATCAGCGGCGCATTCCTGTCCCAGTTCATCGGCGGCGTGGTGGCGCTCGCCATGCTGGCCACTCGCAAGGCAGATCGGCGATCCAAGATCGCCTTCGGCCCGTGGCTCATCACCGGCTACTGGCTGGGGATCGTTTACGGGGCGACGATCATCGACTGGTACCTAGCCAGTTTTTAGGCTGCCGTTGCTTGCATCGTCCCAAGCGGGTTGGTACGCTACCGGGAATCACACATTTGTAATTACACGGATGTGAAACAAGTTTCGGGTAGCGGCCACGCCTGGCGGCCGCGAGGAGCAGAAACAATGGCCGTTACGGTCGGTCTGGATATAGCGTCGAGCGCGGTGCGAGCCGCGGTCGTCAAATCCGGAGGCAAGGGCCTCCCGACGCTTGAACGATACGGAGAGGTGGCACTGCCGGAAGGCGCCGTCTCCAACGGAGAGATCGTCGATGAGTCCGTTGTCACCGATGCCGTGTTGCGGCTCTTCAAGGAATTCAAGATTCCAAAGAAGCGCGTGGTGGTCGGCCTGGCCAACCAGCGGGTGATCGTCCGCCAAATCGCCCTCCCTCACATGGAAGTCGCCGATTTGGAGCAGTCGCTCGAGTTCCAAGCGCAGGAATACATCCCGATCCCCATCGACGAGGCCATCCTCGATTTTGTGCCGATCGAAGAGTTCGCCACTCCTGAAGGAGAGGCGATGATGTCGGTGCTGATCATCGCCGCCCAGAAGGAAATGGCCAACGAACTCCTCCGCGTGTGCGCCGGAGCGGGCGTCAAACCCCTGGCCTTCGACCTGCAAGCTTTCGCCCTGGTGCGAGCGGCAACCGGAGGGGCGCTCGACCTCGATCCCGGCGCCAAGGCACTTCTCAACATCGGAGCGAACATCACTCAGGTGATCGTGGTCAAAGGCGGAACCGTGCGGTTCCTTCGGATCATTCCGATGGGTGGAAACGACTTCACCCGGGTCATCATGGAGAACTCCGAGACCGATCGGGACACGGCAGAACAGATCAAGAGAAGCGTGGGCGTGGCGGTGGACGGGACGCCCACCGAAGGCGACCAAGCCGAACTGACCCGCCAGGCCGACCTGCTCATCGACGAGATCCGCAGCTCACTCGACTTCTACCTCAGCCAGAGCTCCGACGGGGGCATTGATCGCCTGCTGATCAGCGGAAACGCCGCCCGGCTGCCCCACCTCGCCAACCGGATGAAGAACAGCCTCAATATGGCTCTCGAGCCGGTTCGGGTGTTGACCGCTGAGCCACCGAAGTTCACCCTCGCCAAGAAGAGCGGCGTCGGCGATGACCAGGTTCGCCTCGTCGAGCCGGTGGTTCCCGTGGCGATCGGCCTGGCCCTGTGGGGCGAGGAAGGATCTCGCTGATGCGCACGATCAATCTGCTCCCGCCGGAACAAGCGCAACGAGCCCAGCGTCGGCGCGGCCTCATGTTCGGCCTGTTTCTCTTTGCGCTCTTCCTGGTCGCCCTGGCGGCCGTGACCTTTTTCCGGCTCGGTCAGGCGGCAGACGCCGAGCAGGCCGTCATCGATCAGCAGGCCGAAAACCAAGCCGTTCTCGGCCAGATCGCCGCTCTCTCCGAGGCTCAGGAGCTGCGCAGAACCTACGACACCACGGCCACGCAGATCCAGGATGTCCTTGCCGTCGATATCGACTGGGGAAGCCTTCTCAACGACATCGGCCGGGTCATCCCCGATCGGGTGTGGCTGGAGGGCCTCGCCGTGACGCGGAGCGTCCCGGCTCCAGACGCTGAGGCGGATGCCCTCAATTCCTTTGGGTCGATCTCCTTGACCGGACAGGCATTCGACTATCCCGACGCCTCCATCTGGTTGAAGACCCTCGATTCTGCCGAGTGGGACGCGGTGGGCGGAGCCTGGGTGCCCTCGGTGAGCCTCGGCGCAACCGAAGGTATCCAAACGGTCAGCTTCACATCATCGAGTTCACTCACAGGAGCAGCTTTGTCCGATCGAGCGATAACACGAGTTCCGGTGGTGGAGGAATGAGACGCGGACTCATCTTTGGACTCCTGATCGCCGTGGTGATCGCGGCGGGCTGGTGGTTCCTGGTCATGACCCCTATCGGCGAACGAATCGTCCTCGCCGAAGACAACCTGGTCGCCGAGCAGGACCAGAACCTCGTCCTACGGGGCCGTCTCAATGCGCTCCAGAAGGTGGAGGATCGCTTCATCGAGTATCAGGACTCAGTCGACGAAATGCAGGTCTCGGTTCCTCCGGACCCGCAGATGGACACCCTCATCCTTCAATTGAACCAACTGGCAGAGGACAGCGGCGTGACGTGGTTGAACTCCCGCTACTCCGTCCCGGCCGAGCCCCTGGAGTCCGGCATCCGTGAGGTGAGCATCGCCATGACCGTCGAAGGCCAGTATTTCGAGATCCTGGGCTACCTCTACGGGATCAACGAGATGGATCGGCTGATTCGCATCGACGGCCTGGGAATGAGCCCCAGCCTGAACGAGCAAGGCTTCAATATCCTCAGCGTGACCGTGAACGCCACCACGTTCACCACCGGCGTCGTCGTGGTTCCGGAGGTCGGAGAGATCATCGATCCGACACCTTCGACGACAACCACCACGACGGTGGCCGGCAGCACGACCACGACATCGAGTACGACCACGACCACCGCAGGGAGTAGCTGATGCACGCCCGTCGCCGGTCATCCGGTACCGCCGCCGTTCTGGCCATTCTCCTCGTGGGGGTGGGCCTGGCAGGAGCCTGGCTCGCCATGGCCCCGGCCATCTTCGGGCCGTCGCTGGCTCCTTTCGAGGGCTCGTTGCCTTCGGCGCGGGTGGCGTCCGCCACGGCCGCCGAAGCGGCCCCGCTGCTCGAGGGACTAGTCGTCAATTCGAATATCCAGGTCAGCCAGCCGCGTGATCCGTTCCGCCCGCTCATCACCGCCGAGTCGAACGTTGGCGGACCGGGGAGCGGCCAGCGGACGGGCATCGAGGTGTTCTTGGTGTCGGTCACCACCGACGCGCCGTATACCGCGGTGGTGAGCGTGAACTCGGTTGAGTACACGGTTGGCGTCGGCGATACCTTTGCCGGGAGCTTCAAAGTGATTTCGCTCACCCCACCCAACGACAACCTGGCCGATTCCGACCCGCGCCGGAACGGGTACGGCGTCTTCCTCTTCGGGGACAACGCCTTCGAACTTGGCACTGGCCAACAAATCCTCAAATAGCCCGCGCAGAGGCCTTGAGGGGTTCGTGTACCATCCTCCGGCATGTTGCGTTATCTAACCGCAGGTGAATCGCACGGTCCGGGCTTGGTTGCTGTGATCGAGGGCGTGCCGGCGGGACTTCCCTTTCTGCGCGAGGAACTTGCCGCCGAACTGGCGCGACGTCGTCTGGGGTATGGACGAGGCAACCGCATGAAGCTGGAGAAGGACAACCTCGAGATCATGGCGGGGATCCGGCACGGTTACAGCCTGGGGAGCCCGATCGCCGTGATCGTTCGCAACACCGAGTGGGAACGATGGTCCAGCGACATGAGCCCGGACCCCGGAGAGCCCCGCAAGCGACTCACCACTCCGCGTCCCGGCCACGCCGACCTGGTCGGCATGCAGAAGTACGACACGCACGATGCTCGCGACATTCTCGAACGGGCCTCGGCCCGCGAAACGGCTGCCCGCACGGTCGTCGGGTATGTGGCGAAATCGATCCTGGCGCGCGTCGGGGTTTCCGTGTTGTCGCATGTGGTGGCCATCGGCGAAGCCACCAGCGAGGGAATGGTACCGCTCCCCAGCGACCTCGATGTCGTCGATTCGTCGCCGGTCCGCGCATTCTCCGGCGAGGCCGCCATGGTGGCGGCCATCGAGGCTGCGAAAGCCGACAGAGACACGCTCGGCGGTATCGTGGAGGTGCTCGCCTACGGGCTGCCCCCCGGCGTCGGGAGCCACGTGCACGGCGACCGCCGACTCGATGCCCGGCTGGCCGAAGCCCTCATGTCCATCCAGGCGATCAAGGCCGTGGAGACCGGTGACGGGTTCGCCTCTGCACGCCGGCGCGGCTCCGTCGCCCACGACGAGATCTTTCACGATGGCACCGAGTTCGCCCGCCAGACCGATCGGGCGGGAGGAATCGAAGGCGGCATGTCCACCGGCCAACCGCTCCGTGTTCGAGCGGCCATGAAACCGATCTCAACGGTGATGAAGCCGTTGCAGACCGTCGACGTCGCCTCCAAAGAGGCCGACGTCGCTTTCCGGGAACGCTCCGACGTGTGTGCAGTGCCGGCGGCCGGTGTCGTGGCCGAGCAGATGGTGGCCATCGTGCTGGCTCAGGAGGTGCAGAGGCAATTCGGTGGGGACACCGTCGACGATATGGTCACCAACCTGGCAGCATATCGGCGGCGGCTGGCCTCGTTCTGATGGCCGCGTTCTGATGTCGAGCGGCGCCAACCTGGCCATCACCACCGAGGCAGGTGAGATTGCTTCGGAGATCATCATTCGGCGCGGTCTCGGCTCTGTGCTTCCCGAGCGAACGGATCGCCGGAGAGTTGCGCTCCTGCACCAACCTGGAGCTCCGACGCGAATCGCCGAGGCAGTACGGGCCGACCTCCTTCGACACGGACTCGACGTCCGCCCCATCGCTCTTCCGGACCGGGACCTGGCCAAGACCTGGCAGACCGTCGCCTCGATTCATGAGCAGATGGCCCATCATCAGATCGGCCGGGCTGACAGTGTGGTGGCGGTCGGCGGCGGCGCCTGCACGGATCTGGCCGGTTTTGTGGCCGCCACCTGGCTGAGAGGTATCGAAGCGGCGTACGTGCCGACCACGCTTCTCGCGGCGGTCGACGCGGCCATCGGGGGCAAGACCGGGATCAATCTGGCCGGCAAGAACCTGGTGGGTGCTTTCGCCCACCCCACCAGAGTGAGCATCGACCTCGACGAGCTCGACCTCCTTCCCCAA
The DNA here is from genome assembly GCA_965366365.1 of uncultured Acidimicrobiia bacterium. Classification (GTDB taxonomy): domain Bacteria; phylum Actinomycetota; class Acidimicrobiia; order Spongiisociales; family JAENVV01; genus CBDUEV01. Next base: position 13,479 of record CBDUEV010000049.1, on the reverse strand, counting down.
CAGCTCAAGCGGGAGGGCTGGGCGGAGGCCATCAAGGTCGGGTTCGTGGGCGATCTCGAGTTGGTCGACATCTTCCGAGAGCATGGAGAGGGTGCTCCACTCGAAGCGGTGGTGCCTCGGGCGGTGGCCGTCAAGGCCTCAGTGGTCAGCGACGACTTCCGAGAGACGGGAAACCGGGCAGTGCTCAATTTCGGCCACACCATCGGCCATGGGGTGGAGTTCGCCGGGAGTATCTCGCACGGCGAAGCTGTCGCCATCGGGATGGTGGCTGCCGCCGCGGCGTCTCGACGGGTCTTCGGTTTCGACTCGGATCTCCCCGAACTGGTCGGCGCGTTGGGGCTACCGACGGCGACCGACGTGCCAGGCGATCAGATTCGCCGGCTTCTCGAGCTCGACAAGAAGCGGGACGCCATTGGCTTGCGAATGGTCCTGCTTCGCGCCTATGCGGATCCGGTCGTGGAACATGTCACCGATGAAGTCGTCGACCTGGCATTGGCGGCGGTGGCCGCTTCCTGACCTACACTGCTGGCGGCAAGGGAGTACAGATGGTTTCAACCAATGACGTGAGGCCTGGCATGGCCCTCGATCTCGACAATGGCCTCTTCACCATCGTCGAACACCAACATGTGAAGCCCGGCAAGGGCAAGGCGTTCGTTCGCATGAAGCTGAAGAACGTGGACAGCGGCGCCGTGATCGACAGAACCTTCAGGGCGGGAGAGAACGTCGAACGGGCGATGATCGACCGCAAGGAACATCAGTACCTCTACCGCGATGATCTTGGGTATCACTTCATGGATATGGAGGAATACACGCAGTTTGCGCTGGAGGCCGAGGCAGTGGGTGATTCACAGCATTATCTGGTCGACGGAGCCACCGTCGTGATCCCGATGCACAGCGGTCGTCCGATTGGTGTCGAGGTGCCGGCTGCCGTCGAATTGCAGGTGACCCACTCTGAGCCAGGCGTGAAGGGTGATCGAGTCTCGGGAGCCACGAAGCCGGTCACGGTGCAAACGGGTCTGGTGGTGCAGGCGCCGCTCTTCGTCGAGACCGGCGATGTGATCAAGGTCGACACCCGCACCGGCGAGTATTTGACCCGCGTGTGAACGAACCTCGCGACCAGGCGCTTCAGGCGCTCTACGAAATGGATCAGCGCGGTTTCAAGGGCGTCGAAGCCCTGGAGGCGTTGCCGTCGAAGGCGATCCGCCTGGTCGAGGGAGTCCTCCGGCATCGCTCAGCAATTGACGAACGCATCAGCGCCGCCTCGTCCACGTGGCGCATCGAGCGTATGCCGGCCGTGGATCGTTGTGTGCTGCGGTTGGGCATCTACGAGCTGTTGTGGGAGCCGGACACCCCCGTCGGGGTGGTCACGAACGAAGCGGTGCGCCTGGCCAAGACGTATTCGACGGAAAAGAGTGGTTCCTTCATCAATGGTGTGCTGGCCGCCATCGCCGAGCAGCGGGACCAGCCCTAGCCGGCCATTGCGTTCATGCGGACGTCGGTCAAAACCTGCACCAGGCAGACCGCGCTGAGAAGAAGCAGGAAACCGATAGCGGAGACGCCTCCCCCCAGGAGGCCGATGACGAGCACCGCCAGCGCACCCGCCATTCTCCACTGCGCCCGGGTGATCGACCGACCCGACCGGGCGTCGGAGGAAGACTCGTCGTTGGCGATGCTGATCAACGCCATCATGGCGAACGTCGTGGCCAGGGCGAGGGTGACCAGGAGACGCGGCGCCCGCTCGAGGTCGTGGCCGGCGGCTGCCAAGACCAGTTCCTCGAGGCCCACGCCCGTGGCGGTGAGCCCGATGGCCAGTGGCAGGTGAGAGTAGATCCACACCGTTGGTCTCCACGCCTTCTTCTGCTCGGCTGACCGCCGGACCACCGATCCCTGCAGATTGTCGAAATAGACCCACCACAATCCTGCCGCGATGGCGACAGCGAGACCCGCCCCGATGACGACCGGCACAGACCACCCTTCGTGGGTGATGGCGGTGACGATGGCGGCAATCGACTCACCGAGAACGAGGATCGTGAACAGCCCAAACCGTTCCGGGAGGTGAGCGACGTCCAGGGGCACCTTCGCCTGGATCTTCCGCATCACGTACGGGGTGGCGAAAGAGATCGAAAGGGCGACGGCCCACAGCACGAATCGGAAGGGCTCATCCACGAAGATGGAGGCCAGCCACAACAGCGCCGCCAACGAAAAGCCTCGGATGTACCCGGAGACGAGTTCGCGTGTCTGGGGAACGTGGCGTCGCGCCCGGACGTACATGACGATGAGGATCATCCGGGCCGCGAAGTAGCTCCCGGCGAAGGCCTGGGATGATCCGGACTCGTCGCCCGACAGGCTGGCCGCCATCGCCGCTACGGCGCCCATCTGGAGCACCGCCAGGACGCGCTGGCCCAAGTCGTCGGTGTCGTAGCGGTCGGCGTAGAACGTGTACCCGGCCCACGCCCACCATATGGCGATGAAGTAGCCAACGAAAGACAGCGCGCCGCCCAGGGTGAGATCCCCGAGGAGGCGAGCGGCGAGTTGGGCCACCGCCACGACGAATACGAGGTCGTAGAACAACTCCGTCCAAGTTGCGTGACGGTCCGCGGTTTCATCTTCTATGGTTCGCAGCCTCGGCGGCCGCAACGCGGCTACCCGCATCTCCCTGTGCCCTCCACAATGGCGTCCGGGCGCCAGCCTACCGAGTCCGTCCGAAGCGTGCTCGGAGCGAGCTCAGGTGGGCGGATGAGCACGCCCAATCGACAGCGAGTAGGTTTCGGGCGGGACCTGGGAAAGGGAAGGCGAGATGGGGGCTCGACATCTCAAGGTGTGGGGGGTGCGCGGCTCGATGCCGGTCTCCAACGTCGGGATGGCCCGCTACGGCGGGCACACGCCGTGCATGGAGATCGTCGGCGAGCCGGACGCAACCAAGATCCTCATCGACGCAGGCACCGGAATCACTCAGTACCAGAAGAGCCTCCGTGACCCCGGACCTGCCGGGTTCGAATTCCACATCTTCTTCACTCATTTTCATCTCGATCACATCTTGGGTCTGCCGTTCTTCCGGCCGCTCTACGAGCCGAGAAACCGGTTCACCTTCCATGGCTATCCGTGGCGTGACAGAGGGGTTCAGGAGATCCTGCACAGCGCTTTCAGCCCGCCTCTCTTTCCGGTCGCCCTCGAGGACGTGCCGGCGTCTCTCCAGTTCGTCGAGATGACGCCGGCGCCGCGCGAGATCGCCGGGCTCCTCGTGAGTTCAACGCGGCTGGCTCATCCGCAGGGCGTCACGGGTTACCGCATCGATGGCGAGCGCTCCGTGGTGATTGCCACGGATTACGAGCGAGGAGATCTCGCCAGCGACGCAGAGCTCGACCAGCTGGCCTCCGGCGTCGACGTGCTGATCCACGACGCCCAATACACACCCGCAGAGCACGCGGGGGATTTCGCCGGGTGGGGTCACAGTACCTGGGACCATGCCGTCGAAGCAGCCCAGCGGGCCGGGGCGGCTCAGCTGGTGCTGATCAGTCACGACCCGGACCGGAACGATGAAGACCTCGACGCATTGGTCCGGCACGCTCAGCGCAGATTTCCCGCCACAGTGGCAGCCTCCGAGGGAATGGTGATTCCGCTGGATGAGGGGTTCTAGGCGCCGATCAGTCTGGCGGCCCAGGGACCACAGGGCGCGCCCGCACACCCAGGCGAGCGAAGAGCATGTCGCACTCCTCGACCGGTGCTTCTGTGTCGAACCGGCAGGCGGCTTCCAGTGCCTGGGCTATCTCGAACACGGCTTCGGCCCCCCGGGCATGGGCGAGGGAGCGATGCGCAGCCTCCCGTGCGCCGGCGCGATCATTCTGGGCGAAGCGGGCGTAGGCCAGAACCCGTTCGAACCCGGCGGCCAGCACTTCTGAGCCGGCGGCGCCGCGCGCCTCGTCGAGAGACTCGACGGACAAAGCTTCGGCGGCAGACGGACTGCCCGTGAACAGCAGCCATTCGGCCCGCCGGAGCGCCGTTTCCATGAGAAGTCCGCCCGCCCCCATTTCCCTGAAGCCTCGGTCGGCTTGGTCGAGGAGGTTCCCGGCCTCGTCGAGGCGGCCCGACCTCGTGGCGAGACGAGCCAGGTTCGCCTGGGCAAGAGAGATCCCCACCTTGAAGGCAGCGCCCTGCCAGATGCGGAGGGCCTGAGAGAGCTGTTCCTCCGCGTCGCCGTATCGACCTTGATCCAGGGCGATCTCTCCCAGGTTGTGCAGGGCAGTGGCGGTCCCCACCACATCGCCGGCCTTTTCTCTCGCCTCGGCCGAGTGGGACCACTGGGTGATCGCCACTTCCCAGTCGCCCCGGTAGTAGGCGTCGTAGCCCAGGTTGTTGAAGGCATCGGCGACCGCCACCAAGTCCCCCAGCCGATCGAAGACCTCCAATGCCAGGCGCGCGTCGTCCGTGCCGTCCATTCCGCTCAGGTGGGTGTAGGCGGCCGAGCGGAGGGAGTGGGCGTGCGCCGTCTCTCGCTCGTACCGTGGGTCGCCGTTCGCCAGGTCGAGCGCATTGGAGCACCACTCGACACATGCCTCATATTGTCCCCGCCGAAAATGGTGCCCGGCGATGGCGATCTCGGTTTCCAAGCGCTCAGCACGAATCGAGGGATGGTCGTCGTTGGGGAGGCGTTCGAGTGACTGCTCGAGCAGCTTCTCGGCACCATCGAGGTCGCCTTGGCTGATCTGGACGAAACCCTTCTTCCGGAGGAGCCGTCCCGGAGCGCTGGGGTCGTCCTGAGCCAGCGCCAAGGCGTCGTCGTAAGCCTGGTCGGCGTCGCCGTACAGCCCAACCAGATCGCAGGCGTCGCCAAGCGCTTCGTTGACCCTGACGAGCTCGGCAACGTCGAGTTCCTCGAGATGCCTGGCAGCCGCCAAAGCCCGGCGGTAGAGGGTGACCGCCTCGGCCCCCGCGTGCTTCTGGGCTGCTCGGTCGGCGGCCATCACGGAGTACTGCCACGCTTTGTCTCTGATCTCGGCACGATGGAAGTGGAGGGAGAGCAGCTCCGCGTATCGCTCCGGCCTCCGGCGTGCTCGCCGCTCCAAGGCGTTGCCCACTGCTGCATGGAGTTCGCGGCGACGTCTGAAGGAGAGTCCTTGGTAGGCGACATCCCTCACGATGGCCTGTCGAAAGTGGACCCGTCCGGTGGCGTCGATCGTCAAGAAGGAGTCGAGGCGGTTCCAGGCGCCGATGTCCTCGGCGAGAGGTCCGAGATCGGACACCGCATCGGCGACGAGGTCGAGGGCGAATCGTTCACCGAACACGGAGGCAGTGCGAAGAAGCCTCCGGTCGCGTGGTTCCAGCCGATCGATCGAGGCGAGGGTGACCGCCTCGATGGTTTCGGGCAGCTCGCTCTGGTCGAGAGTCGCCCCGCCCTTGGCCAGCTCGACCAAGAAGAAGGGGTTGCCGCCGGACCTCTGGGCGATCGCCTGTGCGATCGGCAACGGAAGGTGGGATGGAGCGGCCCGGACGATCAAGTCGAGGGCGCCCTCGTCCGACAAAGGGCCTAGGGCGATCGTCGTGGCGTTGTCGATCTCGATGGGGGTGTCGGCGCTGGGCCGTCCGGTGAGGACGAGCACCCACGGCTCGGTGGGAGCAGCCGCCGCAATGGCCTCCAGGATCGACCCAGACGAATCGTCGATCCAGTGAATGTCATCGACCACGAGCAGGGTAGGGCCTCGGAGTCGGAGACGGAGAAGCTCGACCACGGTTTCGCGGACCTTGGCGTCGCGGAACTTCTCGGCCAGCGTATCCACCTCGGCGGTGTTGCTCGATGTAGCGCCCAACACATCGGCGAGCAACGGTACCCACGGCAGAAGCTGAGGGAACTGCGAGCCGACCGCGGCCGCCAGATCCTCACCGACCTCGTCGGGACTCCGACGCTTGATGTCTAGGAGCTTCTTGAGGAGCCGCCCGGCCACGAAGTACGGCGTCGAGGCTTCATACTGCTCGGAGTCGAGGTACAGGCACTCGAACATGGCGCCGAGGCGGGCAGCGACCTCTTCGATGAGCCGGGTCTTTCCGATGCCTGCCGGTCCGACGAGCTCGATGACGCGCCCGTGGTCTGACGCTGCTTCCCGGGCGAGGCGGAGCAGTTCCTCGAGTTCGCTATCGCGTCCGGTCAGGGCGAAGACGGTGTCGTGGCGTGCTGCGTCCACCTCGATGAGGGCACCGACGGATAGCGGAGCGACCGGTTTCGTCTTCCCCTTCAATTCGATCGGCTCGCGCTGGACGGTCTCCCAGGCGGCATCTGAGCGGTCCAGTGCTCTGCTCGTCACGAGGATCTCGCCGGCTTCGGCCTGGGCGGCGAGACGGGCGGCCAGGTTCACCGAATCGCCCATCACGGTATAGACCCGGCGGAACCTCGCCCCAAGGTCTCCTGCGAAGATGTGACCTCGTGCCACCCCGATGTGGACCGGCAGCGGAGGAGCCGCGTCGACGATGTCCCGGAGGCATCGCAGCATACGTTCGCCCTGTCCTTCTTGTCTGTTCGGGACGCCCGTGGTCAAGATCAGCTTGCCGCCGTCTCGGTTGACGTCTGACGCCAGGAACGTCACACCGTTCCGCAGGGCCGCCTCCTGGGCTATGCGCACGAGCGTGTCGAGAGCTCCGGCTACCTCCTCGATCGTCCCCGCCGCGAACAAGGCGTCGGTGCCGGTGAAACGCACGAACCCGATCGTGGCGGGTCGGTGCTCTCCTTCGTTGAAGGCCAAGGAGACATGGCTCCGGAGCTGGCTCGGTACGAACGAGGCCAGGTCGATGTGACTGACGGCGGTGAGATCGTCGATGGGAACGTCGTCGTCGGGGTCAGGGTCGTTGTCGAGGATTCGTCCCCCATGAACCTCGTCACCAAAGAACGAGTCGCCGACCTGTTCCACGGTGGCCTCGCTGGCCAGGATCTGTCCAGCGTGAGCGGCGTCCTGGAGGCGGACTACCTCGGATGCCGTGGGGCCCACGAACAGGAGCTCCCGCGAATCGGTTCCGGCCAGGAAGCCATGGATAGGCCCGGTGGCGACTCCCACCGACATCTCCAAAGGGGTGGGACTGGACTGCCGCTGGAAATCGTCCAGGGCGTCTCTCATGTCGAGCGCCGATCGACACGCCCGCGCGGCGTGGCCCGGGCCCCGGTACAGGTTGAACAGGGCGTCGCCGCCAAACCGCAGAAGATCGCCGCCGTCCTCCATGACGATGTCGAGGAGCTCCGTGAAGGCGCCGTTGAGGATTTCGGTGACCTCTTCGGCTCCGACCTTGCCTTTGTCGGCCAGCAGCTCTGAGAGGGCCGTGAAGCCGGAGATGTCGACGAGGAGGAAAGTGCCCTCGTCCTCGAAGATGGGGGCCGCTTCCTCCGCCAGCTGCCATTCCACGAGCGTGCGCGGCAGGTAGAGCGCATATTGCTGATTCCACGACTGGTCTGCCATCCCGCCTGTTCGGTCGCTGCCCAGAGGCTACCGGGCCACGCCGGTGAGAGCGCGAAATAGGGCCGCGCGACGGACGACCAGCGCGGTCACGTGTTGGGCTTGTGGATGACGATCGAGCCGCCTCCGAGGGCTGTGGTTCCACCTTCGTCGAGCCCATCGGCCCGGCCGTAGCCGTTGTCGTAGAAGACATACTCGACCAAGGCACCGCTCTCGTCGACACCTTCGGTCCAGATCCGAATGCGGAATCGATCCTCTTCGAAGGGGTCGCTGTCGTTGACATCGGCATCCAGGACGGTGATGCGGAAGTGGTAGAGGCGAGGCGGCTCGTCTTCGAAGAGACCGATTCCCTGGAATCGAGCTCGGGCATTCGAGATGACGAGCCACTCGTGCTCCAGGGACCTGAATCGGAACCCGGCGGTTTCGAGTCGGAACGAGGCATTTCCGCTTGGGGCGCTCCGACCGCGCTTGTACTTGGAAACGAAGCCAAAGGAGGCTTTGCCGGCTTGGTCATCGGAGAGGTCGGTTCCGTCGTCAGGCGTGTAGGCCTCGGCGGGCGAGTCGAACCATCCGCCTCCCGTCACGAACCCGCCGTCGGGGTCGTACACGACGACGAATTCGAATTGTGCTGTCTGGACGTAACCACCGCCATGCTCGACCTGCACGGTGACCGAGTACACGCCGGCCTCCTCGTAGACGTGCGTGCCGGTCACGTCCAACTGGCCGTCCTCGGCACTGGGCGAAATCGTGCATGTGGCCGTATCCGATGTGCCGCAGCTCTCGTCGAAGATGCCGTCGGATTCCCAATCCCAGGAAACGACTTCGTCGCCGGGTGAGTCGGTGATCACCGTGGTCAGCTGGGCCACCTCTCCGACCGGGATAGGATCGGGTGGTCCGCTCAGCACCAAGCCGGATACCACGGTGTAGTGATGCGTCGCCGTGCTGGATCGGCCGGCGTTGTCGGAGGCGGAGACGGTCAGCGTCTGAGATCCGAGGTTCGCATCAGGGATGGGATCGCCGGCGGGGACCGAGCCGACGCATTCGCTGACGCCGGACCCGGCGTCGAGGCACTCGTACCGCGCGGTGGCGCCGGACCCCTGCTCGACGATGCCTCCCTCGAGCGGGGACTGGATGAGAATGAGTGGGTCGCTGGTGTCGATGAGGACACCGAAGGTCACCTCCGAGCCGTCGGAGCCGCGGATCACCACGATGTTCACGCCTTCTCGGGTGACGACGAACCCGTCGGTGGGTACCGGCTGGAAGGGTGAACCGTTCACGGAGTATTGGTAGGTGACCCCGGCCGGCTCGGTGACGATGATGCTCGCCTCATCGAGATACCAGCCGTTCTCGCCAGGCGTTCCCGTGATCTCCACCTGGGTGCCCGGCTCGGAGGGGTCGCCAGCGGGAGGCGGGGGGATCTCCTCGGCCTGGTGGAAGAGGCCTTTGAAGGTTGAAACACCGACGTTGCCGGAGGCGTCCACGGCTTGGATCATGTAACCGAGCTTCCCATCGATGAGGGCACTTGGATCCACCGGACCGCCACCGGTCCATGTCTCGCCTGACTGGACGAGGTCGACCCCGATCCATTCGGCCTCGCCGGTTCCAGCGTCGATGCTGCTCCGGTACAGCGCCAGGACCCGCTTGACGCCATCCGCCTTGCCGTCGTCGGTGGTCGTCACGGAGAAGCTGGCGTGGTTGCCCACCAGACCGGCCTGGATGAGCGTCAGTGACGGCTGAGTGAAATCCTGGTCGTCGGGATCCGCATAGAACACCTCGGTCTCGAAAGAGTTGAACAGGCGCTCCGTTCCGAGCGTCGAGCCGTCGGCCGGCGAAGTGAATTGACCGACGATCACATTCAACTGCTGGCGTTCCTCGGCCGGGCCGACCGTGTCGGCGCCCGGGGGAGCGTTGTACAGGGAGACGTTGGCGAAAGTGGTTGGGAAAACGATCTCATCGGTCTCGACCTCGGGCTCGATGCTGGCCAGGTCGATGATCGGTCTGCCGAAGGCGATGTCGACATCCACGAGATCCGTCGTGGTCAGGCTGGTGAGGAGGGCGCCGTGCGCCAGGAGGTCAGGCTGAGTGACGTCCAGTCTGGCGATCGGCTGAATCGGGCGGTAGTGGACGAACTGCGTGTCGCCGTCGACGGAGAACAGGTCTCCGTTCACGGTGGGCGTCTGCTCGATGGCCGGCGCCATGCTGATCGAAGCCACCCGGAGTCCGGTCGCCGGGTCGAGCGAGGTGTCGAGGGGCGGAAGCGGCTGAGCCGAGGGGCCGCTGCCTATGCGGTACATGGGCAGCCCGTAAACGGTGGCCTCCTGAAGCGCCTTCTCGTCGTACACGCCATACAGCCCGAGATCCGAGAAATACTGCTGCTTGGCGAACGTCATGGCTTGCCCGATGGTCATGGTGCCGTCGAGATTGCGGGCGAACTGGGCCATCAGCTTCTCCGTGAGGGCGACCGTGACCGTGTCGCCGTACCCGTAGCCGGTCTGGGCGGCATAGATCGCCCCGTTCTCCGCGTGGGTCTGGGCCCAGTCCTGGGAGGGGAGCCCGGCGGCGACCGCAACATCGGCGACGTTCAGGCCGGAGTGGCATCCTGCTGAGAAATACACGCTGCCCGCCTGATCGAGGCCGGCGATCTGGGTGACGTCGAAGAGATCGTTGACGCTGTCGCCGGTGGCGTCGCCCTTGGATGGCAACGCCTCGTCGAAGTCGTAGTGCATGTTGAGGGCGGCCACATCGGGCAGGTCGGGGGTGGCGTCGTCGAGACCGAGTGCGTCGCGCAGTTCGATCAATCCCCACGTCAGCGCCGGGTCGAGACCAACATCGTCCAGCAGAGCGTTCGCGGTCGGCACGTAGGCGCTGAGCGCGTCGTCGACCGCCACCGATCCGTCATAGAGGAAGTCGTAGCCAGTCGTCAGAGCCGTCTGGGGATCGAGCAGCCCGTCGAACTGGTTGAAGGTCCGAATGGCGCCGAGGATGTCGCTGCCGTCTTCGATGAGGCGTCCTACGGCCAGGTCGGGCACATTGAGGTAGCGGTCGAGCCACCGGATCGGATCCAGGTCTGCGTAGGGGTCGTCGGACAGGAAGTGCCGGGTCACAGCCGAGCCAAAGAGGGCGTTGTCGCTGAACTCGTCGACGAACGTGGACTCGTTGGCGATGCTGGTGAGATCAGGCTTGCGGTGGAAGGGAATGACTTCATCCGACCCGACGATGGTCACATAGCGCAGGGTGGGTCGGAGTGCGGCGATCGACGCCACCGCGTCAACGATCTGCGCTCCGACTGCGTTGGCGGCCGCAGGATCGCAGGGGTTGGCATCCCAAGCCGAGTAGTCGGCGATGTGTTCGACGGGAAGAACGAGCCCGGTGATGCCCAGGTCAGGGCGGTCGACGAGCCCCGGGATGGCGGGATCGGTGGTGGAACCGACGAGCTCGGCGAGGATCGTATCGGCGTAGAGCTCGCCGGTCGTATCCGTTCCTTCGGTGGCGGCGAGTCGTTCCCAGTTGATCAGGTACAGCGCGTTGAGATCCGCCGGCAAGGCGGCGTCGTCGATGGCAACGGCGGCGGGGCCACCGGGGGCCACACCGAAGGGGAACGTGCGCGGCGAGCACTGAGGGGTCGGAACCTCCGGAGCGATCTTGACACGGAGAACGTACGGTTCGTCACTGGTGTCGCCGTTGTAGCCCGTCACCTGAATAGTGAGCGGATCGGCATCGGATATGGCGGACGCTTCCTCCGATCCGTCGCCTCGGTTGGTCGAGATGGAGGCGAGCGGAGCAGCCAGCAGGCCGATGTCGGCCAAGGTGTCGCCCTCCTCGGTGCTGTTGAACGAGTAGTCGACGCCGTCGTCCTCGACGGGGACGCCGCTGAGCGGAACCGCACGGGTGTTGGGGAGTGGGGCCGTGGCCGGTCGATACATCACAAGGTCGGCGTCACTGTCGAGGTTCGAGAGGAAAACGGCCACCCGGTAGCCGGCCGGCGGAGCGGGAACCTGGAAGTAGTCGGTGTCTCCGATGCTCGAGATGGTACCGAGATAGAGGATGTCTGCCGCAACGGGCGCCGGCGCGGCGGGGTCGTCGGCGTCGGTGGAAGCGGCCTCGATCACGGTCACCCCGGCGGTGGACGAATCGGCCTGCTGAGGAGCCAGCCCAGCAACCTCGACAGTGGCTGCGGTGTCGAAGGAGCCGAGCCGCAGGGCCGGCACCGCCAGGTACTCCAGGCGATACTCCCGGCCGGGCACAAGCTCTCCGAGGTCGAAGGTCAGGGTCTCGGAGCCGTCTGCCTCCTCGGAGATCTCCGGGTCGCCGATCGGGATGAAGTCGGGTGCCGTGCCGCCGGCCCGGGTGCCGGCCGAGCCTTCGACATACAAGAATTCGCCGGGGAGCGACACCGTCGCCTTCGTGGACAGTGGGGGACCGTTGCCGTCGAGGTCGAACTCGACCGAGTACTGCACGAAATTGTCGGCTGCGAACTCCTGAACGCCGAGGGCGTCGAGGTCGAGTTCCTCCCACGGGTAGTCCGACGCCAGGAGCAGGGACATGATGAGTTGGCCAAAGGTGAGTTCGCCGAACTCCGTGGTATCGCCGAAGGTGCCGTCACCCAGAATGAAGGCCAGAGTGAGGGCCTCGACGAGTTCCCCGTACGTGATGGGGCCGAACGCCCCCTCCAGATCGCCGAGTTGGGCTCCGGCCACCACAGCGCCAAGGGCAACGGCGTCGCCGAGCGTCGGGCATTCGGTGATGACGTCGCAGGTGGCGACGCCGGCGATCGAGGAGAGTGGGATCGAGGCCAAGGGGGATCCGAGGATGTCGATGGAGGCGAGCGGAATCGAAGCCAGCGGGGTCCCCGCCAACTCGGTGGTGGCGAGATCTATCGAGGCCAGGGGAATGGACGCCAGAGGGATCGACGCCAGAGGGATCGAGGCCAAGGGGGTATCGGCGATCGTCGATCCTGCCGTCTCGATTGCCACCGCCAGCTCGAGCAGCGTCTCGGAGCCATCGATCCCGAGGGCGGTGCACCACGCGGTCCCCGTGGCGTCGGAGCCGAGGAAATCGCAGAACGCCACGCCACCAAGGTCGATCGACGCCAGGGGGATCGACGCCAACGGCGTGCCGGCGAGGTCGATCGAGGCGAGGGGTATCGAGGCGAGCGGGGCGTCGGCGACGTCGATGGAGGCGAGGGGTATCGACGCCAGCGGGGAATCGGCGATGGTGCTGCTCGGCGATGCCGCAGCGAGTCGAGCGATGAGGTCGGCGATTCCATCCGTGGTTTCGTCGAGCCCCAGTCCGGCGCAGCTGAAGGCGGGGTCGGCGTCCGTCAGGTAATCGCAGAGGGAGCCGTCGGCGATGTCGATGGACGCCAGGGGTATCGAGGCGAGCGGGATGGAAGCAAGCGGAATCGAGGCCAGCGGCGCTCCCAAAAGATCGATGGAGGCGAGAGGGGTGCTTCCGGGGGTGATCGACGCGAGGGGGATGGACGCCAGCGGCGCCCCCTCCACGTCGATGGATGCCAGCGGGATGGAGGCGAGCGGAATCGACGCCAGCGGGATGGAGGCGAGGGGAATGGAGGCCAATGGGGTCGAGGCGAGGTCGATGGAGGCGAGCGGGATGGATGCCAGCGGGATGGAGGCGAGGGGAGCGCCTTGTACCTCGAGGTCGAGCAGAGTCGTGGTCGCCGGCTGACACTCGTACGGGGCCAGCTCGGGCAGCGAACACAGGTCCTGTGTGGTGTCGATCTGGGACACCGAGGCGGAGCCAAGGGCGATCGAAGGGAGGGTGATCGAGGCCAGCGGCGACCCTTGGACGCTGATGTCCGCCAGAGTGATCGAGGCGAGATCGCCCGCGCTGAGATCGGCCAGGGTCACCGTCTGGAGCGGAGTCCCAGCCAGGTCGGTGCCTTCGAGGACGGCGGTCCATCCCCCGATGGAGGCGAGCGGGATGGAGGCGAGCGGTATCGAGGCGAGAGGGGACTCGGCGATGCTGATGGAAGCGAGCGGGATGGAGGCGAGCGGTATCGAGGCGAGAGGGGACTCGGCGATGCTGA
>CBDUEV010000048.1:0-19691 GCA_965366365.1 uncultured Acidimicrobiia bacterium | reverse complement strand
TGCAACACCCCCGACGGGACCTATTCGGAGGTGTACGAAGTCGGGCAGGACGAAGCCGGAGTCGTCACCCGCTCTGGAGCGGGCGTCTACCGCACGAGCCGACTCTCCGACTCCGAGAAGTGGCCCACCGCGGAGGGCTATGAGGCTGTCTCCATCGGCGTGGACCGGTTGCTGGGCCGATCGGTGGACATTGTCGAGATTCGGCACGACGGGGTGGTGCGGGTGCTGCTCTCCGTCGACGACGAAACCGGCGTGGTGCTGGCATCGGACATCTTCAACGCAGATGGGAGCACCTATTGCAGCACCCGATTCACGCGCTTCGTTCCGGGCGATCCTGGTCTCGCTGCATCGGTGGACAGCGCCGGGGTGGAGATGCCGGATCAACGGGAGGCGACCGGGGCTCTCGAATCGACCTTCCCGATCGAGGTCGGGCAGTTCACTCGGCAGTTCATCGCCGATGGAGTCGAAGCCGATGTGCTCTCCGCCTACTACGTGGACGGCCTCTTCTCCTTCACCCTCCTCAACTCGTCACGGCCGATCGATGTGCCCGAACTCCGTGAGGCGCCCATCGTCGCCGGAGCCGCGGGGGATTATCGCCGGTCCTTCGATGTTGGATCCGTGGTCTACTCCTGGCAATCGAACGCCGGAGGGTACGTGCTGATCGGCGATCTCCCGCTCGATCTCCAAGACTCCGTGCTCGCCGACCTCCCTGCGGCCGAGTCGGCAGGGTTCTTCGAACGCCTCTGGCGAGGGCTCTTCAACTGACGAGGCCGTTGGGGTGGCGAGTCGGTGCTGAAGGGCGCCTCCTTGTGGCCTGGACGCCGGCGGGTGGCGCCTTCTGCGCCCGGGAACAGGCCCAGCAACGAGTGAATAAAGGACCCGACGCAGGCTTCTCGGCGTACGCCGGGTCCTTCCCCCTGGCGCGGCAAGAAAAGGGTAGCGGTTTAGCACTAAATAGTCTAGTATACGTTCATGACCAGAGAAACAGAGTTCGAGTGGCGAGACCTGGCTGCCTGCCGCGACCACAGCCGAGCGGTGTTCTTCCCCGCCGGCGAGACCGGGAGCGCGGCCCGACAGCTGGAACTGGTGAAGAACATCTGCAAGAGCTGCCCTGTGCAACTCGAGTGCCTCGGCTACGCCGTCGAGACCGGCCAACGATTCGGGGTCTGGGGCGGCACCGACGAGGAGGAACGCCGGCTGTTGCGGAGGAAGTGGGTGGCCGCCGCCCGCCAGGGCGAATTCCTCTCCGTGGAAGACCTCCTCGAGCCATCCTCCCGTTGAATCTCGGGCCGCCTGTTGCCTGGCTCCTTGGGGACCCGACAGGCTTCTGAGGCGTTGGTCAGCGGGAATTGGGGGCGAGTTCGAGGGCTTCGAGGAGCGTGGCCCATCCGAGGCCTGCGCACTTCACTCGGACCGGGAACTTGCGAACCCCCTGAAGAGCCTCGAGATCGCCGAGCACGGCTCCGGGCCGGTTCGGGTCGAGGATTTCTTCGTCGGACTCCGTGATGGCGATCATCATCTTGAATCGGTCGGCGATCGTTTCGATTTCCGCCAGGGTCTTGCCCTTGATCGCCTCACTCATCATCGAGGCGGAGGCCTGGGAGATCGAACAGCCCTGGCCGGAGACGGCAATGCCGGTCACGGCCCCTTCTTCGATCTCCAGGTCGATGTCGATTTCGTCACCACACAACGGATTGTGGCCCTCTGCATGGGCGTCGACCCTGCCGACCGCAGCGCGATTGCGCGGGTTGCGGGAGTGATCGATGATGACTTCGCGGTAGAGATCTTCCAGTGCCATGGGAACTGAAGGCTAGTGCGCTCCGCGAACTGCGCGATCGGCCTGCTCGCCGCCTCGGCAGCCTAGATCCCGAAGATGGTTGCGGCGTGGTGGAGGCCTTCGACGAGTCGATCGACGTCGTCGGTCGTGTTGTAGACCGAGAATGAGGCCCGGGCGGTGGCCGGAACACCGAGATGGGTCATCAGCGGTCTGGCGCAATGGTGCCCGGCGCGCACTGCCACGCCGTGCTCATCGAGGATGGTGGCGAGATCGTGGGGGTGGATGTCGGCCAGGGTGAAGCTGATCGTCCCGCCCCGACGCTCGACATTGCGGGGACCGAAGACGGTGAGGGCGTCGAGCTTGGCCAGTTCGTCCAGGGCATAGCGCGTGAGTTCCATGTCGTGGCGGCGCACTTTGTCCATGCCGATGTTGCGGAGGTAATCGACGGCGGCGCCGAGGCCCACGGCTTCGACGAAAGGAGGCGTGCCCGCCTCGTGTTTCTGGGGAACGGGTGCCCACGTCGATTCGTAGAGGCCGACGGTGGCGATCATCTCGCCGCCGCCTTCAAACGGCTCCATTTCCTCGAGGAGTTCCTGGCGGCCCCACAACACGCCGATTCCGGTGGGGCCGAGCATCTTGTGGCCGGAGAAGGCGAGGAAGTCCGCGCCCAGGTCGGATACGGAGACCGGGGCGTGGGGGACCAGCTGGGCGCCGTCGACGATGAGGGTGGCGCCCACCGCGTGGGCGAGGCGGGCGACCTCAGGCATCGGGGCGATCGACCCGAGGACGTTGGACATTCCGGTGATGGACACGATCTCGACGCGTTCGTCCATGAGATCGGCCAGGGCGGTCAAGTCGATTTGGTAGTCGTGGTCGAGGGGGGCGTAGACGAGCTCGGCGCCGCACTGCTGGGCGGCCATCTGCCAGGGAACGATGTTGGAGTGGTGCTCCATCACAGACAGGACGATCTTGTCGCCGGGCTGGAGGCGATCGCGTCCCCACCGAGTCGCCAGCATGTTGAGGCTGGTCGTGGTGCCGCGGGTGAAGACCACCTCTTCCGTCTTGGCTCCGATGAAGTCGGCTACGTTGCGTCGGGCCGCTTCGTAGGCGTCGGTCGACTCGGCTGACAACTGGTAGGCGCCGCGATGCACGTTGGCGTACGAGCGTCGGTAGATCTCGTCCATGGCCTCGAGAACCTGGACCGGTTTCTGTGAACTGGCCGCCGAGTCGAGAAAGGTGAGGGGGCGGCCGTGGACCTGCCTCTCCAGGATTGGAAAGTCTGCCCGGACGTCCACCGGGCTAGAGGGCCGGGGTCCGGAAGGCGTCGTAGCCGTCTTCTTCGAGCTGGTGGGCGAGCTCGGGCCCGCCCGAGGTGAGGATTCGGCCGTCCATGAAGATGTGAACAACGTGAGGTTCGATGTACTGGAGGAGCCGCTGGTAGTGGGTGATGATGAGGAAGGACCGTTCCGGTCCCGTCAGCTTCCCCACACCTTCCGCGACCGTGCGGAGTGCGTCGATGTCGAGCCCTGAGTCGGTCTCGTCCATGATCGCCAGCTCGGGCTCGAGGATGGCCATCTGCAGCACCTCGTTGCGTTTCCGTTCGCCGCCGGAGAAGCCCTCATTGAGGTAGCGATCAGCGAAGGACGACTCCATGCCGAGTTCGGCCATGGCGTCCATCACCTTGAGGCGGAGTTCGAGCACGGTGTAATCGATGCCCGTCTTGTTGGCGAGGGCCGTGCGCAGGAATTGGATGACGGACACGCCGGGGATGGTCTCGGGATGCTGGAAGGCCAGAAACATGCCCTTGGTTGCTCGGTCGTTGGGTGATGCCTGGGTGACGTCTTCGCCCTTATAGGTGATCGTCCCCGCCGTGATCTCATAGGCGGGATGGCCCATCAGCACCTTGGACAGTGTCGATTTGCCGGAACCGTTGGGTCCCATCAGGGCATGGATCTCGCCGGGGTTGACCGTGAGGTCGACCCCTTGGAGGATCTCGACGTCGTTGATCGAGGCGTGCAGATTCGAGATACGAAGGAGAGGTGTTTCAGCCATGAACCCTGAATGGTAGTAGCTGTGCCAACACACCGGAATCTGCGGGTCCTCCTCCCCGAAGGGCAGCGAGCCCCGGGCGTGCGAGCCGGGCGTGTTTCTTTGATGTGGTATCGCCGAGAATTGAACACAACCTACTACTTGACATTACCAAGTATCTGTTCTATGTTTCCTGCATGGCAGATCGAGACACGCAGTTCCTGAAAGGCGTTCTGACAATGCTCCTGCTTCGGCTACTGGCCGATGCGCCAGATTATGGCTACTCGGTGGTCGAGCACCTTCGAGCTCTGGGGTTCGAGGACCTGAAGGAAGGCACTGTCTACCCGGCCCTGACCCGGATGGAGGCCAAGGGCTGGCTCACCTCCGAGTTGGTCGCGTCCGATCAAGGACCGGCTCGGAAGTACTACAGAACAGCCCCGGCGGGGTTGGTTGAGATGGAGCGGCAGCAGGCGTCGTGGATGACGCTGGTGGCCGCAGTCGGCAAGGCATTGGACGCATCGAGCGACCATGTCGGACAAGAGAGGTAGAGATCATGCAACTGTCGATCGTGGAACGAGCTCGAATCGGGTGGGCGGGAGCCCGCTATGCCGTGTGGCTCGACCTGCACCATGTGCCGGGCAGGGTCCGCAAGGAGATGACCGGGTCGCTCAAGGCCAATCTCACCGACGCCGCCCGGTCGGTAGGCGTGACCGAGGCGTTGGAGAACGTCGGCTCGCTCCGCCGCCTTGCCAGAAGCGAGGCGCACGACGGGCAGCTTCGGTCGCCGTGGCTCGCCGCATTCGCGGCGGCTTTCACCACATTCGTCACGGCCACGATGGCGTTCTTCCTTCTGGCGCTCTACTACATGGAGGGCGTCTGGGACAGCGGCATCACCGAGCCGGTATCGGGAGGGTTGTTTCCTTTCGTGGGGTCGGAGGTGGTGGTCGAGAACAACGGTGCGGCGGGGTTCGCCTTCGAACTGATGCCCGGGTATCTGCCGCTGGTCCTGGCGGTCGTGGTGTTCATCGCCGTAGCGAGGCCCTGGCGTGTGTTCCGGCGGAGTGCGGCGACCGCACTGGTTTGATTGGACGGTGGCGGCCAGCCTTCGAGGCACTCGAACCGGTTGCTTCGTGACGCTGGGCGATGCCGTTATCGTGGCCTCATCATGGAACTGCCCAGAGCCTCCCGAGTCATCGTCGATGCCGCCGCCGAGCGCGGTTTGGCGATCGAGATCCACACCTTTCCGGATGGCACGAAGACGGCCGCGGACGCCGCCCGGGCAGTGGATTGCGATGTGGCGGCGATCGTCAAGTCGCTCGTGTTCCTCGTGGACGGTGCCCCGGTGCTTGCTCTGGTACCGGGAGACAAGCGCCTCGATCCCGACAAGCTGGCCGCTGCGGCGGGCGGGACCAGGTGTGGTCGGGCCGACTTGGAAACGGTGCGGGCTGCCACCGGGTTCGCTGCCGGAGGCACGCCACCGTTCGCTCATGCCACGCCTCTGTCGATATTCGCCGATCGCTCGCTGACCAGACATACGGAGGTGTGGGCAGCGGGAGGTACACCGTCGACGGTGTTCCCACTCTCGGTGGAGGATTTGATCCGACTCTCCGGAGCCTCCTGGGCCGATCTGGCCGAGTAGGGGCGCTCAACCGAGAATCGGTTCGACCATCCGTTTGATCTTGTCGAGGTCGGGAGTGCGGATGTCCTGGACGTAGTACCGGCTCACGCCGGCTTCCTCGAGTGCAGCGAATGCTTCCTCGGCTTGAGCGGGCGTCCCCATCGGAGCTCCCGTCTCGCGCCATCGCTGCTCGACTTCTTCGACGGTCGCCCCCTTCTTGGCGGCGATCGCCTGGAGGCGTTCTCGATAGTCGGCTTGGTCGGTGCCGACGAGGAGCGGCCCCATGACGGAGATGCTGGGCGCCGGCCGACCGGCACTCTCGGCCACCCGGCGTGCGAGCGAAACCCGTTCGGTGAACGCCTCGGGCGGCTGGATGAAGAAGTTGAACTCTTCCGCATACTTGCCCGCCAGCGTGGGCGTCTTCTTGGGGCCGGACCCGCCGACGATGATCGGGAGTGTCCCGGCCGGTTTGGGGAGAAGTGTGGCGTCGAGCGAGTAGTAGGCGCCTGCGAACCTGCTGGGCTGGTCGTAGAAGGCGGCGCGCAGGTATTGGAGGGTTTCGTCGAGTCTCTCGAACCTCTCCCCCCGGGCCGGGAAAGGCAAGCCGAAGGCCTCGTGCTCGGCGTTCATCCAGCCGGTTCCCACCCCGAGCTCGAGGCGACCCCCAGACATCTGATCGATCGTGACTGCGTTCTTGGCGATCACGGCAGGGTGCCGGAAGGTGATGGGCGAGACCAGCACACACAGTTTGATGGTGCTGGTGTCGCGGGCCAGACCGGCCAGAGTCGCAAAGGCATCGGTGGCCGGAAAGGTGGGTTCGTGATGGTGGAGGTAGTGGTCGGAGCGGGCGAAGCTGACCAGCCCGGAGCGTTCTGCCCAGAGTGCTATCTCGAGGAGCTCCTCGTAGGTCCCGCCGATCTGCGGTTCGGTCATGAGGGCGATGTCCATGCGTTTCCTTCTCGTGGTCAGCCTCGACCCTACCGATCCCGTTAGCATCGGTTCCATGCTGACCCGTCGAGCCTTTCTCGCCGCCTTGTTCGGGGCCGTTGCAGGCGCGGCAGCGTGGAACCTTCAACGTTTCGAACCGCCGACGGTTCCGGCCCTCCGGTTGGCCGCCGATGCCTCGACGACGCCGACGGTAGGCGCTGCCCCGACCACCACCACCACCGAGCCCCGGTTGGTCCGCCTCGAGGTGATCGGACGTGATGGCTGGGGAGCCGCGGCGTCAGGTGAGCTCGGCAGCCACACCATCGAGAAGGTGACCTTCCACCACACCGGTTCGGCGCTGACCGACAATCGTTTGGCGCCGTTTCGGATGCGAGACCATCAGGCCTATCACCAACAGCAGGGCTGGCCGGACCTCGCCTACCACTTCGTCATCGACCGGAACGGCCACGTCTATGAAGGCCGTCCCATCGGAGCCCCCGGTGACACCTCGACGGACTACGACCCGGCCGGCCACTTCCTTCCCGTCCTTGACGGGAACTTCGATGAGCAGGAGCCTACGGAGGCTCAGCTGGCTGCCCTGGCGGTCCTCATGGCGTGGGCGGTGGAGGAGTTCGACCTGCGGACCTCTGCGGTTGGCACCCATCGCGACTATGCCTCCACGGCCTGTCCGGGGAGTGCCCTGTACGGCCGTCTGGGCGATCTCCTGGGAAGGATGCACTCGGTCCGCTCGATCGGTCCGGTCGAGCTGGTCCTGCTCAGAGGAGACGAAGCTGTGGCCAGAGTGGCCGACATCGAGACCGGCGTGGTGTAGCGGCGCCACGGGTCAGCTCGTGGTGAGCCGCTTTATCCAGATCTGAAGCCAGCCGATCTTTGGGACAGAGAACGCCACCCTGCCGTCGATCTGAGCGGCCACGATGGGGGCGTCCGCCGTGTTGTTGTTGTCGCCCTGCGTCACGAAAACGGGTGATTCGCCCTCGCCGGCAATCTCGATGATCCGGTGGACCACCGGCTCGTTCCCGACTGTGAACTTCACAACATCGCCAACGCTCAGATCCTCAGCCGTGACCTGCTCGACGTAGACGAGGTCGCCGGTGTGGTAGCTCGGTTCCATGCTTTGTCCGAGGACAACCGAGGGTACGACCCCGAACATCCCCACGTTGAGCCAGATCAACGAGACAAGAAGGAATCCAACCAGCACGGAGCTCACTGAGACTCCTCTTGGCTCGGCATCGTCTTCGACCTGGATGTCGGCCTCTTCAGGTGCCGTACGCCGCACCACTGCGAGGGCGACGATGGGTGCCGCGGTGCCCATCAGCGCTGCCAAGGCCCAATCGAAGTTCGGCAGGATCGGGGACAACCATTCGAAAATCTCCAACGTGCCTCGGTAAGCGACCGCGGCAGCCGGGCCGGCGACCATCACGAAGAAGGTGGCGACAACGCTCTCTGAGAGTGCCGGCAACAGCTGCCCGCCGGTCGTCTCGAGGGCGCTCGGCACTGAGGTCATTCCCGCATAGCGTGCCAGAGGTACCTGAATTGCAGCCATCAGCAGCGCAACCGCCGTGACGGCGTGCCCGCGCAACACGGGTCGCCATGCCTCGTAGAGATAGGCTCGGGTCGACTCGACACCCAGGAGCAGTGCAGCGAGGTAGAGCAGATTGCCTCCCACGGCGAGCAGGTTGGAGGCATACGGTGAGTGGCCGAATCCGGCCACGAATCCCACCAACACGACGATCGCAACCTGCAGCACTCCGGTGGTCGCCGCCAATCCGACAAGAAGCCGCGATGCGTTGGCGCGATCGTTGAGACGCTGTCGCTCCCGGTGGGCGACTGCGGCCAGCCCTCCCCACAGGATGGGCAGACCCACGTATGTGTACAGCTCGGCATTCGGGAGATACACCAGAAGCTCGGTCGAAGCGACATAGACGAAGAGAAGGCCAGCCAGCACCGCCAGGCTGCGGCGCGCCTCATGGCCCGGGTCAGCAATACCCTCCGGCAGCCGGCTCTTTGCCCAAGACTCCCACAGGTGGTGTGCGACCGCCCGGTGTCGTCCCCGGGAAAGCGCCGGCTGGACCCACCCTCGAGCTCTGTGTTTTCCGGGCGGCGATTGAATCACGGTTGAATCTCATCTCCTCGGGTCGACCGTCCGGTCCAACCCGCTCGTCGGGGGCACGCCCCCGTGCCCTCGAGTGGGGGAGTTGGTGGCTCCCCCACTCGTCGAGTTCAGTTGTTCGATCCAGCCACGAAGCACTCGTCGAGGCTGGCGTCTTCATTCCACTGCCCAACGCACACTGCAGCAACGAACCCGTAGGTGGCATCCATCTCTGCCGGCTGCTCAATGTGCACGCGAAGGCTCGAGGCGGCCGTGCCGCCCGGCTCCCACTGCCCTCCGACACCATCGACCAGTTCGACGCTCAGCTGATCACAGCTGAGCGACTTGTTCTGGTCGGTGCCGGCGACTGCGCAATTGGTCAACCCGGCCCCGGGCTCGAGGCTGATCCCACGGATCTTCCACGGGATCGTGCCATCGTTGGTGAACTCCACCTGACAGTCCGATGCATAGCTCGGATACCCGTTCGTGACCGTCACGATCAGGCTGGTGCTGTCACTCGGATCCAGTGCGGCTGTCGTTGTGCCGACGTCCTTCCCCTCGGCTTCGCCGGTGCCTTCGGCGGGCCAAGGCCAGTCGTAGAAGTCGGTGCAGATGCCACCGGTCCACGATGCGTGGAGCACACCGGTGTTGACTTCACCGGTGAAGGTCAGGGACTCCGACCAGAGGCCGTGGACGAGCCCGGTCCCTGCCAGTGCCACGACAAGCAGCACGAACAGAGGACCGATGGGAGTTCTCGTTTTCCTCATTCGGAACTCCTCACTGTGGGGCCTCCACATCTCCTATGGGAGATACGGTGGCGCAACGATTTCGTTCCACTGCCGGGCGAAATTCTGCAGCTGGAACGTGTACGTGGCACCCATTTCGGCATCCTGCCGCAGATTGATATGCAGGGTGCAGAAAAATTCCTCGCCGGGCTCCAGCTGGACATATTCGTCGTAGGTCGGGCACCCGATTGGCGGCCATCCGTTCACGTGGAGTTCGTTCGTGTTGATGGCGGACCCCTGAAATACTCCGTCGTAGAAGTACGCCGGCCCGTATGCGTGAATCGGCAACGTGCCGAGATTGTGAATGTCGTACTTGACGAAGCAGTTGTAGAGCGGATAGGCAGACGTGACGGTCACTGTCATGTTGCCTGTGGCGTCCAGTTCGGCGTCGCACTCGGCGATGTCCTTGCCTTCTGCTTCCATGTCGTCGTTCAACAGCCCGTCGAGGTCGCAGTCCTGGCCGATCGAGAAACCCCCGAGCGGACAGTTGTCGTTGAAGTCGGCCATTTGATCGATTTCAACGAGTGAGTACGAGGCGTCGACTGTTCCGGTGTGGACAACGCCGTCAAGGGTGAGCGTCTCCGCCCACAACCCATAGGCGAGTCCCGTCGCAGCCAGCACGACCAGCAAACCGGTCGTCAAAAGCCACGTCGGCTTCGTGATCCTTCTCATCTTTCCTCCCAAATCCCACTGTTGGCGGGAATTTCGCGTTGCGCGAATTGCGAACAATCCTCCTTTCCCTCGAGAGGCGCGTTGGGAGAAGCTGAACGACAAGGATCGAAATCAGGTAGAATCACCTGACCGGTTCGACCCAATACCACGGGCTTCGTTTCCGGATGCAGAAACCTCGGGGTGTACGCCCCGAGGTTTCTCTAGATGTGCTAACCCAGCTCATCCCCTCCCAAAAAGCTGTTGGCTGTTCCCCCAGCCAAGTGGATTTTCAGCAGGTTTGAGAGAGCCATAAGTCCCAATGATTGGAAGAAGGCTGCGCTTCGCCTGGCCTGACTCTCCGGTGCTGATGTTCCACTTCCCCGTTTCTTCTGGGGCCGATGAAGAAAACGGACCGGAACCTGACGGAAACTCCGATGAACAAGGAGCCGGCGGAGGCGTTGTGGCAAGGGTGGCCGACATCGAGACCGGCGTGGAGTAGCGGCGCGACATGCCGCCGTTGGGGTGCCACCGACCTCTGAGGCATTCGACCCTTTCGGTTCCCAATGGGCAGGCGGATGATTCGCGGTGAATAGGGAGTGTCCATGGATCGTCTGCCGATGGTTTGTGCGCTCGCAATGCTTGTCGCCGCGTGCGGCGGCGCCGCTGGGGGGTCCACGACCCTCGCCGGGGTTTCCGCCACCACGTCGAGCCAGACCACCACGTTGCTTCCGTCGACCACGTCGCCCTCGACTGCTCCGACGACGACCACCTCGCCGCCCACGACCATCGTTCCAACGTCGTCGACGGCGACCTCAACCACCTCGCCCTCGATCACGGGGGCCTCCGTAGTCTTCGGCGTCGACGGCTTGGGCGTGGTTCGGTTCGGCGACGACGCCGAGGTGGCGCTGGCGACGCTGATCGAGGAGTTGGGTCGACCTTCCTACGACACGGGTTGGAGCGACCCGACCGCCCCTCCGGCGGACGTGTTCCTCGGTTGTCCCGGATCCCGGGCACGAGTTGTGTCGTGGGAAGGCGTCCTGGGTGTCGTCTTCACCGACTGGGACGGCAGCGTCGATGACCGGACGGCGTCGACCGGCCGAAGCGTCCTGGCCGGTGCCGGGTTGTGGCGCGACTCGCCCGTCCCCACGGTGGACGGCGCTCACTCTCTCGACACTTTGGGCACGCTCAGGCAGCTGTTCGGCGGAAGGCTCTTCGAGTCGGAGGCACCGGATGAGGCCGTCGGGCTCTACTGGTTCGCCGTCGATGGCACCGAGAATCCGCTGTCTCGCTCGGGTGGGTTGCGTGGCTGGCTGTTCTGGCCGGGCTATCCGGACGGGCCAGACGAATCTTCCGGCCCGCCCGATTCCGACTGGGTGGCGGCTGGATTCACTGCCGGAGTGTCCTGCGAAACCCCTTGACTGTCCTCCGCACTTCGTGACCGCCGCAGCCAACGCAGCAGCGCTTCCCTCTCGGGGCTGGCACGCGAGACCGTGTTGGGTCCGTCGAAGCTCGAAAGCGCGGCGATGTGAGGAGAGCGAGGTTCGAAGGCGAGGCCCAGGATCATCGGTCCGGCCATGTTGCCGTGGATCTCCACGTTCCCACCGGCCGTCTCAGTCGGCCGTGCCCTCGAGGGCGAACTCGACGGCGTCCGATACCGTCATCGCATGACCTTCGGCGAGGAGAGCTTCGAGGTCCGCAGGTTCCAGAAGCTCGCCCAGCGTCGCCCGGGCTCGATCGTATTCGAGCTGATCGGCGGGGTCCGGCGTGATCCCGAGCATCTCATGGGCGTGCTCGGCTGCGCCGAAGAGGCGAGCTCCGCGCCTGACTCGTCCGGCCGCCGTTGCGGCCAGGGCGACACCCTCCAGGCCAAATGCCATCAGAGTCTGGTCGGTCAACTCCATGGCGTCGGTCAGAGCCTGGGTCGCGTGGCGCTCCGCCCCCGAGTAGTCCCCCTGATGCCCGGCAATGAAGGCAAGGTTGAGAAGCACGATTGCCGCAAGCGGCCGGTTGTGGGACCGGCGAGCGATGTGCAAGGCCTCTTCATACGGTCGCTTGGCCTCCTCGTCGTCGCCGTGTGAGCGGTACAACTCCCCGAGAGCAACCAGGGCGTGGGCCGTCAATCCGGGTACGTCAGCGAACTGCCGCGTCTCGTCCACGGCACGGCGGCACAGACTCAGAGCGAGTTCATGATTGGCGCGATCTCCCGCATACGCCCAGGCGAGGTTGAACCTCGCCTGGGCGATCACGAACCGGTCCCCGGCGACCTCCGCCCATTCGAGCGCCTCCTCGCACAGCCATCGAGGGTCTCGGTGCCCGTGACGGCTGTGTGAGAGGGCGAGGTAGAGACGAGCTCGGGCTAGCGGCTCCAGCGAGTCGGCGTGCTCGAGCGCCTCGTTCTGCCAGCGCTCCAGTTCACTCCAGGCCTCGTTCTCTTCCCAGAATTGACATGACCCGAGCAGGCGGGCGCCCTGGAGCAGATCGCCCTCGCTGAAGGCCCAGGCCAGGGCGGCTCGGTAGTTGTCGTTATCGGCCGTGAGGATCTCCCATCCATTCGCTGAGTCACCCCACCGGAGATGCGGCCCGTTTCGGTCGAGGTACTCGACGTAGTAGTCGCAGTGGGCGTCTCGAACGGCGGTCGTGTCCAGTTCTTCGGCGAGTAGCCGGCGAGCGTACTCCTGGATAGTTGCGAGCATCGAGAATCTCGGCACTCCTCCAGGTCCGCTTCGGCGCACGATCAAACTCTTGTGAGCGAGGGCGTTCAGCCCGTCCAGAACATCGCCGGACATGCCGGGACCACAGACCGCCTCGGCGGCGGCGATGGTGCAACCACCGTGAAACACCCCCATCGATCCGAGAAGTACCTGTTCGTCGCTACTGAGAAGGTCGTAGCTCCAATCAATCGTGTCCTTGAGAGTCGCCTGGCGATTGGGACGGTCCCTGGGGCCGCCTGTGAGGGTGGCCAGCCGCGAGCGGAGCCGCTTCCGGAGTTCTGCAGGTGACCAAACGTCCGCTTGGCCGGCGGCCAGCTCGATGGACAGCGGCAGGCGGTCGAGGTGGTCGCAGATCGCCTCGACCTGTCGAAGGTCGTCTCCGTCCGGGTGAAACCCCGAATGCACAGCCATGGCACGGTTCACGAAGAGGGAGGTGGCGGCAGACAGCTCGAGCGGCGGAACCTCGAAGAGATGCTCACCCGAAATACAGAGCCGTTCTCTGCTCGTCACCAGCATCCGAAGGTTGGGGGCGGCTTCGAGAAGGGTCGCCACGAGCGCGGCGGCCTCGATGACATGCTCGAAGCCGTCCAACACGATGAGGGTCGTGCGGGACCTCAAGACGTCGCGCAACACCCCAACCGCTCCCGGGCCTTTCGGCACGGGAATGTTGAGCGACTTGGCGATTGTCGACGGTACGACCGCCGGATCGGTGATGTGGCCCAGATCGACCAGCCAGACGCCGTCCGGGAAACCATCGAGGGCGGCCCGGACCAGCTCCAGGGCCAGGCGGGTCTTTCCCGATCCGCCCACCCCCGTCAACGTCACCAAGCGGGCGTTCGCCAACAGCTTGCCGGCGTCGACCAACTCCCTGTCTCGACCTACGAAGCTGTTCAACTGCGCTGGCAGGTTGTTGGGGGTCTTAGCGACCAGATCGAGTCCGGAATCCTGGAATAGAATCCGTTCCTCCAACCGGCGCAGCTCTGGGGACGGCTCGATTCCCAGCTCTTCACCCAACAGGGTGCGCAAACGCCTGAAGGCGCCCAGAGCCTCTGCTTGACGGCCATCCCGGTAGAGAGCGAGCATCCACGTAGCCCACACCCGTTCCCTCAGAGGGTGCTTGTCGCAGAAGTCCCGAAGTTCGGCGACCACCTCATGGTGCTGTCCGAGCGCGACGCGCGCTTCCAGAGCGTCTTCCAGTGCAGCCAGGTGCCTCTCGGTCAACTGGTTGGCTGCGGCGGAGACCGAAGGTCCGTCAATACCTTGGTACGGGTCGCCTCCCCAGCGTTCAAGCGCTCGTGTGAGGATCTCATTGGCTCGGTGGGGATGGGAGTCCAGCAGAAGTCGGGCTTCGTCGGTCTCGGTCTCGAACACTTCGGCGTCCAGTTCTCCCGGCTCCACGTGCAAGCGGTAGCCTCCGGACAGTCGCTCGAGTCGATCAGCGCCGAGCGCTCTGCGAAGATTCGACACGTAAACGTGAAGCGAGTCGGTAGCCTCCGTCAACGACGACCCGGCCCAGACCTCTTCGATGAGCCGGTCGGCCGGCACTACCCGATTGGCAGCAGCCAACAAGACGGCCAGCACCGCCTGCTGGCGTGGCCCACCAAGCGCCACCGATTGACCATCACGGACGACGGCTACCGGGCCTAGCACCGTGAACCGCACACCCTGAGTGTACGTCCCAGCGGAACCAGCTGTCCGGGTCGGAATCCTCTTCAGCAACCCTTTAGCCGCTCTTCAGTCCGCTCCCACAGACTGGAACGAGAAGAGAAAAGAGGAGAGGGCGATGGATGTGTTGATCAAGGCTTACCACGACAGCCACATGAAGGAACTGGAGAAGGAAGCCGCCCGTGAGCGCCTCGCCAGCAGCTTCATCCAAAGGGATCCGGGCCGGCCGAGGTTCTGGCGTCTCCTTCTACCCAGCGCCCGTGTTACCAGCGCGCAGGCTCGGTCGGCGGCGGGCAAGCATCGGATCCGTCAAGTACCGCAGATGTAAGCGGCTGCCAGGAGGCTCAGGCGCTCGGAGTGCGGCGACGTGGGAGAGCGAGGTTCGAAGGCGAGACCGCCGTGAAAGGCGGCGTACGCCGCGTCGCTCTCGGAAGCCTCTCAGCCGACCTTTGGTTCCTTGGGGAGGCCCAGGATCATCTCGCCGGCGATGTTGCGCTGGATCTCCGACGTTCCCGCGTAGATGGTTCCGGCCCGGGCGTTGAGGAACACGCTCTGCCATGAGGCGGTCGAATTGGCAGCCCCGGGGTCATCGGTTTGAAAGGCCGACATCGGGGCCCGGCCTGCCGCCACCAAGCCGGGGGTGCCCATGATGTCCATCGCCAGTTCCGTCACGTCGCGGTGGTACTCGCTCCAGAAGATCTTCGTCAACGCCGCATCCGGTCCGGGAGCATGACCCTGCGAGAAGCGGGTCAGGGCGGCGTAACCCATGTAGCGCATGATGTCGACCTTCTCGTACGCCTTGGCCAGCCGTTGACGGATCAACGGATCGTCGGCCCGACCCAGCTCCTTGGCATAGGCCATGAGACGATCCAGTTCGGCACGGAAACGAATCGGCAACACTGCCGCCGCCTCGCCCCGCTCGAACCCGAGGAGGGCCATGGCGACCCGCCAGCCTTCGTTGACGCCCCCCACCACGTGATCACGCGGTGCCCGGGCGTCAGAGAAGAACACCTCGTTGAACTCCGACTCGCCCGAGATCATCTCGATGGGTCGAACCTCGACGCCCGGCTGGTCCATCGGCACGAGGATGAATGTGATGCCACGATGTTGGGGGGCCTCGGTATCGGTGCGAGCCAGCACGAAGATCCAGTTGGCCAAGTGACCGGCGGAGGTCCAGATCTTCTGGCCATTGATCACCCACTCGTCGCCGTCCAGCACGGCTCTGGTTCCGACGCTGGCCAGGTCGCTCCCCGAGTTCGGTTCGCTGTATCCCTGACACCACACGTCTTCGCCTGAGAGGGCGCGGGGGAGGAAGTGCTGTTTTTGCTCCTCGCTGCCGAGCTGCAGGATGGTGTTGCCGAGCATGCTGATACTGAAGGCGTCATTCGGCCCACCGGTCGGAACGCCTGCCCGTGCGAACTCCTCAGCCACCACCACGGCTTCCATCTCGGAGAGCCCCGCCCCGCCGTACTCGGTGGGCCACGTCAGTCCGAGCCATCCGTTCTCGTAGAGCTTCTTCCGCCAAGCGGTCACGAAGTCGATGTATTCGTCGTGATCGAGGGCGCCGATGCCCTTCCAGTCGGGCGGGAGGTGCTCGGCCAGGAAGGCCTGCACCTTCTCCCGGGTCTGTTCCGCCTCAGCCGGGTAGTCGAAATCCATGTCTGAGTCCTCCGTCGTCGCACCACGCAGAGTACTCGCGCTTGCGGCTAGCAGTGAGCGATCGTTAACCGGGATTGGCGTGCGGAGTGATCGCCACGGCCCGCAGGCGTTCATACAGCGGCCGCGCCTCTTCGAGCAGCGGGCGGAGCCGATCCGGAAACGGGCCGCTCCACTGCCGGTAGGCCGCAAAGCCGGTCGATTCGTGAACCCGGTGGTACCAGTGCGGCGCCCACACGCCGTCCTCGGGCTTCGGCCCCGGCTTCCACTCCAGCATGGCCGGGTCCCATGCCAGGCCAAGGCGCGCACACAGCTGCCCCAGAACCGACGCCGGATCTTTCAGCAGCAGAGCCGCGTCGAGAACCAGCGGGTCCGGCCCCAGCATGTCGAGGATCTCCACCTGAGCCGGCAGGCTCGTCGCCCACAGGGTCGGCTCAGGGAGCTGGACGGCCAGGCTCGGCAACATGTCGGTCGGGTCCCGGGTCAGAATCACGTTCGTGGCGTCGCCCATGAACGAGCGGTCGACGTCGACCAGGTGATGGGCCATGTGTTTGAAGAACACATGGTCGGTGGCGTATTCATTACCGATGAGAACCGACGCGATCACCCGGGTGGCGTCGCACTCCATGGCGTCCATCACCTCCTGGTCGGCCGGGTGGGTCACGCCCGTGACCCGCAGGTAGTGCCCGTAGAGCGGCTCGTCGACCACGGTCATGTCCGATCGGGACCGGAACGAATACATGAGGGCGGTCGACACGTTGCGCGGCCCCGACCAGAGATGAATCCGCATCAGCCGGTGGCCTCGGCCACGGCTTGGGCGTAGAGGTCGGCGAGGCGGGCCGTGACGGGGCCAGGTACCGGGAGGTCGTGGCCATCGACCGACCTCACCGGTGTCAACCCACCGAACGTGCCGGTCACGAACGCTTCGTCGGCGGTATGCACGTCGTCCACCGAGAAGGGCTGCTCACGGGTGACGATTCCCGCCGTTTCACACAGTTGAAGGACCGCGGCGCGGGTGATCCCATTCAGGCAGTATTCGCCGGACGAGGTCCACACCTCGCCGTTGCGCACGATGAAGAAATTGGTCGAGTTGCAGGTGGCCACCGCGCCGGTCGGGTCCAACATGAGCGCCTCGTCCGCCCCGGCCTCCAACGCCTGGAGAAGCGCCACCACTTCGTGGAGTTTCGAATGGCTGTTCCAGCGCTGATCGAGACTGCGGGGCGACGGCCGTTCCACCGTGGATGTGACCAGAGCCACGCCTCGCTCCTTGACAGCCGGATCGGCGGCCTTGTATTCGGCGATGATCACGATGGTCGGTCCGCTGATCACCAGGCCCGGATGCTGACTGGGGGTCTTCTTGGTGCCGCGCGTCACCATGAGCCGCACGTGGGCGCCCGTCTCCATACCGTTGTGGTCGACGGTCGCCTGCAGTGCTGCGGTGACTCCCGACCGGTCCATCCCCAGATCCAGACCGACTTCGGCGGCGGTCCTGAACAGCCGATCCAGGTGTTGGTCGAGGTAGAGGAACCTGCCGTCGTGATAGCGGAGTCCCTCCCAGATCCCGTCGCCGATCATGAACGCCGAGTCGTACACCGACACCTTGGCCTCGGCGCGGGGGAAGAACTCCCCGTTGATGTAGATCTCGATGCTCTCGTTGCGGGGATCGGGGAGGGCTTCGTGGGTGCCTGCGTTCTTGGTCACGGCCGACATCGTACGCCGTGTAGGTTGACCCACACACGCCGACGGAGGGTTTTCAGTGCAGGATTTGTTCAGCGTTGCGGGCAAGGTGGCCCTGGTCACCGGCGGATCACGCGGTATCGGCCTCATGATCGCCCGGGGCTATGTCGAAGGCGGGGCCAAGGTCTACATCTCGTCGCGCAAAGCCGACGTGTGCGACGAGGCCGCCGCGTCGTTGTCCGAGGTCGGCGAAGCGATCTCGGTGCCTGCCGACCTGTCGACGCTGGCGGGTGTCGAAGGTCTGGCCTCGGCCATTGGCGAACGGGAAGGCGCCCTGCACATTCTCGTCAACAATGCCGGCGCCACCTGGGGTGAACCGATCGAAGCCTTCTCCGAAGTGGGCTGGGACAAGGTGGTGGACCTCAACCTGAAGTCACCCTTCTTCTTGACCAAGGAACTCCTTGGACTGCTCCGCGCCGGCGCCACGGCGGAGGACCCGGCTCGGGTCATCAACATCGCCTCCAT
The DNA here is from genome assembly GCA_965366365.1 of uncultured Acidimicrobiia bacterium. Taxonomy (GTDB): domain Bacteria; phylum Actinomycetota; class Acidimicrobiia; order Spongiisociales; family JAENVV01; genus CBDUEV01. Next base: position 1,561 of record CBDUEV010000048.1, on the reverse strand, counting down.
CGACGGCCTGCATGTGTCCGACTTCGAGTCGTACTCCTACGCCGCCTCCAAAGCCGGCGTCATCCATCTCACCCGAGCGCTCGCCAAGAGATTGGTCTCAGACCACATCAACGTGAACGCCATCGCCCCGGGGCTCTTCCCCTCCAAGATGACGGCGATCCTTTTTGAGCAGTTCGAGGAGGCGATCCTCCAGTCGATACCGCAGCATCGGGCCGGGACCGCCGAGGACATGGCGGGAACTGCCATCTTCCTTGGCTCGCGTGCATCGAACTACATGACCGGCCAGACATTGGCACTCGATGGCGGAATCACCGGGCTGAGCTGAGGCGGTGTGGGCTAGGTGCGGAGCCGCACCAGCTCCTGGAGTGCGTCGAGCGGGAGGGCGTAGGCGGTCCGGCCCTGCTGGCCGACCATGTCCTCGGCGGCGGTGAGGGCATTGAGGATCGATTCCTCCACCGCGTCGGCAGCCCCTGCAAAGAGCGGATCGAGCTGGTCGTGGGGCACCATCTGCACGTCGGTGAGCGTGGCGCTTCTCGTCCCGAGGTGATTGCCGGTGGCAAAGGCGAGGAAGATGTCTCCGCTGCCGTTGTGGCCGATGCCGCCAACGCGGGCCAGCCCGACGGTGGCGCGGCGGGCCAGGCGCCGGCACTGAACGGGCAGGAGGGGAGCGTCGGTGGCCAGAATGACGATGATCGAGCCATCGGTGCCCTTGGTGCTCCAGGGCGCCGGAGTGTGGGCGTGGTCGAGGACCCGCCCCACCGGTATGCCGTCGACGCGTAGGTCGCTGCGAATCCCGTAGTTGGCCTGGACCAGCGCCCCCACCGTGAAGAGGCCGCCGGCGGCCCTGACGACCCGCGACGACGTGCCGATCCCGCCCTTGAACTCGTGGCAGATCATCCCGGTGCCCCCGCCGACGCTGCCTTCGTCGACCTGCCCGCCCGTGGCGTTTGCGAGGGCTTGGCGGGCGTCGGCCAACGTGAGAGGGAAAGACCGGATGTCGCTGAGCCAGCCGTCGTACGTTTCGGCGACGACGGGGAGGTGGAAGAGCCCCGAGACGCCTCGGTCGACGGCGTGACGGTTGAGTGCTTCGTGAACAAGCCCGACCTGGTAGGTGTTCGTGATGCCGATCGGGGAGCCGAGCATGCCCGACTCCTCGAGCCACGGGAGCCCGGTCATCTCGCCGTTGCCGTTGAAGATGTGCACGCCGGCGAAAGCCCAATCCGTCCAGATCTCGCCCTGGCGGGGAACGACCATGGTCACGCCGGTCCGCGCCACGGTCGGCTCGTCCCGGATCACCGTGTGGTGACCCACCCACACGCCGGCAACGTCCGTGATGGCGTTGGCCGCTCCGGTGGGGAGGTCCCCGATCGTCACACCCAGGTTGCGGACTCGTGTGCGCACGGCATCTCCTCTCGACCTCGAGCTTATCGGAGCTCTTCGGCCGGATGCGGCGGCGCGTTTCTGTCGCGCGGATGCGCGATGATGAGCGAATGCGGCGAGCGGACGTCCTCCACGTGGATCTCGATGCCTTCTACGCCTCCGTCGAACAACTCTTGGATCC
>CBDUEV010000047.1:0-20735 GCA_965366365.1 uncultured Acidimicrobiia bacterium | reverse complement strand
AATGGTCCAGTTTGCATCGGGCCAGATCGGACTGAACCCGTTTGGCTCTATGATCGAGACCGTCCGTCTCCACGAGGTTGACCATGCTCATCGTCCTATCGCCGGCCAAGAACCTCGATTTCGAGACGCCCCTGCGCACGCGGAAGCACTCCTTGCCGGAAATGGAGGACGAGACCCGCGAACTGGTGGACATCATGGCCGGCAAGAGCCCCGAGGAGATCGCCGGATTGATGAACCTCTCGGATCAACTGGCGGAGTTGAACTGGGAACGGTTCCAGGAATGGCAACCGGTGCCGAGCAGGGCGAATGCTCGTCCGGCGCTTCTGGCCTTCAACGGTGATGTCTACCAGGGGATGGAGGTGGCCCGTTTCTCCGAGCGTGATTTCACCTACGCCCAACGCAACCTTCGCATCCTCTCCGGTCTGCACGGCCTGCTGAAGCCGCTGGACCTCATCCAGCCGTACCGCCTGGAGATGGGCACGAAACTGCCCAACTCGCGCGGCGCCGACCTGTACGACTTCTGGCGTGATCAGGTGACCTCGCGTCTGCGGTCCGACCTGGAGCGACGCAGCCCGAAAGTGTTGGTGAATCTGGCATCGAAGGAGTACTTCGGCGCGGTGGACGAGGCGGCACTCGACGCCAGGGTGCTCACGCCGGTCTTCCTCGACTTCAACCGTGACGAGTACCGCATCGTCAGCTTCTTCGCCAAGAGGGCTCGCGGCGCGATGGCCTCATGGATCATTCGCAACCGCGTCAAGTCGATCAGGTCGGTCCGTCAGTTCGAAGAACTCGGGTACCGCTACTCCGAGGAGCGCTCGACCTTCAACCGCCCTGTCTTCACTCGCGATCCCTAGCCCGTCGAGCGAGAGAACTCACTCGCCGAACAGGGGAAGCACCACGTCTGCCAAGGTCGGCTCTCCGAGTTCCTCGATCCCGTAGAACACTCGGACGGTGGGCAGGCTGAGCTCGAGCAGCGGTGCCAGATTCATGGGTGTCCCCACCACCACGACATCCGGTCGGGCGGCCGTGATCGACTTCGTGAGCTCGAGCCTCTGTGCGTCGCTGTACCCCATGGCCGGCAGGACCGCACCGATATGGGGAAAGGCGGCGAACGTGTCGGCGAGGCTCCCGACCGCAAACGGCCGAGGGTCGATGATCTCGGCAGCGCCGAACATCTCGGCCGCCAAGAACCCTGCCCCATAGCTCATCTCTCCGTGAGTGAGGGTGGGACCGTCCTCAACCACCAGGACCCTCTTGCCGGCCACGGCGTCTGGATCGTCGACCCAGATCTTCGAGGCCGCCCTGATGACGGTGGCCGCAGGATTGACCGCCTTGATGTTCGCCTCGACAAGCGCCACCTCTTCCGGGGTCGCGCTGTCGATCTTGTTGATGAGAACGACATCGGCCCGTCGAAGGTTGGCCTCGCCCGGCCAGTACTCGAGCTCATGGCCCGCCCGCAGCGGATCGATCACGCAGATATGGAGGTCCGGGAGGAAAAACGGCAGGTCATTGTTGCCGCCGTCCCACAGAATCACTTCGGACTCGGCTTCAGCGGCTCTGAGAATCATCTCGTAGTCTGCGCCCGCCCAGATGGCCGCTCCGTCATCGATGTACATCTCGTGCTCTTCGCGCTCCTCGATCGTGGCCTCGGCGGCCAGGAGATCTTCATAGGAGGCGAACTTCTGGACCTTCTGCCGAGACAATTCGCCGTACGGCATCGGATGGCGAACCACCCCGACCTGCTTGCCTGCCGCGGCCAACAGCCGGCGGATCTTGCGGCTCGTCGGGCTCTTGCCGGCCCCCGTCCGCACAGCGGTGACGGCAATCACGGGTCGCGAGGAGCGCAGCATCGTCTCTGCGCCCGGAAGGCTGAAGGCAGCCCCCGACGCGTTGACCCTGGCGGCCAGATGCATGACGCGGGTGTGGGGGACGTCGGAATAGGCAAAGATGACGAGGTCGACTTCGAGCGACTCGATGAGCGACTCCAACTCGTCCTCTTCGAAGATGGGGATCCCGTCCGGGTAGTGGGTTCCGGCGAGGTCAGCCGGATATCGCCGATCAGAGATGTCGGGGATCTGGGTGGCCGTGAACCCGACAACCTCGTAGCGATCATCATCTCGATACAGAACATTGAAGTCATGGAAGTCGCGACCGGCGGCTCCCAGGATCAAAACTCGCGTACGCACGGGGGATCCTCCTGGTTCTGTGCCTTGGGCCAGTCTCGTGGCAGACGCCGTCGTCGGCCACTGATCGAAAGACCCAACGGCTCCGGGCATGAGACCCTTCCTCCAAACCTACACTGTCTGTATGGCAATCCCTGACCTCCTGGCTCCGATCGATCTGGCCGCCGATGGACCCGAGGTCGTCGCCTTCTTCGACATGGATGGCACGGTCCTGGCAGGCTTCACCGCTTTCGTCTTTGCCCAGGAGCGAATGAAGAGCCCGGAACTGGCGGACCTGGGCGTGGCGGCCACCGCGGTGCGCTACCAACTGGGCCTGGCGACCTTCGAAGACCTGATCCGGACGTCAGCGGCTGCTCTGGCAGGCACCCTGACCGAGGAGGTCGATGCGCTGGCAACCGGTCTCTTCCGCTCGACGATCGGCGGCCTGATCTACCCCGAGGTTCGAGAACTCATGCTGGCCCATCGACGAAAGGGACACCGCGTGGTGATGTTGTCGGCGGCTACCACCATGCAAGTCGCCCCGGTGGCCGCGGACCTCGGCATCGACGAGGTCCTGTGTAATCAGATGGAGGTCGTCGACGGCCGACTGACCGGCGTAGTGCTGGATCCCATCATCTACGGCGAAGGGAAGGCCACCGCCGCCTCCTCGTTCGCCTCGGCCGCGGGTCTCGACCTGGCCAACGCCTTCTTCTACACCGACGGGGTCGAGGACCTGCCTCTCTTGGAGCAAGTGGGCCATCCTCAGCCACTCAACCCAGACAAGAGACTCATGCGAGTCGCCGCCCAAAAGGGCTGGACTGCCGCAACGTTCGACAGTCGCGGACGGCCGACCAGGAGCCAGGTGGCGCGCACGATTCTCGCCCAGGCATCCGTCCTCCCTGCGGTGACGGCCGGGTTGATCGTGGGGGCGGTCAATCGAGATCGTCGTCAGGCCGTCAATCTCATGATGTCGGCGTGGGGCGACCTCTCCGTCGCCCTCGCGGGCGCTTCTCTCGAAGTGAACGGAGAGCAGCATCTGTGGTCCCACCGGCCCGCCGTCTTCACCTTCAATCACCAGAGCAACTTCGACGGGATCCTGCTCATGAAGCTCCTCCGTCGCGACATCACCGCCGTCGCCAAAGAGCAGCTCCGTCACATGCCGCTCGTAGGACCCATCTTCAGCTTCGGAGACGTCATCTTCATCGATCGGGCCGATCACGACGGAGCTGTCAGAAAGATGGCCGAAGCGGCCGAACGCATCAAGAGCGGTTTGAGCGTCGTGATCGCACCCGAAGGGACACGGCAGCCCTCGCCACGGTTGGGGCCTTTCAAGAAAGGCGCCTTTCATCTCGCCATCGAGGCCGGGGTGCCCATCGTGCCGATCGTCATTCACAACAGCCTCGATGTTCTTCCGCGGGGCGGTCGGGTCATGCGCCGAGCAACGGTCAAGATCGACGTTCTCCCTCCCGTCCCAGTGGACGGGTGGTCCACGGAGACCCTCGAGAACCATATCCACAGCGTCCGGCAGCTCTATCTCGATACACTCGGTCAGGCCTGACCCGACAAGAAATGGCGAAGCGGTTGTCGAAATCGCCGTGGGTCGTCCGTCGTACTGACAGTATCGCCACTGAGAAAGGACGAAGAGATGCCACGGTATGCAGCACTCATCTATGGCCCCCACGCCACGTGGGAAGCGACACCGGAGGAGGTCGCCGAGGAAATCGCCGAGTACGGAGTCTTCGGTGAGGCCGCCGGCGCCGCCGGAGTCATCGCCGGCGGGGAGGCCCTGGAGGCGGCCTCGACGGCCACCACGATCCAGGTGACGGGCGGCAGCCGCAACGGCGAGATCGTCATGACCGATGGGCCTTTCGCGGAAACGAAAGAGGTTCTCGGAGGGTTCTACCTTCTCGACTGCGCTGATCTCGACGAGGCCATCGAGTGGGCGCGCCAGATTCCCGGCGCCTGGCGGGGCAAGATCGAAGTCCGTCCGTGCATGGACTTCTCCGCCGAGAGTTGACGGAGACACTCGAAGAAACCCTCCGGATCGAGGGCGGTCGGGTACTCGCCGCCCTCGTTCGGATGACCCGGGACTTCCAGCTGGCTGAAGACGCTCTCCAGGAGGCGTCGATCGAAGCGTTGCGCCGCTGGTCGGCGGACGGGACCCCCACCAACCCGGCCGGATGGCTGATGACCGTGGCACGCAACAAGGCCCTCGATCGAATCCGCCGCGAGGCCGCCAGAGGGCCCAAGGAGATCGAAGCGATGCGCCTGCTCGACGCCCCACCGGAACCAAGCGACGAGAGTCGCGACGATCGGCTGACCCTGCTCTTCACCGCTTGCCACCCGGCACTGGCGCCTGAAGGTCGCGTGGCCTTGGCTCTCCGCACCCTGGGCGGTCTGACGACCGCGGAGATCGCCAAAGCGTTCCTCGTTGCCGAACCCACCATGGGCCAACGCATCAGTCGAACCAAGAAGAAGATTCGTCTGGCAGGGATCCCTTACCGAGTGCCCGACGACCACGAACTCCCCGAGAGGCTGCCGGCCGTCTTGGCGGTTCTGTATGTCATTTTCTCGACAGGCCACCACGCCAGCCACGCCGAGCTCGATGCACGGGTCGACCTCGCCGAGGAAGGCATCCGACTCGGGAGGCTCCTGTTCGGGCTGATGCCCGATGAGCCCGAATGCGCCGGGCTGCTCGCCCTCATGTTGGCGACACGCGCCCGCTCGGCTGCCCGCCGCGACAGTGCCGGGGAACTGGTGCTGTTGGCCGATCAGGACCGTCGTCTGTGGCGCAGGGACGACATCGCCGAGGCCTCCCGACTGGTGCAGGCGGCCCTACGGCGCGGGAGACCCGGCCCCTATCAAATCCAGGCTGCAATCGCCTGCCTGCACGGAGAGGCGCCCGACTACGCAGCCACTGACTGGGCACAGATCGTGGTGCTCTACCGGCTTCTCGAGGAGCAGGTCCCGACGCCGGTGGTGCGGGTCAACCGAGCCGTGGCGGAAGCCGAACTTGACGGCCCCGCGGCCGGACTGGCGTTGATCGAAGGCCTGGAGGGAGTCGCCGGCTGGCACCTGTACTGGTCCACGCGAGCGGACTTCCTGCGGCGGCTCGGCCGGACCGAAGAAGCGGTGGTGGCGTATCAGCGAGCCCTTCAATGCCAGCCGAATGAGACGGATCGACGGTTCCTGCGAGGGCGGATCGAGGAGCTCTCTCAGCGAGGCTGACTCACGCGCCGGTGTGGTCCCCCGAAACGGCTCCGCCCGGGCCGCCACTGGCGGCGGGTAGGTCTCCTTGCCGAGGCTCGTCGCCGGCCATGAGATAGAGGGGGGCGGCGGCAGCCAGGAGAAGGCCTCCCACAACGAGGGCCGGCCGAATACCGGCGCTGGTCGCCAGGGCACCCAGGCCGATGTTGGCCACCAGGCCGCTCCCCTGCGCCACGAGTGAGTTGGCGGAGAGCATGGTGGTGCGATGCTCCTTGGTCGTCTGACGGTGGAGAAGCGCGAAATGGGCAGGGTTGGCCGTCCCGTGAACCAGATAGAAAGCGACGAATGCGGTGATCAAACCGATCAGTCCGCCCACGGCTGCCATACCCAGCACGGTTGCGCCCTGCACGAGGCGAAGGATCGCCGCCGCCCAGGGAGTGCTCCCCCTGGTCAGCTTCAGCAAGGGGCCGAGGAGGGCCGCACCGACGGCACCGGCAGCCCAGGCGCCTGCACCCATGACGCCGAACACGAACGGGTCGTCTGCACTTCCGAGGATCTCCACCGTTCGAGGCTGCCAGAGCAGCTCGACGGCCACCAAGCCTGCTCCCCAGAAGAGTTCGACACCGAGAATCAACCTGAGACTGCGTTTCCCCCACGCAAGTCGAAGGGCTGACCGCACCACGTTGGGGGCATCGGCCGCCGCTGCTTTCGCCGACGTCCACCCGGAGGCCGGGCGAGTCTCCCGCACCAGAAGGAGTACTCCGAGCAGCGCCACGATCTGGAGCAGGAATGAGAGCATCACGATGGAAGTGAGTGGATCGAACGGGAGGTCCGAGATTCTGCCAACGAGCCCGGCGAGCAGGGAAGCCACCGCAACGCTCACGTAGACCACGACGGCGGCCGCCGAGAGGTCGCCCTCGAGCCGCCGGTCCGGATCGGTGGCGGTGGCGCGGTCCACGTACCAGGCTTCGAGAGGGCCGGAGTCCAGCGCCCTGAAGACACCTTGGATCCCGAGAGCCACGATGAAGGCGGCGAGACTCTGGGCGAGGAGGAACACGGCAGTGCTGGCGAGCTGTACGACGGACGCCAGAATCAAGACAGGCCGCCGGCCGAGAGCGTCAGCCAAGCCTCCCGTGGGTAGCTCGAGCAGCATCACGAGAACGCCCTGCACCGCCCACGCCAGTCCCACGCCGGCCAGACTCAGGCCGCGGTCGGTCATGTAGAGGACGACGATCGGGATGAGCAAACCGACGGGGAACCATCGCAGGCCCGTCACGACGAGGAACGCCCGCCGAGCGGCTCGGATCGACTGGTAATCGCTCACATCGCGACCCTACCGGGAGTGGCGGTCACCAGCTAGTCCCCTGCGCCGGATTCGGGACCGGTCAGGCTACGGTGTGGTCGTGAAAGTCGAAGTCGTACGATCTGACCGCCGGAAGAAGACCGTCCAGGCGAGCATGGTGGGGGAAGTCCTCCGAATCGCCATCCCGGGCCACATGACCCTGGCCGAGGAGGCGCACTGGGTCGAAGTGATGCGTGCGAAGATCGCCCGCCGACACAGCGCCGAGGGGATCGATCTCGGGTCACGAGCCGCTGCCTTGGCCACCCGGCTGGGGCTCCCTCAACCCAACGAGATTCGATGGAGTGACCGCCAACGGACCCTGTGGGGTTCCTGTACACCGTCGACTGCGACCATCAGAATCTCGAATCGGGTCGCAGCCTTCCCGCCCTGGGTGATCGACTACGTCATCGTTCACGAACTCGCCCATCTCGTCGTCGCCGAACACTCCCCGGCGTTCTGGGATCTCGTAGCCCGCTATGAGCTGACGGAGCGGGCGCGGGGCTTCCTGCTGGCCAAGGGCGGCGAAGCCGACTGACCTCGCCGGGCCGGCTGAACGGCGTGCGTCTCAGCCGGGCGGCGGCGGTGACTGCATCACGACCCGTTCGATCCAGGCGGCCAGGTAGCCGATCACCTCATCGCGGTTTCGCTCGTTGAGGACCTCGTGGCGACCCCCCTCGACGATCCGAACGGTGAGATCATCGGTCGGGAGCGAGTCAACCGCCTGCACGGTGCGCTCAAAAGGCACGAACGGATCCCGAGACCCGTGCAGCATCAAGATCGGCATGGTCAAGGCTTCTCGCTCGCCTTGAAAGGCGTCCAGAGCCACCACCTCGGCTTCGAGCAGGGGGCGTTGGTATTGGCCGTGATAGACGAGGGGGTCCGCTGCGTAGTCGAGCCCAACCGACAGATCCCGCGACAGAGCGCCGGGATCGAACTCGGTCTCGGGAATCTCGTCCATGGCGAGCACCCTGCGAGCCCACTCCCAGTCCCCCAGGACAGCTCCACAGAAGGCGATGCCCTGCACGAGGTCGGGCCGCCGCTCACCTACTCGTGCCGCCAGCAACCCTCCCATGGAATGGCCGACCAGAACCACCGGAAGTCGCGGGTGTTCCGAAATCGCACGCTGGAGCAGAGTGACCAGGTCTGCGACGACGTGATCGAAGTCGGTGATCAGGGCACGAGGGCCCTCGGAGCGGCCGTGGCCGATGTGGTCCGGGGCGTACACGACGGCGCCGTGCTCGCCCAACGCTTCGGCGACGTGCTGATAGCGGCCTCCATGCTCGGCGTACCCGTGCACGATGAGCACGATGTGGCGAGGGGGTGCCGGCGGCTCCCAGCGGCGATAGAAGATCGCTCCTTCGCTGCCCTGGAATGTCCTGCCGGTCATTACCACCTCCCGCCGAGGATGGGTCAACTTTATGTCGTCGGACCCAACTCGAACTAGGGACCTCTGGCGGGGATCGCGCAGCTAGGGCCGAAGGTCCCGGCGCCGATGACGGCGGCGCCCAAGAATACGAACAAGGCCCATTCGGTTCTGAGGCGAAGGTCACTGGCGGTGCCCTCACGCGCTGACGTACGGTGAAGAGCGATCGATGAGGAAAGGTAGTGGCACGGCTTCTGACCCCCGACGACCTGGACCGGCTCATGGCAGATCTGGCCGGGCGGGGTTTCGAGCTCCGCGGCCCCGTGCTCGAGGGGGGCGTTGTCCAACTCCGGCCCGTCGCAACCATCGCTGACTTCCCACGCGGGGTAGGCGACGCCCAAGCCCCCGGACGCTACCGCACGTCCGAGAGTGGATCCGACGAGTTCTTCGGCTTTGCGGTGGGACCCTCGAGCATGAAGGAACACCTCTTCCCTGCCCGCCGACCCGTGTGGAGGAGCGAAGTGGTGGACGGCCAGATCGGCTTCCGGACGACGATCGCCGAGGCTGCACCACTGGCCTTCATCGGCGTACGACCATGCGATCTGGCAGCGGTGGCGGTCCAGGACCGGGTCCTCCTGGGTGGCGAATACGTCGATCCCGACTATTCGGCCCGCCGCAAGAGCGCAGTGGTGATCGTCGTGAACTGTACGCACCCATCGGAGACCTGCTTCTGCGGCTCGATGGGGACCGGTCCGCGCGCCGGAGCCCAATTCGATCTCGCGCTGACCGAGGTTCGCACGCCTGAACGACACTTCTTCGTGGCGGACGTCGGGTCGGAGATGGGCGCGGCGCTCCTCGACCCACTCGATCTGCGGGAGGCGACACCCGACGAGGAGGCTCTCGTCGAGCGCCTCCTCCACGAAGCCAAGAAGTCCCTGACCAAAACGCTCGACACGACCGATCTCCCCTCAATGCTTGGCGATGCCGCTTCCCATCCCCGCTGGGAGCACATCGCCGAACGGTGTCTGGCCTGCACGAACTGCACGCTCGTGTGTCCGACCTGCTTCTGTGTCAGCACCGAGCCCATCTCCGATCTCGAAGGAGGCTCAGGAGAGGATCGACGATGGGACTCCTGCTTCACCCTCGACTTCTCCTTCATGGGCGGCCAACCGACGCGAGCGAGCGTGGCCTCCCGCTACCGGCAATGGCTCACCCACAAGCTGTCGTCGTGGGTCGACCAGTTCGGCACCTTCGGTTGCGTTGGATGCGGCCGCTGCATCACCTGGTGTCCGGTCGGGATCGATCTCACTGAGGAAGCACGGCTACTACGGGAGCACGTCGATGCTTGATCAGGCGGCAATGGAGAGACGCGGGCCGATGACGCCGCGGCCTTTCCGCGTCGTTGACCTGCGGCTGACAACGCATGACACCGCCACCCTCACCTTCGAACCGGCCGATGGCGAAGACTGTTTCCGATTCCGGCCCGCCCAAATCGGCATGGTCGGCCTCCCAGGACTCGGAGAGGTGCCCATCTCCTTCTCTTCGGACCCTGCCGACGGAGATCGGCTGGCGATGACGATTCGCCGAGCGGGTGCCATCACGTCTGCCCTGCTGGCACTCGCGCCAGGTGACGTGGTCACCATGCGGGGGCCGTACGGCTCGGAGTGGCCCATCGAGAGCATGGACGACAGCCATGTCCTGTTCGTGGCCGGCGGCCTCGGATTGGCACCTCTGCGCTCGGCGGTGGTCACTGCCCTTGCCCGGCCCACCCAGTATCGGTCGCTCACGCTCGCCTACGGTGCCAGGGAGCCCTCGGAGTTCGTGTTCGGCTCCGAACTCGAGCTGTGGGATACCGACCCCGTCCTACGCCTCCTCCTGACGGTCGATCGTCCTGATGAGGGCTGGTCGGGCCGCATCGGGCTCGTCACCGCGTCGTTCGATGAGGCGATCGAGGACCCCTCACAGACCGTTGCGCTGGTCTGTGGTCCAGACGTCATGATGAAGGCAGTCGGGGCGGACCTCAGCGCTCGTGGCCTCGACGAGAGCCGTATCTGGCTGACGATGGAACGCAACATGAAGTGCGGGATCGGGCTCTGCGGCCACTGCCAGTTCGGCAGGTACTTCCTGTGCAAGGACGGTCCGGTGCTCGCCTGGAGAGACGTGCGCCGCCTCTATCAGATCGCGGAGCTCTGAGATGACCAGGCCGACGCTCGCGGTATTCAAGTTTGCTTCCTGTGACGGTTGCCAACTGAGCCTTCTCGATCTCGAGGACGAGCTGTTGGCCGTCGCTGGAGCGGTGCGCATTGCTCATTTCCCGGAGGCCACCACCGCCCACCTCGACGGTCCCTACGACGTGGCCTTGGTGGAAGGCTCCATCACGACTCCTGACGACCTCGAGCGAATCCAACGGATCCGCTCCCAGAGCGGATTCCTCGTGGCCATCGGCGCGTGCGCCACCGCCGGCGGCATCCAGGCCTTGCGAAACCTCGCCCACGTCGATGATTTCCTCCGGATCGTCTATGCCAGGCCCGACTACATTCGTACGCTCGAGACATCGACCGCCCTTGCGGACCATGTCACCGTGGACTTCGAACTGCGGGGTTGTCCGATCGACAAACACCAACTGCTCGAGTTGATCCAGGCGCTCCTGGCGGGGAGAAAGCCCGTCATTCCCACCTACTCGGTGTGTGTCGAGTGCAAGGCTCGCGGCACGGCCTGCGTCATGGTCGCCGACGGGCTCCCCTGCATGGGGCCGATCACTCAGGCCGGATGTGGCGCCATCTGTCCCGCCTACCGGCGCGGCTGCTACGCCTGCTTCGGACCCGCGGAAACCGCCAACGTCGACTCACTGGCGGCGTGGTGGCGGGAACTGGGTGTGAGCCGCCCCGATATCGTTCGAGCGCTCCGCACGTTCAACACCAACGCACCCGACTTCCTGGAGGCAGGCGTCCAGCATGCACAAGAGTGACACTCGGAGATCGTTCAGCGTGAGGGAACTCACACGTGTCGAGGGGGAAGGGGCGCTCGACGTGGTCGTCGAGGGCGACCAGGTCATCGACCTCAAGTTTCGCATCTTCGAGTCTCCGCGGTTCTTCGAGGCCTTCCTGCGGGGCAGAAGGATCGAGGAGGTCACCGATATCACCGCGCGCATCTGTGGGATCTGTCCGGTGGCCTATCAGACCTCATCGGCCAACGCCATGGAGGCTGCCCTGGATCTCGATGTCGGGGAATCGATTCGGGACCTCAGACGCCTCCTGTACTACGGCGAATGGATCGAGAGCCACGCTCTCCATGTGTACCTGCTCCACGCTCCCGACTTTCTCGGCTACCACGGCGGAGTCGAGCTCGCCCAGGACGCTCCAGAAATCGTCAAGCGGGGTCTACGGCTCAAGAAGATCGGGAACCAGGTGATGGCTCTCCTGGGCGGGAGGGAGATCCACCCGATCAACCCGCGCCTCGGTGGCTTCTGGAAGACTCCGACGCGGGCGGAACTGGCGGACCTCGTGCCACTCCTCGAACAGGCGCTCGACGACGCTCTGGCGACCGTCGAATGGGTGGCAGGTTTCGAGTACCCGGCCCTGGAGCCCGATTACGAGTTCGTTGCCCTGCACGAGCCGGACGAATACGCCATCATCGACGGTCGGATCCGCTCGACGAAAGGAATCGATGTTCCTGTCGAGGAGTGGAACGAGGTCTTCGAGGAGAGTCATATCGAGTGGTCGAACGCGCTCGTCGCCCGCGTTCGCTCCCGTGCCGCGTACCACGTGGGCCCGCTTGCTCGATTCAATGTGAGTTTCGAACAGCTTCATCCCGCCGCCCGTGAGGCCGCTCTCCTTCACCGCGTGACCCCACCGTTGCTGAACCCGTTCCGCACTATTCTTGTTCGCAGCCTGGAGATGGTGCATGCCGCCGCCTCGTCGCTCGACCTCCTGGCCGCCTACCAGCCCCCCGACCGTCCGTACTATGAGGCGCCTGCGCGCAACGCCGAGGGCCACGGCGCCTCCGAAGCCCCCCGCGGCTTGCTCTATCACCGCTATCGAATCGAGGCCGATGGACTCATCGCCGATGCCCAGATCGTGCCGCCCACCTCCCAGAACCAGCTCCAGATCGAAGCCGATCTTCGCCAGCTGCTCGGCGGCATCCTGGATCAGGACGACGACGTCATTCAGAGACGGCTCGAACAGTCGATCAGGAACTACGACCCCTGCATCTCCTGTGCCACGCACTTCCTCAAGCTGACACTCGATCGTCGATGACGCCGCTCCGACCCCTCGTGATCGGTGTAGGGAACCGCGCTCGCGCTGACGATGCCGCCGGCCTGATCGTGGCCGAACGACTCAGTGATGAGGCCCCCGTGTTGCTCTCCGGAGGTGACCCTGCCGATCTCATCGCCGCCTGGGCCGGCATGGACTGGGTCATCCTCGTCGACGCGGTGACCACCGGCGCTCCAGCGGGAACGGTGATGGTCCGCGAGCTACTCGAGAGCACCCTTCCCACCGGGACGGTGCACTCTTCGCACGGGCTTGGCCCCATGGAGGGACTCGAAATCGGACGAGCACTGGAGATGCTGCCCGGGCGTTTGACGTTGGTCGGAATCGAGGGCGCAACGTTCGACCTGGGCGAAGGGATCTCGGCGGCGGTCTCCAGGGCAGCCGAGGTTGCGGCGACCACGATCCGGACGCTCCTGGAGTCGCAGGGTCACCTCGACGTAGCACGACCCGGTTGAGAGGCCGCACCCCCGCCTCCACCCTCAGGCGGAGGCCAGCTCGCCTCCGGCGGGGATGTCGGTGAGAAGCTCGGCGAGGGGAAGGGTCAGCTCGAAGACACTTCGACCTCCCTCGTAGCGGTAGAGGAGTTCGCCGCCCATCGTGCGGGCAAGGGTGCGAGAAACGTGCAGCCCGAGGCCCACTGATCCGGCTACCTTCGTTCCACCCTTGACCTGTTGGTACGCCTCGAAGATCTGCTCCCGCTGTTCGGCGGGCACGCCGACGCCATCGTCGCACACGCAGATGGTGGCGACGCCGTTCCGCTCGGAGACCACCACCTCGATGGCGTCTCCCCCATACCGGACCGCATTCGAGATGAGGTTGCGCACGATTTGGCGGACCCGCGCTTCGTCGGCCCAGGCCACCACGGGTTCCGCCACGACGGTGATGGTGTCTCGGACCAGTGCGGCACAGACGCACGCCTTGACCACCATGGCTACTTGCTCTGACAGCAGCGTCCTGCCCGGAACGATGGTGAGAGAGCCCATGTCGGCCCGGGCGGCGACGAGCATGTCCTCGATGATGTTGGAGATCTCCATACTCTGATCTGCCATCATCCCGGCCAGCTCGGCCACCTCGATTTGGGTGAACAGGGAAGCTCCGTCTCGCAACTCCTCGGCAAAGCCCATCACCGCGGTGAGTGGGTTGCGAACCTCGTGGCTGACCATCGCCACGAACTGGTCCTTGGAGGCCATGAGTTCGGTCAAACTCTCCTTGGCGGCTTCGAGCTTCCGCGTGCGCTCCTTGACCTGTTGGTCGGTGGCCGTGAGGGCTGCGTCGACCCGGGCGTGCTGAATCCCAACGATCACCCCCGCCCCGGCCAGCACCAACGGCGCCAAATCCACCACCCACAGCACGGGTTGATCGGCGTGCAGGGCGATGAGCGATTCGAGCGACGGTTCCAAGCTCGCAGCCAGCACGGCAATGAGCGGAAAGCAAAAACCAAAGGCCGCACCGCCGAGTGTCCAGCGGAGGATGAGAGTGGCTCTTCGAGACATAGGGCTTTATCGGCACGCCGGGGACTAGACCGTAGGAATCTCTTCGGATAGTCACAACCCCGCCGGGTCAGCGACGATGCGGCGTTCGATCACGGCGAGGTTGCAGGAAGCGATCCGCTAGCGCCAGGCACAGGGCGAGAAGTCCTGCCGCGCCGAACACGCCGGCCGCCCCGGCGATCGACTCCATCGTGGTGGGGAAGAAGACCAGGACGCCCGCCAGGCTGACCATCACCGATCCGCTCACCAGCTTGAGGAGTCGACCGTGGCGCTCTTCGATCTTGGAGGAACGCATGGCGACCACGGCCGCCCCGAAGACCAGCAACTCGTCGAGAAGGAACACCAGCATGTAGAGGGCAAAGAGGAACGCCGCATCGGCGAGAGGCACCTGCTGTTCGGCGAGCAGATCAGCCCACAGCAGGGGATAGCCGGCCGTGCACGGCGTTTCGAGGATGGACACACCCACGGCCAGCACGGCCGTGCCGAAGAGGGCCGATGGAAGTCGGTTGTCGACCCTGGCCACGGCTCTCATCCGCTGGTAGAGGCCGGGCTTCTTGGACTCGGGGATGGACAGGGTGAACCCGCGGTGGCTGAAGTAATCCCTGAGGTTGATGGCTCCGAAGGCAAGCGCCACCAATGCCATCGCCACGCGAACCCAGGCCGAGTAGGCCACGAAGCTCAAGACGCTGTACAACCCGACGATGTAGAGCCCGTAGAGGCCGACGGTCACCACCAGGAATGCCGACCCGATCGCCATGACCCTCCTGCGTGATCCGGTGCGCAGCACCAGAGCCAGGAGAATCGAGAGGACCCACAGTGAGCACGGATTGAAGCCGTCGACGAATCCAATGGCCAAGGTGGAGAAGATCAGGGGCTGATGTTGGACGTCGATCGAGCCGATGAAAGGCACCGACACCGAGACCTCCGGTTCGGACGGGGCGGTGACAGTGGTGGCACCGTGCCGGGATTCGACCACTCCTCGAAGGTACTCCCCCAGTTCGTTCGAGAATCCGACGTAGACCCGACCCAGGTAGACGGTCGTGGGAACCGATTGGGCATCTTCACCGAAGGAGGCCATGGTGAGCTCGAAGCGAGCACGGTTGGCAGCGTCGTTCCACACCTCGTACTGACGAATCTCCAGGCCCGGGAAATTGGCCTGTAACTCGACGAGAAACTGGCGTTCCGCCTCGCAATGCGGGCAACCATCACCCCAGAAAAGGACGAGCGCCTCCTCATCGCTCGCCACGCTGTCATCCGACTGGGCGCCAACCGGAGCTGAGCAAACCGCCAGGGCGAGCACGATCAGCGCACCCACCACCCGCAAGCGTGCCATGCCGGTCATGGTGCCGAAATCGTCTCTCCGTCCACCGGAACCCGGGGTCGCATGGTCCGCTAGAGCCGGTAGCCGATATGTGACGGAGGTGGTCCGTCCGGTGGCACCACCACGAGGGGCGCCGCCACGTGCCGAGCGAGATAGGAGGTGGTTCCCCCTATCCCTCGGAATTGGCCGGCGCCGTGAAGGCCGACCACCAACATGCCCGCTCCCGATGCCTCAACCGCTGCCATGATCCCCCGTCTCGCTTCGGCATTGCGAACGTCCACGACAAAGACGCTGTTGGCATCCATGAGGGGAGCACACCACTTGTCCTCCACCTCGGCACGAGTTCGGTTCACCACCTCGGCGAGTCGCTCGGACGAGAACTCGGCGCCAACATCGATACACCGGACCACGGTGGGCTTGACGTCCATCGTGTCGGCCAACCGGCAGGTGAGCGCCACGACAGGGCTGCTCATCTCGCCTCCATCGATCGCCATGACGATGACCGACGGATCCCGCCAGCCTTCCTCGGGAGGGGGTGGCACCAGAACCACGGGGCACGGGGGTGCGTGAAGGAGGCTGCGCGCCACCGAGCCCAACAGCAGATCAGGAACCGTGCCGAGTCCGCGGCGCCCGATCACGAGCAAGACAACCTCCGGATCCGAGGCGGCGGCCACCAGGGCGATGGCAGCGTGGCCCTGCACCACTGAGAGCTCGAGGCTCTCACAGCCAACGTCGGCGACGACCTCGGTGAGGTGGGCCATGACGAGGTCCGCGGTGGGTCCTGAGATCTCCGTGGTGTCTTCGTCGTTGGGTTGCCACGCCATCACGGCCCGAACGCCCAGTCCGCTCCGTGCCGCAAAGAGGCACGCCCAGTCAAGTGCGTGACGCGATGCCGCCGAGCCGTCGACGCCAACAAGAACCGTGCCACTCATGCTGCACCTCCGTTGCCACGGTACGGATGGAGTGGTCTGCCTCGCCAGGGGCCAAAGCCCGGATCTGCGGGAGGAGGCTTCTGGCCACCTGTCCGGTGTCCGCTCCTCACGTAGGCTTGCGGAGAAGGATCTCCCGGAAGGTGTGACCATGGAACGGCAGCGAAGCTGGGCCGAGCCTTACAAGATCAAGGTCGTGGAGCCCATCAGAATGACCACCCGCGCAGAGCGGGAGGCTGCCATCACGGAGGCGGGATTCAACACGTTCCTCCTGCGGTCCGACGACGTGTACATCGATCTCTTGACCGACTCGGGTACGTCAGCGATGTCCGACGCACAGTGGGGCGCTCTCATGATGGGCGACGAATCGTATGCCGGCTCGCGCAGTTTCTACAGGTTGGTTGACGCCGTCCAGGAGGTGTACGGCTACGAAGAACTCATTCCGACGCATCAGGGTCGGGGAGCCGAGCACATCCTCAGCCAGATCCTCATTTCGCCCGGTGATGTGATCCCGGGCAACATGTATTTCACGACGACTCGGTTCCATCAGGAATACGCAGGCGGCCGGTTCGTCGACGTCATCATCGACGAAGCCCATCACCCGGCGAGCACCCATCCGTTCAAGGGCAACATCGATTTGGACCATCTGGCTGCCCTCATCGAGGAGGTGGGCGCCGACCAGATTCCGTACCTCTCCGTCGAGACGAACGTGAACATGGCAGGGGGTCAGCCCATCTCGATGGAGAACCTGCGAGCTACCTATGAGCTCTGCCGGCGCCATGGCATTCTCCTCATGCTCGATGCGACGCGTGCCGTTGAGAACGCCTTCTTCATCAAGGAACGCGAAGCCGGCTACCAGGATCAGAGCGTCGCGGAGATCCTGAAGGAGATCTGTTCCTACTCGGACGGCGCCACTGTCTCGTCGAAGAAGGACAATCTCGTCAATATCGGCGGTTTCCTGGCGCTGCGCGATCCCGAACTGGCGCGAAAGGCCCGCGCTCTCCTGGTGGCGTTCGAGGGTCTCCACACGTACGGCGGGATGTCCGGCCGCGACATGGACGCGTTGGCCACCGGCATCCGGGAGATGGTGGCTACGGACGACCACGTTCGGGCGAGGGTCGGCCAGGTCGAGTATCTCGGTACCCGGATCATGAAGCTCGGCTTGCCGATCGTCCAGCCGATCGGGGGCCACGGCGTGTTCATTGACGCCGCCAGCACTCTCCCCCATCTCGACCAGGAGGAGTTCCCGGCGCAGGCCTTGACAGCCGCCATCTATCGCGATTCGGGCGTGCGAGGGATGGAACGGGGAGCCGTATCGGCCGGGCGCGACCCCTTGACCGGGAAGAACCGCCGTCCGCGCCTGGAACTGGTTCGTCTCACGTTGCCACGTCGGGTCTATACCCAGGCGCACATGGATGTGGTAGCGGAGTCCGTCGGGGCGGTCTACGAAGCCAGGGAGTCCATCAGAGGTCTGCGCTTCACCTACGAGCCCGAGGACCTGCGCTTCTTCCAAGCACGTTTCGAAGAGATCTGATGCGGAACGGTCGTCGGACCGTAGCGACACGCGTGGGGCGGGTTGGATGAAACTCGACTACTACCTACCCCCGGACGACATGCTGAACGCGTCCGCCCATGCGGTGCGTGCAGTAGAGGCAGGCTATGACGGCTTCTTCACCTCCGAGGCGAGCCACGATCCTTTTCTGCCCCTCGCCGCGGCCGCCTCCCACAACCTGGAACTCGATTACGGGACTGCCATCGCCGTCGCCTTCGCCCGTTCACCAATGGTCACGGCGATGACGGCATGGGACCTGGCCAAGCTCACTCAGGGCAGATTCCTGCTCGGAATCGGCACACAGGTCAAGGCGCACATCATCCACCGCTTTGCCACGGAGTGGGGCGCGCCCGGACCGAGATTGAGGGAGTATGTGCAGGCACTCCGGGCGATCTGGACGTGTTGGCAACAGGGTACGAAGCTCGATTTCCGTGGTGACTTCTACTCGTTCCGGCTCATGACGCCCTTCTTCGATCCGGGCCCCATCGAACATCCCCAGATACCGGTATGGATAGCCGGCGTCGGGCCCTACATGGCCCGGGTAGCGGGTGAGGTCTGCGAGGGCCTCCACGTCCATCCGCTCCACACCGTGCGCTACATCGACGAGGTGGTGCGACCCAATATCGATGCGGGGGCGCAGTTGGCGGCTCGGGCAGCCGCAGACGTCCAGCTCAGCTCGACGGTTTTCGTCGTCACCGGCCGCACCGAGGAGGAGATGGAAGCCAGCCGGGCCCGCACGGCACAGCAGATCGCCTTCTACGCGTCCACTCCGACGTACCGGGCGGTCCTCGACCTGCACGGCTGGGATGTGGGGCCGACCCTGAGCGCCATGTCGAAGCGGGGTCGATGGGACGAGATGGCCGCCGTGATTCCCGACCAGATGATCGAAGAGATCGCCGTCGTCGCACCGATCGCCGACGTCGGCCGCAGAATCCGTGAACGGTACGGGGGGCGGCTCGACCGGATCGGCTTCTACGGGCTCGGTCTGGAGACGACGCTCACGAACGAGGAATGGGGTGAACTGGTCGCCGCCACCCGCGGTGCGTGACGGTCAGGAGAAACCTGCCGCCCGTCCGGCTTCTGCTGCGCTTTCGAGATCGGCGACCGAATGTGGCGGAGGAAGGTACACGATGATGTGCCCTGCTCCTGCTGCGACGAGCGCCGCCATCGACTCTGCGCTCTCGGAGACCGAATCGCCCAGGCGGACCTGAACGCTGATTTCGATCTCGTTGATATCGCGCCCGACGGTGACGCAGTGCTCGTTCAGCACCGAGATCTTGTGCCGCAGCACCTCGGGGTCCGAGTTGGGGGTGTTCCATTGGTCCGCCCAGCGGGCTGCAGCCAGAAGGGTGCGCTTCTCGCCCTCGCCACCCACCACGATCGGGATGCGAGGTTGCTGGACCGGCTTCGGCTCGCAGTACGCCCCCTCGAGTCGATAGTGCTCGCCGGCGAACGTGGTCCTCTCTTGGGTCATCAACGCATCGACGACCTCCAAGGCCTCGTCGAATCGGTCGAAGCGCTCCCGGAGGGGCGGCAGCTCGATGCCGTACGACTCGTGTTCGAACTCGTTCCATCCGGCTCCGAGACCGAATTCGAGCCGTCCGTTAGAGATTGCGTCGATCGTGCATGCGATCTTGGTGAGGACCGCCGGGTGACGGTAGGTGTTCCCTGACACCATCACTCCCAGGCGCAACCGTTCGGTCACCGCAGCCAGGCTCGCGAGGACCGTCCAGCCTTCGAGACAGGGACCCGCGGGATCTGAGTGGATCGGGACGAAATGGTCAAAGGTCCAACCGGCGTCGAAGATCTCCATCTGGTCGGCTTCGATCCAGACACGGCGCAGCTGCTCCCATTCGGTTTCTTGAGGCGAGGTCTTGAAGGAGAGCCGCATGGGGCGACTCTACCCTCCGAGGCCGTGACGAATGGCCCTGGCGCGTGACCGGGGAGCAGGAGAAAGGTGATGGGAAGAATCAGACGGAGGTGTGTATGAAGGTCTTGGTCGCCACGGCCAGTCGCCACGGCTCGACGGCAGAGATCGGGGTTCGCATCGGCGACCGTCTCCGCGCCATCGGCCTGGACGCAGTCGTCTCCGACGCCGATGATGTGGAGACCGTTCGCGACTACGGCGGAGTCGTCATCGGGAGCGGCATCTACGCCGGGGCCTGGTTGAAATCGGCTCGGCTACTCATCGAACGCAACGCCGCTGACTTCCTCGAACGACCGGTGTGGCTCTTCAGCAGCGGCCCGGTTGGAGAGGTCAAGGGGTCGCCGGTCAACGAGGACGTCATCGCCGATCTCGTCGATCGAGCAGGTGCCGAAGGCCACATCGTGTTCAACGGGAAGCTGGACAAGTCAGTTCTGAGCCTTGCCGAGCGCGCCATCGTTGGCCTGCTGAAAGCGCCGGAAGGCGACTTCCGGGATTGGGAAGCCGTCGACATGTGGGCCGCCGAGATCGCGGGCCATCTCGTCCCCGTTCCTTGACCGGGTCGGGCCGAGTCTTCGGTCCGCATGTCTGGTGGCGTGGAGAAGCAACGCTGAGAGACAACGCCGAGGGACAAGGTTTGGCAGCTGCCTCTACCGCAGTCCGAGGCGGGCCGCACCCGACGGCGTCTCGCACCCGGAGGCGCCGGTCACCGCTGCAGAATATGACGGAGCGCGCCCAAGAGGGTCGTGACGTTGCGGAGGTTGGCGGTGTGTCCCATCAAGCCGATCCTCCACACCTTCCCGGCGAAATCGCCCAGGCCACCACCGATCTCGATTCCGAACTCGTCCAGCAATCGCCGCCTGACCTCGGCCTCGTCGATGCCCTCCGGAGTCCATACCGTCGTGAGTTGCGGGAGTTCGTATCCCTCGGCCGCGAAGAAGGAGAAGCCCAGCTTGGCGAGTCCTGAGCGAAGGGCTTGGCTGGCGTCGACATGCCGCGCGATGGCTGCTTCCGTCCCCTCCTCGAGCAAAGCGCCCAGCCCGGCGTGGAGAGCTTGGATCATCGTGATGGGGGCGGTGTGGTGGTAGGCCCGGGCCGCACTCGAGGTGACGTAGGCGGCGATCATGTTGAGATCCAGGTACCACGACCGTGGTTTCTCCACGAGGCGTTCGAG
>CBDUEV010000046.1:0-20821 GCA_965366365.1 uncultured Acidimicrobiia bacterium | reverse complement strand
GACGAAGTCAGGTCGAACCCGATGATGCTTCTCTGTTGACCCTCGGGGTCTGAGTCGTTGCCGAGCACGAAGATCACGATCGAGGTGTTCACGGCGACGGAGACGGCATCGTCGCGGGCGACGGGCGGGTCGTTGACGGCAGTCACCGTGATCGTCACCGTGGCCGAGTCGAGACCGCCCTTGCCGTCGGAGACGACATATCGGAAGGTGTCGGTACCCACGAAGTTCTCCCCCGGCGTGTACGTGCAGGATGAGGCGGAGCAGTTGACCAGGCCGCCACTGGCGCTCTCGGGATCAGCGGAGGCGATGGTGAGCGGATCACCGTCGGGGTCGGTGTCGTTGGCGGTGACGGCCAGTGTGATGGACTGGTCCTCCGGGGTGGTGGCGGTGTCGTCGGCGGCCACCGGGGGGCGCAGCAGAGGAACCGTCGCAGGCACGGTGGTGGTGGTCGTCGCTGTGGTGGTGGAGGTGGTCGACGTGGTCGACGTGGTCGAGGTCGTGGAGCTGGTTGAAGTCGTCGAGGTCGTCGAACTCGTGGAGGTCGTTGTCCCGGCTGTCGTGGTGGTGACGGCCGGATCCGTCGTCGTCGAGGTCGTTGTGGGTGCGAGCGGAACGGTCGGCTCGGTGACGTCCGGCCCACCTTCTTCCCCGCCGTTCTCCCCGTTGGACCCTCCCGCGGCCACAGAGGTGGCGGTCGACGTCGACTCGGCGGGCGAGGGCGGGGTGATGGCGCCTCCGGAGATCATTCCGAGAAAGACGAGAGCCGCCGCCCCGAGCACGGCGAGGTCGCGTCCGAATCGTTCCAGGCCACCGATGAAGGGAATCTGGGCGAACCATGATGCCGGGCCGATCACCCAACGGATCTTGCCGAGCGAGACACGGAGAAACGCTCTGACGACGTTCGGGTCGAAGTGGGTGCCGGCGCTGGCCGCCAACTCTTCGCGAGCCACATGAGCGCTGATGGGCTTCTTGTAGGAGCGGGCGGCGGTGATGGCGTCATAGGAGTCGGCCACGGCCACGATTCGGGCGGCCAGGGAGATCTCTTCGCCGGCCAGACCGCGCGGGTATCCGGTGCCGTCGTACTTCTCGTGGTGTTGAACGACCGCCGGAGCCCACTCGCTCAGCCACGGCTCCAACGGACCAAGCAACTCCGCTCCATAAAGCGGGTGGTTGCGCAGCTCCTCCCATTCCTCTTCGGTCGGCGGACTCGGTTTGTTGAGAATGTCGGAGTGGACGTCCAGTTTGCCGATGTCGTGAAGGAGTGAGGCCCATCGCAGCTTGTCTCGCGCTTCGTCCTCGAGACCCATCTCCTCAGCGATGAGATCGGTGAAGACCCTCACTCTCTCTGCATGACCTCGCGTGATCGCATCGTGGGCGTTGAGAGCTGCGGCGAGAGCAAGGATGTTCTCGGCGGCTTGCGTCAGTTCGTCATCGCCAAGCGTTCGAGCCTCTTCCAGCCGTTCCTCGAGCCGCCGAACGGAGCCCGATAGCCGCACCATCTTCAAACGATCCGGGGCCTTGTCGGGAAACAACATGGTCATCTGCATCAGCAGCGCGACCGGGAGGGCCTTGCGGGCTAGCCGGTCGACGAGCACCAGTGCAGCGAACGCCGCTCCGATCACCACCACCCACCAGACCAGGATGCCGAGGGCGTTGTCGGATCTGGGGAGAGACCGCGAGACCAGGTACGCCGTGCCGACCGCCGCGGCGATGGGTACCAGGAAGATGAGAGCGCGCAAGAAGCGCGCCGTCCAGACGCGACTCTCCCACCTGTTCTGGTGTTCTTCGATCATCCCGCGCTACCGATCACCCAGCTGGCCGATATCGTACTTGTATCGGCTCGAATCGCCCTGCGATGGAGGGATTCTGAGGAATCACCGGCGCTCATTCGGCTGGCTGGGCTGCATCGCGTTCGACCGCCTTGTCGATCATCATCGACAGGTCGCTGACCACCACGTCGTCCCTCCCGAGCTCTTTCACGCCGTCGTCCAACATGACGTAGCAGTACGGACAGGACACGGCGATCTCGGAGGCGCCGGTCGCCAGGGCCTCCTCGGCCCGTTCGATGTTGACCTTCTTGCCGGTCTGTTCTTCCATCCAGAATCGAGCGCCGCCGGCGCCACAGCACAGTCCCTTGGTGCCGTGCCTGCCCATCTCCACCATGGTGACGTTGCCGGAGGCGGCCACCACTTCGCGTGGCGCCACATAGACGTCGTTGTGACGACCCAGATAGCAGGGGTCGTGGTAGGTGACCTTTCGAGGCGGCTGCGTCTGGGTGACCGGCTGAAGCTGCTTATCGCGCAGCAGCGCAGCGAGGAGCTGACTGTGATGGATCACTTCGTAGCTCCCACCGAGCTGCGGGTACTCGTTGGCGAGGGTGTTGAAGCAGTGCGGGCACTGGGTGATGATCTTCTTCACCCCGAGATCGTCGAGGGTCTCGATATTCTGAAGCGCCAGCTGCTGGTAGAGGTATTCGTTGCCGGCCCGACGCGCCGGGTCCCCAGTGCATGACTCCTGCGCCCCGAGGATCGCAAAGTCGATTCCGGCATCGTTGAGGAGGCGGGCGGTCGCCTGGGTCACCGCCACGTTTCGATCATCGAAGGAGCCGGCGCACCCGACCCAATACAGGTATTCGGCGTGGTCGACCTCGTCTTCACCGAACACCTTGACCTTGAAGTCGAGGCCCTTCGTCCAATCGGCCCGGGTCTGCTGGCTCAATCCCCACGGGTTGCCCTGGTTCTCCATCGCCACGAAGGCCTTGCCGAGCTCGTTCGGGAAATCTGCCTCCATGAGGCTCTTGTAGCGACGCATATCGAGAATCTTGTCGAGGATCTCGATGTCGACGGGACAGATCTCGTCACATGCCCGACAGGTCGTGCACGACCAGAGTTCAGCGCTGGAGATCCGTTCGAACACCGAATCGGATTCGACCACGATCCCGGCCGCCAGCGTGACCGGCGTCGAGATGTGCACCGGGGCCGTGCTGGCCGCCACCTCCCCCACCTTGAGCACCATTTCGCGCGGATCGAGAGGCTTGCCGGTCAGGTTGGCGGGGCACACCGAGGTGCATCGGCCACATACCGTGCAGGCATCGGTATCGAAGATCTGCTTCCAGCTGAAATCCGAAACCGCCGCCGCCCCCAGCGAGTCGATGTCGGCCTCCATGAGGTTGGGCACGTGTTTCATGGCGCCCTTGTGTCGTTCCTTCGGGGCCAGGAACATGTTGGCCGGCGACGTGACCATGTGCCGGAGTTTGGTGGTGGGGAGGATCACGAGGAACCCGACGAAAGCCAGGGAGTGCGCCACCCAGAATGTCTGGTGGAGTCCGGCTGCCATGCTTTCAGGGACCAAAAAGCTGAGTGGATAGCCGACGAACGACCAGGTCTCGAAGTCAGGCCTGCCGTCGACCACGATGCGGGCGGCCTCGGTCAGCAGTCCCGTGATCCCGATGAGGGCGAGGACGGCCAGAATGAGGGCGTCTTCGGGTTTCGTCTTGGAGCGGAGTCGCCAGGGAGCCTGGCCGTAGCGCCTGATCAGCGCCCAGAGCAAGCCGGCCAGGAACACCACAGCCGCCGCGTCGAGGATGGCGGAAAACCCCTGATAGACGACACCTTCGAGGAACTTCCAGTCGACGGGCAGGAGATGATCGATCTCGAGGGTCACCGTCCCGGCAAACAACACCAGGAACCCGTAGTAGATGGCGGCGTGCATGAGCCCGGCCGCCCGGTCGCGCATCAGGGTCTTCATGCGGAGACCGGTATCGAGTTCCTTGAGACGCTCCCCCCACCGTCCGGTGCGGTCCTCGGCCGAGCCGCGCTGCCAGTTCTGAGCACGCAGGGCGAACAGGTAGAGCGTCAGGGCAAGGAACGCCGACACCCCCACGTAGAACAACGCTTGGATGGGCACTGGGATGTTCCCGAAGACCTCTCGGCCCACCTCGGGAACGTGGTGGCCCGGAAGCGAGCCGAAGAACCACAGAGACAGCGTACCGAGGAAGGCGGCGACCGCCAGCCCGATGAGGATCTCGCTGGCCGTGAGCCTTCGACGTTCCATGATGCTCCTCCGTTTCAACGACCGACCGGAGTGTACAAGCCGACCCTCCGGGCCGGGCTCCGCCCGTCAACATACCAGGCTGGCGTTAACGACCGTTAACGGTGGGCACGAAGTCGAACCCCGGGTTCCCGCCCGCCGAAGCGTGAGCGAACCCGGGGTTCGTCATGACGATGCGCCTATGGCGGCCGCCTGCGTGGGCTACTCGGTCAGCCCGAGTTCGGCCTTGAGTTCTTCGAGTTTGGCGTCTGCCCCGGCGATCGAGATCGCTTCGCGTAGCTCGGCCTCGGCGCCCTCCGGTGTCACCTCGCGCAGCTCGGTGCGCGCCTTGGCGCTCGCCAGGCGACCCTCGATCTTCTCCTCCACCTTCTCCAGGCTGGGAGCCTCCATGTCCATGGAAGCGCCGATCGATTCGATGGCGTCGTTGACGGACTCCTGCATCTTCGCCTGCTGGAGCTTGCCGACCAGTTCCATCCGCTTGGCCGCCAACTCCTGAAGCCGCATGGCGTTCTGCTGCACGGCGCGCTTGGCGTCATCGGCCTGAGTGAGGGCCGTTTCGTACTGGCTCTTGAGGCCCTCCAGGTTGCTTTCGGCGGCCTGCAGCTTGAGCGCTTGGCTCTGGGCGGCTTGCGTCCACTTCAGGACCTGGTCTTCTTGACCGGCGTTGCGTGCCTCCTCGGCCCGCAACAGCGCCTTCTTGGCGATTTCGCGTGACTCACCGACCGTATCCGCCGCGCTCTCGATCTTCGACTCGAGCTGCGTGCGGTGGGCGATGACCTTGGCAGCCTGGTTCCGCAGACGCTGGTCTGATTTGCGAGCCTCGGTGATCGCCTGCTCGATCTCGATCTCGGGATCCATGGCGCGCTCTGCCGTGGTCCGGAAGAGCTGCTTGAGGTATCCGATGATTCTCTTGAACATGTGTACTTCCCTCTGAGTCTGACCTGTTGTCTCATCTTATCGGCCGCACGTTCGTTCCCGGCTCGGGAATCAACGTCTCCTTGAACTCCTCCCCTTGGAACGCGAACGTGAACGGGTGGCCCGGCCGACGCGACCAGAAGCCGACTTCCCGGATCTGGTGCGTTTCACCGACCTCGTCCGCGGCACCGAAGAGGTCCTGCGTGGTGTCGTACGGGTGCGCCGAGGGCTGGGGCGGGAGGTGCGACTTCCTGAACGGCGCATGTCGTAGGCCACATTCGATCCACCCACCACAACGCTGAACACGTCCATCCAGTCGAAGCCGCTGCCCCCATAGGACTTGGGTGCACGCGGGGCGGGAACCGGCCGGCCCCCGACATTGATCGTGCGGGGTGCCACCTTCTCGCCTCGCTGGAGTTTGGCCTCACACGCCTTGCAGACCGACACCGTCTTGTCGCCGGCGGAGGTTTTGATGATGGCCTCCTCGGTGCCTGCCCGGTGGGTGGGATCGAAGAAGCACCGGGCGGGGCGATCAACCGGCTTGGGTGGCGGGACCCGCCCATCCAACCTCGCTTCTACCGCGTCGAGTTGCCAACGGGCCTCATCGAGCTGCTCTCCAAGGCGTTCGACTTCGGCGACATCGGCTGCTCCCGGCAGGGCCTCCTCGACGGCGCTGAAAGTGGCGCCGGCGGCGCGAAACATCTCGTCGAGCTCGTCGTCGTCACTCACGGTCACGCGATCGGAGAGCTCCAGGATGTCGTTGGCGACCGCCGCCACTTGCTGTTCGACCTCTGCTTGGGCCTCATCGAGCTGCTCTTCCGATTCATCCTCCCGCTGACGCTTGTTGCGCCATACCAGGAAGCCGACGCCGCCGGCGACGACCACTGCGGTCACGACGAGACCAGTCGGAAAACCACCGGAATCCTCGGCGGCGGAGTCGACGGCTCCCGTCCCGACCGCCGGCAGACCTTCGGCGAAGGCTTGCAAACCATCGCCGTAGTCGACGTCGAACGCGTCGAGGGAGGCGTCGATGGCCCGGTCGAGTTGATCATCGTCGTAGAAGTCGCTGGCCGTCCCGATCAACTCCGGGGTCAACACCAGCACGGTCGAGGCCGGAAGCAACTCGAGCACATCCTCGGCGAAGAGGCTGGGATCGCCGACCTCGTCTTGCAGGACCACCAGGTAAGGGCCGTCGTCGTCGAAGGAGGAGGCCACGGTCCTCACCGAGCCGGTCTCCGCATCGGAGACGCCTTCGAGGTAGTAGCCGTCTCGCAACAGGGCGTCGGCAACCGACCCTTCGTCAGCAGCCAGCGCCGGTGCGGCAATCAGCGCAACGGCGGCAAGTGTCAGCACGGTGAGCAGCGATCGAGGCATGGTCAACAGCCTACCGGCCAGGGCGGCGCAGCCGGATTCAGGGGTGTCACCCGGAGAGCAGGGCGTCGGCCACCCGGGCGGCGTGGCCTTTGGCTCGCACGTTGTACCAGGCGTCCGACACCCGACCGGACTCGTCGATGGCCACGGTGGAGCGGATCAAGCCTTCGTATTCCTTGCCGTAGTTCTTCTTGATGCCCCAGGCCGAGTAGGCCGCCGCTGTGGCGTGATCCTCGTCGGAGAGAAGGTCGTAGGGGAGGTTGTATTCCGACTTGAACTCCGCCAGCCGCTCGATCGGATCGGGGCTGACGCCCAAGATGACGTAGCCCGATCCGTCGAACCGCTCCCACCGGTCGCGAAAATCGCACGACTCGCCGGTGCACCCGGGTGTGAACGCCTTGGGGTAGAAGAACATCACGACTCTTCGTCCGGCCAGGGAGGCCTTCGTCACGAGCCGGCCGTCCTGGTCGGGGAGGGCGAAATCGGGTGCGAGCGACCCGGCCGACAGGGGCTCCGTCATGAGGTGCCCTCCTCCCTGCCCAGTTGACGAGACCGGGCGGCTGCGGATTCGATTGCCCGGGCCACCAGGTCTGCGAACCCGGCCTCGGCCATCACGCCGAGGGCCGCTTCGGTTGTGCCCCCGGGGGACGTGACCTTCTCCCGCAACTCGCCCGGCCCGTCGGGCGACGCGGCCAGCAGCTTTCCGGCTCCGGCAATGGTTTGCCGAACCAGGGTATCGGCGACGTCGGCTTCCAAGCCTTGCTCGAGAGCGGCCGCCATCATCGCCTCGGCGAGCAGGAACACGTAGGCCGGCCCACTTCCCGACACCGCCGTCACGGCGTCGAGTGCCGACTCGTCGACGACCACCACCTTGCCGACCGCCGACAGAATGTCGGCCGCCACCTCGAGGTGGCGTTCGCTGGCGGCGCTCCCCGAAGCGATGGCCGACATGCCTTCGCCGACGAGCGCCGGCGTGTTGGGCATGCACCGCACGACGGGGACGAGCCCGATGACGCTTTCGATGGCGGCGATGCCGACTCCGGCCGCGATCGAGATGACGAGCTGCTGGTTACCGAGACGACCGGCTAGCGGCCCCAGCGCCGACGCCACGTGGTGGGGTTTGACGGCCACGACGATCACGTCGTGCCCGACGAGCACGCTGACGTCGTCGGAGGTCCGATATCCCAGATCGGCCAACTCGGCCAGGCGGTCGGGGCTGGCATCGACGGTGGTGATCCGGGACGGCTCCCACCCGGCGGACACCAGACCGGCCGCCAGGGCACCGCCCATGGCGCCCGCGCCGATCAAACCAAGTGAGACGGTCACGTCAGATCCCTCCGTCGACGAGCTGGTGAATCATGCGGATCACGGTCCCCACGGCGCCGGTGTTGTATCCCTCGGGGATGATGATGTCTGCGTATCGCTTGTTCGGTTCGACGAACTGAAGGTGCATCGGCCGAACGGTGGCCATGTACTGATCGAGGACGGATTCCACGGAACGGCCGCGCTCGGCAACGTCGCGGCGCAGGCGGCGGGCCAAGCGGAGATCAGGATCCGTGTCGATGAAGATCTTCAAGTCCATGAGGTCCCGAAGCGCCGGCTCGGCCAGCACCAGGATGCCCTCGACGAGGATGACCGGGGCGGGCTTGGTGGTCACGGTGTCGGGCTTTCGGCAATGCAGCGAGAAGTCGTAGACGGGCAGCTCGATGGCGGTCCCGGCGACCAGATCCTTGATCTGTTCCACCATGAGTTCGGTCTCGAGGGAATCGGGGTGGTCGAAGTTGACTCGGGCCCGCTCTTCGAACTCGAGGTGAGGAAGGTCGCGGTAGTAGGCGTCGTGCGGCACCAGCACCGCCCGGTCCGGGCCCACCTCCTCGAGAACCGCCTGGGCGATGGTCGTCTTGCCCGAGCCGGAGCCTCCGGCCACGGCGATCACAACCGGGCGGTCCGTCCCTGCCGTGGGCCACGGTGATGGCTGAGCTTCGAGGTGACGGAGCCGGTTACGGTCGGACATGTCGTCATCATGGCAAAGTGGTCCGCCGATGCAAAGGCGGCGGCCGGCCAGACCGATCGTCGAGTGTGCTTCACTGCGCCGTCTCGACGAGCTGAAGCACACTCGACGGCTCTAGAATCCCGGCGTGCAGCCCACCGAACTCGACGCCCTGACCATCCTCTTCGTGGCGATCGCCATGGCCGTCTCGCTGGCAGGCACGGTGCTCCCGGTATTCCCCGGCATCATCCTGGCCTGGGGGGCAGCCCTCGTCTTCGGCCTCGTGACGGGGTTCGACGCCGTCGGCATCGCCATCATGCTGGTCATCACGGCCATCACCGCGGTGACCTACGTGTACATGGTGAAACTCCCCAAGAACGAAACGGAAGCTCGCGGTGCATCGAAGAGCGCCGTCCGCTGGGGTGCCTTGGGAGCCTTGATCGGATTCTTCGTCATTCCTGTCATCGGTTTCATCGTCGGCGGCGTGGTCGGCGTGTTCGGCGCCGAGTACGCACGCACCGGCGACACGGAACCGGCCTGGCAGTCGACCAAAGGCGTCCTCATCGGAGTGGGGAAGAGCAGCTTGCTGCAGATGGCCGCGGTGTTGGTCATCGTGGTGCTGTGGGTGATCTGGGCCGTGCTCAAATTCGAGATGTGACGTTCGGCATCAGCCGTTGTCGGCCACCTTGTCGACCGCTATCACCAGCGTCACCCGGACGTCACCTGGTTGAAGCCAGGGGTATTCGTCCTCGCCGAGGTATTTCTGGGCGAGCGCGTCGATGACCTCTTTGCCGTCCGACGTTCGCATCTCCACCACCCGACCCTGAAGCGAGTAGTTCACGTACGGCTCCTCCGCCGGCGAGACGGAGATGGCCACCCGCGGATCGGCAACCAGGTTGCGCCACTTCACCCGCCCTTCCAGGGTGTTCATGATGATGTGTTCGCCGTCACGGGCCACCCACATGGCCGTGTTGTGGGGCGCCCCGTCTTCGAGCGTGGCCAGGTGGGCGAAATTCGGGCCGTCGAGAACGGCCTTCAATGCGTCAGTCAACATGGATGGACTCCTCGGCGCCGCCGACCGATGGACGGGCGTCGCCCTCGTGAACTACTTCGTGGCCTTGCCCCGCTTCTTCGTACTACCTTGGGCGGCCGCCTCTTTCATGGCCCGTTTGGCGAGCCGAATCTCGGCGATGTCCTCGAAGACTGCGACGTCGGCGATCGACGCCCAATCGGCGGCTCGAGCTTCCCACCCCTCGGGCCGGACTCCGAACCGCTTCGCCAGGATACTCACGAAGATGCGGGCTTTCGCTTCGCCGTATCCGGGCAGCGCTTTCAGCCGTTTGTACAGGTCGGCGCCGTCTGCCGCCTCCTCCCAGAGCCGCGCCGCCTCGCCTTCGTACTCATCGGCAATCACCTCGCACAATGCTTGTGTGCGTTTGGCCATGCTGGCGGGGAAGCGATGGAGAGCCGGCGGCGTTCGGAAGAGTTCGATGAGTTCGTCGGTGTCCATCTCGGCGATGGCCGCCGCTTCGAGCGGCGCGCCAAGGCGCGCCGAAAGGTCGTACGGACCGCGAAACGCTTTCTCCATGGTGATCTGCTGATCGAGGAGCATGCCGATGAGCAGAGCGAGAGGATCGGCTGCCAGAAGCCGATCGGCGTCCTCGTCGCCCGTCCATGGAAGTCGCTCAGGTGCGTCCATGGTCGCAGTCTAGGTTGGGCCGCCGCGGATCGTCCGGGTCGAGTTGAGTCTCGGCCGGCGCCTCACACGGGGTCGTGGGGCAACGGGGTCCGGAACGCGCGTAGGTAGGCGTAGGGAGTGGCCTCCTGGAAATTGGAGACCCGGGAGGTGTACACGTCGGCATACTTCTCGACCTGGCGGGCAAACAGGCTCTTGTCGAGGCCCGCCCGCATGAGCAGCCCCCATTGGGTGTTGCTCAGCTCACCGGCCGCGATGGCGAGCGGGGCGATGTCGTCGTCGAGCGCAGCGAGACGTTCCCTGAGCTCCTCCATCGTGTGACCCTCCTTCGGGGGCACGACTTGCGGAGCGGCCCCAGTGCCTCCTGTCTTCGCCCTGCGCTCCTCGAGATGGAGTGCGGCGAGTTCCGACTCCAGGGATTCCTTCTCGGTCATCAGCTCGATGAGCCGCCGCTCGCTTTCCTCGAAGGCATCGAGTGCCTCCAGCTCGGATTCCATTTCGCGGAGGATCAGAGCGGTTCGCCATCGGAGCTGCGCCTTCGAGGCGTGCACGTCACCAAACAAATGGTCGCCGAAGTACAGGATCTCGTCGCCGGCCACTCCCAGGCTCTCCTCCACCTGGCGAGCGCAACCGCCGAAGTAGACGGCCCCCGGCTCGGTGACTCCGGTGTGGGGCCGCAGCAGGGACCGCTCTTCGTCGACCACTCGATAGAGGGCCTGATCATCGAAGAAGAAGCCGGGTTTTCCTGCACTGACGATCACGGTGTCGAACAGATCGCGCCAGCTACCGGCGCCGGAGAGGTAGGGATCGAAGGCGTACTCCATGATGCTGCGGGCATAGGACCAGTCCGAGTTGGTGATGAGCATGAGTCGCTTGCCGGCAGCCTTCTGATCGAGCAGCGTCTGGGGAACCGAAGGGTCGGGCTCCACGAACCGGTCCGGGTCGGCCAGGATCCCCGCCTTCAGCGCCCCTTCCATGTGGGCATCGTCCAAGGAATCCCGGACGATTCCGTAGAGGTCTTCGTAGCCGACCACCTCGGGGATGCGACCCTGGTCGGCCAGGTCCACGAGTTGCGTGAACAGGGTGGCCTCGGAAAGCGAGAACAGGGTGTTGAGGAACACCCAGCGCGACTCGGCGAGATCGACGACGGTGCCGGCGTAGGCGCGGCGCAACTCCGAGAATTCGTACCGGCGGGTTCCGTGCACCGCTCGGATCACGTATCCGAATCGGGTCACCTTGACGAGGTTGCCGAGCTCGAGATCGATGGTGAGTCCCTGAATCACCTGGTCGGGATCAAACCGCAGCTCCTCCACCGGCCAACCTCGCTCAACCAGACTGGCCCGAGTGTGCTCGTAGGCACGTCGCTCCCACTCGACCGTGTTGTAGTGAACCAGGGTGTAATCGAGGTCATAGCCGATCACCTTGATCGACCGCAGGTTGAGGGTTCGATTGGCGAAGATCCGTCGCCGCGGGGGAGCCGCCATGGCCCCCATGCTATCGGCGCCGGAGCTCCCGAATGGTCGCTGCACCGAGAAACCCGTCCCGCAGCAGCGCGCCGGACCCGCCCACCCACTACCTTCGGCGCCACGCGCCTTCCGAAGGGAGCCATTCCGTGAGTGACGAAACGAAGATCCTGTTGTCCGAGGACGAGATGCCCACTCACTGGTACAACATCGTCCCCGACCTGCCCACGCCACCACCGCCTCCTCTCCACCCGGGCACCCACGACCCCATCGGTCCTGACGACCTCGCTCCCCTCTTTCCGATGGGTTTGATCATGCAGGAGGTCAGTCAGGATCGATTCATCGAGATCCCCGAGCCGGTCCGAGACATCTATCGGAGCTGGCGCCCATCGCCTCTGTACCGGGCTCGCCGCCTCGAGAAAGCGCTGGGGACCCCGGCGCGGATCTACTACAAGTACGAGGGAGTCTCGCCGGCCGGGTCGCACAAGCCCAACACGGCAGTTCCGCAGGCCTTTTACAACGCCCAGGAGGGCGTGACAAAGCTCACAACCGAGACCGGGGCGGGCCAGTGGGGATCAGCTCTCGCCTACGCCTGCGCATTGTTCGACATGGAATGCGAGGTCTGGCAGGTGCGGGCCTCCTACGACGCCAAACCGTACCGACGCCTCATGATGGAGGTGTGGGGAGGGACGGTTCACCCGTCACCGTCCGAGCTCACCGCGGCGGGAAGGGCGATCCTCGAACAGGACCCGCAGAGCCCCGGCAGCCTGGGCATCGCCATCTCCGAGGCCGTGGAGATGGCCGCCGGCGATCCGAACACTCGCTACGCCCTGGGTTCGGTTCTCAATCACGTACTGATGCATCAGACGATCATCGGCGAAGAAGCTCTACTCCAATTGAAGAAGGTGGGCGAAACTCCCGACCTGCTGGTGGGCTGCACCGGCGGCGGATCGAATTTCTCCGGCCTCTCCTTCCCTTTCATCCGCGAGAAGATGGCAGGCACCATGAACCCGACCATCCGGGCAGTGGAGCCGGCCGCCTGCCCTTCGCTGACCAAGGGCATCTACACCTACGACTTCGGCGACACCGCCGGGATGACTCCCCTGATGAAGATGCACACGCTGGGGCACGATTTCGTGCCCGACCCGATCCACGCCGGCGGTCTCCGGTATCACGGAATGGCGCCGCTGGTATCCCATCTCTACGAGCTGGGCATGATGGAGGCCGTCTCCATCCACCAGACGGAATGCTTCGAGGGTGCTGTGCAGTTCGCGCGGACGGAGGGGATCCTGCCGGCTCCGGAGCCGACTCACGCCATCGCGGCCTGCATCCGCGAGGCCAAGGAGTGCATCGCCACTGGCGAAGAGAAGGTCATTGTCATGGCGTTGTGCGGTCATGGCCATTTCGACCTGGCCAGCTACGAGGCGTACATGAATGGGGAGCTCGACGACTACGACTACCCCGAAGAGAAGGTCCACGCCGCCCAGGAGCGGATCCCCGTCATCTAGGCAGACTTCTGAGAGGAGCACTGAACCATGGGAGCAAACGAATGGACGATCAACTACCTGCCCGAGGACGGAGGGCGACTCACCGGAAAACTCAGGCTCGAGGATGAAACAGTGGAGTTCTCAGCTCTGTATGACTCGAGCAACACCGCCGTCATCAAGGGCATCGCCGGGGCGCTCGGTGCCTTCGCGGTGAGCGGTGGGCACGCCACCTACTTCCGCGACACCTCAACGGAGTTCGGGATCGCGTTGCCGCGTCGCGACATCGCCGCCGCGGAGGTACGCAAGAAGGGCCTCATGAAACAAGCTGTGATCACGATGCAGGATGGCTCGAGTTTCGTGTTCGACTACGGCCTGCTCAATCCCAAGAATCTGGTGGCGGCGATCAACGGCTGAGCGGGCCGAATGATCAGGCCGAGCGGGGTTTGTTGGTTCCGGCGAGCGCTCTCAACGGAACCGAAGCCGTAGCGGAGGTGGTGGTCGACTTCCCATCTCTGCACGCCGAGATGCCCCAACAAGGGTTGGCATAGGGCCTGTCGCGCGTCACGGGCCAGCAGGGCTGTCCGCCGCTTGGCCGGTGGAGTACTTTGCCTATCTACGGTTCCGACTCTTCGGGCCTCGCTTCACACCAGCAATTGCTGATGAAACGCAATCGCGTCGGCCGCTATCTCAGACCGCGGCCATCTTGGCGCCGATGCGGTCTTCGGCCAGTTCTCGTAGTCCGTCTGATCCAATGTCGAGCGCCCTCTTCATCACGTTGTAGTAGGTCTCCACGGAAACGAGCCATGTCAGTTCGACGATCTCGACGTCGTCGAACTGATGCTGCAGCTCATCGAATGTGGCGTCGGCGACCTCGCCTCGCACGGCCTCGTGGGCGAATTCCAAAGCGGCTCGCTCACGCGAGGTGAACAGGTCGCTCGTGCGAAACTCGGGCAATGCCGCGAAGAGCTCCATACCCAGGCGACGCTGCACGGCCTGAGCTTGCCGATAGTCGTGGCAAAAGGCGCATCCATTTGCCAAGTCGACGGCGGCAAAGACGAGCAACTTCAGTTTGGGATCGAGAGAGACCCCCCGCTCCGCCGTCCTGTCGATCATCATCAATATCGACAACAGGCGCGGCTTGCGGGCGTAGATGACCTTGAGTGGAGTGGCCACCTTCCCGTACTGGCTCCCGAACTTGCGGTAGGCGAAGCGCGCCATCGGATGGCGCGGCTCCTCGATGGGTGCAAGGCGCATGGTGCCTCCCTTGTCGTGCCTGTTGACCCCGTACCGACAACGTAGGCCTCCCGGAAGAGGCTCGCCCAGAGGAGATGGGCCTCTGCGGGTGCCAACACGGAGCCACGTCGCGCCGCGGTGGTTCGGAACTGCTCCGGGCGCAAGATCGAGGCGTCGCCGACGAGGGTCCGGGTTCGAACCCGGCTGAGCGCAGGCGCTCAGTTGTTGCCGAACTCTGATCCCACCGCGTCGGCGCAGCGTTGCTCCACCGCATCCAAGAGTCGTTGCACGGCGGCGTTCACATCGGCGCTAGGCAGATCCTCGGCCGCGGCGTTTCCGGCCTCGATAGCCCGGACGGCAGCATCAACCACCTCGACGTCGGCCTGGAGGTCCGCCGGGCCGGACCGCTGGAGGGCGTCGACAAGGTTGCGGGCTGCCTCGGGGTTGGCGGTTTCGACCGCTGCGGCCAGTCGGGCAACGTCAGAACACCATCGGATGTTTTCGACCTGCTCCTGCAACTCGCGTGCCTGCTCCTGGAGGTCGCGTGCCTGGTCCAACGCTTCTCCAGCCTGGCTGCATGCGGAGAGCACGAGAAAGAGCAGAAGGCATGGCGTGATGATGCGGGCTTTCAAGGCATCCTCCCAGGTGCGACGAGACGGCGATGTTAGACATTCGTCCACGCCGGCGGCAATGAGTGGCCAAGCCGACGGCCCGCCCTTGCGTCGCGATTTCCCGCCACTCGCCGTTCGAGGAGCCGGCTCACGGCATGAACAGGTAGTTGCGAGAGGCCGGCGTTGCACGCCTCACGGGACGCCACCCATTGCGGGCCCAGCCGTGCATTGTGTAGCCGCGGTCGAGCAGAAACCCGGTCACGTCGTCAACGGTTCGCCCGAACCTCGCCACATAGCGTTGCTCTATCTCGAGTTGCACCGTCGGGCGGAACCGGTCGATCGTGCGGGCGCCGCCGGTCAGGACAAGCAGCTCTGCGCCCTCGACATCGGCCTTGATCATGTCGAGCCGTGCGAGGGCTTGCTGCTCGGCGAGTTCGTCGAGCGTCATCACGCGTACCGAGTGGCGTCGCTCTGCCCCGAACTCGACCGCATTCGGCCCGGGGCGCACGGCATCCCGCGTGACGAACGCACGGCCGTGGACTGCGCGGCCGCGGCGGATCGGCACGCTCAGCGTGGACGTTCCCGGTCGGTCACCGAGCGCGAGTTGATGCCGGACGATCCGCCCCGGCGCTGCGCACATGCGTACGACGGAGTCGATGACAAGGTTGGGAACGGGTTGGGGCTCGATGGCATGGACTGTCCCGCCGGGGCCGACGGCCGCGGCCATCGCCACCGTGTAGAGGCCATAACCCGCCCCCACGTCGAAACAGGTTCCACCTGGTGGGACCAGGTCCGCAATTGCCTTGACCTCGTCCTCGACAAACCACGCGACGCTCGGTAGAAACCCGACGACGATCGCGATGCGGCGGTTCGTGCGACCACGGCCGGGGCGCTGGCTTCCCGAATGACGCATTCTCCCTCGATCCTCCCGCCCCGGGAGGTGTCGAGACGCCTCCCGCGCCGCTCCTCTGGCGAGTAGCTGCGCATTCGATGCCCAGCCTCGGTGATCTTGTCGACAGAGTGTCGGCAGCCCTTTCAATGCTTCGGGCCGGCATGATAACGAGATTCATCGAGTCGGGCACGAGCCCCAGGCAGCCGACGGTCTCCACACCACCAACTCTCTACCGCGAGGTCGGGGCACCGGGGAGGGAAAGTCTTTGCCCTTGACTTCGATTGGTCCGATGCCCGCTCGACAGCTGCCAAGCTGTCTCGATGGACGGACAGAAGTCGCCCGATGACGGCGATCGCCTCGGGAGGGCCAACAGCAACGAGGTGACCCTGGTAGGCGCCCTGGCGCACGCCAAGGCGGCCGGAATCGACTCGCGAACCATCGTCCTCGTCGAGGGGGTGAGCGATGAGAACGCCGTCACGACTCTGGCCAGGCGCCGCGGGCGCGATCTCGAGTCTGAGGCCGTCTCGGTGATTCCGATCGGCGGCGCCACGAACCTCGGCCACTTCCTCGAGCTGGTGGGGCGGCAGGAGTTCGCCGTCCCCGTGGCGGGCTTGTTCGACGCCACCGAAGAAGCGGACGTTCGCAGCCGACTGGAACTCGCCGGCTACGGCTCCGGTCT
Source organism: uncultured Acidimicrobiia bacterium (assembly GCA_965366365.1). Lineage (GTDB taxonomy): Bacteria > Actinomycetota > Acidimicrobiia > Spongiisociales > JAENVV01 > CBDUEV01. Next base: position 4,434 of record CBDUEV010000046.1, on the reverse strand, counting down.
CATTCGCCGTGAAATGGAGAAGATCGGGTTCTTCGTCTGTGTCGCCGACCTCGAGGACGAACTGGTTCGGGCGCTCGGCACCGGTTCTGTGGAAGAGGTGTTCGACCGCCAAGGCGAGCTCGGGTCATTTCGCACCTTTCAGAAACAGCCCGCTCAGCGGACTCGGAGCCACCACGCCCAGCTCCGCCGTTTCATCGGGACACGCTCGGGCCGCAAGGTCCGGTACGGACGGCTCCTCGTCGAAGAGCTCGACCTCGACTCCGTGCCTCGGCCGCTCGACCTTCTCCTCGCTCACATCTGAGGGAGCGGGGCAGAGGGCCGACGCCGCCCCGCCGACCGACTGCTCGACCGGTCGGCCGCGAGCAGGGCCGCCGAGGTGGTCACTCCGCCCGAGCCAGGATGACCGCCGTGTAGGGAGCCAGCCCGATGGTCACCTGAAAGGGCATCGCGTCCCGAGCCGAGTCCACCGTCTCGAACCGTGTCCCGCCGCTGCCTTCGTAGGATTCGTGATACACCGGAGCGTCCCCGTCGAAGACGACGTCCCACGCTCCTGGAGCGGGCACGCCGACCGCATACGATTCGTGCCGGACCTCGGCGAAGTTGACGACGACCACGACATCGTCCCCCGGCCCCGTCTTGTCGGACCGGTGGAAGGCCACCACCTTGTCGGCCTGGTTGACGTGATGAACGCGCACATGCTGGCCGGTCAAGCCCGCCGAGACACCGTCGAGATTGCGGCGGAGGGCGATCAGGTCTCGGTACATCCTCACGACCCCCGACTCGGTGTCGAGCCGCTCCCAGTCGATCGGATGGTCGTCACGAAACCACTCGTCCTCGAGGAGTTCCTGACCTTGGAAGATCATCGGGATGCCGGGGGCGGTGAAGACCAAGACCGCCCCAAGGGCGGCACGCTTGCGGGCGTGCCAGCCCGAGGCGTTGCCCGGCCAGATCTCTTCGGGAAGCCGGGCGCTGCCGTTGGCAACCTCGTCGTGCGACTCGGTGTAGATCACGCGCCGAAAAGCGTCACTTCCGTAGCGGAAGTCGATGGCGCGAGCCACCGAGGTCATGTCTCGACTGTGGTCTTCGCGCACTGTCAACGCGGCACGAACAGGGTGCACGAAGCGGGCATCCCACTGCGCGTCGAAACCTGCTCCGCCTTCCGAGGTTGGGGTGGTGATCCCTGGCTCGCCAAGCAGGTCCTCTGCGATCGACACTTTCCATGGTTGCCGGGCGTTGATCTCGTCATTCACCCACCGCATCAGACCCCAGCCGTCGTCGAGGTTTGCCCCGGGATCCGAACCCCCCCACACGTTGCGGATATAGGCGGTGGCGTCCCACCGTAGGCCGTCGATCCTGAACTCCTCAAGCCACATCAAGGCGTTGTCGCGGAGGTAGTTCCGGACTTCGGGCCTGCTGTAGTCCGGGCGGGTGTGGCCCCAGGGAGTCTGGGAGCGCCAGTCGTTGTAGAAGTAGATGCCCCCTCCGCCGTTCTCGCTCCAGCCGTCGAACTGCCACAAATCCAGGTCGGACGGTCCGAGGTGGTTGTAGACGACGTCCATGAAGACGGCGATCCCTGCCTCGTGGGCCGCCTGGATGAACCTCTTGAATGCGTCGGGTCCCCCGTAGTTGGCCTCGATGGCGAAGGGGTGCGCGGTGTTGTAGCCCCAGGACCGCTCGCCGGGGAACTCCATCGGAGGCATCAACTCGATGACGTTGATGCCCAGCCGCCCGAGATGGTCGAGGCGCCCGATGGCGGACTCGAAGTTGCCGGGAGCCCCGTCCGGATCGGTGAACGTACCCAGGTGCAGTTCGTAGATGACCATCTCGTTCCACGGAGGGGTTCGGTAATCATCGGGAACCAGCCAGTGATCGGCGTCGCGGGGGTAGATGACCGCGTTTCCGATGCTGTTGGTGACCTGGCGAGCATAGGGGTCCAAGCGCAGGAGGACCTCGCCGGACGTGATGGCGAATTTGTACTCGTCGCCAACGGCCGCACCCTCCACCCTGGCGGCCCAATAGCCGTCGCCTTCGTGTTTCAGCGGGTGGGCGTCTCGCGACCAGTCGTTGAAGGTGCCCGTCACAGCCACCGCTGTTGCGTTGGGGGCCCAGACGCGAAACGTCGTGCTCCCGTTGTCGGGCACCGCACCCATGCCTGGCAGCGGCTTATTCCCCATGGCGCCCACCACGAGCTGGCGAAGTGACCGGGCTCGTCGGCCCCCCGGGTAGAAGAGGTTTGATCATCGCCTCATTTTGGCATCGGCCGGCACCAAAGACGGCATCTGTCGGCTGAGGGATGAGCCCCCTCGAGGTTCGCAAGAGTCGCCTGGTCGGGTGCCAGAAGCGGTCGGTTCAGGGAGCCAGGACGACGATCATCCCTTCCGACGGTTTCGCCGTGCCTTCGAGGAGCTGCCGGTAGGCGGTCTGCAGAGCCTCGAGTCCCCTCACGTCGACCACATCCAGCCAGTTGTCTACCACCTCGAGCAGGTCTGCCCAGGCGGCGCCAAACCGCTGCTGATAACCGGCCAGGCCCCACTCGGCCATACGCTTGTCGACCTGGGTCGGGGCAAAGAACATCTCAGGCGCCGGACCCGGCAGGGTGGCGCCAGGCGGCCCTTGAGCTTCCCAGTGCGTCACACCGACGATCTGACTGGCGGTCAACCGGTCACCGAGGTGCTCATGAATCGCCTGGCGCACCGTCGCAGAGCCTGCCATATCCACGAAAACGGTCGACACGGACGGATCGAGGCCCGCAATGTCGCCGTAGGCGACGACTTCGTCGTACCAGCCGAGGCTCGCCACGAAAGGGACGTTCCCGGTAGAGGTGAGGCCGACGACCTTCGGGCGGGGTGGGTTCCTCCGCGCTATGCACAGGGCCGTTCCCGCAGCCGTCTTGCTCGAGGCGCTGGACAGCAGAATCCGAGCGGCGTCGAAATCGCCGTTGTCCGCCAGCAGGTCGTCGATCACGAACGACGTGGCGAATAGAGGAAAGAGGATCGCCTGGACGGCCTCGGTCTCGGGTGAGTATATGGGGTCGGCCGCCGTGTTCCGATACCGGTTGTAGAGCGGCGGGAGCCCCGTGCGGTGGGCGGCGCCGTCGACGAATCCGTGGGGTGAGACGTTGATCGGCTCGACGACGAGGTGCGACGCCATCGGGAAGTATCCGAATACCCGCGTGCCGGTGGGAAGCTGCCCGACCCGGCTGTCGATGACGTCGGCGAAGCCCCAGACCGGGATGCGACCCCATCCCTCCTCGGCCGGGAAGAAGCCCCAATACCCGATCAGGTCCCCCACCACGCCGTAGGTGATGTTGTTCGAGGTGAGCCCGAAGCAATCGATTCGGAGCAGCGCCTGGCCTTCGTCCAATTGCGGCAGTGGCTCGCGTGTCAACCGCGTCTGGCGGAGGTCATCGCGGCGTACTTCGAGACACACGTTGAGGTCTGACATGTCCCGGAGCCTACCGTCAGTCGCCGGCTCATCCCCTTCCTCGAACGACTCGCCCTCGGCCCAATCCGCACTTTCGCAGTCAGACCAGGATCAGGACGTGTACTTTCGAACAAAGGAAGAAGCGAGGGAGGGCGTCATGCGCACACGTCACATCATTGTCTTCGTGGCGGCACTACTGATATTCACGGCCACGCCGATCCAGGCGATGCCGGTAGCCGAACCGTTCGACGCCAGCGACGGCCGCGAGGTCGGGCGATCCGCCGAGACCAACTCTCTGAACGGGATCTATGTGTCGCCGTACGACGACAACGTCTACGTAGCCAGCGTCGGCGGCGACGAGATCACCGTGCACGATCCGAATACGGGCGAGCTGCTCGACCGTATCGGTCCAGAGCGAGGCGTCCACGGCCCCGACGACATCTTCATCACCGAAGACGGCACCATCTATTGGACCGAGATTCTGTTGGGCTACGTCGGCAAGCTCGCCCCCGGCGCCGAGCCGGTCCGGCAGTTCGTGGGTCCAGGAGTGAATCCGATCACGATGTCCGACGACGGTCGGTTGTTCGTCGGCCTCCTCTTCCTCGGACAGGGCCTCTACGAGCTGGACCCGGAATTGCAGGCCGATCCGGTCCTGCTCAACGAGGACCTGATGGTCAACTCGTTCGACTTCGGGCCCGACGGCTATCTCTACGCCCCGTCCTTCTTCACCGGTGACGTGCTCAAGATCGACGTCGATTCTCCTGTTCCGGTGACGGCAGATGTCGTTGCGGGCGAACTCGGCGTCTCGTCGGCGGTGAAGTTCAACTCGTCGGGTGAGGCGTTCGCCGTGAACCTGGGCGAGGGTCTCGTCGTGAAGGTGGACTTCTCAGGGTCGAACAACCACGAGGTGGTGTTGGATGTCGATGGCACGATCGACAACATCGCTTTCGCCACCGACGACAACCTCTTCGTTGCCGTTGGCGCCGACAACGAGATCGTCCGGGTCGACAC
>CBDUEV010000045.1:0-22235 GCA_965366365.1 uncultured Acidimicrobiia bacterium | reverse complement strand
CACGGCCAGGAATTCGCCGCCCAGCGGCTCGCCATCGGCATCCAGCGGGCCCAGTTCGTTGTAGTCGAAGCCGCGTATGGTGCGATCGCCGCTCTACGAAGAATCGAGCCACCCCTACACGCAAGCCTTGCTCTCTGCGGTGCCGGTTCCCGATCCAACGAGCACCCATTCCGAGGGGCGAATCTTGCTGGAGGGCGATGTCCCCAGCCCGGTCGATCCGCCGTCCGGATGTCGGTTCCGCACCCGGTGCTGGAAGGCGACCGAGCAGTGCGCCACCGAAGAGCCGCCGCTCAAGGAAGTGAGTGGCATCACACACCCGGTGGCCTGTTGGTACGCCGAACCCATGAGGGTGATGTAGAGCACCGGACCGCTAGACTGCGGCAATCATTCGGGCTGTGGCGCAGCTTGGTAGCGCGCTTGTCTGGGGGACAAGAGGTCGCCGGTTCAAATCCGGCCAGCCCGACCACTCGCACGGGGGCTCTCGTTCTAGCGAGGGCCCCCGTGTTGTCGTCATTGCGATGCCTTCGGCGCAGTTGGCCACTGGTACCATCGCGTCCATGACCGACGCCGCGCCAGACACGACCCCGTCAGACGCCATCGTCACCATCCCCAACCTGGTGTCCCTGGTGAGGCTCGCCGCGGTTCCCTACTTCTTGTGGTTGCTGCTCGGCCAAGACCGTCCTGCCGCAGCCGGCTTTCTGCTGCTGGCCATCGGTGCCACGGACTGGATCGACGGTACCCTGGCGCGGCGACTCGGCCAGGTTTCCGTGCTCGGCCAGAAACTCGACCCTGTGGCGGATCGGGTCGCCATCGTGGCAGCGGTCATCGGTGGATGGATCGCCGGTATCCTGCCGTCTGGGATCATCGTTCCTCTGCTGATCCGCGAGGTGATGATGACCATCGTCGCATTCGTCCTCCTCACGAGATACGGAGAGACGCTCGAAGTCCGCTACCTCGGCAAGGTGGCCACCTTCCTCATCTACGGTTCCATTCCGTCGTTCTACGTGGCAGCAGGCGACATCCTTCCCTCCCTCTTCTCAGCCCTCGGGTGGATCGCCGGCGTGATCGGGCTCCTGCTCTATTGGTGGGTTGCCGTGCGCTATCTCCAAGATGCCGGAACGAAACTCCGGCAACTCCGACAGTCCAACCGGTAAGCTCGTGCAGATCGAGAGGAGAAACATTGAACGTTCCGAGTGATCGTCGTTACACCGACGCCCACGAGTGGATCCAAGCGTCCGAAGATGGCTCGACCGTACGGGTCGGAATCACCGATTTCGCCCAAGACGCCCTCGGGGACATCGTCTACGCCGACCTGCCCGACGCAGGCGCCACCGTCTCGAAGGGTGAAACCCTGGCAGAGATCGAGTCGACCAAGTCGGTCGGAGAGGTCTACAGCCCCGTCACCGGGAAGGTGACGGCGGTCAACGGCGCACTGGAAGATCAACCCGAACTCGTGAACTCGGACCCGTACGGCTCAGGCTGGATCCTCGAGCTCGAACTCTCGGACGTCAACGAACTCGAAGGCCTGCTCGACTCCACCGCCTATCAAGCCCTCATCGCGGACGAATAGCGCGATTCTGGACGGCCCCCACGGGCCGCCCAGGTGCCTCCCGGAGCTCGCTACGATAACGACCATGGATTGCCCCACCTGTCATCGCCGAATGCCCGAAGGGACCAGCGTCTGCGAGTATTGCGGTGCAGACGGAGGTGATGGAGAGCCGACCATCATCTATCTCCCCGTTTCGCCGAACCAACATCCGTCACTGACCCCCGATGAGGCTGCTCACATCGACGGGGTCAAGGGATTCGCGCTCGTCGTGGAGCGCGGTCCTCGCGCCGGCATGACCTACCTCCTGGTGAACGGCATCACCACCGTGGGCAGAGACCCCGAAAGCGACATCTTCCTCAACGACATCACCGTCAGCCGGCACCATTGTCGGTTCATCTCCGACGGAACGCAGCTGGTGGTGGAAGATTCCGGGTCGACCAACGGCACCTATGTGCGAGACGTGGCGGTGGAGCGCGCCCCCCTGCGGGCCGGTGACGAAGTGATCGTTGGCAAATTCCATCTCATCGTTGCACTCGGGGACGCCGCAGACACCAAAGATGAGTGAGCGTTCGGCCGAGCCCGAGGCCTTCTCGATCGGTGAGATGATCAACCTCCTCAAGGACGAGTTCCCCGAGGTGTCGGTTTCCAAGGTCCGCTTCCTCGAGGATCAAGGGCTGGTGCATCCTTCCCGCTCGGAATCCGGCTATCGCCAGTTCTTTGCGGACGACGTCGAACGTCTCCGCTTCATCCTCCAACAACAGCGCGATCATTTCCTCCCGCTCAAGGTGATCAAATCGAAGCTGACCGACTGGGAACGTGGCGAGGAACCCGACGCAGAGAGCCAAGAGCCTGAGGACCGTTACCTCGAAGGCGGCCCGGCCGAAATCGAATCGGGTGAACTGCTCCGCAGGGCAGGTCTCGAACCGGCGGAACTCGACGCTCTCATCGCCAATGGGCTCCTCCAGCCGTCGCCCGACGGCCGGTTCGACACGGATGCGCTGGCGGTAGCCCGAGAGGCCAAACTCCTGTTCGAACGCGGCCTTGAACCGCGCCACCTTCGCACGCTACGACTGGGCGCCGATCGCGAGGCCGATCTCCTCAGGCAGCTCTCGGCGGGTTTGCGTCGCAACACCAGCCCGGAGGGGCGCCGACAGTCGCGTGAGCTGCTCAGTGGCGTGGCCAAGGGCTTCGAGGCCATTCATCTCCGGCTACTCCGGCGTCAGGTCCGCGCCATGCTGGAAGAATGAGGTTGGCACGGGCCTCACGGCTGGCCTTGCTGGCGATCTCGGTGGCTTTGATCGCAGTCCCGGCCATGCGCGTCGGGGCCCTTCCGGCGGCGCTGGCTCAGCCCCTCCCGATCGAAGGCATTTCGCCGCCCGTGCCACCGGAAATGTCGGCCACCAACTGGGTGCTTTGGGATGACACCTATCAACGAGAACTGGCCAGTCTCGGAGCGGACGAACGACGTCCCATGGCCTCGACGACGAAGATGATGACCGCCATCGTGGCGCTGGAAAACGGCTCGATGGACGAGCTCGTGACGGTGTCGGCCCAGGCGGCCGCGGTCGGGGAGGCGACGATCCTGCTGGTCGCCGGTGAGTCCCTTCCGCTGGGGGATCTGCTCCATGCATTGCTCATGCAGTCAGCCAACGATGCCGCAGTGGCCGTGGCCGAGCACATCGCCGGTGACGTCGACTCCTTCGTGGCGATGATGAACGCCAAGGCGCGGGAACTGGGTCTGGAGAACACCGCATTCGTGAATCCGCACGGTCTGGATGCGCCGGGCCATCACAGCTCGGCACGGGACCTTCTCGACATCGCTCTGTACGGAATGGAGAACGCCGACTTCGCCAGGATGGTCGACACCCCCAGCTATGAGATGACTCCGGCGCCGGACGGTACCCGCAGAACCGCTCGTTCGACCAACGAACTCATCCGCACCTATGACGGCGCGTTCGGCGTGAAGACGGGCTACACCGACGGCGCCGGATTGACGCTGGTGGCCGGAGCCGAGCGTGCCGGGCGGAAGGTATTCACCGTGGTCATGAACAGCGAGGATCATTTCCTGGACACGGCCCAGCTGTTGAACTACGGATTCCTGGAGTATCAGCTTCTGGCACTGATCGACCCAGCCGAAATCGAATTCACGATCAGGACCCCGGCCGGGAGCGTGGCCGCCATACCAGAGGAGGAAATCGACGCATTCCTCTCGTCCACGGAGCAGGAGGCGGTGGTCGTCAGTCCGTCGTTCGATGACGGTGTCCCGACCGCCACGGCATCCGTCTCCGGAGAAGAGATCGGTCACACGGCTCTGGCCGTGGAGGAGACCGCCGAGCTGCCTGGTGTGATCGACTCCGTCTCGTGGGCAAGCCGATACTGGGACTGGGTCTGGGGCTTGCGTGACTGAGCCCGTCGTCGAGGTGGTCACCAAGGGTGTGCTCGCCGCTCGGTGCATCGAACTCGGCGAAGAGATCTCCCGAAACATGGCCGAGCGACAACCGATCTTTGTCGGAATCCTCAACGGCGCCGTACCGTTTCTCGCCGACCTGATTCGCCACGTCCCTGGCCCGGTCGAGGTCGACTTCCTGTCTCTGACCCGGTTCGGCGAATCGGGTCGCGTCCAGATCTCGTTCGACACGGAAACGCCCCTGGTCGGCCGACATGTGGTTCTGGTCGAGGACATCGTCGACACCGGACTGACGCTCAGTGCGTTGAGGAGCTTCATGGAGACCCGCGACGTGGCGAGTGTCTCCACGGTCACCTTGATCGACAAGGTGACGCGCAGACTGGTCGATGTACCGCTGGAATATCGCGGCTTCGAGGTCGGCGACGAGTTTCTCGTCGGGTATGGGCTCGATTGGGAGGGTCTCTACCGCAACCTCGCCAGCATCTGGGCAGTGATGGATCTCGGGGATTTCGCCGAAGATCCAACGGTCCTGGAACGCCGGGTGTTCGCCTCTGCCGGTGATAACCTTGGCCCATGACCGACTACGTCCCTCTCGATCTCGTCGGGGTGCGAATCCAGTTCCCGAGTAATCAGCCGATCGTGCTCCTCAGAGAGCGAGACGGTCGGCGCTACCTGCCGATCTGGATCGGAGCCGTCGAGGCGACCGCCATCGCCTATGCGCTGGAGGGCGTCGTTCCGCAACGGCCGATGACCCACGACCTCCTGCAGGACGTCACCGAGGCGCTTGGAGCGACGGTTCAGAAGGTGATCGTGACCGAACTCAGAGATTCTGTGTATTTCGCCGATCTCGTCTTCGGGTCCGGACCGGATGAGGTGACCGTTTCGTCCCGACCGAGCGACGCCATCGCTTTGGCTGCACGGACCGGGGCCGATCTCTTCGCCAGCGTAGAGGTCCTCGACGACGCGGGAATCGAGCTGGACGACGAGGAAGAAGAGGAAGAAGCCATCGAAGCCTTTCGGGAGTTCCTCGACGACATCTCACCGGAGGACTTCGAGGACCCGTCGGCCAATTCATGACACCCACCGGCCGGCTCCGGCGCGCCGGCGCGGCGCTGGGCACGATCGTCGTCGGTGGCACGATCGCCTACCGGGTCGTCGAGGGCGCCTCCTGGGCCGACAGCCTCTACATGGTCCTGATGACCGTGTCGACGGTCGGCTTTGCCGAGGTCTTCCCACTAGGTCCAGCCGGCAGGTTCGTCACCTCCGTCCTCATCGTCGTGGGCGTGGGAACTGCTCTGTACACTGCCGGTATCGCTCTCGAGATCGCCGTCGTGCAGGTTTCGGACCGTGGAAGGAAGGCCAGGATGCAGCGAGACATCGATGGGTACACCAACCACCAGATCGTGTGTGGGTTTGGGCGCGTCGGACATGCTGCCTGGCAGGACATCCTGGAACACCATGCCGACGTTGTGGTGATCGAATCGGACCCCGAAGCGGCGGACGAAGCCCGGTCGGCCGGGGCAGTGGTGGTGGAGGGAGATGCCACCCACAACGATGTGCTGCTCGCCGCCGGAATCGAGCGAGCGGCCGGCCTGATCGCCTGCGTCTCCAGTGACAGCGACAACCTCGTGATCGTGTTGTCGGCCCGATCCCTCAACTTCAACCTGCCCGTGGTGTCGAGGGCCAACGACGAAGAGTCCGAGGAAAAGATCCTGCTGGCAGGCGCCAATCGGGTCGTCGCCCCGCAAAGGGTGGGTGCGCGGCGCATGGCGGCGATGGCGCTCCAACCCGGTCTCGCCGACTTCGTGGATCTCGTCATCCGCGGACAGCACGTCGAGTTCCGGGTCGAGAGGGTCACTGTGGGAGCAGGTTCCCGACTCGATGGGAATTCACTCAGTGGCGCTGGAGTCCGGCAGCGATCAGGTGCGATGGTGCTTGCCGTCGAGCGGCCCGCCCAGGGCGTCGAGGTCAACCCCAATGCCCAGGCTTCCATCCCCGCCGGGAGCGTGTTGGTGGCCATCGGCACAGCCGAGCAGATCGGGGCTCTCAACGCCATGGGTGGTCAGGACAGCAACGATTCTTGACGGGAGTCGTTGACATCACCGGACGGTACCGGTAGTTTTCCACAGGGGTAATTACGGGCGTGTAACCTAATCGTTCCACGCAGGAGGAAAACGTGGCAGTAAATGGATTTCGCGCACCCCAGGTGTGCCGATTGGTGGGCATCACCTACCGTCAGCTCGACTACTGGGCGAGGACCGACCTGATCAAGCCTTCGCTGCAACATGCACACGGCTCGGGTTCCCAGCGCCTCTACTCGTTCATCGACGTTGTCCAGCTCAAAGTCGTCAAGCGCCTCCTGGACGCCGGGATGAGCCTGAAGAAGATCCGTACCGCCACCGATATCCTGCGAGCTCAGCTGCAAAGCGATCAACCGCTCGCCGACGTGACCCTCCTCTCGGACGGTGCCACCATCTACGCGGCGCACAGTGCCGACGAAGTCGTCGACGTCTTCCGACGCGGCCAAGGCGTCTTTGGCATTGCGGTGGGACCGGTTCAAGAAGAACTCGAGGGTGACGTTCACCGTCTGTTCCCGGAAGTCTCGACCACCTCGACGGTTCCGAGCGAACCTGTCGTGCTGCCGGAAGTCGAGGCGCGCTGACCTCCGATATCGACGAGCAGCGACCCTCCGACCGGGAGGCGTTCGCGCACAACAGCGAACGGCAGTTCGCCAGCCTCCTCGACTTCTACGGTATTCCCTGGGAGTACGAGCCTCGGGCGTTTCCCCTGGCGTGGGATGAGAACGGTGAGCCAACCCGATTTTTCACTCCGGACTTCTACCTTCCCGACGAGGACGTCTTCATCGAAGTCACCACCATGAACCAGAAACTGGTGACGAAGAAGAACCGCAAGGTGCGGATGTTGCACCAACTCCACCCTGACGTCCGCTGCAAGATCCTCTACCAGAGGGACTATCTTCATCTCGTAGTGAAGTACGGACTCGAGGAGCCCGATCAGCTGGACGACGTTCCGCCACCCACCCGGATTCCGGGTCGCCCGCAGGTGGTCCGGCTCGAACCCGACGCGGATTCTGCCTGAGGAGGCAATGAAGTGAGCAGCACCACCGACATCGCTTCCATTGCTCCCGGCGCGGCCCGGCTCCGACGGACCTGGGAACGTCCAGACGACGCCTGGGCCTCGGTGCTCCTCGTGCACGGCCTGGGTGAGCACTCCGGCCGGTACGAACACGTCGGCGAACAGATGGCCGAGGCGGGCCTGGCGGTCTACGCGTTTGATCTGCCCGGCTTCGGCCGCAGTAGCGGCAGACGAGCCTTCGTCGACCGGTTCGACGACTACCTGGACGCGGTCGAGGAGGAACTCGCGCCGCTCATCGAGTCGGACCTTCCCGTGGTGCTGCTGGGGCATTCACTCGGTGGCCTGATCGCCTACCGCTACTCGCTCTCCGGGCGCCCGCAGCCCGACGCCCTGGTGCTCAGTGCTCCGGCCCTGGGAGCGAATACTCCGGCCTGGCAGCAGTCCCTCTCGCCGCTCTTGGCCAGGGTGATCCCCAAGGTGGCGATCCCGAATCCGATCGACGGCGAGCACCTTTCGCGAGACCCCGCGGTGGCGGAGGCGTATTTCGCCGATCCTCTCGTCATCACGTCGGCGACCGCCAAACTCGGAGCGGAGATGTTCGCCACGATGGCCGCATGCCAACCACCTGCCGCCCCACCGATGGACTGCCTCGTGATCCACGGCGGAAACGACTCGTTGGTGCCTCCATCGGCGTCCGCCGCCTTGGGCGAACACGCCTCCGTTGCCCGAACGCTCTATCCGAGCCTCCGGCATGAGTCGTTCAACGAACCGGAAGGGCCCGAGGTCATCACCGACGTCATCACGTGGATGAAGACCCACGTGGGTTGAGGTTCGTGCCGAGGGTGGCGCCCGCCGCCCGATAGGCCGGGGCGATCCGCTCCGTCCACAGAGCCTGCTTCGTGTCGTCATCGACGAAAGCGGCGCGCAGCGCCTGCAGGGTGACCAGAGCGAGGTCGTCGATGTCGAAACCCTGGTGTTGCGTGAGGAGTTCGAACTCCTGCGACATCGATGTCCCGCTCATGAGCCGGTCGTCGGTATTGATGGTCACCACGAATCCCCTTCGGTGGAGCAGGCCGACGGGGTGGTCGGCGGCGTCGATTCTCATGGTGTGGAGGTTGGACGTCGGACAGATCTCGAGAGGGATCCGCCGGCCATGCACGGTCTCCGCAACGGGACCCAGTTCTGTGATCTCGCCGTTCTCGACGGCGCAATCGTCGATGACTCTGACGCCGTGCCCGAGCCGCTCGGCTCCGCAGGCGAGGGCGTCGGCGATGGAGTCGATTCCGGCTGCCTCACCGGCGTGGATGGTCATCCCGAGACCGGCGGCTGCGGCTCTTCGGAGCGCCGGGCGGTGTTGGCTGGGTGGAAAGCCGGCTTCGGGACCGGCGAGGTCGAAACCCGCCGCACCTGACCGTACCGCCGCTTCGGCGACCGACTCGGAGTCGGTGTCCTGACGCATCGCATCGCAGATGAAGCGCAGCACGATGCCCGTCTCCGTCTCGGCCATCCGGAACCCTTCGTGCACTGCGGCGATGACCTCGCCCAGCGCCATCCCGGACTGTGTCGAGAGCGCCGGAGCATATCGCTGCTCCGCATACACGACGCCGTCGGCAGCAAGGTCGAGGCCGGCTTCATAGGCGACTCTGCAGAGGGAGCTCGGCGTCTGCATCACCGCCACGGTCTCGGCGAAAGCCGCCAGATAGGTCTCCAGCGATCCCGCCTCGCCTTGATGGAACCAGGAGGCCAGTGCCTGGGGATCAGAAGCCGGGGGAGCGTGCCCCACCTCGGTCGCCAACTCGAGGACCGTGGATGGCCGTAGGCCACCGTCGAGATGATCATGAAGGAGGACCTTGGGCAACGAGCGGGCCTTCATATGACTCGCGAAGCCCCGATGCTGCCCGCGGACGACTCGACGAGGGGAGCGCGGTACCAACGTCGTTCGACCACCTTCTCGCCGAACATCGTCACCTCGAGTGTCTCCCCAGGGACGAAGCCCAGTTCTTCATAGAACGTCTCGGCCTGGCGATCGCCGAGGATGACGTCGACCGTGAGTGGCAGGGTTGCCGCCAGCTCGCCAACCGCGTCCACGAGCCCGGCCCCTGCCTCCTTCCGCTGGAGCTCCGGCCGGATGCACAGCGCCGAGATGACCACTCGATCGTCCTCCACGAATCCGTCGGCGAAGCCCAGGATCGATTCCTCGGAGCGAGCAACGAAGATGGGGTGATCCTCCCACCGGCCGTGCATGGCAGGCAGCGTGTAGGCCGTCGAAAGGATCGCTTGGACGGTGGCCGGCCTGAGCAGCTCGCGGTACGCGTCTACCAGGGCGGATGCACCGATCTCGATCACAGCGGATAGATCGGTCCTACGGGCGAGTGCGACCTTCACCTTTCCGAACCTAGCGATCCCAAGTGTCGCGTGACGCCGACGCCGGATGTCAACTCGAAGGATCGCCAATGGGTTCGATCGACGCCGTATACAGGTGGTCTCCGGCCGCGCCTCCTGCTTCCACGAGAGCTCGATCGTCGCTGTGGTGGCTGAGACGGAGGTAGAGGTTGTCCCTTCGCCACACTCGCACCTGGTCTTCGTCCCCCTGAACGATGAGCGGGGTGGGAGTATCGACACGCGCCCAGCCGAGGAGACCAGCCTTGTCCTCGAAGAAAGTGGCCAGCTCCTCGAAACCCAGTGAACTGAGGTAGACACTGGTGGTCTTGGGCGTGACGGCGCCGCCGAAGGCGAGCCGATTACCGACGCGACCGTCGCTCCGAATACGGACCGAATCGGGCGGCTGGCCCACACTGGATTCGATCTCGCGCAATTCGTCAAGGGTGAAACCGTCGACGGTGGCGGACCCCGCCGCCTCCACGATTCCGCCGGTGAGCGTTCCGGTCGCCACCCCGACCAGGAGAACCACCGACACGGGCAGCAGAACGACTGCCACAGCTCCCAGAACCAGGTTCCGCACAATCACACTCCCAGTGGTACCAATACTACAACTGAGAGGAGGCGCCTTCTACCTCCATTCGGAAGGTCCGACGGGTCGAAGTGCCCTAGATCGGGTGCCGGTTGGCGAGGTATTGGGGCGAAATCTTCGGTAGGTTGGAGGGGAAAAAACCGCCCGATCTGGAGGCCCCGGTGGAAACGTACCCAGTCGAGAAGATTCGCAACGTCGCCTTGGTCGGGCATGCAGGCTCCGGCAAGACGTCGCTCGCCGAGGCGCTGCTGTTCCGCGCCGGCACGATCGACCGGGTCGGACGAGTCGAGGACGGCTCCACCGTGTGCGACTTCGATCCGGAGGAGGCCGCTCGCGGGATCTCGCTCGGCCTGTCGTTGGCGCCCTTCGAGTGGAAGGGCCACAAGATCAATCTGATCGACACGCCAGGGTACGCCGACTTCCTCGGCGACACGATGGCTGCCCTGGCGGTCGTCGATCTGGCGATCTTTGTCGTTTCGGCAGTCGACGGCGTCGAGGTGCAAACTCGCCAGATCTGGCAGGCGGCCGCGGATCTCGGTGTGCCGCGAATGGTCTTCGTCAACAAGCTGGACAAGGAACGGGCCGATTTCGAGAGGACACTCGAAGACCTGCGGTCCACCTTCGGCGCCGGCATCGCACCACTCGAACTTCCGATTGGAAGAGAAAGCAGCTTTCACGGCATCGCCGATCTCCTCACCGATACCGCCTACCTCTACGACAGCGGCCACGGGGAGAAGGCGGAGATACCGGAGGAGATGGAAGAACTGGAGCGGCAGGTTCACGACAACCTCGTCGAGGGGATCGTCGTCGGCGATGATGAGCTCTTGGGTCGGTACCTGGAAGGGGATGTGCCGTCCTTCCACGAGCTGGAGAAGACGCTTGCCGTGGGGGTCGATGAATCTGCGGTGTTCCCTGTCGTGTGTGGGTCCGCCACGGTGCCTATTGCAGTGGATCGACTTGCCGACTTCATCTGCGAGATCGGACCATCACCGCTGGACCGGCCGCCGGTGACCGTGGAGGCGGGCGACACGACGGTCGACATCACCCCGAACGCCAATGCGGATGCCTTGCTGTACGTCTTCAAGACCTTGAGCGATCCCTATGTCGGCCAACTCTCCCTCGTGAAAGTCGTCACGGGCACCGTGGAGCAGGACGCCCATCTCATCAACGCCCGGAGTGGCGCCGACGAGCGACTCCACAACCTGATGACACTGCGAGGCAAGGAGCAGATCGCCCAGTCCTCGTTTGGTCTCGGGGATATCGGGGTGGTCGCCAAACTGTCCGACACGGCCACCGGCGACACGCTTGCCCCCAAGAACACGCCGGTCAAGGTGCCCCGACTCCCGGTCGCGAAGCCGATGCATGCGATGGCGATTCATGCGGCGAGCCAAGCAGACGATGACAAGCTTCCGACGGCGATCCGTCGACTCCAGGACGAGGACCCCGGTCTCGTGGTCGAGCAGAATGGCGAAACCAAGCAGACCCTGCTGTGGGGGGCCGGCGAGACCCATCTGGCTGTGGCGATAGCCCGGCTGAAATCGCGATTCGGCGTGAGTGTCGAGACCGAGCCGGTCAGAGTGCCCTTCCGATGGACCTTCACGGCCCCTGCCGACGTCGAGGGCAAGTACAAGAAGCAATCGGGTGGGCACGGCCAGTTTGGCATCGCCCGTGTCCGTTTCGAGCCGCTCGAGCGAGGGGCAGGATACGAGTACGAGGACGCTGTGGTTGGCGGAGCCATACCCCGTCAGTTCATCCCAGCTGTCGAGAAGGGCATCATGGAGGAGCTTGCCTCGGGACACACCCACGGGTTCCCCATCGTCGACGTGAAAGCCACGCTGTACGACGGCAAATACCACTCGGTCGACAGCTCAGAGATGAGCTTCAAGATGGCCGGCAAGCTGGCGGTGCGCGAAGCCCTCACCCAAGCCCGACCGGTCCTTCTCGAGCCGATCTCGGTGTTGCAGATCACCGTACCGCCCGCCCTCCAGGGGGACGTCATGAAGGACATCTCCGGCCGGAGGGGAAGGGTCTTGGGCACGGAGGTCACCCCGGTGGGGGATCAGCTCATCACCGCCGAGGTCCCGACGATGGAGGTCGTGCGCTACACCATCGACCTCAAGTCGTTGACCGGTGGCGCGGGCCGCTACACCGCTGAACACGACCATTACGACGTTCTCCCGCCCAACCTCCTCGATCGGGTTGCACCGCCCGACGACGATTGAGCCGTCGGAAAGTGGCCGAGAACGTTTCCATTCCGTTCACCTTGGTGTAGCGGTGGCGTTACTTGCATCACCTACCTTTCCCTCGAGCGTGATCCGCTCACGTGAGTCTTGTGGCTGTCCGCAAGAAGGCGCCGTCGAGGTGGGGGTAGGCAATGAAGGCGAAGAAATGGGTAGCCGGGCTGCTGGTCATGGGGGTCCTCCTGGTCGGTTGCGGATCTGCCGCCGAGGAGACCACGGCCACCGAGTCGACCGGGGCAACTGCAACCCCGACTGAGACGATGGGTGCCGTCGGCGACGGGATGCTGCCGGAGGTGGACCCGCTCGACGTGACCGGCGATATCGCCATGGCTGGGTCGTCGACGGTGTTCCCCCTGGCGGAGGCCATGGCGGCCCGCTTCGAAAACGAAGGCTACTCAGGTCAGGTGACCATCGACAGTATCGGGTCCGGGGCCGGATTCGAGCGGTTCTGCGTGAGTGGCGAGTCGGATATCGCCAATGCCTCTCGCCCGATCAAGGCAGGGGAAACCGCTCAGTGTGAGTCGATCGGGCGCACCCCGATCGAGCTCCGCCTGGGCACGGACGCCCTGGCGGTCACCGTATCTCCGGCAAATACCTTTGCCACCGACATCACGCTCGAGGAGCTGGCCGTTCTGTTCTCGACTGCCTCCACCTGGCGGGACGTTCGCCCCGATTGGCCGGCCAATCCCATCGGTCGATTCATACCAGGGACCGATTCGGGCACGTTCGACTACTTCGTGGAAGAGGTCTTCGACGAGGACGAGGCTCCGATTCTCGGTGCAACGAATACCCAGAAGTCGGAGGATGACAACGTACTGGTCCAGGGCATAGTCGGCGATGGGTGCGATCCCGACGACCCGAACACGACCTGCGCCGTCGGCTTCTTCGGGTTTGCCTACTACGCCGAGAACCGTGACGACCTCAACGTGGTGGCGATCGAGTCCGTGGAGGCGACCGCCGAGGCAGTCGACGCCGGCGAATACCCCTTGGCTCGGCCCTTGTTCATGTACACGACGGCCTCGATCATCGAGGAGCGGCCCCAGGTGGGAGACTTCCTCGCCTTCATCCTCAGCTACGTGGACGGGGAGATCATCGACGTCGGCTACTTCCCTGCCCCGGCCGCCAACATGGAGGCAGCCAAATCGGTTCTGTCGACGGCGATGGGTAAGTAGCGGCCCTTCGGCCGAGAGGAGAACCAGGTTGGGAAGTGACGCGGTTGGGGTAGCGATGCTGGGGCGCAAGGCACGCCCGATGGAAGCACTCATCCAGGGCTTCCTGTTCCTGTGTGGCGCGATTTCCATCCTCACCACCGTGGGGATCGTCGCGGTACTCGGGCGAGAGGCGCTCCTCTTCTTTCAGACCGAGGAAGCCTCTCTCGTCGACTTCTTCACGTCCACGAGGTGGGAGCCCCAACTGCTTCAATTCGGCATCTGGCCTCTGGTCCGCTCCACGTTGCTCGTGAGTGCCATCGCCATGCTCGTCGCGCTCCCGCTCGGACTCGCCACGGCCATCTACCTCAGCGAATACGCCTCCAACCGACCCCGGGCTCTCCTGAAGCCGATTCTGGAGGTGCTCGCCGGGGTTCCCACCGTGGTGTACGGCTACTTCGCTCTGACGTTCATGACGCCACTTCTCCGGTCATTCCTGGGGGCCGGCGTCGTGGACATCTACAACGTCGCGTCGGCCGGCATCGTGGTGGGGATTCTGATCATCCCCCTGGTGAGTTCGATGAGCGAGGACGCGCTCCATGCCGTGCCGGCGTCGCTCCGGGAGGCTGCCTACGGCCTCGGCGCCACGAAGCTTGAGGTGTCGACGCGGATCGTGCTGCCGGCCGCGCTCTCGGGGATCACCGCCGCCTTCGTCGTGGCCATTTCCCGCGCCATCGGGGAGACGATGGTGGTGGCCATCGCCTCCGGGGCGGCTCCCCGCAACTGGACCTTCGGGGAGGACGGTATCGCCGACACGGTGCTGAACCCGTTCCTCTCGGGCGAAACGATGACGGGCTACATCGTCCGGATCGCCGGTGGCGACCTGAGCTACAACTCCATCGACTACAACAGCGTCTTCGCCGTCGGGCTGATGCTCTTCTTGATGACGCTCGGACTCAACACCGTGAGCCGGCGCTTCGTGGCGCGATTCCGGGAGGTCTACGAGTGACCGGACCATCCTTCCCCGAAGGCGAGGATCTCCGACGTCATATTGGACGGCGGCGACGGCGGGGGGGCTATCTGAAAGTGGCGTTCCTGGCCGCTCTGATGGTGGCGATCGTTGCGTTGGGGACGCTGCTCTACACCGTCATCAACTCGTCGTTCGGTTTGGTCGCCATCGAGAACGAGATCGATCCGGCCTCGCTGGTCGTCGCGTCCGGCTACGACGCCGATCGGTCTATGGAGGATCTCACCAAAGGCGAGCTGGTTGCCGTGCTGGAGGCGAATATCTCCAACAACGTCGGGCGACGTCTCGAGCGGGAGCAACGCTTCTTTCCCGATCGCTTGGTCTTCGAGACGGAGGCCAAATGGGACGAGGTCTGTGCACGTTCGGAGGATCGCCCGACCGGGTGTTCGGGGTCGAGTCGCGACGCCGACAACGTCTATGCCCTGATCGTCGAGCAGCTGGTGGTTCCTCAGGTGCGCCAAAGCTGGTCTCTCCTGGATTCGATCTTCGAGCGGGATGCCATCGAGGAGATCGCGGCCGCCCAGTATCCCGAGGCCGACGTCCTGTTCCGGTCATGGCTCTCCTGGGACTTCGTCTCCAGCCCACAATCGCCGGAAGCCGAGGTGTCGGGCGTCCGCACCGCCATTCTCGGATCGTTGTGGATCGTCTTCGTGACGATCGTCTTCTCGCTGCCCGTAGGGGTGGGTGCGGCCGTGTATCTGGAGGAGTACGCGGGAGATACGCGCCTCAACCGGCTGATCCAGACCAACATCAACAACCTGGCCGGTGTCCCGTCGATCATCTACGGCATGCTCGGCCTGGCGATTTTCGTCCGATTCCTCGAAGCCTTCACAAGCGGGGCCTTCCTCCGTGCCAATGCAGGCGTTACTGCCAATGGACGCACCATCCTGTCCGCCGGGCTGACCCTGGGCCTCCTCATTCTGCCGATCATCATCATCAACGCCCAGGAAGCGGTGCGGGCCGTGCCCAGCTCGCTGCGGGCGGCGGGACTGGCGCTGGGGGCCACGCGCTGGCAGACGATCCAGGCCCACGTTCTTCCAAGCGCCCTGCCTGGCATCCTGACCGGCGCCATCCTGGCCCTCGCCCGGGCGCTGGGGGAGACGGCTCCCTTGGTGGTCGTGGGAGCGTCGACCTTCATCACCGCTGATCCAACCGGCCCCTTCTCGAAATTCACCGCGCTTCCCATTCAGATCTTCCAGTGGACGTCCCGACCCCAGGACGAATTCCGCAACATCGCCGCAGCCGCGATCGTCGTCCTTCTCATCCTGCTCGTGGCCTTGAATGCCACGGCAATCGTGTTGAGAAACCGATATGCAAGGAGAGCGTGAATGGCCGAGAGACGTGCCGCGGTACCAGCGCAGAGCGGAAGCGCCGTCGTCGACCCCGGATCCAACATCGATCCAGGCGCCGCCCTCGAAGCGACGGGCATGAGCGTTCGATACGGAGAGTTTCGGGCGGTCAAGAACGTCGACCTGCGATTCATCGATTACCAGATCACCGCCTTGATCGGTCCGTCGGGGTCTGGCAAGTCGACAGTGCTGAGAACCTTCAATCGCATGAACGACCTCGTTGCCGGGGCACGTGTCAACGGGGACGTGCGGCTGAACGGCACCGATATCTACGGGGCGTCCGTCGACCCCGTGGAGGTTCGGAGGCGGATCGGCATGGTCTTTCAGAAACCGAACCCCTTTCCGAAGAGCATCTATGACAACGTCGCCTGGGGAGCGCGAGTCAACGGCTACAAAGGGAACATGGACGAGCTGGTCGAGGAGAGCCTGGTGCAGGCCGCTCTGTGGGGCGAGGTGAAGGACAAGCTCGATCAGAGTGGGTATTCGCTTTCCGGTGGCCAGCAGCAGCGCTTGTGTATCGCTCGGACGATCGCCGTGAAGCCGGAGATCATCCTCATGGACGAGCCGACTTCGGCCCTCGACCCGATTTCCACGCTCCGTATCGAGGAGCTGATCCAGGATCTGAAGCAGCGCTATACCATCGGTATCGTGACACACAATATGCAGCAGGCGGCGAGGGCATCGGATTTCACAGCGTTTCTCAACATGGATGCTGATCGGGCCGGATACATCGTCGAGTACGGGCCGACCGGTCAGATCTTCACCAATCCCGCCGACGAACTCACCGAGCAGTACATAACCGGAAGGTTTGGGTAGGTGATCGGGTCCGAACACCCCGACCATCGAGAGAGGCAGTAGCAATGCCAGATATCAGGAATCGATTTCACGGACAACTCTCAGAACTGGAGACGACGGTGCTCACCATGGGCGCCGAGGCAGGTCACCTCGTATCGCGAGCTGTCGAAGCGCTGGCCCGCCGTGATCTCGACCTCGCCGCCGACGTGATCGCCGCCGACGATGAGATCGACGGCTACTACTTCGCTGTACATACCCGCTGGCTGGAACTCGTCGCCGAGCAGCAGCCGATGGCTGGTGATCTCCGACAGATGATCGCCCTCCTCCACGTGACGACCACCCTGGAGCGAATGGGAGATCAAGCCGTCAATATCGCCGAGATCGTCAAAGCGACGCATACGCTCCCCGCTCGACCCGACGTCCTCGCTCAGCTCGAAGAAATGGGCCGGCGAGTTCAACCGATGGTTCGGATCGCCCTCGAATGCTTCTCGAGTCGCGCCGTCGACGGCGCCCGCAGCCTGGTGGTCATGGACGATTCCATTGATGCGCTGAACGAAGCCGTCACGGAGAGCATCCTGGGGATCGGCAAGGACGCTGGTCAACTGGAGTACGCCATCCGGATGATTCTCGCCGCCAGAGCCCTCGAGCGAATCGGTGACCAGGCGGTTGATATCGGCGAGCAGGTGGTGTTCATGGCCACCGGGATGGTGGAGGAGTTCAACGATGCGCGCATCCCTTCTGGCGAAGCCTCGTGATGCGAGGGCACATCAACATCGTGGGCGGTTGGCCGCTGGCGCCCAGCGGGAGTCGACGTTGACGGGAATCCGGCAGAACTTCCATGAGTCGTTGGCGGACATGCCGCGAGAGGTGTTGGCGATGGGGGCCCACTCCGCCGTGCGGCCTATGGAAGGTCTCACTCGGTCCATGGTGGAGCGGGTCGCGCGCTGTCGCGACGCCCCTGAGCAGCTGGAGAGGGGAATCCGGATGGCCATCGTGACGAGAAACCCCGGGCGAGTTGCGTCCCGGGCCATCGAGATTGCCGAACAGACTGCGTTTCTCCTCGGCGGCGAGTTCCGCGAGTTCGCGTCGGACTCGTGGGATCCGCAAGGTGCACCGAGCCAGCGGCCAATGCGGGAGGGGCGATGAGCAAGAGTCGGATTCTCATCGTCGAAGACGAGGTCTCCCTGGCGGATTCTGTCCGCTACAACCTCGAGCGGGAGGGCTATGACGTCATGGTCAGCCACGATGGCGCAGCCGGGCTGATGGCCGCTCGAGACTTCCGACCCGATCTGGTCATTCTCGACCTGATGACGCCCTCCATGCACGGTTTCGATGTGCTCCGAGGTATACGGAGCAGGTCGACCGTGCCGGTGATCATCCTCACCGCCAAGGATGCGGAGGCCGACAAGGTGGCAGGTCTGGAACTCGGGGCCGACGACTATGTCACCAAGCCGTTCTCGATGCTGGAGCTGGTCTCGAGAGTGCGGGCTGGGTTGCGGCGCGCCGGGCTGGGGAACGTCGACGAACCGGATGTGGACGACCTGTTGGTCGGCGGGCCGGTTGAACTCGATGTGGCGCGCCACACGACTCGGATCCGCGACGAGGAGGTCCAGCTTCGCCCGAAGGAGTTCGCCTTGCTCGAGACACTCATGCGACGTAAGGGGAGACTCGTGACCCGCGAGAGCCTCATGGCCGAGGTGTGGGGGTATGACTACTTCGGCGACACAAAGACGCTCGATGTGCATATCAAGCGGCTCAGAAAGAAGATCGAGGCGGATCCCAAGAAGCCCGTGCTGATCGTGACGGTCCGGGGAATCGGCTACAAATACGCCGATGACTGATCCTTTCGTCGCCGCGCTCGGGTTGCTCGTCGGAGTCGCTCTCGGCGGGTGGTGGACGCGCCGCCGGGCCGGTCGGGCCGTCCAGGCGATACCTGCTCGAGTATCCGCGTCCGACACCGGCGCCGGCACGGGCTGGACGAGCACCGACCTGATCGCCGACCAACTGGCGACAGAGCGACGCCGGCTCGTCGACCTGGTTGACGAGTACCAACGGGAGAACGACATGATGGATCGGGTTCTTCGCAGCGTTGCCGATCCCGTGTTTCTGGTGGGTGACAGAGCCCGGATCCTGTACGCCAACCAGGCCGCTTGGAGCCTTTTCGGGGATAGCTTGGATCGAGAAGGCAACCTCCTCCATCATCGGCTTCTCGAAGTCATTCGGACCGCCTCTGACGACAGAGATACGCAGATCCTCGAAGGGCTCGATGGGCAGCAGACCTACGAGGCCGCGACCAATCGCGCCGCCGATGGGTCGGTCCTGGTCATGCTTCGCAACGTCACCGACGA
The DNA here is from genome assembly GCA_965366365.1 of uncultured Acidimicrobiia bacterium. Lineage (GTDB taxonomy): Bacteria > Actinomycetota > Acidimicrobiia > Spongiisociales > JAENVV01 > CBDUEV01. The sequence goes on along the minus strand of CBDUEV010000045.1, from coordinate 3,305 downwards.
GCGGCGCGTCAGCGAGATGCGTCGAGACTTCGTTGCCGATGCGTCCCACGAGCTGAAGACGCCGGTGGCATCGATTCAGGCTGCCTCGGAGACGGTCCTGAACGCCCTCGACGACGGCGACACCGATTCGGCCCAAAGGTTCGCTGCTCAGGCCGCCGCATCGGCCGTCCGTCTCAGTCGAATCGTCTCGGACCTCCTCGACCTCTCCCGCCTGGAGGCGACGGAGGCGGCGACCGAAGTCGTCGACCTCGGGCTGCTGCTCTCTGACGTGGTGGGGCGTTCCCAGGGCCATCCCTCCCCATCTATTGTCGCCCCCGATGCGCCGGTCATCGTGAGCGGTTCAAGATCGGACCTGTCGCTTGCGGTCTCCAACCTGGTCGGGAATGCCATTCGCCACACCCCCGACGCCGGGTCGGTGAGCGTGCGACTCCGCTCGTTGCCGGGCTTTGCCGAACTCCAGGTTTCCGACACAGGCGAAGGGATCCCTTCCAAGCACCTCGACCGGGTCTTTGAGCGCTTCTACCGCGTGGATTCCGCTCGCTCCAGAGGCACCGGTGGCACCGGGTTGGGACTCTCGATCGTCCGGCACGTGGTCGCCCAGCATGGGGGAACGATCGGGGTGGACAGCGTCCTGGGCGAAGGGACCACGTTCACCGTGCGCCTGCCGCTCATGTCAGACGATCGGACGCCTACCAATACTCCTCGAAATGAACATTGCCAGGGGCCTCTCGACGATCGGGCGTGAATCCCCGACCGACGAGGAGCTCCACGACGCCTCGAGGAGTCGGGAATACCGGCCCATTCCCGTTCCAGGTGGGCGGGCCGATCATGGCAGGATTGCCGCACAAGAACACCGTGGTGGTGGAAGGATCGAGCGACGCTCCAAGGCGCCCCTCCAGTTCGCCGGACTCCACCACGTCTTGGATGTAGCGCTTTGGAACGTCCGGCTCTCGGGTCGGGAGGGCCAGATAGTGATAGTTGCTGAACCGCCGCTCCAGCTCGGTGTGGAGTCTCCGGTAGCCGAGGTCTGTCCACCGCCGCACCGTGACCACCGAGGCGATCGGACCGTAGTGGCCCCGTCGGAGCAATTCGGCGATCATGGCGTTGTGAGGTGCTTCACCCGTCCCGGTGGCGAGGAACACGACCACCGAGGCTGGATCGGTCACGGGGTCGAGGGTGTAGCGGCCACTGATCTTGGGTCCGAGATAGATTCGGTCTCCAACCTCTTTCCTAGCTAGACGGGGGGTCAGGCCCGGCACTCGCTCCTCGGAGGGCGGGACGAGAACGACGTAGAACTCGAGTTCTTCGGATTCGTAGGGGTTGACGAGGTACCCATGCGCATCGAGGATCGGACTGCTGATCGAGTACGAACGACGGACCAACTTCTCGACCTGACCGTCCTTGAGTCGATCGATGGCGTCGTCGATCCGCGGTTCCCAGTAGCCGAGCCCCAAGGTGGCGTATTGGCCGGCCCGGTGATCGGCGCTGCCGGTGTCAGGGCGGACCCGGATGAGCCACAGATCGCTGTGGGCTTTCTCGAAGTAGGTGATGGTGGCGTTGTAGTAGCGAGCCGCCAGTTCCTCCCGACGCTCAGCCGGAGGTGCGTGGGGGGTCGCCGGGAGGCTCGGGAATCTGACCGCTCTGATGGCGTCCCAGGCCCGCCCCGCCGGGACCAGGGAGCCCATGGGATGACTCACCGACTCTTTCCGGTCCTGGAGGATGAAGCTCCGGGTGCTCGATGACGGCACGTCGATCCCGAGTTGCTCGAATGCCGTATCGTCGACTTGCACGCCGAGGGCGTAGACGACGTGATCGACCTGTAGATCCGGGGTGCGCCGGTCGTCGAAATACGCCATCGGGAATCCGCCCACGTCGCCAACTGCATCCGGGGTGCTGTGCCAGAGAATCGTTGCCCGGCGTTCCTGTTCCATTCGTTCCAGCGTTTCGCGGCTGAGGCGCGACAGTTGTTCGAACTCGCCAAGGAGGGCCAGAACCACCTGGTGGCCCTGTTCTACCAACGACTCGGCGAAGCCAGTGGCTTGTTCTCCACCGCCGACCACGAGGACGTCGCAACCATCCGCGGGAATCTCGTCGCACGAGAAATGGACCCGGGACGTCAGGCTTGGAGGCAGGGGATATTCGGGAGAGAGGGGGGTGCCAGGGAGAGGATCGGCGTAGGCAACGGCGTTGGCCTGGAGGGCTCCCTGGAGGGTATCCACGACAACGGCGCTGCCCTCGTCGCGAATAGCCACGACCTGCGTCTGATACCGCACGTTGAGTCGGAGCCGCCCGGCGGCGTCGGCAGGCACAACGGTGTCGGAGCTCTCGAGCACGAGCACCCGCTCCAAGCCGGCAGCCTGGGCTTCGGCAGCCAGGCTCAGACCGGCGGGCGTGCCACCGACGATGATCAGATCGAGGCTCTCGGGGACACCGACCATGCCGCCACCCTAGTGGGGTGCCGCTGATGACCGGTTCTGGCTCCTCGCATCGATGGTCAGCCCGAAAAAGGGGACACCGGCCGGTTGGCCGGAACCTGCCGGCGAGCGGTCAGCTCGCAAAGACAATGACCGGTCTCTGCTGAGATGGATCATGATCGACCGGCGCGGGCGGAAGAAGCCCGCGGTGACCGGGGCACCTGCCCTCCAGGCAATCGATCACGTCCTCGGCAAAGGTGTCGAGAATCCCGCCGGCGAGCGCCCGCTGCCCAGCACCCAAACCGCACCGATTGGCGTCTGTGACTCGTGATATCCACGCCGTGAGCCGCTCGACGTGATCGAGATCACTTCGCCCCTCCAGCACCGCCGAGAAGCCGGAGGTGAAGGCCGTCGTTCCGAGCTTGCAAGGCGGGCATTGACCACAGGACCCTTGTTGCAGGAAACCGGAGAGGGCGGCTCCCACCTCCACGGCGCAGGTTGTGTCGTCGTACACGATGAATCCGCCCGATCCCAAACCGCTGCCGATGGCTTCCATCCCCTCGTACGACAAAGGAGTGTCGAGCTCGTCTTCGCTCAAGGGACGGTTGGAGACCCCGGACACGACCAGCTTGGGACGCCGTCCGGTCGGCAGGCCTCCACCCACTCCGTAGATCAGATACGACAGCGGTGTCCCGAGAGGGAGCTCCACCACGGCCGGGGTCTGGACGTCACCCGAAACGGTGAACAGCATCGACCCTGGCGATCGATCGGTGCCGAGCGAACGGAACCAATCGGCCCCCTCGGCAAGGATGCCCGGTATGTTGGCCAGCGTTTCCACATTGTTGACGACCGTCCGCATCTCGGTACCGTCCGACCCGACCAGACCATGCA
>CBDUEV010000044.1:0-22284 GCA_965366365.1 uncultured Acidimicrobiia bacterium | reverse complement strand
TTGTCGAGCACCTGGAGGAAGCCTCCGTGCACGGCAATGGTGGTTCGCCCTCCACCCTCGGCGTCCACCGACACCGCACCCGTCACCAGCGCGCCCATGAGCGGCTCGTGATTGGCGTAGATGCCGATTTCACCTTCGGTGGTTCTCGCCACCAGAAATGTGGCGTCACCGGTCCAGATCGTGGCCTCGGGGGAGACGATGTCTACTCGAAATGTGGTTGCCATGCGGCTACCTCCCTGAGGCTCAGGCCTTTTCCATCTCGCGGGCTTTCGCCATCACCTCTTCGGCTCCACCCACCATGTAGAACGCCTGCTCGGGGTACTGGTCCATCTCGCCTTCCAACACCATGCGGAAGGATTCGATCGTCTCATCGAGCGGGGTGTAGACCCCCTCCTGACCGGTGAACGCCTTGGCGACGAACATCGGTTGGGAGAGGAACTTCTGGATTCGGCGAGCCCGGGACACGACGAGCTTGTCCTCTTCTGACAGCTCGTCGATGCCGAGGATGGCGATGATGTCTTGAAGGTCCTTGTACCGCTGAAGGATCTGCTGCACCTCGACGGCCACCGCGTAGTGGTCCGCCCCCACGATCTGGGGATCGAGCGCCCGGCTCGACGAGTCGAGCGGATCCACGGCCGGGTAGATGCCGAGGGCGGTGAGCGGGCGGCTCAGAACCGTCGTGGCATCCAGGTGGGCAAAGGCCGTGTGCGGGGCCGGGTCGGTGATGTCATCGGCCGGCACGTAGATCGCCTGGAGCGAGGTGATGGACTTGCCCTTCAGGGAGGTGATTCTCTCCTGGAGGATGCCCATCTCGCCCGCCAACGTGGGCTGGTAGCCCACGGCCGACGGCATGCGACCCAGCAGGGTGGATACCTCGGCACCCGCCTGCGTGAATCGGAAGATGTTGTCGATGAAGAGGAGCACGTCCTGGTTCTGAACGTCCCGGAAGTACTCGGCCATCGTCAGGGCCGAGAGGGCCACCCGAAGGCGGACACCGGGCGGCTCATCCATCTGCCCGAACACCAGAGCCGCCTTTTCGATCACTCCGGTTTCTGTCATCTCGCCGAAGAGGTCGTTTCCCTCACGGGTACGTTCGCCGACGCCGGCGAAGACGGAGACACCGCCGTGGTGAGTTGCGACCCGGTTGATCATCTCCTGGATGAGCACCGTCTTGCCGACCCCGGCACCACCGAAGAGGCCGATCTTGCCGCCCTCCAGGTAGGGGGAAAGCAGGTCGACCACCTTGATTCCCGTCTCGAACACCTTCTTCTGGGGCTCCACGTCCTCGAAGGCGGGAGCGGAGCGGTGAATCGGCCAGCGTTCGCCACTCAGTTCCAGATCCGGTTCGTCGAGCGGATCACCCCACACGTTGAAGATATGACCCAGCGTCTGGTCACCGACCGGAACGGAGATCGGCTCGCCACTGTTGCGTACCTCGGCGCCGCGTACCAACCCGTCCGTGCCGGACATGGCGATGGCGCGAACCCGGTCTGATCCGAGATGCTGGGCCGTCTCGGCAACGATGGTCTTGGTGACACCATCAACCGTCAGATCCACGGAAAGGGCGTGGTTGATCTCGGGCAGGCCGTCCGGTGGAAACTGCACGTCCACCACGGGGCCGGCCACGCGAACGATCCGGCCTTTGCTCTTCACCTCTGCCACGATGGGGCTCCTTCTCTTTCCAACGTCTCTGGAATCTGGCGTACTACTTGGGGATCATCCCGCCGACAGCGCTTCAGCGCCGCCAACGATCTCAGAAATCTCGGTGGTGATCTCGGCCTGCCTCGCCCTGTTGGCGACTCGGGTGAGATCCTTGATCAGTTCTTCTGCGTTGTCCGTGGCCGCTTTCATGGCCCGCCGCCGAGCTGAATGCTCCGATGCCGACGACTCCAGCAGCATGCTGAAGACGGTGGATTCCACGTAGCGAGGTAGCAAGCGGTCGAGGATCTGCCCGGGGGCAGGCTCGTAGGCGTAGTCGACAGTCCTTGGCGCATCTCCGGTTTGGGGAGCATCTGCCGACGGCGCGGGAGGCTGGATGGGCAGCAGCGTGACCCGGGTGGGGATCTGCGTCATGGCCGTCCGGTACTCGGTGTAGAAGACCTCCAGGGAGTCGATCGCCTCACTGGCGTACGCCTCCATGACCGTGTTGGCGGTGGCGCGGGCGTCCCCGTAGGTCGGCGTGTCCGTGACACCGATGTAGGCCCGCGCGATCGTGTACTTCCGGTATGCGAAATACGCCTGGGCCTTCTTCCCCACGGCGAAGACCTGCACCCGACGCCCCGCCTTCACGTGGGCGAGGACGACCTCTTCGGCCATTCGGATGACGTTGCTGGCGTAGGCGCCGGCCAGACCCCGATCCGAGGCGACGATGAGCACACCGACCGTCTTGATCGGCCGAGACTCGAGGAGCATGTGCGAGGCGCCGCCGCTGGCTGCGCTGACGTTCTGGATCACTTCGACCAGCTTCTCGGCGTACGGTTTCGACTGGTTGACCCGGGCCTGGGCCTTGGGGATGCGCGACGCAGAAATGAGCTCCATGGCTCGGGTGATCTTCTTCGTCGACTCGACAGACTTGATCCGTCTGCGAATATCCCGGACTTCGGCGCTGGCCACCTGCTATCCCTTCTGCGATCCCGCGAACGTGTCCTTGAAGGCCCCAATGGCAGCGTTCAGCGCGTCGGTGTCAGGCAGGTCCTTGGTCTCACGGATGTGATCGAGGAGCTCCGGATTCCGGGTCTTCACGAAGTCCCGCAACTCCCGCTCGGCCCGCTCGATGTCCTCGACGGCGATGTCGTCGAGCAACCCGTTGGTGACCGCGTAGATCTCGAGCACCTGCTCTTCGACCGGCAGCGGCGCATACTGACCCTGTTTGAGCGTCTCGACGACGCGCCGGCCGCGTTCGAGCTGCGCCAACGAGGCGGCGTCGAGTTCGGAACCGAACTCGGCGAAGGCCTCGAGCTCGCGGAACTGGGCCAGGTTGAGACGCAACTGACCGGCCACCTTCTTCATCGCCTTGATCTGGGCGGCGCCGCCCACCCGGGACACGGAGATCCCGGCATTGATAGCCGGGCGGATCCCCGAGAAGAACAGATCGGTCTCGAGGAAGATCTGACCGTCGGTGATCGAAATGACGTTGGTGGGAATGAACGCCGAAACGTCGCCGGCCTTCGTCTCGATGATCGGGAGCCCGGTCATGGAGCCGCCACCCAACTCGTCGGAGAGCTTGGCGCAACGCTCGAGCAGACGGCTGTGCAGGTAGAACACGTCGCCCGGGTACGCCTCGCGGCCGGGTGGGCGCCGCAGAAGCAGCGAGATCTCTCGATAGGCCACCGCCTGCTTGGAGAGGTCGTCGAAGACGATGAGGGCGTGCTCGCCCTTGTACATCCAGTACTGACCGATGGCCGAGCCGGCGTACGGGGCGTACATCTGGAGTGCGGCCGGGGCGGAGGCGGGAGCCGAAACCACGACGGTGTATTCCATGGCGCCGGAGCGCTCGAGGGCGTCCACCACCTCGGCGACGGTCGACTGCTTCTGGCCGATGGCCACGTAGACGCACTTCACGCCGAGGCCCTTTTGGTTGATGATCGTGTCAACCGCAACGGCGGTCTTCCCGGTCTGGCGGTCGCCGATGATCAACTCGCGCTGTCCCCGACCGATCGGAATCATGCCGTCGATGGCCTTGATCCCGGTCTGGAGCGGTTCGGAGACTGGTTGGCGTTGCACCACCGAAGGAGCCTGAACTTCGAGCAAACGGCGCTCGGACGTGTCGATCGTGCCTTTTCCGTCGATGGGAGCGCCGAGCGCGTCGACCACTCGACCGAGCATGGCGTCACCCACGGGAACGGAGAGCACGGTTCCGGTCTGCTTGACAGGAGAGCCCTCTTCCACGTGGTTGTACTCACCCATGAGCACGACACCGAGGTCCTCCTCATCGATGTTGAGCGCCACACCGAGAAGCCCGCCCGGGAACTCGAGAAGCTCCGAGGCCATGGCGGTGGGCAAACCCTTGACGCGGGCCACTCCGTCGGCGATGGCACTCACGTATCCGACCGTCTCGCTGGAAACAGTCGGTTCCCAGCCTTCGAGGTTGGCCCTCAGGACCGACGTGATGTCTTCTGGGTTGATGGTCATGTCTGACATCGGATTCTCCTATCGGGCCTTGATTGCCTGACGCAGGCTGCTGAGCCGCCGTTGGATGGAGCCGTCGATGACGGTGTCCCCGACCCGGGCGACGACGCCCCCGATCACAGACGGGTCGACGACCACTTTCGATTCGAGCTTCTTGCCTGTCGCCTTCTCCAACGCGGCCGTGATCTTGGCGACGGTCTCGTCGTCGAGTTCGATGGCGGTGCGAATCTCGGCAACCTCGCGGTTGGAGGCCGCCGCCGTCGAGTCGGCGAGAGCGTCGACGATGGCAGGAAGGGAACCGGCGTTTCCTGTGCCGACGATGAAGCCGACGATACCCACGGTCAGCTGGGACGAGCGGCTGCCGAGGAGATCATCGACGATCGCTTGCTTCCGATCGGAGGGAAGGCGTGGATCGCTCAGCGCGTCGCGCAGCTCGTTCGAGGTCTCGAAGGCGCGCGCCACCGTGAGGAGCTCTCCCTTGACCTTGTCGAGTTCTCCCTCGGCCTTGGCGATCTCGAAGATGCCGGCCGCAAAACCCTTGATGCGATCATCGGACGACATGTCTACTCCGACATCCTCTCCAAGTCGGCGAGGTAGCGATCGACCAGACCCTGCTGGGCCGAACGATCGAGTGACCCACCGACCACCTTTTCGGCGAGATCGAGGGAGATGTTGCCTACCTCCTGGCGGGCCTCGGCGAGGGCGCGGGCCTTCTCGTTGGACGCGTCGGTGCGGGCCTTGTCGAGAATCAAACGGCTTTCTGCTTCCGCCTTGGCGATGATGTCATTCTTGACCGTGTCGGCTTGGGACCGCGCCTGCTCGACCAGCTCGTTGGCTTCAGCCTTGGCGTTGGCGATCTGCGCCTGGTAGTCCTCCAGCAGACTCTGAGCCTCCTGTTTGGTGGACTCGGCCTGTTGAATCTGACCGGCGATCGCCTTCTGGCGATCGTCGAGCAGCTGCGTGATCTGCGGCCATGCGAACTTCCACATGACGAAGAACACGATGGCGAAGGCGACCAGGGCGGCAGCCCACTCCTGCGTGGTCGGGATGAGGAGATCGACCCCTCCACCTTCCTCTTCGGCTCCCTCTACGGCGAGGATGAGTACCTGGGCGAACACGATCTAGCCCGCCAGGAAGAAGAGCACGAAGCCGATCAGCGCCAAAGCCTCCGTGAAGGCGATACCGAGGAACATCGTGGTCCGGACCATGCCGGCCGCTTCGGGCTGGCGGGCCATCGCCTGCACGGCGTTGCCGGCCAGGATACCGATACCCACACCTGGGCCGATGGCGCCGAGACCGTAGCCGATCACCGCCAGCGAGGCGCTGATGTCTCCGGTGAGACCGCCGGTCACTGCCTCCTGCGCAAGAATCTGCGCTGTGGCAAGTACTGCGTTCATTCCGTTTTCCTTTCTCGTTGCGCCCCAGACAGGCGACAAACTCTCTTACTGGTTGAGATCTAATGCTCGGCGTGGATGGAGGTTTCGATGTAGACGGCCGACAGCAGCGTGAAGATGTACGCCTGCAGGAACCCGACCAGGAGCTCGAACACGAAGATGCCGACGCCCAACACGAACCAGGCGATGCCGATGGAGCCTCTCAGCACCGGGATGGTGCCGTTGGCGGCGGAGTAGATGAACCAGCCGGCCGAACCGAGCAGCAGGGCCAGCATCACGTGACCGGCCACCATGTTGGCGAAGAGCCGCACCGCCAGCGAGAAGGGGCGGACGAGGAACGTCGAGACCAGTTCGATCACACCGACCAGCGGCTTGAGCGCCACCGGGACGCCAGGCGGCCAGGCGATGTTGGCGACGTACTTGAAACCGTGGTGACGGATTCCGACGGCAACGAAGATGATCCACGTCAGAGCCGACAGAATGGCGGGAATGGCCATGCGGGAAGTGACGGGGAAGTTGATGAACGGCGTCAACTCGAAAAAGTTGCCGATGAAGACGAAGAAGAAGACGGACAGCAGGTACGGAACGTATTTGACGCCTTCCGGGCCGATGACGTCTTTGGCGATCCCATCGGTGACCATCGAAACGAGGCTCTCGATGGCGGCCTGGAACTTGCCGGGGACCAGTTTGGGCTTGCGAAAGGCGACGACCATCAGGACCACCACCACAACGGCTGCCAGCAGCATGTAGTACGGCGTGGCTTCGAACTCGAAGAACTCCAGAACATTCGCCGGGCTGCACACGACCTCGTTGAGAGTGTCGCATTCCTCGGTTGCCAGGATCAGTTGATCCACTCCAACTCCCTTTCAGCTCCACGGGACACCGCAACGGCTTCCCACGTGATCAATGCCAGGTATGCCACCACGGTGGCGATTCCAAATGCAAATCGGTCGAGATCCATCGCCCTGGTGACGAGCACCATGGCCAAAACCAGAAGACCAAGCCGCAAGAAGAACCCAAACAGCGCGGCCGCATGATAGGCAGACAATCCGATGCGCGCGGCTATGGACAGCATCCATCCCGACATCAGGAACATGAGTATCACGATGCCGACACCGATGGCGGCGGCAGCCGCCCCGTCGCCACCACGGAGAAGAGCGAATCCGCCGATGAGCACCGGGCCCACGACGACGGCTCGCTTTACGGTGTTTTGTGCGATCCGCGCCTCAACGTCCACGTCTGCGTTCCTGCTCTTTCGCTTCCTCCGCTTTGGCGTAGTGCCAGAGCCTCAGAAAGCCCGAATACGCTCCCACGAGGGTGCCGATAATGATGGCCCAGGGTTCGGTGTCGAGCCATTGATCGACGAAGTAGCCGATCAGAAGGCCGGACACGATCGAACCGAAGAAGGAGCTGCCTGCCACCCAACCTTGGTCGACCGCCGAGTTCACTTGCTTGGCGACGGACTCGTTCTTCATCGTCATACCCGTCTTGTGAAGCGCTTCACGAGCGTACGTTGACCGGGCCGATGGTCCAAATCTGTGAGACGTAATAGGCGGCCGGCCCAAACGATCTCGTCGAGTGTGCTTACAGGCGGCCTCACGGCGCATGAAGGCACACTCGACGCAGGGTTTTCGCGAAACCGCACTATCCAGCCAGTTCCTGGGCAGCTGCGCCGTGTTCGGAACGGAGCCGTTCGACCTCGATTCCCACCACTTCCCCACCATCGACCACGCGACGCCCGCCCACCACGCTGAGATCCACTCCGGACGGGGTTCCGAGCACCAGGGCGGCCACCGGGTCGGCGAATCCGGACATCGCCAAACCCTCCTGCACGCTGACGCCCACGAAATCGCACGCTTTGCCTTGCTCGAGCGACCCGATGTCGGAGCGGCCCAGCAGATCTGCTCCGCCCCGCGTGGCGAGCCGGAGCGCCTGCCGCACGGTCATCTGAACAACTCCCGACTGGCCAACTCCCGACTGGGCGTTCCCTGACTCCCCAGCCTGGACTCCCACGCCCGGCGCCACCGATAGCCGGGCGAGCAAAAGAGCCATGCGGACCTCGGCCAGCATGTTCGACGAGTCGTTCGAGGCGCTCCCGTCGACGCCGAGCCCAACCGGGATCCCTTGCTCGAGATAGCGGAGCACGGGAGCGATCCCCGATGCCAGCCGCATGTTCGACGTCGGGCAGTGCGCGACGCCGGTGCCGGCGCCGGCCAGGAGTTCTGATTCGTCAGCTGCGATGTGCACACCGTGGGCGAACCAGACATCCGGTCCCAACCACCCCACCTGCTCGGCATACGCAACAGGTCGAGCCCCGAACCGTTCCAGGCAGAACTCCTCCTCGTCGAACGTCTCGGCCAGGTGGGTGTGAAGGCGCACCCCCAACTGCCGCGCCAGCTCGGCCGTGCTGCGCATCAGATCGGTCGTCACGGAGAATGGCGAGCACGGGGAGAGCACCACCTGGCGCATCGAGCCCGGAGCCGAGTCGTGCCATTGTTCGACGGCGCGCTGCGAGTCCTCGAGAATGGCGCTCTCGTCCTCCACCACCGAGTCGGGCGGGAGTCCTCCGGCCGACTCGCCCAGGCTCATCGAGCCTCGCGAAGCCACGAAACGGATCCCAACCGGATCGGCGCCTTCGAATTGGTCATCGATCGACGAACCGTTCGGCCACAGGTACTGCTGATCGAAAGCCGTCGTGCAACCCGACAAAGCCAGCTCGGCCAAGCCCAGGGTCGTCGCCGTTCGCACCGAGTCGGGGGTGAGCTTCGCCCAGATCGGGTACAGGGTGCGCAACCAGTCGAACAGCCCGGCGTTCTGGGCGCCCGGCACAGCCCGGGTGAGCGTTTGGTAGAGGTGATGGTGGGTATTGACGAGGCCTGGAAGGATCACCATTCCCGAGGCATCGATGACCTGGTCGGCATCGGAAGGCAGCGAGGAGGTCGACCCGACCTGTTCGATGAACCCGTCCCGCGCAAACAGGCCCCCGTCGGCCGTCTCCGTGCCGGCGTCGTCCATCGTCACGAGCATCTCGGCATGGCGAACCAGGAGCGTGCTCATGTCGCTCCGGCTGCCCGCAGCCTGGCGACCACCAGCGACGGGGTGAGCGGGAACTCGTCGAACCACACCCCGGTGGCATCGTGCAGTGCGGCGATCACCGCCGGGGCGTAGGGGATGTACGGCATCTCCGCCATCCCTCGGGCGCCGAACGGTCCGAGCGGGTCGCCGTACTCCCCGATGACCGAGTCGACCCGGTCGGGAATGTCGGCGATTCCGGGGATGAGATACTGCGAGAGGCGGGGGTTGGTGATCCGGCCGTCCTTCAGGTCGAGCTTCTCAGAGACGACATAGCCGTTGGCCTGGACCACCGCCCCTTCGATCTGGCTCTCGACGAGTACCGGGTTGATCGCCTTGCCGACATCCACCGAGCAGACCACCCGATCGATCCGAACACGCCCGGTCTCTACATCCACGGTCAGGTCCACTGCTTCGGCGACGTAGCCGTAACTGAAGTTGGGGACGGAGCGGCCCGTCTCGGGGTCGAGCGGTTCGGTGGGCGGCGGCACGTAGCGGAACTCGCCCACGGCGGGTCGGTCGCCGTCGAGCCAGGCCTTCTGCGCAGATTCGGCCGCGCCAAGGATGGAGTTCCCCGCCATGAACGTCATCCGCGACGCCGACACCGAGCCGGAGTCATCGGTGCGGGCAGTATCCGACCACACGGCATCAACGGCCGCGACGGGCAACCCGAGTGCTTCTGCCGCCATCTGGCGGAGAGCCGCGTGAGTACCTTGTCCGACCTCGGCAGCCGAGTGGAACAGGGTCGCCTCACTCGGTTCGTCACCGTCCCCGCGCAGTTCGATCTTGGCATTGCACTTCTCCGGCGCCCCGAAGCTGAACCCGACGTTCTTCAACCCTCCGGCAAAGCCGCGGCCCCGACGCGTCGCTTGCTCGACCCCCGGAACGGTTCGAAACGAGGCGAGCGGAGCGCTGCCCGGGTGCGGGTTTCCCCACTCCGCGTGCTCGACGCAGTCGTCGATCACTTCGATCATGCTTACGCCTTCCGGCATCACCGTCTGAGTGATCCCCTCGTCGCCGTCGACGAGCGCGTTGCGGCGACGGAGGGCAACCGGGTCCATCCCCAGTGCCTCGGCCAGCTTGTTCATCTGCATCTCCGAGGCAAACGAGCCCTGCGGACCCCCGAAGCCCCGGAATGCCCCGCCCGGCACCGAGGTCGTGTACACCACGTGAGTGTCGATCTTGGCGTTCGGGATGCGATACGGCCCCGCCATGGAGACGTGCATATTGCCCATCACCTTGTTGGAGGTGTAGTTGTAGGCGCCGGCGTCCAGGAAACCTTCCGCCTCCACCGCCACCACTTCGCCGTCGGAGGTGGCCCCCCACCGGGTGGTGATGGTGGCGCGATGGCGTTTGTGGTGGCCCACGATCGACTCCTCGCGTGACCATTGGCTCCGTATCGGCCGGTGATCGCCGAGGGCGTTGACCTTGAGCGCCGCGGCGGCCAGCACGATCTGCATGCTCATGTCCTCGCGCCCACCGAAGGCGCCGCCGATGGCCGGGTAGATCACCCGCACCTGCTCTCTCGGCAGGTCGAGAGCGTGGGCGATCTGTTCTTGATCTTCATGGGTCCACTGCCCGGCGATCTCGACGGTCACCCGACCCTCGTCGTCTATGTAGGCGACAGCAGCTTCGGGTTGCAGGAATGCGTGCTCCTGATGGGGCAGGTGGTAGGTGCCCTCCACCACCACGTCGGCGGCGGCCCATCCTGCTTCCATGTCGCCTTTGCGGATCTTGTACGAGTGATAGACGTTGGTCGGCAGACCGTTTTCTGGATGAAGAAGCGGAGCGCCCGGGGCCAGCGCCTCCTCGATCGACTCGACGATGGGCAGCTGTTCCCACGTCGTGGCGATCAGGTCTGCGGCTCGCCGGCCGATGGCGTCGGTTTCGGCGACGACGACGGCGATGTGGTCTCCTTCCCATCTGCTGACGGTGGGGTCAACCGGACTGCGGTCGGTGGAGTCGAGACCAATCAGAACGGGCTGGTCGAATTCAGTCAGCCCGTACTCGTTCACGGGTATGTCGGCGGCGGTGACGATGGTCACGACGCCAGGAACCGCCTGCGCCTCGGCAACATCCATCGTCAGAAGCCTGGCGTGGGGTTGGTCCGAGAAGACGATCACTGCGGCCAGCATGTCGGTGCCCCCGATGTCAGCCGGATAGATGGCCCGGCCCGTCACCTTGGAAGCGGCGTCGGGGCGCGGCAGCGACTCTCCCACCGTCACGATGATCCTCCCGCGGCCTCGATGGCGTCGATGATCTTGTAGTAGCCGGTGCACCGGCACAGGTTTCCGCCCAGGGCATCCACGATCTCCTGGCGACTCGGCTGAGGTTTCTCGTCGAGGAGCGAAGCGGCGGCGACGATGAACCCCGGAATACAGAAGCCGCATTGGACCGCCGTGTGATCGATGAAGGCGCGTTGCACAGGGTGGAGCCGATCGGCCTGACCGTTGCCAGGACGCTCGATTCCCTCGACGGTCACGATGTCGGCGCCGTGCGCCCGGGCCGCCGGAACGAGACATGCCATCACGGCGGCCCCGTTCATCTGCACCGTGCAGGCGCCGCATTCTCCTTCGGCGCATCCCTCCTTCGTGCCGGTGAGAGCGGAGCCGCCCTCCGGTTCCACGTCGTCCCGCAGCCAATCGAGGAGCGTCTTGCCGGCTCCTCCAGCCGACACCTCGCGGCCATTCACCGTTGCCTGGATCCACTCGTCCCGCCCGATCGCCGCGGCGCCGGCCGCCCGGTGGGAGGATCCGGAAGACGAGAGCAGCACCGGCTCGGGGGCAGGAACGACCTCCCCATCACGCAACGCGGTGAAGCCTCGCCGAATCATGGCTTCTGCCACGGCCAGGCGGTAGTCGGCCGTCGCCCGGACGTCGTCGATCGGTTGCAGGTCTCCGACGACGGAGGCGGCGAACTCTGCAATCCCGGCATCGTCGAAGACGGCGGGCTCGGGCGGGGCGAATTCGAGGATGGTCGGGGCGACGGATCCGAGCGCAACTCGAGCGCTGGCCGGGCCGAGGTCCGGATCGAAGACCAGGGCGGCATGTACCACCGAGATCGCCTGAGACATACGATTGCCCGCCTTGAGAAAGAGCCCACGTTCGCCGTGGCGGAGCGTGCGGAAGGTGATGGCCGTCACCATCTCGTCAGGTTCCAGCAACGTGGATCTCACGCCGGTGTGGAACCCGTCGAGAGGAAGATGCCGTTCGCCTCCCACCGATCGCACGGTGAGAACGGCATCGAGCACCCGAAGCGGGGTGATCGTATCGTTGGCCGGACTGGCGGTGACGACGTTGCCGACCACCGTGGCGCGGTTTCGCAGTTGGGGAGAGCCGATCTCCCAGCAGGCCTGAGCGAGAGGGGTGGCCCGTTGCCACAGGACGGGGGTACCAACGATCTGGTTGTGAGTGACGAGCGGACCGATCGTGACGGTCTCATCCTCGAACTCGATCTGGTCGAGGCCGGCCAGCGCCGTGATGTCGATGAGCACGTCGACCTCGGGATGCTGCCGCCTGGCGAACTCGAGGATCAGGTCGGTGCCACCGGCGACGAGACGGGCCGACGATCCGTGCTCGGCCAGGAGTTCGAGTGCGCCGTCGAGTGTGGACGGAATCAGGTGATGGGCGGGTAACGCTCCCCGATACTGCACCTCATGCATGGCCGCTTCCCTGGTTGACGGTCCGTCCGAGTTCCCGATACTCGCGCAAAACGCCGGGCTTGGCAGGGATCCTGCCGTTCCAAGGGCGCGCGCGGATCATGTCCGCTCCTCGCGGGCGTAGGGGATCCCCAGCGCGGCAGGTGCTCCGATCCGGTTGCGCAACGACGACCCGGCTGAGATGGCCACCAGGACCAGGACGGTGAGGATGTAGGGCGCCATGTTGAGCAGGTTGGCGGAGATCGTGGTGCCCTGGGCCTGCAAGCGGAACTGGATGGCGTTCACCCCGCCGAACAACAGCGCTCCGACCACGGCGCGACCGGGATCCCACGTTGCGAAGATGACGAGGGCGATGGCGATCCAGCCCCGGCCACCGGTGAGGTTCTCCGACCACCCCGGTGTGTAGGAAAGCGAGAGATGGGCGCCGCCCAGGCCCGCCATCGCCCCGCCGAAGACCGTATAGACGTAGCGGTATCGGATGACGGGGATACCCATCGCGTCGGCGGTCTGCGGGCTTTCGCCCATCGCCCGCAGCTCCTGGCCGGGCCGGGTCCGATACAGGAAGAACCAGGCCAGTGGTACGAAGAGGTACATCGCGTAGACCAACGCGTCTTGCGCGAAGAGCGCCTCGCCGAGCACGGGCAGGTCGGACAGGCCGGGTATCGACAACTTGGCAAACCGGGGACCCTGCAACCCGACGAGCGGGCCGTTGTCGGGTCCGAGCCGCTCCCCCAGGAAGCTGGCCAGACCTACGCCGGCCAATGAGACCGCCAACCCGGACACGATCTGGTCGGCGCGCAGGGTGATGGTGACGAAGGCGTGGATGAGCGCCATCAGTCCGCCCACCGCCATGGCGACCATCAAGGCGACCAGCAATGATCCGGAATGGAAGGCCGCTGCGAACCCGGTCACGGCCCCCAGAATCATCATGCCTTCGATGCCGAGGTTGAGGATGCCCGATCGCTCGGTGAAGATCTCTCCCACGGTGGCGTAGATGAGCGAGGTGCCGGCGAAGATGGCGATCGCCAGGAC
This sequence comes from uncultured Acidimicrobiia bacterium, assembly GCA_965366365.1. Lineage (GTDB taxonomy): Bacteria > Actinomycetota > Acidimicrobiia > Spongiisociales > JAENVV01 > CBDUEV01. The sequence goes on along the minus strand of CBDUEV010000044.1, from coordinate 9,000 downwards.
CGACGTGATGAGGTCGAGGTCCATCAGGCCTCCTCCGCTCCGGCCAAAGCAGCCTCACGGACCGGGCGGGTGCGGATGACCCGCAGTCGGTACCGGCTGAAGACGTCGCCGCCGAGCACGAAGAACAACATGAGCCCCTGGACGACCTGAGCGACCGACGACGGCAGTCCCATCGAGATCTGGATCTGATCGCCGCCCACGAAGAGCGCCGCCAGCAGGACCGAGACGATGACGACGCTGGCCGGTCGGAGCTTGGCGATCCACGCCACGATGATGGCGGTGAACCCGTTCTCCGCCGAGAGCCCCTGCTGGAGCCGGTGGCTGATCCCGGCCACTTCAGACCAGCCTGCCAGCCCCGCCAAGCCGCCGGAGATCAGCATGACGAGGAGAATGCTGCGGAACATCGACACCCCGGCGAACCGGGCCGCTTCGGGATTGTCACCGATGAGCCGAACCTCGTAGCCGAATCGGCTCCGGTCGAGGAGCAGCCACACCACCACGGCGGCCACCAGCCCGATCACGAGCCCCAGGTGGAGGCGGGTGCCGAAGAAGCGCGGGAACCAGGTGTAGTCGCCGAACTCCGCCGAACCGGGGAATCCGAAGCCGGCGGGGTCCTTCCAGACCGAGTTGTACAGGTGGCTGTACCAGAGGATCGCCACGTAGTTGAACATGAGGGTGGTGATGATCTCGTTGACGTTGAGATACGCCTTGAGTAGTGCGGGCACCAGCGCCCACACCGCCCCGGCGAGGAACGCGGCACCACCCATGAGGAGCCCGTACACGACGAAGTTCTGAGGGAGGCCTGGGAAGGCTTCTGGCAGGAAGAGGGCGACGGCAGAGGCGGCCACGCCTCCCATCACCAACTGGCCTTCGGCCCCGATGTTCCAGAACTTCATCTTGAACGCCACCGAGACGGCCAGACCGGCCAGAATCAGCGGGGTCGCTCGAACGAGGGTTTCGGAAACGGCGTAGACCTCTCCGTCGAAGAGCGCCGAGAGGTCTCCGAAGGCGCCCCGCCACATGGCCTGGAAGGTGGCCAGCGGATCGACCCCGAAGGCGGCGAGGAGAACGGCGCTTGCCACCAGGGCGGCCACGAGTGACAGCACCGGCACGAGCCAGGACAGGTAGCGGGGCGGATCGATCCGTTTCTCGAGTCGGACGTGCACACTCACGAAGGATCCGGTCCCGCTCGCTCGCCCGCCATCATCAAGCCCACTTGTTCGATCGTGAGCTCATCCGAGCGACCGATGCCCATCACGCGTCCGTCGTGGAGGATGAGGAGCCGGTCCGCCAGCACGAACAACTCGTCGAGGTCCTCGGAGATCAACAGCACGGCGGCGCCGGCGGCGCGCTCGGCGAGCAAGGCACCTCGGACGGTCTCGATGGCCCCCACGTCCAGCCCTCGGGTGGGAAAGGCGGCCACCATGAACGGCTCGCTCTTCACGAGGTCCGCCGCCCCGATTTCCCTGGCGAGAATGGCCTTCTGCTGGTTGCCTCCCGAGAGGTTCCTGGCCAGTGCGGCCGTCGAAGGTGCCATGACCTGAAAACGCTCGATGTAGCCGGTCGACAGGTTTTGGACGGCTGCCCGGTTGATGAAGGGACCCGACGAAACCGGGTCCCGCCGGTATTGCTTCATGATGAAGTTGTCGGTGAGGGGCAGATCCCCTGCCAAGCCCATGCCGAGCCGGTCGGCAGGCACGTGAGCCACTCCTCGTTCGATGAACTTGCGAGGGGAGAGGCCGGTCATGTCGTGGCCATGAAGTTCGACTTTGCCACTGGTGACGGGCCGCAACCCGGTGATCACCTCGGCGAGCTCTCCTTGACCGTTGCCCGTCACCCCCGCCACGCCGAGGATCTCCCCCGAGCGAATGGCGAACGACACGTCGGTGAGGGCAGGAAGTCCGCGGTCGTCGTTGGCCGAGATTCCCTTGAGTTCCGCCACCACTCCCCCCGGCTGGCGATCCACGCGATCTGCCGTGAACAGCACCGGGCGGCCAACCATGAGCTCGGCGAGGCTGGCCTTGGTGGCCCCCTCGGTCTCGACGGTCGCCACGTTGGTCCCCTTCCGGAGGACCGTCACACGGTCAGCGAACGAAAGCACCTCATTGAGTTTGTGGGAGATGAAGATGATGGACCGGCCGTCTGCGGCCAGTTCCCTCAGGGTGGCGCCGAGTTCGGTGGCCTCCTGGGGGGTGAGCACATCGGTGGGCTCATCGAGGATCAGGACCTCGGCCCCGCGGTAGAGAAGCTTGAGGATCTCCACCCTCTGGCGCAATCCCACGGAGAGCTGCCAGATATAGGCCGTCGGATCGACCTGAAGGCCGTAGCGTTCCCCCATTTCCGCGACACGGCGTTCCACCTGACCCATCCGGGGAATGAACCCGATCCCGTCGGCGCCGAGGATGATGTTCTCGGCGACAGTCTGGTTGTGCACCAGCTTGAAGTGTTGGTACACCATTCCGATGCCCAGCCGGATGGCGTCCTTGGGAGAACGGATGTCGACCTCCCGCAGCGAGTTGCCGCCGGTGGCGAGTTCGATGTGCCCCTCCTCGGGGCTGTACATCCCGCACAGGCAGTTCATGAGCGTGGACTTGCCTGCGCCGTTCTCTCCCAGCAAGGCGTGGATCTCGCCGCGGCGCACGGTGAGATCGACGTCGTGGTTGGCGACGACGCCGGGAAACCGTTTGGTGAGGCCGCGAATCGCTACCGCGATGTCATCGGTCTCCAGCGTGAGGTCTCCCGGCGTCATCTCCGTTTGGCTCAGCCTTCGGGAATTTCGCCGACCACACCTTCGACGAACCAGAGCATGCTGAGCATGGCTCCGTCGTCGAGGCATTCGCCGTCAGCCACTTGAACGCTGCCGTCCTGGCCGTTGATGGGTCCGCAGAACACGTCCCAATCGCCCGACTCGATCAAGGCCCTCTTCTCCTCGACGAGCGCCTTGGTGTCGGCCGAGACCATGGGCGACAGTTCGGCGAGTTCCACGACCCCGTCACTCAGACCGCCCCAGTAGGACTCGCTGCCGGCGTAGGTGCCGGCCATGAGCTCCTCGACGATGGACACGTACTTCGGACCCCAGACGAACACCGGGCTCGTGAGGACGGTGTCACCGACGAAGGGCCGCATGTCGGAGTCGTAGCCGATGGAGACCGCTCCGGCGTCCGCCGCCGCCTTCTGCGGCTCGGTTGTGTCCTGATGCTGAGCGATGACGTCTGCCCCTTCTGCCAGCAGAGCGTCGGCCGCCTCTTTCTCCTGGGGAGGACCGAACCACGTGTTGGTCCAGACGACCCGAACCTCGACGTCGGGGTTCACTTCGCGCGCCCCCAGCGTGAACGCGTTGATGCCGCGCACCACCTCGGGAATCGGGAAGGCGGCCACGTAGCCGAGGACGTTCGACTCGGTGGCAGCGCCTGCCACGAGGCCGGACAGGTAGCGAGGTTGGTAAATCCGACCGAAGACGTTCGACATGTTGTCGGCGCTCTTGAAACCGGAAATGTGGACGAACTGGGTGTCGGGGAACTCGCCGGCCACCGTCAGCGTCGGGTCCATGAAGCCGAACGAGGTCGTGATGATCAGGTCGTTGCCCTTCTGGGCGAAGTCACGAATCACGCGCTCGGCGTCAGGGCCTTCCGGAACGTTTTCGATGAAGGTGGTTTCCACCCCATCCCCGAAGGCGTCTTCGATGGCCTGGCGGCCCAAGTCGTGGGCGTACGTCCAGCCCAGGTCGCCGATGGGGGCGACGTACACGAAGGCGACCTTGAATGCGTCTCCCGACGGCGCCTCGGTCGACTCCGTACCTGCTTCGGTCGTCTCTGTAACTGCTTCGGTCGTCTCCGGGTCGTCGGTTCCGCTTCCACAAGCGGCCAGACCCAAAGCCAGAGCCAGAAGCAACACACTCCAGCGTCGCGCGTTCACATTTCCTCCTCGATGGGGGTTGAATTCGATTGTCGGTCGTCCACACGGGGCGACAGCATCCCAACAGACTGACCGCCACCTTCTCCCGCAGGAAGGGCCAGAATGCCACACCTTGGGTGGTCGTGTCGCTCTATCCAGGGTTCCCGCATCCGGGTCGGAGCGCTCATGTCTCGAAGACCGTCCCGATGGCGCTGGGTGGCTCGCTCGAGAGGAAGTTCCGCAGCCTCGGGAATCTGTCCCCGAGGCGCCGGAAAGTGTCGGTGTACACGATCACCAAGGTGAGAATCATGAGAGGGAACGGCACTTGCGGCAGCACCTGGGAGAGACCGGGGAAGACGCCCTGGAGTTCCAGCGCCATCACCTGCAGCGCTCCGAAGAGGTAGCAGCCGAGTGCGGCACGGATCGGGTGCCAGCCGCTGAAGATGACGATGGCCAGGGCGATCCATCCGAGGTTGAGGGTGAGGTTCTCACGCCAGCCGAGTTTCACGTCCAGCGAGTAGGCCGCTCCGCCTACTCCCACCAGGGCGCCACCGACGATCGTGTACACATAGCGAAGCCTGTTGACCGCCACGCCCCGGGCGTGGGCCCCTTCCGGCCTTTCGCCGATACCTTGCAACTCCAAGCCCCAGCGAGTGCGGTAGATGAAGTACCAGGACACGGCGATCAGCAGGAAGCTCCCGTACACGGACACGTTGTGGGTGAAGACCACTCGACCCAGAACCGGGATGGCGGAGAGGAGGGGCACAGGCCAAGCCGTCACCTGCTCGCCACGCTCACCGACGTAGGAGTCGCCCAGGAAGATCGCCAAGGCCACGCCGAGCACGGCCAGGACGAACCCAACCGCGATCTGGTTGAGTTTCAACGCGATGCTGCCGAAGGCGATCACTCCCGCCAGAGCTGCCCCCACCACGGCTCCCACCACGAAACCCACCAACGGGTTGCCTGCCAGCAGGGCAGAGGCGAAGGCGGCCATCGCCGCCAGGCGGAGGCTGCCTTCGAGCGACAGGTTGATCACTCCCGCTTTCTCGGTGATGGTCTCCCCGATGGTGACGTAGACGAGCGGAGCAGCTGCGGCGACGATGGAGGCGAGGATGGCTTCCACTGTCAACCCTCCCCAGCCGGGGCGGAGCGTCTCATCGACCGGCGCTGGGCCCAGGCCGCTCCGAAGATGACCGCGAAGACGATCCCGCCCTGCAAGACGTCGCCGATCGAAGAGTCGAGGTCGAGCCGCAACTCCAGCTGTGTGCTGCCGATCGACACCATCACGAAGAAGAGGCTTATCGGGGCGATCCAGCGGGCCCCGAAGCCGGCCAGCAGGACAACCAGTATCCCCAGAAACCCATACCCGCCGGACACGGCAGGCACGAGCTTGTGGTGGAACCCTATCGCCTGGACGGCACCGGCCAGCCCTGCCAGCGCCCCGCCCACGGCGAAGGCACCCAGCAGGTATCGAGCGGTGGGGATGCCCATGAGGAGTGCACTTCGGGGGTTGCGTCCGACTGCCTTGAGGCGCAAGCCGAACAAGGTGTCTCGCATGAGGTAGTAGACGGCGACCACTGCCACGACGGCGAGCACCACGGCCGGAATACTGAGTCGCGTCGAACCGACTGCCGGCAGCCACGCCTCCTGTCGGAACAGATCCGTCCCGCTGGTGGAAGCCACCCCTTCTCGCGACCACGGGCCGATGATGAGGTAGACGGTCATCCCCGTTGCCACGAAATCCAATCCCAGCCCGCCAAAGATCTCGTTCACCTTCCCCTTGGTCTTGAGGACTCCGGCGATGAGCGCCCAACCGATCCCACCCAGCACACCTGCCGCGAGTGCCGCCGGCACGACCACCCACGCGGGACCGGGGAGCACCCGGGCAACCAGGGCAGCGGCGATGGCGCCCAACACGATCTGGCCCTCGACGCCGATGTTCCACAGTCCCGCCGCGAACGTGACGACCAGCCCGGCCGCCGCCAGAACCAGAGGAACCCAGGCCATGAAGGTGTCCGCACGCCGGGCACTGCTCCCGAACGCCCCCTCCCAGATCAAGCGAGCCGCCTCCCATGGGTCGGCGCCCACCGCCAGGAGGAGACCGACAGCAGCCAGCACGGCCACCACCAGCGAGATGAGCAAGGCGCGCCCGGAACGGACTCGGTCGGGGGCGGTCACGTGGGTTCCTTCCCGCCGATGAGGAAGCCGAGGTCCTCGCCCGTCAGACCTTCGGCCACGAGGATGGAGAACACCCTGCCGGAGAAGAACACCACGATCCGGTCGCTGTAGCGAAGCAGCTCATCGAGGTCGGCCGAGGCGAACAGAATGGCGGTTCCCTGCGTTCGTCGATCGAGAATCCGCGTCCAGACATAGTCGGCGGACTCGATGTCCAAACCGCGGGTCGGGTGTTCGAGGAGCAGGACGTTGAGCTCGTCGGGCATCATGGCCAACAGCAGCCGCTGCTGATTCCCTCCCGAGAGGGCCTCGGCAGGCGACTCCGGCTCGCCTCGAATGGCATAACCGGCGATGTGACTCTCCGCGTCGACCCTGGCCGCCTGCCGGTCCAGAAAGAAGCGAGAATCAGGGCTGGTGAGGAGGAAGTGTTCGCTGATCGTCAGTTCATCGATCAGCCCCTCCTCGAGGCGGCCGGCGGGAACGTAGTGAAGCCCCGATCCCAGTCTCGCCAGATAACCATCGTTGGTGACGTCGACACCGTCGATCTCGATGCGTCCCGCCCCCGAGGTGACGAACCCGGCACACGTATCGAGAAAGACCCGCTGTCCAGAGCCTTCCAGGCCGGCCAGGCCCACAACCTCTCCACGCCGTACCGAGAAGTCCAGATCGACGATATCGGTGCTGCCCGACTTCACGGACACCGAATCCAGCTTCAAGACAGCTTCCCCGAGGGCCTCATCCGGACGATCCGTCATTTCCATGACCTGGCCGAACATGAGTTCCACGAGACGTTCGGAGGGGGCAGGCATCGACAGGGAACCGACCACGGCCCCGCTGCGCATCACGGTCACGGTGTCACACAGCTCGTCGATCTCTTCCAGTTTGTGTGATACAAATATGACAATCATTCCCTCCGCCGCCAGGCCGCGCAGGGTGGCAAAGAGTTGGATTCGCTGGGTCGCCGAGATCCCGGTGGTGGGTTCGTCGAGGATGAGCACGCGCGCACCCAGCCACAACAAACGGGTTATCTCGAGCTGCTGACGTTCGCCCACGGTGAGGCTGCGCACCGGGGCATTCGGGTCGAACGAGAAACCCAGCTCACCACTCACCCGCTCGAGCTCGGCCGCACCCGCCGACCGGTCGAGCCGGAGTCCGCCAGGTCCGGCGAGCAGAAAGTTCTCCAGGACGGTGAGTGGAAGAAAGACCAGAGGGTCCTGGTGCAGCATACCGATGCCGGCGGCCAGGGCGGCACGCGGGGACCCCAGTTCGAGCGGCTGCCCGTCGACGATGATCTCTCCGGAATCCGCATCTTGAAAACCCGAGAGGATCTTCATGAGCGTCGATTTCCCGGCGCCGTTTTCTCCTGCCAGGCCATGCAGGGTTCCCTCCTCCAAGAGAAGGGAAACTCCTGCATTGGCCTGGACGGCTCCGAAGGCCTTCGAGATGTCGCGCAGCTCCAGGGCCATCAGCGAGTGGGTCGACGAGGAAGAGCCGGTGGCTCAGCCCGACGAACTGGCTCCCTCGATGCCTTCCAACAGCTGTTTGGTGTACCAGATGGCTACGTCAGAGCCCTCTTCGCCGTCGGCGAGGAAGGACGAGCCATCCTGATAGTTGAGCGGACCCACGAAGAGGTTGATCGAACCGTCAGCCAGCCCGGCGATGAAATCGTCGAGTTGCGCCGTCGCATCGTCCGACAGACCTCCACCCGTCACCCAACCGATCGCGCTGGTGTCCCGGTTGTTGATGTCGTCCCAGTCCGGACCGAGCCACTGGAAGTCAGCTTCGAACGAGTCGTCGACGACCGAGCGAGCCACTTCCAGATACGACGGGCCCCAGTTGAAGTAAGGCACGCCCAGGCAGATCTCGTCCGCCTCTTCACAAGCCCCTTCGAAGTCGTAGGGAACCGCCCAGACGGCTTCTCCTGCTGCCGACCTCTGACCGGCTCGAACCAGCGCTTCGGTGGTGTCGATCCCGGAGATCACGACGTCTGCCCCGCCGTCGAAGAACGAGTTGGTGACTTCGGTCGGGTCGAGTGTCACACCGGGGATGTTGAACCAGAAGCCGATCCAGTTCACCTCGAAAGCCAGAGAATCCGGAGCTTCGCCTCGGACGTCCTCCCAGCAATGCTTGGCTCCCAGATACGCAGAGTTGACCAGTCGTCGGGTTTCGTCGTTGATGAGCGGCCCCAGGTAGGCGATCGAGCCGGTCTCGGACGTGAGGCCGGCTGCGCAGCCGGCGATCATCTTGCCGTATTCCATCCGGCCCATGATGTTGCCGAGGTTGGCGAGATCGGACCGGTACGCCTCGCCCTCCTGCCAGGCGTTGTCGCCCGAGGACCAGATCATCGGAACGTCGGGGTGGGCCGCCGCGGCGGCTTCGATCCCGTCCTTCATGTCGTCGGAGGTGGCGAAGATCAGTTGAGCTCCGTCAGCGACCATCGAATCGACCACCGACTCGATGGTGGTGTCGGGCCGATCGGCGGTGTTGACCTTGTCGAGTGAGATCATGGTGGCACCGAGCTTCTCCTCGATGTACTCACCCGCCTCATAGTGGGCCTGCGACCACCCGCGGTCGTTCTCGGGGCCGACCAGGATCATGCCGAAGGTGAACGGCTCGGCCGTCGCCTCGGTCACGTCGGTCGACCCGGCCGCCGTGGTGGTGGTCGTGTCATCCGAGCCACACGCCGCGACGACGAGGGCCGCCACCGCAAGGAGCGCCAACCTCCCGATGAGGACTCGCTTCCGGTCAGGACGGTTTGCCCACATGACGCCTCCATGCACTAGGGATGCAATTCCTTCGGGTAATCCTACGTAGACAACCTCCCCTCCGCGTGTGGCTCAGCCGCCCATCTTTTTGCCGCCAATCAGCCCTCATTTCCTTTCCTCCCCCACACTTGGGGGAGGTGCCGAGCCAAAGGCGAGGCGGAGGGGG
>CBDUEV010000043.1:0-23684 GCA_965366365.1 uncultured Acidimicrobiia bacterium | reverse complement strand
TGCCTTCCACACTGCCCGACCTTCCGGCTGACCGGCCGCGAAACCGAGTCGCCACGGGGACGCTTGGCGGCGATGTCGGCCGTGGCGGCGGGCCTGGTGGAGGTGGATGGAGCCTTCGAAGCCATCATGGAATCCTGCCTGCAATGCCGGGCTTGCGAGCCGGTGTGCCCGTCCATGGTCCCGTTCGGGCGAGCCATGGAGGGGGCCAGGGTCGAGTTGTCGGCACAGCGTTCGACACCGGGGAGACGTCTCAGGCACCTGATCCTGGGTCGCGCCCTCCCCCGGCCGGCTCTGGTGCGCTTGGCCGGTCGGACGGCCCGAATCGCTCGTGCGAAACCTCTCCGCCGGCTCACCCCCACCGTTCTGCGAAGACCCATGACCGGCCTCCGTGAAGCGAGTGAGCAGGTGTCGCTTCTCGGCCAGTCGTATTCGGCGCATGGCGCCAAGCAGGGAAGGGTTGGCCTGCTGGCGGGCTGCGTCATGGAACCGTGGTTCGGTGACGTCCACGTGGCCACCATCGAGGTTCTTCGCCGTGCCGGGTTGGAGGTGGTGGTGCCCCCCAACCAGACCTGCTGCGGGGCGCTCTCCGCCCACGACGGAGATGCTCGATCGGCGCGACGCCTGGCCAAGAAGAACGTGGCGGCCTTCGTCGGCGTCGACCTCATCGTCACCAATTCGGCCGGTTGCGGCGCCCATCTCAAGGAGTACGAGCAATGGGCTGGGGCAGCGGGCAGGGGAGTTCAGACGAGAGCGCGCGACGTCGCCGAGGTGGTGGCGGAGGCACTGGCCGATGGGCGACTGCCGAGCGTCCCCGCCACCGGTCGGGAAGTGGCTGTTCAGGATCCGTGTCACCTCCGCAATGCCCAAAGGATCACGGAGCAGCCCCGCTCCATCGTGCGGGCAGCCGGATACGAACCCGTCGATATCGACCCGGCGGGGATGTGCTGCGGGGCGGCGGGTGTGTACTCACTCCTCCATCCGGAACGGTCCGCCGAACTCGGCGCCCGCAAACGGGCCGAGGTGTTGGCGACAGGAGCCACGATCGTTGCCTCCGCCAACCCCGGCTGCGAGATGCAACTCCGCGCTCATCTGAGTAGGGATCACCGGGTGGTCCACCCGATCGAACTCTATTGGGGGGCGCTCTCTCGGAGCGATGGGCCCGTGCAAGGCCCCGGCGGGTAGTCTGACCGCCAGCGAGAGGAGGCTGAGTGTCGGCGCCGAGCGACACCCCACAACTGGACCCGACGGGTGAACCGCTCGACGATACCGGTGAGATCCAAGTGGACCGCCCTGTGCGGCGCGCCCTCACCACCTTCGGCTACGCCCTGGCCAGCCTTGCCGATATCGGGCTGTTGGTCGTCGGTAGTGCGCTCATGGCCCTGTCCGCTGCCATCCTCCTCGACGGATTCAATGTCGTTCCGATGGACCTCACAGACTCGACAGGCGCGATGTTCGGCTCGGCGCTCGTGATTGCCGTGTTCGGGGGCTTCTCCCTAGGAGTTGCGTTCGAAGGTCCGATCGGCCACGGGGCGCTCGCCAGCCTGGGAGACGCGATTCAACTGACGGTCGCCAGAGCTGTGGCGGCGTTCCTGGTCGGGCTCGGCATCACCGCGCTCGGCAGCTTCATCGCCGGTTACACCGACGAGTTGCCGTACCCCTTCGAACTCGGAGCTGAGGTGGTTCAGCGAACCGGCAGGGTGGGGATGATCTTCGCCCCCTTCGTGGCGGTGCCCCTCACCTTCCTGCTCCGGTGGCGGTTCCCTGATAGGAAGTGGATGGAAGAACTCGAGCTACCCATCATCTTCCTCATCTGGATCGGCGCCGCCATGGTCTCCGTGGTGGATTTCTTGTAGCGAGCTCTCGATTCCGGAGGCGGCGGCTGAGCGCGCCGACTGGTTGGTCAGAGGCTGATTTCCCACACGGTGTTGCCCGAAACCTCGCAGCCGATGCGAGTGAAGGCATCGATCAATTCGACGGTGGCAGGAGTCGAGAAGGTGAGCCGCACTGCGTCGGTCTCGATGGCCCGGTCGAGAGCAGCCCGAACGAGTCGGAACGAGTCGTCGGGGGTCGACACCATCCAGTCCACGTGCATGGTGCCCTGCGGATCGCGGGAGACGATGGCCCACCCCGAAGGGCAGTCGAAGAACGAGTGGTCCTTGGCGGCCGCGGCGAGGTCGTCGACCGTCAATCGCCGCCACTTCCACTCCACGGAGAAGAGCCCCCGCGCCATCCGCATCAGCCGGCTCGTCGACCACGCCAGGAAAGCGGGTTCCGATTCCACGGCCAGGGCCGGCTTGAGGCGCTCGGGGCCTTCCACCCGCTTGCCGCCATTGCCTGTCGGCTGGGGGTCTCGATTGATGATCTGGCGAGTCGCCCACACCCACTTCGAGACCGGCCGGTAGCCGGCCTTGGCAACCTGCGCCTGGGCAACCTCGTTCCAATCCTCGACCAGCAAGCGACCCACCAGAGCCCCCTGTGAACGTCCCCACTCGAGCAGGCTCCGGTTCATTGCCACTCCGATGCCTTTCCTCCGGTGGTCCGGGTGCACCCGCGCCGCGTGGAGCCAGAGTTCGGTTGGCGAAACCATGACCGCCCGCGAGAGGGCAATCGGGGTGTCCCCCTCGTCGACGGCCACGATCGTCGAGGCGTTTGCGTCCTCCAGCCATGCCTCGAACCGGTCGGGAACATAGTCTCCCCACGAGAAGGTGTCGGTGCTGAAGGAGCGAATGCTCCGGAGATCGGAGGCTCGGCCAGGCCTGATGGCGGGATCCATAGGGCCGAGCATACGGCCCCTGGTCCGTTTCTACATGCGCTCGGGTACCGCGATACCGAGGAGGTCGAGGATCTGGCGGAGGAGGCGCCCGCTGGTCTCGACGAGCGTGAGCCACGAAGCGCGGCGCTCCGGGTCCGGCTCACGCAGAACGTTGCAGCTCTCCCAGAAGCGGTTGATATCGCTGGCCACCTCGTAGGCGAACTCTGCCAGATGGTTGGGTGATCGGGTCTCGTATGTGCGCAAGATCGTCTCCGGAAGTCGCAGGAGTCGCAGCATGAGGTTCCGCTCGGCTTCCAGGCTGGGGGCGACGATGGGTCCGGAGCTGAATCCCATTTCGGAGGCCTTCGCAAGGAGAGAGCTGGTTCTGACCGCCGGATACAGGAGATACGGCCCGGTCTTGCCCTCGAAGGAGGTGAACCTCACCAGGTCGAAGATGTAATTGGTGGTGCGCTGGTTCGACAGGTCGCCGTACTTGAGTGCTGCCAGACCGACTCGGGTGGCGATCTCGGTGCGTTCCTCTTCGGAGTAGTCGCTGGCGATCTCGCGGTTGTCGAGTTCGGAGAGAGCCGCCTCCTTCACCATCTCGATCAGATCGGCGAGGCGAATCACCCCTCCCTTCCTGGTCTGGAACGGCTTCCCATCGGGTCCGTTCATCGTCCCGAACCCGATGTGCTCCACGGCGACACCGTCTGGCAGGATTCCTCCCTTGCGGGCCGCCCGGAAGACCTGTTCGAAGTGGAGGGCCTGGCGACCGTCGACGACGTACCAGATGGCGTCGGCCTCGAGACGGGTGACTCGCATCTGAATGGTGGCGACGTCCGTCGATGAGTAGAGGTAGGCGCCATCTGTCTTCGTGAGGAGCAGCGGAGGGATCTCCGCCTTGTCGGACTCCCGAGCCACATCGACCACGAGGGCTCCCTGGCTCTGGCGAGCAACTCCGGTCTGCGCCAACCGGTCGATCATCGGCTCGATCAGGTCTTCAACCGTTGATTCTCCGTACCAGAGGTCGAACTCCACGCCGAGGTCATGGAAGTCCCGTCGCTGGGAGGTTTGTGACACGGTGACGAAGTGCTGCCAGAGCGCCCGGTACCCCGGCCTGCCCCGTTGAAGCTCGTACGTGGCTCGGGCGATCCGCTCGGAGAGCTCCGCATCTTCTCTGGCGCGGGCAGCCATCGTGGGATAGAGCTCCTGGAGATCGGCGAGCGTTACCGGTGACGATTCGGGGTAGTCACCCGAGAAGTCGGGATCGAAATAGGGGAGATCGGGCTGCGACTCCTCGACCGCCACGAGAAGCATGCCCATCTGGGTGCCCCAATCACCGAAATGGATGTCGGTGGTGACCTGATGCCCGACGAACCGGGCCAGCCGCTGGAGGCTGTCGCCGATGATCGTCGAGCGGAGGTGGCCGACGTGCATGGCCTTGGCAACGTTGGGGCCGCCGTAGTCGACGACGAGGTTGAGTGGTTGGCTCGTGATAGGCACCCCCAACCGCTCGTCGGCGGCCGTTGTCTGGACCCAACGGGCGATGGCTTCGTCGGTCAGGGTGATGTTGATGAAACCGGGGCCGGCCACGTCGAGGGAAGCAATGAGCTCGGCGGTGTCGACGGCGGCAATCACATCCTCGGCGAGCTGGCGGGGATTGCGTTCGGCGGTCTTGGCGGCCGGGAGGGCGCCATTGCACTGGAATTGGGCCAGCTCCGGTCGCTGGGACACCACCACTTCGCCAAAGGAGCCGTCCAGGCCCACCTCTTCGAAGGCGGCCGCCAGGCGTTCGGTGAGAGACTGGAGCAGGGACATGGAGGCTCAGGCTAGCGGTTGGGGTGAGCGCTCCTTTCGCCTACTCGGGCCTGCCTATCCAGATCCCTTCGTCCATGGCGATGGCCAGCCTTTCTGTTCCGATCGCCACAGAATATGAGCTGCTGGGCGGGAGGAAGGCGACGATCCACGCATCCAGGTTGTCGGTGAACAACAGCGCCGCCCGGTTGGGCAGCAATGCGGAAATGGCCGCCACCTCCTCGGCGGTGACTGTCGCCACGGCCTGGGTGGTCGGATCGAGATACTGCACGGAGTCCGTCTCGGGATCGTAGAGCACCAGACTCGGGTCGATGCCGAAGATGGGTTGCGTCCACAAGGTCGTCTGTCCGGAACGGAGTTCGACGGTCCCGGCGATGAGGTCGTAGGCGACCTGCGTGTCGCCGTCGGCGATCTCGAAGCGGAATGCATCGCCTGCTGCGGTGACTGGCGGGTCGCTCCTGTCGAGCACCAGGGCGGCGACACCCGCCGGGCCGGATTCCACGGCGTCGAGGACCGGCTCGGCCTCGAACGCCTCGGGGGTGGGCAGCGGAGCCCAGGCTCGGAGATCGTCCGACCGGAGGAGCAGTGATTCGGAAGCCCCGTACCCGGCAACGACGAACTCTCCGCCGTGTTCGGCGAGCTGCCAACTCGACGCCAGCGGCCGCGGATCCCACCGTCGACGGTCCTCCGTGACATAGAGCTTGGACCCCGTCCGCCCGGCCAGGAAAGATTCGTCCCCGACGTCGAACAGCTCGGTGGGGTCGAAACCCTCGATGATCTGACCGGAAGGAACCCGGGTCCATGAGACCAGGTCGTCGGTCCACCAGTAGCCGAGGTCGGTGGGCTCCGAGCTCTCGAGTCGGGGAGCCAGGCCCCGTTCGGCGCGGTCGAACGAATGGACCTCGACGAAAAGGGTTCGATGCACCACCCGCACGGTGGTGGCCGATACCTCGACGAAGAAGGAACTGGGGGGATACGTCTCTTCCAGGGTGAGTCGGATCGCTCGCGTGAGCGGGTCGGATCCGTCGTAGCCGGCATACACGAGCAATCCACCGTCCATCTCGCCGAGGATCCGAAGCTGCGTGGCGGTTCGGGCCGTCGGAGGGACCGTCCCCTTGGTCCACGTCGCTCCATCGACGGTCTCCCACAGGGAGAGGTTGCCGGTGGTGCCGTTCACGAACACGCCGGCCACGCCGTCCCCCCAGGACTCGACCTGCACCGGCAGGCCGTCGACGGGGGAGCCCAGCTCCACCCATTCTTCGCCGGTCAGGGTGCGTCGAATGTGGGCGACAGGTTCTGCGTCGTCTTCCTCGGCGAGGAGGCGGTCACGGTAGAAGACGAGGAACCCGTCGCCAATGGGCACCACTGCTCCGACGTCAACGCCGAGGGTCTTGTTCCAACTGAATTCGAGATCGCCGACCAGGGGATCGATCCCGCGCGCGGAGGGGGTGATAGCCGCCTCCTCGGGAAAGGTCGGCAACACTGCCGAACCGTCGTCGCTGTTCCCGGCCGCATTCACCAGGTAGCCGAGCCCTCCGACGGCCACCGCCACGATGGCGGCGGCCGAGAGAGCGTTCCAAGCGCGGCCTCGGCGGGCGGGAAGCGGCCTCACCTCGAGGGTGCGGGCGGGAACCTCGATGGTCTTGGCCTTCTCGGCGAGGTGGGCGCGCAGCTGCTGTTCGAAGCTCATGGGGCGACTCCCATTTCGTCTTGGAGGGCCGCCAACGCTCGGTGGAGGCGGCTCTTGACCGTTCCCTTGGGGATTCTGAGGGCCTGGGAGATCTCTTCGAGCGACCAATCCAGGTAGTAGCGGAGCACCACGACGCGGCGGTGCTTGTCGGAAAGCGATGCCAGAGCCGCATCGAGCCCGGGCTCGACCCGGTGGGCCGTGTCGACGGCCGAGTCCACCCAGATGGAGGGCAGCTCCCTCTTCGACTTGCGGAGCTTGGTGCGAGCCCAGTTCATGCCCACGCGGTACACCCACCCGGTGGGGTTGGCGTAGTTCTGGACGTTGGCCCAATGCTGATAGGCGCGGGTCATGGCCTCGTCTGCTGCCTCGATGCCGAGTTCACGGTTGCCGAGGGAGAGAACCAGGGCCTTGACGATGTGATCACGTTTCAGGCGGTAGAACTCGTCGAACGAGCCCACCGTGATCGGCTGCGCCGGGGCGGCGAGAGTTCCCTCCATCGGAGTTACAGACTGCTGGGGGGGTTCGTCGGTTCCACGTTTCTTGCCCACGTGGCCACGTTACCGGCTCCTTTCACCCGGCCGGTGAACCCGACGGGCCGGGCGCTTCCTACAATCGCCGGGTGACAAACCGATCTTCTCGCCATCCTTCCGAGCTTCTCGGGCTGGGGTTGCCACTACTGGTCTTCCTGGGCTTGGCATTTCTCTCCGTCCGGGAGGGGGCACCTTTCGGCCACGATGAGGCGGTATACGCGCTCCGCGCGGAATGGGCGACGGGCGACCACTCGGTGAACCTATCGGGTTACTGGCTTGGGTATCGCGCCCCTGGTTTGCCCTGGGTGCTGTCGCTGGCCTGGCTGGTCCGATCAACCGAGCCCTACTTACGGCTCGTGGTTTCGGTGTTCGGCGCGGTGGGGATCGGTCTCACTTGGTGGCTGGCCAGAGAACTGTTCGGTGCTCGAGCAGCGACCTTGGCGTCGGCTGGGCTGGCCCTGTCGCCTTTTTGGATTTCGCCGTCGACGCATGTGTGGCCGGACGTGCCCGGCGCCGTTCTGGGTTTCGCCACGATGGTGTTGCTGGTCTGGGCTACCAGGGGTGAGAAGGTGAGTTGGTGGGCGGTCTTGGCGGGCCCGCTGGCGGTCTTGACGACCATCGTTCGGTTTGGTGCTCCGCTTTCGCTGGCCGTGGCAGCCGTCGCCCTCGTGTGGTGGAGATGGGATGCGGTCAAGCAATCGGCGCCAGTCGTCGCCGTGACGGGGATCGTGGCGGCCGCCGGCACTGCCCTGGTGCTCTTCACCACGATGGTGACCGACGGTGAGGAGACGCCCTACGGGGCGATGGCGCTCCTTCGGTCGGGTCGTGATCGGACGGTCCTCGACGGCTTTGCCGGCTATTGGGATCTGGCCGCCTCGGAGTTCGCCACACCGGTGGCCGTGGCTCTGTTCGCGGGCGTGACGGCTGCCTTCTTGTTCGGCTGGTCAGGGGCTGCCCGGAGGAATCTGGTATTCGTCGGGTTCGTCTCCGTGGCGACCTTCGCCATCCTGGCCGGCTCCTTGCAGGCCGAGCTGAGATACCTGAGTCCCGTGTTTCCCTTCTTGTGGATGTTCGCCGGCTACGGCCTGGCTGAGCTGAGCAGGCAGTGGCCGAGAAGGGTCTTGGTGCCGGTGGCTCTGGTCGTCATGATTCCTTTCCTGCTCGGCGCGACGGCCAAGTCGAATGAGGGGAACCAGGTTCTCAAGGAGCGTTTCACTGTCCTCAAGGACACCATGGCAGTGGTGGACTGGCCGGACGACTGCCGGATCGCCACATCCTTCACTCCTCAGGTGGGGTGGTACAGCCATTGCCAGGTGGTCGGCCTCCGTCACGATGGCGTTCCCGTCCCCGAGCCCGATCGCATCACTCACATCGTCGACGTCTACGCCTCGGGCAAGGAACCGGACAGCCTCGATGAGTGGCTGGAGGACAACGCCGTCGAGGTTTCGGCTTACGGGGATCCAGGTCTGGGGGCGCTGCGAGCCGTCAGGATTCTCGTTCCCAAGGAGTGAGCACCGGGCGCGCCCGGTCCTTCCCGTCACGCCTCATCGACCGGCGACAAGGCGGCCCGCCCAGACCTGGGCGGGTGCGGCGCCCGGACCCGGGCCGAACGCCACGAAGACTCTGTCCTTGCTCACCAGGACGTCGGTGACCGGCCCCGCCGCGCCGATTTCGGCAGTGAGATCGAAGAGCCTCCATTGTTCTTGGTCCGCCGCGAACAGCATCGACGAGTCATGTCCCACTTCGGTGTCGGCCGTATGGATCGCCGAGAGAACGTCGAACGCGGCGAGCCGGATGAGTTCCTCCCCCGTCTGGGGGTTGCTGAGGACCAGGGTGTCGCTGACGCTGTCGTAGCCCACCCCCGGGGTGGGCTCATGCCGGTCGTACTCCAGGGTGACCGGTACGGTCCCGTCGCGTCTGATGACGGTGATTCTCCGTTCGGACCGTTCGACGTAGACCAGAGTGTCAGGGAGGCCGACGAGGATGTCGACGAGGACCAGCTCACCCGGCGCCCCGTGGGAGTTGGCGTAGACGATGGCCGTGCCCAAACCGCCCTGGTCGATGGCGTCGGTGGTGGTCGCATCCGTCGGGGAGGCGTCGTTGGCCGTGATCGGCGTCCACTCCGACAAGTCGCGAGAGGTGAACAGCCGGGGCGGGCTAGTGCCCTCCCGACTGGCGAGGTACCCGCCACTCGCCGAGGGACGCACGCCGTGCAGGTCCTGTGATGCCCCTGAGAGCTCCCAGATTCGTAAGTCGGGGCTGGTGAGGAAGTAGTTGGTTCTGTCGTAGGCGGTGGCGGTGACGACGTAGTGGTTGCCGTCGTGGAATCCGGACCAGTGCTCGATCGAGGCACCGAGGTCTGGCAGCACGACCTCCGTCCAGGTCTGATAGTCGGTAGTGAGCCAGAACTTCTCGAGCGCCGGCCCCCGCTGGCGCAGGAGAGCACTGGTCGAGAAGGTGGCTACCGCCAGGTCGAGGTCGGTGATCACCACACTGGCCTCCCCGGTGCCGTCGTCGAAGACCTCGAAGCTGAACGCCGAGTTGACGTAATCGGCGCCAACTGCCTCCCACGCCTCGGCGGCGCCCGGCGACCGCTCTCTCGTTCTCAGCAGGACTCGGCCGGCCCCGGCAACGATCAGTTCGGCGCGGGCGTGCGGGGGTTCGACCACCATCGGGATGAGTTGCTCGGACCACTGCTGACCGTCGCCGGATACCAGCAGTGTGCCGCCGGCCAGTTCAGGAAACTGAAATGCCCATGGCGATCCGTAGGCGAGGGCGACGATCCCTGCGTCTACATGTATCGATTTCACCTCGTACGCCAGTCCGGCCACCGGGCGCGGCCCCGTCCAGCCCTGGTCGGGTCGGTGCGCCCACACACCCAGGCCCTGGTTGGTCACCACGTCGGTCGGTCCGAAGGCCAGGATGGTTCCGTCCGGTGCTTCGAAGAGTTGCGTCGCCTGCACACCGGGAGCGCGCTGCCACTCGAACATGGTCAGGGACTCCGCGGCTCGTGAGGGCTGGGTGAACAGCGACGCCGTCTCCGGGAGGGCGAGCTCAGAGAAATCCTCGCCGGGTGCAGGTCCCCGTGACGCCACCGAAACGCCGATCACCGAGACGAGGACGGCGATGGTCGCAAGGCTCGTGGCGATGGCGCGGCTGCGCGGGGGAGTGGGATGGGCGGTGATTTCGAGACGGCGCGCGGGAACTTCGATACCTTCCGCCTTGGCGGTGAGGTGGGCGCGCAACCGATCTTCCAGGTCCGTTTCAGCCTCGCTTCGGATTCGCCTCAACTCTACGGCGAGGCGAGCGCTAGCTGCCGGCCGACCGGGAGGCCGGCGTCAGGAGGCAGAGCTCAGTACGCCATCAGCTCTTGGATCTTGGAGACGATCCCGGCTGCGTTGGGCAACACCATCTCTTCGAGAACCTCCGCGAAGGGGAAGGCGGGTACCTCGGGTGCGGCGTACCGTCTGATCGGAGCGTCGAGATGCTCGAAGGCCTTGTCGGCGATCTGCGCAGCCAGTTCGGCGCCGAAGCCCATGAATTCGTTGTCCTCGTGGACGATCAGTACCCGACCCGTCTTGGCGACCGATGCCTCGATGGTCGGCCAATCGAGGGGGCGCAGCGAGCGAAGGTCGATGACTTCCGTGTCGACGCCCATGCCCTCCAGGGTGGAGGCGGCCTCCAGCGAGAAATGGGCCATGGCGCCGTAGGTGATCAGCGCGACATCGCTGCCCTTTCTCCGGATCGCCGCTTTGCCGAGCGGAACGCGGTATTCCTCGAAGGGGAAGGGGCCCTGTCCGAGGCGGTACAGCTTCTTCGGCTCGAGGAAGAGCACCGGGTCGGGATCCTCCACCGCCTCCCAGAGGAGTCCCTTGACGTCGGCGGGGGTGGACGGCACGACCACCTTCAACCCGGGGACGTGGGTGTAGAACGCCTCGATCGACTGTGAGTGATAGAGGGCGCCATGAATGCCGCCCCCGAAGGGCACCCGGATGGTGACAGGCATGTTCCACGCCCCGTCGGACCGGTAGTGGACCCGAGCCAGTTCGGACACGATCTGATCGAAGGCCGGGTGGATGTAGTCGGCGAACTGGATTTCGGGGATGGGCCGTTTCCCTGCCGCGGCCATTCCCACGGCCGCGCCGATGATGATCGACTCGGCGAGGGGGGTGTTGAAGCATCGATCGTGGCCGAAGGTGTCGGTGAGGCCCTTGGTGGCTTTGAAGACACCGCCCTTGGGGTCTGCCACGTCCTCGCCGAAGACCACGGTGTCGGCGTGGCCGGCCATCACCTCATGAAGCGTTCGGTTGACGGCAGTGATCATGTTGACGGTTTCACCCTCGGGAATCGCCTCGAGCTCGGTGGTCGCCACGTTGGGTTCGATCGGCCGCGCGTACACGTGGCTGAACGGGTCGTCGGGCGGCGGAGCGGACTCGGCTTGTTCGACGGCGACGACCAGCTCATCGATGATCGATTTCTCCAACTCGTCCTCGAGTTTCTGGGGGAGGAGGCGCTGTTCGATGAGGTACTGGCGGAGGATCTCCACCGGGTCCTTGCGACGCCAGAGCTCCACCTCTTCACGGGAGCGATAGAGGCGGTCGTCGTCGTCCGAGGTGTGTGCGTAGTACCGGTACGTCTTGGCTTCGATGAGCGTGGGTCCGGCGCCGGATCGGGCTCTGGCCGCGGCGGTCTTCATCGTCCGGTAGACCTCGAACGGGTCGTTGCCGTCGATCTCGATCCCCTGCACTCCGTACCCGAGAGCACGGTCGGCGATGGCTCCGCCTATCTCTTCGGCGGCGGGTACCGAGATGGCGTATTCGTTGTTCTCGATGACGACGATCAAGGGGAGTTCGTGAACCGCCGCGTAGTTCATGGTCTCGTGCCAGTCGCCCTCGGAGGTGGAACCCTCGCCGCCATAGACGACGACGACCGCTTCCTTGTGGTCGTTCTTGAGGGCGTGGGCTATCCCCGCCGCGTGGGGATACTGCGTGGCGATGGCCGAAGAGTGAGTGAAGATGTTGAGTTTGGGATCCGACCAGTGGTTGGGAAGCTGGCGCCCCCCTGACGTCGGGTCTGACTTCTTGGAGAAGACGCCCAGGAATACTTCGACCGGAGACACGTCCCAAGCCAGTGCCACGCCCATATCGCGGTAGTAGGGCAGGATCCAGTCGGTGCCTTTCTCGAGCGCAAAGGTGCTCGCCACCTGGATGGCTTCGTGGCCGGATGCCGACACGACAAAGGGTGCCCTCCCCTGTCGGTTGAGCGCCCACATGCGATCGTCGAGCCGCCTGGCCAGGAGCATGAGACGGAACATCTCGATGGCCTGTTCGTCGGTGAGTCCCAGCTCGCGATGGTCGGCGACGACGTCGGGAAACCGGAAGGCGGCCCCATCGGACGTGCTTGACGGAGTTTCAGAGTTGATGGTGGCTCCCACGGTGCATCCTTCTCAGCTCGCCGATGTCGTTGATTCTCTCCTCGGCCAAAATCACGGCCGCCTCGTGTGGCGTGACCCCGCGCTCGGCAGCAGCTTGGAGTATTCGCGTCGTCGCGGTCCGCAGGTCCGCGATGTGATGGAAGGCTCTCTCGGCTCGGTAGCCGTGGAGCTCATCCGCCACGTTGATGACGCCGCCGGCGTTCACCACGAAATCCGGTGCATAGAGGATGCCGCGATCGGCCAGCCTGCGGGCGTCCTGGTCGGTGGCGAGCTGGTTGTTGGCGCAGCCCACCACGGCTTGGCAGTGCAGGGTGGGGATGGTGTGTTCGTTGAGAACGTTGCCGAGGGCGCACGGCGCAAGGATGTCGCAGTCGATCGAGATGATGTCCTCGACCGAGGCCACTTCGGCGCCGAGAGTCTCGACGATCCGATCGACGGACGGTTGCCATGCGTCGGCGACGATGAGCTGGGCGCCGGCTTCGGCCATGAGACGGGCGTACTCGGACCCGACCTTCCCGACGCCTTGGATGGCGACGCGGCGTCCGGTCATGTCGGCGGTGCCCCAGCGGAACTCGGCGACGGCCTGGGTGGCGTTGAATAGCCCCAGGGCGGTGGCCGGGGAAGGATCACCCGAGCCGCCATCCGCCGACGATTGCCCGGTCACCCACCTGGTTTCCTTGGCGATCCAGCGCATGTCGTCGGAGGTGGTGCCGACGTCCTCGGCGGTGATGTACAGCCCACCGAGAGAATCGACCATTCGGCCGAAGGCGCGGAAGAGGCGCTCGGACTTGTTCTTGCGTGGGTCTCCGATGATGACGGCCTTGCCGCCGCCATGGTCGAGCCCGGCGGCGGCGTTCTTGTAGGTCATGCCGCGCGAGAGCCGGAGCACATCGGAGAGGGCTTCCTCTTCCGAGGCGTAGGGATAGAAACGAGTCCCGCCGAGAGCGGGGCCAAGAGCCGTGTTGTGTACGGCAATGATGGCCTTCAGGCCTGATGCGTCGTCGGAGCCGTAGAGGACGTGGGTATGTCCGTCGTGTGCGTCCGAGGAAAACGTGCCCATGGGTGAGGGCCCCTTTCCTGGTCTGGTTGGGTTGTTGAGATGACCATACCCGAACGGTCAACACCGACCAGGGGAATGCGTCAGGATTCCTCAGGACATTTGCCCAGCACGGTGCCATGGGCGAGCCATATCGGGTCGGCTTCGATAGGATGTCCCGATGCTCGTCAAGACTTCGTTTCTCCGGGTCTACGTGCCTGACGACCTCGCCACTCTGTCGGTGGTGAGCCTCCCCGAGGCGAGGGAGGCGAGCCCGCCTCGTCTCCGTCCCAGCGCGTTCGGCTTGACCGAGGAGCCCATGGCCGACGATGCGTTGACCACCGAGTTCCAAGGCCGGCGGTACCGATGTCCGCGTCACCCGCGTCGTCGAGTGTTGGAGGGGGTCCTGGCCTTTCACAACGCCTACGCCGAAATGGGCGGCAACGTCCTGGTGCCCGAATCCGTTGCCAGACGAGCTGCCGACGAACTGGCGTCGATTCAGGACCGGGAACCAGAACAGCGATCCCATATTCTCTCCTCCAGCTGGCACGTCCCGCTGCGGTGGTTCATTGCTTTCTCGCCAGAGGAACGGGAGCTCGTCGAATCGGCGGACGGACCAACCTTGCGATACCGGACCATTCGAAGAGAGGCGTCTTCTCGATTGCGGACGGCTCTCGATGTCCTCGAGACCGTGGGGATGGACGATTCGGTCGTGGCCGACCTCAAGGAATACGACGAGTGGCTGGAGGAGTTCCCGGCAGATTCCCTCGTAGAACTCGACTACGCCTCCGTGGCCCAGCTGTTCCAGCCGGCCGACCTGGTCCTGGACGACTCGGCCAGTGAGCTGTGGGAGTCGATCGAACATCTGGCCAACGAGGACTACGAAGAGGCAGGCGAGATGTACGCCCGTAGTGCCACCCGCTGGGCCCAGGCGATGGCGGTCACCTACTCCAACTGATCGCCATCATTCAGTTAGCCTTGGATCTGGTACCTCCAGAAGGGAACGATTCGTATGGGCATCATCAGTTGGTTGATCGTGGGTCTCATCGCTGGATTCCTGGCCCGCGCCATCCTGCCGGGAGAGGACCCGATGTCCGTGCCGCAGACGTTGCTGCTCGGCCTCGTTGGTTCCTTCGTCGGTGGCTTGCTCGGAGGCATCTTCACCAGCAAGCCGATCGATTTCTCCACGGCGGGCCTGTTCGGGTCGATCATCGGAGCGGTCGTCGCCCTGTTCGTCTGGCGGAGGGTCCAAGCCCGCAACTGATCCCGGGAGGGCCGTTGTCGTGCGTCGGCCGACCATCGATAGCCTCTATCTAGGTGAGTAGACGCCGGTCCACTGTGAACCGTTCGCAGCGATGCGGGATGAAGCCTCCACTGGTTGGAAGACTCCGTATGAAAGCAACGGCTTCGCCGCGGCTCTTTCTGCGCCGGGACCCGGGCGAAGGACACCCGGTGAGGTCCAGCGATTCCGGGCGTACCGCACATGCCGAGGCAACGGGATGGATGGAAACTCCCACGCGGCCGATCCTGGCGACCGCAGTGTCCAAACCGGCGATCTCTGACGCCTTCTCGAGGGATCGGCGGAGGGCGCGCCTGCGAGTCTTTCTCCATTTCAGTTTCGCGACCTGGAAGGGAGCGGTTCGCCAGATCGGCGGTAGTTGGGCAGGGGCGATTCCCCTGCCCGATGCCAGCAGGACGAGGAGTGGAAGCTGAAGCTTTTCGGTTCTGGAGATTTCTGCGATGTAGTGACGATCGAGCTGTTCCCCGGCGACTACAACGAGAAGGTCGGCAGCGTCTTTGTGCCCGAACCCCGACCCGGTCCGATGTTTGGCAGCCATCAAGAGGAGGAGATCCTCCGGAGAGACTGCCCGCACGAGGCGATCCTGCCACGAAACCGGCGTGGAGCGCTCCCATAGCGAACCTCGAAGTCTGCCCGCTCCGCCGGTTTCGAAGCTGAATGTGACGAGATGATCCTCAGCCTGCCAGGCGATCGCCCCTCGCGCCGATATCGACGGTCCAGGCATGTGGTGCAGTTGCAAGCCGACCAGCTGCCCTCCCAGCCCGACCGCGACCTCGGTGAGACGCTTCGCCGCAGCGAGGTCCGGGACGATGACGTCGGTGTCGTAGGCCATGCGGGTGTGGTAGTCCGGGAAACGAGCATCGAATGCCCCGCCAGAGAGCAAAGCGAAACAGTCCGGGCCTACTTGGTCCAGGATGGACACAACGTTGGAGGAGAGGAGACGACGGTGCCGTCCCAGCCTCGCTTGGAGGGCTCCAGCGGTGAGATC
Organism: uncultured Acidimicrobiia bacterium; assembly: GCA_965366365.1. Classification (GTDB taxonomy): domain Bacteria; phylum Actinomycetota; class Acidimicrobiia; order Spongiisociales; family JAENVV01; genus CBDUEV01. Next base: position 8,139 of record CBDUEV010000043.1, on the reverse strand, counting down.
TCCGAGGCGAGATCTTCTCCGCGGCGGCCGCGGTTCCGGTTGAAACACGAAGGAGGGTGGATCAGGAGGCCACACCAAGTCCATGTCGGCCGGCCAGGAAGTGAGACACCGTTCGCCCGGGATATGGAGTTGAGCGAGATCGCATCCGGCCTCGTCGAGGTGTCTCAGGGCTGTGTGGAGGACCTTGGCCGACAACAGGTTTGGGAACAAGTCCGCAAATACGGCCGACGGATCGGACGCCATGTATATGTGCTCGGCCGCCCGCCTGGTCGAGGGCCCCGGAAACGGCAGCGAGAGCTGGCTGATGAGGGCATTCTTGGACAGGTCGGCCATCTCAGCCCCTATGTGGAGGCCAGCTCGAGGCTCGGCCGATCGAGTCGGCCCCCAAGCACCTCGATCAGGGCGGCTAGAGGACGTGGATGACTTCGTACGTAACGGCTTGTCCAGAGGCGTCTATGAATGGCTCGGGCCCGCAACCGGTGCCGCCGGGACGCCACCGCCGCCCCGGTCATGACTTCTTGGAGCATGCGGTCCAGGCGCGGCAGTCCAAGGTCTCCGTGAGCGTTATCAGGAATGAGCGCCGGGTCGGCCAACTTCAAGGTCGAGAGCACCCAACCCATGCCTAGTTCGACGTGACTTCGGTGGCATTCATCGACGACTTGCGACCAGTCCAATTGGCTCTCGGCGCGGAGCACCGTCAGGGCATCTCCAACGCTTCTCGGCGAGAAATCGCCTTTTCTCTGCACCTTCTCGGCCAGCATCACGAGCATATGTTCCGGCGACGGCACGTATGCGGTACCACCCCCCCTGACCTCGACGCGCCGCGCCGTCGCGAACAGGGTGGCGATCCGAAACGGGGGTATCCACTGGTGGCCTGCAGAAGGACGTCCCCGCACAAACTCATCCACCATCACAATGTGGCCCTCGATCTCGGCGACGAGTTTGGTTCCGATCAGATCACGGCCAGCGCCCGTACCATTCGATGTACCCGCAGGGACAAAGCCGAGCTCGCCTACGAGGTATCGTCGTAGTTGTCTCGACCCCTGACCGTCCACGAGGAAGAGGTCCAGATCACTCGACTGGCGCTCGTTCATGTTCGGATACCCGAGGGTCAAACCGAGCCCGTAGGCCACCACAAAACTGTCGGGGTGGATGCGTCCCAGATCGGTAGCCACGCGAAGGAGGAGGGATCGGTGATCCGTCAACGCATTGCGCAGTTCGGCGACGCTGACGGTTGGCCCCGAACGCTCGAGGCCCGGCATGATGGAGGTCAGGCGAGCCTGTCGCACCGTAGAGGTCTTGACCTGGATTTGGGCGAACTCCATTCCGTTGTCTTCCAGACGTCTGAGCACCCGGAGCAAACAGTGGTTTCGGGTGGCGTCGTCCACCACGGCGTGGAGTGCTGCGTCGGTGTTGGTGGCGCCTCGGATGCGGCTCGCTGCCAGAGCGAGGACACGGGGATCGTCGCTGATTGCGAGAATATCGGCGGTGGACAGCACCGGTCCGACACTACCCGCCGTGGCCCGCCGCACAGCCAAGGATTTCGCGACCGCACGGCCCAGCGGCGCGACGCGTAGAGTCGAAGGCGTCGCTTGGGCGGGGGGTATGACCAATCACGCTATCGAGCTGCACGGACCTGCTGCTCTGGACCCGATGCGGGTTGGAGGAAAGGTGCCGGATTGAGCAAGCTGATGGAGCTTGGGCACAGAGTTCCCCCGGCTTCGTTGTCACGGTCGACGGGACGAAGAAAGTGACCTTCCAGTTCTCCATCTCGAGAGTGTCGAACCTTGTCGTGTTGAGCGCTCCCGAGAGCGGCCATTCATGATCACGCCGCGCAACCCCGAGGAGTTCGTCGGAGCGCATCGAGCGCTCCGACCGTGAAATAGGAAGGCTCGAGCTGGTTGCTTGTTGGGCGGTTTGCTGGATTCCTGACCGGCGCCATCCTGTCAGGAGACCCGATCTCGGTGCTGCAGGTCGTGTTCGTGGGGCTGTTCGGCGTCGGCTAGGCGTCCTCGGGCAACGTCAGACTGCCGTCCTCGTTGAGGGGCCAGTACGGGTTCATCGCCACCTCCCAGACATGACCGTCGGGGTCGGCGTAATAGCCGGAGTAACCACCCCAGAACACTTCTTGCGGCCTCTTGAGCGCAGTGGCTCCGGCGTCGAGCGCCACGGCGAAGGCATCATCCACCTCTTCGGCAGTGGCGAAGTTCTGTGCCAGCGTCATCGCTCCGGTGCCGAGCGTCGCGTCCGGGCGACCCTGATCCTCGGCTAGCGCCGTCAACCCGAACAGGCCCAGTACTGCACCATGCATCTGGTAGAAGCTGATGTCGTCTTGTTGGCGGGTCGGTACCCAGCCAAGGGCGGCGTAGAAGGCGCGTGAGCGGTCGAGATCCTCCACACCGAGGGTTATGAGGGTGACGCGTTGTGCGGTCAAAGTGGTCTCCTTTGGAGGTGGCGAGTCATGGCGCGACTCTATCCGGCGCAGCCGTTCAGCCCCTTGCCAACGCAAGAGGTTGAATCGGCGGTTCGCTGCCTCATGCTGAGACGACCCGAGACGCGTCGGTTTGCGGCCTTCTCCGGAAAAAGGTGTCCCGCCCAGGTGGGCGGGACACCTTTCTATCGCCTAGTTGGTGCGCTCAGTACGGGTAGTACGGATCGTCTGGCTCGCACGAGTAGTCGGACAGCAACAGCTTGCCCGGCAGATCGGTCGAGGCACCCAACAGTGTGTTGCCCGTGTCGCGGAAGTAGAAATGCTGGGTGTTCCGATTCACCTTCTCAGCAAACGCGTAATACATCCACCCGTCGAAGTTCGCTGCGATGATGCCGCGCTCCGTGGCCCGATCGGTTTGGTTGTTGACGAAATGCCAGGTGCCAACCTCCCCATAGCCACAGGAGGTCCCAACATGATCGCCATGCAACTCCGCACCAAACGCTGGAACAGCCATGAGGCCAACCAACGCGGTCATGACGAGTCCGCTTACCAATAGACGTACGAGTCGTGTCACCACGAGACTCTCCCTTCCCCACAGTACGGCGCTCAAATAACGCCCTGAGTGAGAACATAGCGAACCACTCACAGTGGTGTACCGAGACATCGGGAGATCTTTGGGGCTTCCAAAAGAACTAGCCAGCCTCCGGTGGCGGAGTGATTGGCCCGTCTTCGAGCCCTCCGGGCTCGGATGGTTCCGTGGTCAACGATCTGCTCAGTCGATCTCGTGGCGTTCCGGGACCAGGCCGTACAGTTCGGAAAGCGTTGTGTGGACTTCGTCCAGCGGCGCTCCGGTGCGCCGGTGGATGAGGTCGGCGGCTTCGGCTCGGCTCTTGGGTGGGAAACCGTCGAGATCCATGTCCGTCAGGGACGGCCAGGTCTGTCGCAGAGCCGCCCGGGCCTCGATCAGGTCTTGGTTTCGGTCGGTGGATTCAGGCATAGTCCGACTCCTTTCGTCCATCAGGGACTACCCAGCGGGCTCCCGGCCGAAACCTCGGCTGAGAGCACGGGTAGTCGCTGAGCCGACTCGTCCAGCGGGTATGGTCGCGACGCACGTCGAGCGACCCGACAAGGGTCTTCGGGACGCGGCGCGGATGGTCGAGGCGACGCCGACCCCGATTCCTGCCTAAGGTGGGCATGTCCCCGCAGTGAGGGGACACCGCGAGGCGTCCCAGGCCCCGCCTTCCGTCATCGAGCGCAGAACGCGTTCCGGAGGCAGCTGAGGCAGGGAATCCGAGCGAGGCGTCCGCACCGGTGAATCCCCGACTGCCGGTGGACCCGCAATCACAACACCCAACTGACACATGCAACTGAAAGGCAACCAGATGACCAACACGACGCGCCTGTGGCGCGCTCCTCTACTGCTGATCGTGGCTTTCGCCATGATCGTCGCCGCGTGCGGCAGCGACTCAGACGCCGCCGTCGGCGGTCAGCTCGCCGAGTACGACCTCAGCGGAATCGACATTGGCGTCGGTTCGAAGGACTTCGACGAGCAGTTGGTCCTCGGTGAAATCATGGTGGCTGCGTTCGAAGCCGCTGGAGCCACCGTCGACAACAAGGTCGACCTGGGCGGCACGAATGTCGCTCGCGCTGCGCTCGAGTCCGGCGAAATCGACGTGTACATGGAGTACAACGGCACCGGATGGACCCAACATCTCGGCCTCGAGGACCCGAGCTTCGACCCTGAGGCGTTGACCGAGGGTGTGCGCGAGCGCGATCTCGAGGAGAATGACATCGTCTGGGTTGATCGCTCGCCGTTCAACAACACCTACGGATTCGCGACAGGCCCCGAGCTCACCGAAGCGGAAGGCCAGTTCGACATCCAAAGCATGGTGGACTACCTCCGGGACAACCCGGACGCCACGCTGTGCCTGGAGTCCGAGTTCCCAAGCCGGTCGGACGGCCTCGTCCTGACCGAGGAGTACGCCGGTTACGACATACCGGACAACCAGATCACCATCCTCGACACGGGCGTGATCTACTCCGAAACCGCCGCCAACAACTGCGACTTCGGTGAGGTCTTCACCACCGACGGACGCATCCCGGCGCTCAACCTGACGCTCGTCGAGGATCCGGGCGTGAACATCGTCTACAACGTTTCGATGACGATGCGCAACGAGAAGTACCAGGAGGCTGCCGAAGCCTTCGACGAGATTGCTGCGCTCCTCCTCGGACCGCTCACCAATGAGCGGATGGCTGAGCTCAACGCTCGGGTCTCCGCAGAAGGTGAAGACCCGACAGCCGTAGCACGGGATTACCTGATCGAAGAAGGCCTCATCGCGGGCTGATCAGCATGAGGAACGGGGGGCCGCATGGCCCCCCGTTCCTCGTCGCCACCAAGGAGGCCACATGGAGGGAATCTCGAGCTGGTTCGAGTTCATGAGCGATCGCACCGACGACATCGCGGTGGGTCTGTACGAGCATGCCATCTATATCGTCACGGTCGTCCTGGCGGCGACGGTGACCGCAGTAGGAATCGGCATACTGGTGCGCAATCGTCCGGTGGCAAAGGAGATGGCGCTCGGTATCGCCAGCGTGTTCCTCACCCTTCCCTCGCTTGCCCTCTTCACGATCTTCATCCCGATCGTCGGGTTGGGCTTTGCTCCGTCATTCATTGCACTGTACCTGTACGCCCTTTTGCCGATCCTGCGCAACACCGTGACCGGCCTGGCCGGGGTGAGCCCGGCCGTGCTCGAGTCCGCCAGGGGCATGGGACTGAGCGCAGGCGAGCGGCTCAGGAAGATCGAACTTCCGCTCGCCTGGCCCGTCATCATCACCGGGATCCGTGTCTCCGCCCTTCTCACCGCCGGAATCGCCGCGATTGCGACGCTGGTCGCCGGAGGCGGCCTCGGTGATTTCATCAAGACCGGCCTGGCAAGGCTGCCTCTGCCGAACTCTTTGGAAGCCATCTGGACGGGAACCGTGTTCACCGTCATCTTGGCACTCACTTTCGACGCAGTGTTCACGCTCGTCCGGCGCTGGACCACCTCGCCCGGACTCCGATGACGACAGAAACGAGAACGATGTCAGACCCACTCATCCACCTCGACCACGTGACCAAAACCTACGACGGCACGGAAGTTCCGGCGGTCGAGGACCTCAACCTCGATATCCAGACGGGAGAGATCCTCGTGCTGGTCGGGCCTTCGGGATGCGGCAAGAGCACCACCCTGCGACTGATCAATCGAATGATCGAGCCGACGTCGGGACGGATCATCTTCGAAGGGGAAGACGTAACCGACGTGAACCCGGATCATCTCCGGCGGCGGATCGGCTACGTCATCCAGCAGATCGGGTTGTTCCCCCATCGCAGCATCAAGGAGAACATCGCGACCGTGCCGCAACTCCTCGGCTGGGACGCCGGTCGCATAGACACCCGCGTCGACGAGTTGTTGGACATGGTGGGCATGGATCCCTCCATCTACCGGGATCGCTACCCGAAAGAACTCTCAGGTGGTCAGGCTCAGCGAGTCGGGGTCGCCAGGGCGCTGGGCGCCGATCCGGACGTGCTGTTGATGGACGAGCCGTTCGGGGCTATCGACCCCATCACGCGTGACCGCCTCCAGAACGAGTTCCTGCGCCTCCAGTCTGAATTACGCAAGACGATCGTGTTCGTCACCCACGACGTCGATGAGGCGATCAAGATGGGCGACCGTATCGCCATCCTGCGCGAACAATCGGTGATCGCCCAGCACGATACGCCGGAAGCCATCCTGGCTCACCCCGCCAACGACTTCGTCGCCGACTTCCTCGGTGCCGGCGCAACGCTCAAGGGCCTCAGCCTCATGCGAGTTCGTGACATCCAGGTCGACGATGCCATCACCGTCCACGACACCGGCTCGCGTGACCACCTGCGTGGCGAACTCGATCGCAGCAACCGCCAGTGGATCCTCCTGCTCGACGAAAACGGAGTCCCTGTCAGGTGGATCAACCGCAGAGCCCTCGACGACACCACCCAGAAACTGACCGATTCCGGACTTCCGGTACGCGCCATGGTGGAGCCTGAAGACACCCTTCACGACGTGCTCGAGTCGATGCTGCACTCGTCCGTTGGCACGGCGTGCGTTGTCGGACCGACCGGCAAATACCAGGGTGTCGTGCGCTTGGAGAACCTGATCGACATCGTGCGCGCTGCCCAGCAGGCCGAAAAGGCCCGGCAGGAGGCCGCAGGATGAGTGTGGGTGTTGCGCCCGTAGCCGCTGAAGTCGTCGACTCAGCTAAACGCCCCACCGAGCGTCAGTACGACCTGTGGATCACGCCGATCGTCCTCGTCACCCTCGCCGTGATGGTGGTCATCGTGTGGATCTACTCCGACTTCGACGCCACGACCGCCGACATCCTCGAGCCGACCAAGCTGCTGCGCCAGGCTCGCCAGCACATCGGGATCACGCTCTGGTCCACGATCACCGTCATGGGCATCGCCGTGCCGAGTGGGATTCTCATCACCCGGCCGCGCTTCAAGCGCTACGCCACCCCGATACTGACGCTGGCGAACTCCGGGCAGGCGATTCCCGCCTACGGCCTCATCGTCTTGTTCTTCGCGTTGTTGGGTCAGGGCGCCGGGCTCCTGATCGGCGGCACCACCACCGCCATTGCCGCGCTGACCGTGTTCGGCATCCTCCCGGTGCTGCGCAACACCATGGTGGGACTCGAGCAAGTCGACCAATCCGTCATCGAGGCCGGACGAGGCATGGGTATGTCGAAACTCCAGGCCTTGCTGAGGATCGAATTGCCGCTGGCGGTTTCGGTGATCCTCGCCGGCGTGCGGACCGCGTTGGTGATCAACGTTGGCATGGGTGCCCTGGTGTTCCTGATCGGTGCGGGCGGCCTGGGGGAAACGATCAACTCCGGGTTGAAGCTGCAGCGCAACCCGGCGATCTTCATCGGTGCGGCCTTGGTGGCACTGCTCGCCCTGCTGATCGACTGGGTCGGAGCGCTCGCCGAACGCTACCTCCGTCCAAAGGGTCTCTAACCGACCCACTGGGCTGGCCACCAAAAACCGGAGGTCCCGTACGCCAAACCGCGCGAGCCGAAGAGTGGTGCACGGTCGGGGTAGCTGATCACGACTCTGTCTTGTGTGGTCGCTGACACGACTTCTTCTTGTGTAGTCGCTGACCACGACTCCGTCGTGGTCAGGGGCAGAATCGAACTGCCGACCTACGGTTTTTCAGACCGCCGCTCTACCAACTGAGCTACCTGACCTCTTACGACGAGAGGCCCCCGGAGGGACCTCTCTGGCGGGAGCGACGGGATTTGAACCCGCGACCTCCGGCTTGACAGGCCGGCGTGAACTCCAGACTTCACCACGCCCCCATCCCGTCCGACACCCCAACCGGGGTGGCGGTCGAAATCGGCACCGCCGAGACTAGTGGCCTCGAAGGTGGCGAACGTCAGAATCACTGACGCGGACGGCAGTATAGGCGCGAACGGCCCGCCGCGAATCAGGCTGAGACACCAGACGCCCACCGGCGCCACAAACTGACCGAAGCGGGCGGAGCCTTCTCGACGGGCGCGAATGACTCGCCGGGCTGGCGGGCACCGCTCCAACTGAGCGAAGAAGGGCGAAGCCCTTCTTCAACGGGCCCGAAGGGCGGGTACCGCTCCAACTGAGCGAAGAAGGGCGAAGCCCTTCTTCAACGGGCCCGAAGGGC
>CBDUEV010000042.1:0-23721 GCA_965366365.1 uncultured Acidimicrobiia bacterium | reverse complement strand
GGATTATCGACGTTTCCCACGGGTGTTGGCGTTGCCGCCACGCTGCCGTCGTCGGTGTCGACATGCCGCAGTAAACGTCCGAATCCGTCGCGGTTCGAGACGTCCCTTCGCAGCCGGAATCCGTTCGCCAAGAGCTCGCCCAACCGATCGGCCGCCTCCTCGGACAGGCAATCTCCCGATTCGGGCGCATCGATGCCGATGATCCGGACCGCTTCGGACTCTCCATCGATGATCACGCGAAAGGTGTCTCCGTCGGTGATCGACTCAGCCGCATAGCTCACCACGGTGGTGCCGGTGGTGGTGGACGGCGCAGGCGCAGTGGCACGGGTCGTCCCCGAGGACGAAGAGGAGGTGGGCGAGGCGGCCGGCGCAGCGACAGGAGCGGGCGTCACCTGCTCGCCGGGTGACTGCCCTCCCCCGATCAGGGCGCCACCCACCAGCACGGCCAGCAGGCCGGCCCCTCCCGCCAACACGAATTCGATCGGCGAGGAGAGCCCGGCGAACTCTCCCTTCCGCCAGGCGACCAGGGCGGCTACCGCCACGGCCAGTCCGATCGCCAACAGATACGGCCCGGTCAGCACGCCAATCAGCCACCCCACCAACACGAGCCCGGCTGCCGCATAGGCGACGCCCGACAGACCGGTGGTGGCACCCCATGCTGCCAGCGCCAGCCACGGAACGCCGGCAACGAAGAGCCACCGAAAACGGTGCGTCATCGATGCGTGATGGAGGCGTGCCAGGGCGGCGGTCGTGGCGTTTCCCGTGGTGTTCGGCACATCCTGGTTGGGGGCAGGAATCTGGTCCTCCAAGCCGCTCGGCAGGCCAGGGGCGATGGTAGCCACGCCCCCAATCGGTCCTGAGTATCCGCCCCGGATTTCCCCATCTTGTCTCGCTCATCGGTTCACGCGACTGCCGGCCGACGCGCCCTAAGCGAGTCCTCACCGACCCCCCACCACACCAAGAGACGTTGGCGCCAGACCGAACACACCGATCGGGGGCCGGCAGTGAGAGAACGAGACACCAGCAGCGGGGGCAGGAACCGCACTGCGGGCAGGGTGGTCCGGCCGGCCTTTTTGGCGGTCGCGGTGTGGCTCGTGGTCGGCGGCGTGGCGTTCCCCGCTCATTCTTCCACCCCGCCGGCGCCGCCTTCGGTGGTCATCCACGGGGCTACCACCGAGCAACGAGATCGGGTGGCGTGGGCCCTGAAACGATTCGAAGACGAGAACCTCCCGTTGCCGGCGCTGGACATCTCGTTCCACAAGACCCGCTCCGGCTGCAACGACAACACCGGGCTCGTTCGCTCCGTCGAGGGCGTGGCCGACATCGAGATCTGTATGCCCACCAAACACATCCTCCTCCACGAACTCGCCCACGCATGGGCCTGGGGTGCGGTCTCCAAGGAGACCCGGGCAGTCTTTGCCGAGTACTGGGAACTGGAGACCTGGAACGACCACGCGGTCGATTGGAAGAAGCGCGCCACCGAGAAGGCCGCCGACACCGTCGCCTTTGCGCTCAGCGATCCGCCCACCCACCACAGCCCGACCCTTCAACGATTCTTCTGTGGATACCCACTCCTCGTTGGCCAACCCCTGCCCTTCGAGGCCGAGTCCGTCCACGCCTGCTGACCTAGCCGTCTCGATACGGACATCCCAAATCCGGGTTCCGGCGTCCGCAGCGTCGGCCGGAACGAAAGGAGACTCGCCCTAAGCGGTGCCTAGCCGCCAGCCGTCCAACTCCTAGCGGCTGAATCAGACGGTGTGGACATGATCAATGTTCGCACTATCGCATGTGGCCTGGTGGTGGCGTTGTCCGCCACGGCTTCGCAACCCTCGGCTGCCTCGACTGCCTGGGCGTCGGGGGTGGGTCCGGCAACGGCAGCACAGCTCGAAGTGAACCAGGCGGAGGCCGATGCCGGCCCGCTCCGCGAGGTCTCTGTAGTGGAAGTGGTGGCTCTGACCTCGGTCGGTGCTGCACTGGGGGTGATCGTGGGGTACCTGGTGGCAGGCCCCATCGCCGCCGCAGTCGCAGGAGCCATGGCCGGCATGAACGGGTTTGTTTCGGGTGTCGGCGGCATCTACCGGTTGGAGACCTGGCAGGGCCGGGCGTCGTTCGTTGCCGACTCGACGTGGGGTCTCATCGGCACCTCGCTGGGCAACATGGTCCACATCGCCAACCTGTTCTGGCCTGACGCCGACTACAACCGTGAGCTCTCGTTCCGGCAAAACCGCCACATCTACAGCGGAGGATTCCGGCTGAGTGTCGGCTTCGCAACCACCCACGGCAACGTGATCTCGAACGCTTTTCAAAGCGGAAAGGGCTACGACCCAGAGTTCATTGGCGAGCACGAGGAGTTGCACATCTGGCAGAACCGGATGTTCGGGCCGCTCTTCCAGGCGACCTACCTCGTGTGGGGTGTCGGCGGCACCGCGGTGGCTTCAGTCGTCTGGGTGGGCGATACCGAGGAAGACTTTGGCAGTCTCGTCCAGACTGCGGCCTACTTCGACAATCCGTTCGAGTACTGGGCCTACCAGGCCAACGACTTCTGGATGCCGCCCGGCACCAACGAGCGCTTGTCGTGGTAGCAGAGCAAACGGGCCGGGGCCATCGGCGGCGAAAGACCTCTCAATCGCCCCTCCGTGTCGGATTCCGCAGGCAGCATCTGGAAGCAGAAGAGTAGGGTCGGAGAGAGGCACGTAGCCGGAGGAGGGCACCATGGCGCAACCGTTCGTGCAATTGCTGGTCGACATGGCCGAAAACAGCGAGCTTCGGGAGGCTTTCGAAGAGGCGCCCTACGACGTAGGCAAGGAGCACGGATTGAGCAACCGACAGATCGGGATTCTCATCCGCGGCAACCTCAACGAAATCCAGAGGGAGGCGACCCGCGAGGCGAAGGAAGCCGGTGTCCTGCCCAAGAAGGCAGTGGTGATCGTTGACCGCTAGGCCCACGACCGACGTCCCCGTCACCGGGGGGCGTCTCTTCGTCGTCGGCACAGGCATCCGGGCGGGCATTCAACTCACGCCCGAGGCCCGCCAACAGATCGTCGCAGCGGATCGGGTCTTCTATCAGGTCGGCGATCCGATCGGGGCACAGGTGATCGAGGGCTTGAACGCCAACGCCGAAGCCCTCGGGTCCCTCTATGGAGACACCAAGGAGCGGTCCACCACGTACGACGACATGGTCGACCTGGTTCTCGGTGCCGTCCGGGCGGGCCAAAGGGTCTGCGCGGCGTTCTACGGACACCCCGGGGTGGTGGTGGCACCCGGGCACGAGGCGATCCGTCAGGCCAGGCAAGAAGGATTCGAGGCGATCATGCTGCCCGGGATCTCGGCGGAGGATTGCCTATTCGCAGACCTCGGTATCAACCCGGGCGACGAGGGATGTCAGACCTTCAAGGCACACGACTTTCTCCTTCGGCCCCGCTCGTTCGACGTACACACGCCCCTCGTTCTTTGGCAGCCCGTGGTCGTCGGCGAGTCACGGGCACCCCAGCGGCCCAACGCAGCGGGGATCGAGATCCTCTCCGACGAACTCGCCAGGCATTACGGTCCGAAACACCAGGTGGTGGTGTACGTGGCAGCCATCTACCCGGTCGGGGAACCCGAGGTGTGCCGGGTCAGTATCGACCAGTTGCCCTCTCTCGACATCTCCATGCGAGCCACGCTCTACGTCCCGCCGCTGGGGTCACCGCCCGTCGATCACGCCATGCGGTCTCGACTGGAGCTCGCCGGCGGGGACGCCGAGGCCTCACCGAGCGCTACAGCGGCGGGGTAGCCGGCCGACACCGCCTCCTCCCATACGTCGTCAGCCCGGTTCTCGGACAGTCGGCTCCGCGCACCTGTCATCTCGCCAACCGCCCGGTCCCTCGCTGCCTCCGGTAGTTCCACCTCGAGCTCGAGGCGAATGGCCTCGCCGATCCCATGTAGTCGGAGGACAGCCTCCGGGTCACCATCCAGAGCGGCCTGGGTCGCCAGGGCCAACACCGCCCACATGACGCCCGGCCGATCACCCGCAGAGTGGCTCATGCGGAGGGAGGCCCGCAGGCGTTGGCGCGCCGAGTCGAAATCGCCCTTCGCCGAAGCGACCCTCCCCTGAAGAAGAATGCCGCGGGCGCCAAAGCGCCGGTCACCAATCGCACGCGCCGATGCCAGGGCTCGATCGATGACCGGCTCCGCCTCGTCGTAGCGCGCCAAGTCGATCAGAATCGTGGCTTCGCTCTGCAGCATATCGAGGACGTAGACTTCGAGGCCCAGGTCGGCGAAGAGCCGACGAGCCGAACCGAAGTCATCCGCAGCTGCGTCCAGATGCCCCCTTTGCAGAGAGAGCGTCCCTCGCGCGTCGGCGATCCGTGCTTCCAGCATCGGACCGTCCCCGCCGCTGCGCAGCCGCTCCATCTCCTTCACGTATCGCTCGGCTGCTTCCAGGTCGCCCATCCAACTGGATAGCGCCGAGACCTGGCCGAGCCACCTCCCCGCCTCTGCTGCCGAAGCCTCGTCGAGCTCTCCGATCGCTTGAACGAGCAGGTGGCGCGCTCGACGGTACCTGCCTCTCGACCAGGCCACCGCACCCTGGGCACCGAGGCTTTGGGCGAGGGCCAACCGATCACCCGAGGACTCCGCCACCGTGCGCTGACGTTCGATGAAGGTATCCGCTTCGTCGATCCGACCCGCCCAGTTGGCGAACCGGGAAAGGTGAGAGAGCACACTGAAGAGATCGGTGCGGTCGGGGTCGACCGCCGCGTCGAGCGCTCTGGCCAGGGTGCGCCGGGCGACGGCGTGATCGCTGTTGTGGAACCAGAAGTCGCCCATGTCGGCTGCGATGCCGAGGGCCAGCTCGGCTTCGTCCTCGTCGAGGGCCCATTCGATCGCCGACTGGATGTTCGCCTCCTCGGCCTTGAGCCGGGCCCATCCGGTTGACTGATCTCCGCGCACGGTCCCACGCGAGAGTTCTCCGGCCAGGCGACGGAAATGGCCGGCATGGCGCCGAGCGGCCATCCCGGCTTCTCCGGACTCCACCAGCTTCTCGTCGGCATACTCCCGGACGGTCTCCAGCATGTGGTAGCGGCCGGCCGTCGCCTCGCCGGCCAACACCATCGACGTGTCGCAGAGGCGCGTCAGGAGATCGAGCGGGGGTCTCACTGTCAGCCCGTCGGTGCAGCCCAGGACGGCCGGCAGATCAAATCCCCCGCGGAAGACCGCCAAGCGGCGCAGCAGCAGCTGCTCCTCGAATTCGAGAAGCTCGTAACTCCAGTCGAGTGTGGCTTGCAGCGTCCGGTGACGTAGGACCGTCGTGCGATCGCCCCCGGTCAGGATGGCGAAACGGTCTGTCAGAGCCTTTTCGAGCTCCTCGATCGACATGACTCTGGTTCGAGCGGCGGCCAGCTCGATGGCGAGCGGGATGCCGTCCAGCTGTTCGCAGATCCTGAGGGCAGTGGCGTAGAACGCCTCGCTGAGGCTGCGATCACTCTGGCGACGCACGGCCCGATCGACGAACAGTTGGAGGGCGTCGGGGAGCGGCTCGCCCGGCCCCGACGCCGAGACAGCCAGCGGGGGTACCCGGTAGGCGACCTCGCCGGGGACTCCGAGAGGCTCGATGCTCGTGGCCAGAATCGTGAGTGAGGGGGCGTGCTCGAGCAAGCGCTGCACCAAACCGGCCGCGGCCTCGAGGACCTGTTCACAGTTGTCGACCAGGAGCAGGAGGTCCTTGCGCCGCAGGTAGCCGATGAGCGCGTCTTCCAGCGAGCCGTTACCGCCTGCTCGAACCCCGAGCGCGTCGGCGAAAGCTCGGGCCGTCGCCGCAGGGTCGGTCACGGCCGAAAGGTCGACCATCACCGTGCCGTGTCGGTGAGCCTCGGTCTGCCCGAGCGCCACCTCGACTGCAGTCCGGGTCTTTCCGATCCCTCCCAGGCCGATGAGCGTGACGAGTCGGTGCTCGGCGACCAGCCCGGAAATCGACGCAAGCTCGGAAGTTCGTCCAACGAAATCCGAGATGTAACGCGGCAGGTTGTCGGTCTCGTGCTGGCGCGTCGGGGAAGCCAGTTCGGGCGCCTGGAGGAGAATCTGCTCCTCCAGCGCCTGGAGAGCCGATGAGGGATCGATGCCGAGCTCCTCACCGAGGAGCTTGCGAGCCTCCTGGTAGGACTGGAGAGCATCGGCCTGCCGTCCGGCTCGGTACAGCGCCGTCATCAGTTGCCCGCGGAACCGCTCATCCAACGGATGCGCCGCCACCAAGGTCTCGAGTTCGGTGATGAGGTCTCCCTGCCGCCCCGTGGCGAGATCGGCCTGGATCCGATCGGCGACGACTGAGCGATGAAGCTGCTCGAGGCGGTTGATCTCGGCCGCGGCGAAAGGTTCGTAGGTGAAATCGGAGAACGGAGGCCCTCGCCAGAGCTCCAAGGCTCTCGACAAGGTCTTGGCCGCAGACGCCGGCTGCGTTTCGAGTTGGGCGCCACCGGTGACGGCCAGGTCCTCGAACCTGAACACATCGAGATCGGAGCGGGCGACCTCGAGCAGGTAGCCGGGTGGGCGGGTCACCAAGCCCGCACCGTCACCCAGTGATTCGCGCAGTTTCGAGATGTGATACTGGAGCGTCTTGACCCCGCTGGCGGGTGCCTTTGCGCCCCACAACTCGTCGATGATCCGGTCCGCCGAGAGGACCGTGTTGGGATGGACGAGGAAGAGCGCAAGGAGACTCCGCTGGCGAGGGGCGGACACAACCACCTCCACGCCGGCGCTCTCGATTCTGAGGGGGCCGAGAACGGAGAACTGCATGGGGATCTCACTCTGGGTGGACTGTTCCGGCCCAACCCTACCGAGGGTCCTCCTCCAGCCGCCCTGGTTTCTCTCGGGCGGGCTTCAGGACATGGCAGCGGCCAGGTCAGCCCTTCGTGAGTGCTGGTGGCCGGTCCGGTACGCCGCACAATACGCCTCGAAATCCCACCGGGACTCCAAGAACTCCGTGGCCGCTCTCTTGCCGGCCCGGTACAGCCGGTCGGCATCCTTCGCCGAGAGTCGAAAGTCGATGGCGCTGACGCCGCACGTCGGAATCGCAATGGTCCGGGCGAAATGCGCCTGCTCGATGTAGAGGCGGTCGTGGGCCTGCAGCATCGTCTCCAACAACCGATACGTAAACGGAACCAGACCCAAGGGACCTTTCGGTATCTCCCGAGGTTTGAGGAGAGGGCCGATCACGGCATCGCGGCTCACATCCTCCTCAACCAACCGCAATCCCAGGGTGGGCCGAGCCGGCACGCCATCCACGTCGAACAACCACACGGGGAAGTTGGAGAGCAGTCCGCCGTCCACGATCACATGGGCGCGACCGGTCTCCGGGTTCTCGAACCGGACCGGCTCGAAGAAGATCGGGATCGCCATGCTCATGCGCACGGCGAGTGCCACATCCATCGAATCAGGATCGGCGATCCCCAATGCGGCGACGTCACGAGGGAGAACGAGGAGCCGGCGTTCGGTCAGGTCGGATACGACCACCTGCACCTTGTGGCGCATCAGACCGGTCTGTTGGCTCGAGTAGATCAGATCGCCGAAGGTGTGCACTCCCTGTCGAGCCAGGAGTTCCTTGAACCACCGGTAGAACTCGTCGCCCTCAAAGACACCGTGCTCCTGCAGCACACTGAGTCCTGGCCCGAGGATCGGTACCCGATCGAGCAAGCTTTCGTCCATGAAGCTGCTGAAGCGAGTTTCGGCGACGATGGTGTGAAGCTGGGGGGCGGTGTAGCCGGCCGCGTGCAGCGTGGCCGCAATGGCGCCCGCCGAGGTACCGGCGCGGTATTGCGCCTCGTAGCCCTCTCGCTCGAGAACCTCGAGTGCGCCGACCAGGCCGATTCCGCGGACCCCACCTCCTTCACACACCAGGTCGAACGGCCGCTTCTTCGTCTGCACCATCAGTGCACTCCTCCCCCGCAGGACATTCAGCCTCATCGTCGCGAGCAACGATGTGCCCGGCTAGTGCGATTGGGCCCTAGTCAGGAGGTACGGGGCAGGTCTGACGTCCGGAGCGGGAATCCGCTCCGGACGCCGAACAAGGGGAGATTGCCCGCCTCAGGCGCTGAGGACAGCCTGCACGTCGAACTCGACCTGGAGCTTGTTGGAGACCAAAACGCCGCCGCTCTCGAGCGGTACGTTCCACGTCAAGCCCCAGTCGGTTCGGTTGATCTCTCCGGAGGCCGCGAAGGCCGCTTTCGTGTTGCCGAACGGATCGTCGACCACACCGTCGAAAGACATGGCGAACGTGACGGGCTTGGTCACCCCACGAATGGTGAGGTCCCCGGTCAGCTTCCAGTCGTCGCCATCCGGCACTACTGACGTGCCCTTGAAGGTGACCAGCGGGAAGTTCTCGGCGTCGAGGAAGTCGGCGGAGGCGAGATGAGCGTCCCGATCCTCAGATCCCGTACTCACAGATCCGGCCACCGCAGTGACCTCCACGGAGGAGAGGGTGGGATCCTCGGCGACGACGATCGTACCCGAGAGCTCCCCAAACGTTCCTCTCACCTTCGTCACCATGAGATGGCGTGCGGTGATTCTCAGGTCCGAGTGACTCGGGTCGAGTTCCCAGACGCCGGTGTTCGGAACTCGTGTACTGCCGACCGTTCTAGTAGCCATGGTGTGTCCTCCATCGGAATCGTTGAACATTCAACCATATAGAACCACAAAATACATGAACTGTCAACTATTGAGGATTCACCGAAGCACCTGACGACTGCGACCCAGCGCGTCGCTTGACCGAGCATGGAAGAATGGCCCAAGCGAAGCTCGGCCGGCACGAAGGTGGGGCGCCCCGCGGTTGGTTCGCCTCGTCGCTGAACAGGGTGTTCCCGCCACACGAGAAAGGACTGCACCGATGGATGTTTTGCTGGATCCTCTCGCTGCCGCCTTCCGACTCGAGGGCAGCAACGGCGAGGCGGCGGTCCTCATCCATGGGTACACCGGGACTCCCGCCCACTTCCGCCCCTTGGCGAAAGAACTGAACGCGGCCGGGTTCACCGTGGTAGCTCCGCGCCTGGCCGGTCACGGAACCTCCATGGAAGACATGGCCACCACGACCGCCCGAGACTGGCTGGAGTCGGCCCAGCAAGCTGTTGCGACGGTGAGCGATCATGAGCGCGTCCACCTGGCGGGGCTCTCGATGGGCGGTCTCATCGCGCTCGTCCTGGCCGACTCAGTGTCTGCCACCACCGTCACCACGATCAACTCGCCCGTGATCGTGCGCGACAAGAAGCTCTACATCACACCCCTTGTGCAACGGCGCCGCCAGAAGGTCGAATGGGCCGACGAGGGACCTCCGGACATCGATGAGGAGATGCACCAGTACTGGCTCACCTACACAGGCTTCTACACCAAGACGACGGCCGGGCTCCTGTCGTTGATGGGCCGGGGGGCCGCCGCGGCACGGAAGCTGGACATCCCGTCGCTCGTCGTCCAATCACTCACCGACGAGACCGTCGACCCAGTTTCGGCGAAGATCCTCCACCGACTCCTCGGCAAGAAATCACGCCTCGTGTGGCTCGAGGACTCATTGCATGTGGCGCTGCTCGACAGAGAGCGAGACGAGATCGCTGCCGCGGTGTTGGCCCTGATCGGCGAGTGAGATCAGCGGAGGAACTTGCGGGCTTCGGTTTCTCCGTCGACGATCCGTCCGGTCACCGCGAAACCTCGAGCCAGGTAGAACGGGCCGGGTGATCCTCGGCCCTCGGCCCACGAAACCAGCAGCGTGTCGTCGCCCATCAACCGCATCTCGTCCTCGATGAGCGCCAGCGCCACCGAGCCGATCCCCCTCCCTTGATGCTTCCGGTCGAGCAAGAACCGCCACAGATACGGCTGGGGGTGGTGGTCGGTAGAGAGCGCCACCATCGCAAAACCGACCAACTCATCGTCGGCCTCGATCGCCCGAAGCCACGGAACCTCGGGCGCCCCGTTCACCATTTCGGGTATGAGCGCATCTGCCAAGGAGTGAGTGACCGGAGCCACGAAGCGCTCTTGAGATTTGTGCGTACAAAGCTGACGCACCGATCTGGCGTTTTCGTGAGTGATCTCGACCAATCGAACCCTGGTGGGTCGGGTCAGGGTGCGGGTTCGCCAGTTCTCCCAGTCCTCCCGCAACACTCCGTAGATGAGGTCGTCCGAGACCTCACGGCCAACCCAGTACGACGATCGAGTGTGGCCCTCGAACAGGAATCCACATCGTTCCAGGACTCGGGCAGACGCCACGTTGTTCGCATGGAGCATGGCCGACACCCGAACGAATCCCATCTCGACAAACAGGTATTCGAGCATCGCGTCCAGCGCCTCGGTCAGATACCCACGCCCCCAATACTCGGACGCCAGGGTGTATCCGACCTCGGCGGAGCGGCCTTCTGCACCGACATGCACCGCGATGTCGCCGAGGGTGTTTCCTGTGTCGGCGTCGGCGATGAGGACCATCCACCACTCCCCTGCCACCGGGGCGTCCATGGCCACCACCGACTCGACGATCGACCGGGCGGTCTCGAGTGGATACGGATGGGTCCAACTCTGGTATTCCGCCACACGCGACTCGCTCCGCCGCATGGCAAGATCCTCGACGTCTTCGAGGCGCACCGGGCGGATCAGGAGCCGCTCAGTTCTGATCGAGGCGAACATCGTTCGTCGAGGCGCGATCGTCAGCGTTGCTCGAGCAGCGCCAGATCAGCTGATTCGACGGCCGGTGATCTCATCGGGAATGATCCGAACCCAGTTGTCCCGAGCCACCGATTTCGCCCATGGTTCCAGACCCAAAGCGTTCAGTTCTTTGATCGTTTCCGGATCGTCCACGTCGTGGGCGCCTCCACGCACGATCACGCTCCACCCTGTCTGGTTGTCGGTGTTCCACGAGTCGATTTCGAAACCCACCGCCTTGGCGTTCCGTGCAGCGTCCAACTTCTCACCGGTCGTCGTTCGGAACACGATGTGAGTGCCATACATCCGGTAGTTGACAGGCATGATCAGCGGCTCCCCGGCGGAGATGAAAGCCACCCGACCGATCTGGGTCTCGGAGAGGAGAGTCCGGCACTCTTCCAGCGACAGCACCTCCATACCTCCGTGATCCCTTGCCACGTTCTTCTCAGAGGTTTCGTCGTCCACGGCTCTCCACATCAGTCGGTTGCCGCAAGGGTAACCGGCCTTCCGCACTCGACCGTAGATCAGCCCAGGTAGTACATCCCGATCATCTCGGGCGGTTGTTCGGGGACGTCGGCAACGGCTGGGTCGGCGGGAACGGGGGGAACCAGGGCAATCTGCTCATCAACGCCTTCGACGTCGCGAAGACCAAGGACGGGATCCGTTGCGGAGATTCCAGGGGTGGGGTACGGGGTGGGTAGGAGATCGGCCATGACCATTCCTCACAGTCTCTCGCGCCCCCAACGCCCACGATCCCACCGTACACGGACCCCTGATGATTTGTGAAAGGATTTATCGCGGTCTTTGGGTTTCTGCGACCTGTCGAATCAAGACTTCAGCAGGTGATGGATCGTCGTCCGCAGGAAGCGTCGTTCTTCTTCGATGTTCTCGGCCAGGCGGGCCGCCAGCACAGGCAGGCGCCATCGCTCCAGTTCGTCGGTGTCGAGAGGGCGATGCTGCACATAGGCGGCCAGGTATCGATCTGCCGCTCGCTTTCGAAACTCGTCGGTTGCCCCGTCGAATCCCGGCTCGATGTAGGAGGCGTGCCTCAGGAGAAACCGAGTTCTGGCAACGTCGTAGCCCGGTGGACCACGAAACGCCCCGTTCCAGTCGATCGCCACCCACTCTTCGCCGTTTCGCATGGCGTTGTAGGGGTGCAGGTCGGTATGCAGGACCGAATCCCCGTCGGGCAGGGACTTCATACGTTCCAGGACCTCGTCGGCGCTGGCAGGGTCCAGCGAGGCGGCGATCCGCCGCTCTACTCGGGCTCGCAACGACTCGAACCCGTCGCCTCGGCGCTCATGTATCCGAGCGTGGAGTGCTCCAAGGGCCTCCATGGCACGGTCCGCCGAGCCTCCGAACATCAGCTCCCCCACCACCGGCCCCGTCAACCTGTCGAGGATCAAACCGGTCCGGCCGCCGACTTCGACGATTCCATGAAACCGGGCGGCCGGAGCACCGGCCGCGAAGACCGCTTCGGTGGCACTGGCCTCGTTGGCCAGCCAGTCGGCGGAGGGGGTGCGGTACAACTTGACGACGCGATCATCGTCCCAGACGAAGATCTCTGCCAACCGCCCTTCGCCGATTCGTTCCAGGTCCATGGCCATCCTGATCTCGGCGCCGTACCGTCGACACTAAGGGACCGGAGCGGCGAGGCGAGGCGCAAACAGGGAGACGCCGACCGGCCTGTTCACTACCCTCGGCCATCATGTCCTCCTGGCTCGCGCAACTCGATCAAACCCTCACGGCGGACGAACGGGCTCTCGTCGACGGCCTCGGCGAACTCCTCGCCGAACTCAGCCTGGCGGCTCTCGACGAAGAAGCCTGCTCCGCCACCAAAGACCGCGTCGGGCTGCACGTGGTGCTGGCCCACCGCCGGCTGGGACCGATCGTGGAGGTGGATAACATGGGTGAGATCCTCGTGTCCTACGGTGACCCCGGCGATCGCTTCGCCTGGGAAAACGCCGAATCCGCCTGCCTGTCGACTACGGACGAAGAACCACTGGCAGTGGCCCTGGGCTTCTTGCGACGTCTCCTCACCGGCCAGGTCGAGCTTCACGTCATACGGAGGCCGTGGGGAACCTGGACCCGATCCTATTGGGTGAAGAGCGACGGGTCCCTCGAGCTCTTCCTGCGTGGCGGGACCGTCTGGCCCTATTTCCGCTGGCAGCGCCAGCCCGATGTCCGCCGATTCGACTTCACCGGCACCTGATCCGGGCAGCTGTCAGGTCAGTTCTTCGCGCAAGGTACGTTTGAGGATCTTGCCTGCCGCGTTGCGCGGCAGTTCCTCCGCCATCACGGCCTGCTTGGGGATCTTGTAGCGGGCGAGCTTCCCGTCGCAGAACCGAATCAGCTCCTCCGCATCGAACAGGGCGGGATCCCGTGGCACCACGACAGCCAGGCCGGCTTCCCCCCACCGCTCGTGTGGCACGCCGATGACCGCCACGTCCAGCACGTTGGGGTGGCGGAACAGCACCTGTTCGATCTCCGCCGGGTAGACGTTCTCGCCGCCCGAGATATACATGTCCTTCCAACGATCGACGATATACACGTAGCCGTCGTCGTCGACCCGCGCCGCGTCACCCGTGTGGAGCCAGCCGTCCGTGAATGAGTCCTCGTTCGCCTCTGGCCGCTCCCAGTAGCCAGGGGTGACATTCGGACCCTTGGCCCACAGCTCGCCAACGAGACCGGGTGGAACGTCGTGCCCTTCCTCGTCCACCACCCGTATGGAGGTGTGAAGCACGGGTTTGCCGACCGACCCCGCCTTGGACAGGGCATGCTCCTCGTCGGTGAGAAACAGGGTCGGGCTGGTCTCGGTGAGTCCCATGCCCTGTCGAACACGAATACCGCGGTCGGCATACCGCTCGAGAAGCGTGACCGGCATGGGTGAACCGCCGCACGCCCACGACTCGACCTTGGAGAGATCGGCAGACGCCCACCCCTCGAACTCCGCCAAGAACTGATAGACCGCCGGCACCCCGAAGAAGTGCGTGATCTCACCGGAACTCAGCCAGTGCAGCAAGCGCTCAGGATCGAACTCTCGGAGATTGACCGATGACCCACCGAGTCGCAGACAGGGCGTCGTGTACAGGTTGAGCCCGCCGGTGTGAAAGGTGGGCAGCACGTTCAGGTTGCGCGACCGGTAGGTGAGACCCACGGCGTCACCAATGTTGATGGCGTTGTAGAAGAGCATCCGATAGGTGATCAACGCCCCCTTCGGGCGACCCGTGGTTCCCGAGGTGTACATGATCGCCAGGGTGTCGTCATGGTCGACGGTGACCGGAGGGGCGACCGCCGGGTCGGCGCCCGCCAAGGCTGCCTCGTAGTCGGATTCGAGAGCGAGGCGAACCGGAACATTCAGTTGCTCGACCGAAGTCGCGAACTGCTCTTCGTAGATGAGCACCGACGGGCGGCAGTCTTCGACGATGAACAGCAACTCGGGGACCGCCAGGCGCCAGTTCAACGGAACCAAGATGGCTTCCACGTGACTGCACGCGAAGAGCACCTCGAAGATGTCGATCGTGTTCTCGGACAAGAAGGCCACCCGGTCACCCGGTCCGACACCCTTCGACACCAGCCACGCGGCCATCCGCTGCACGCGGTCGTCGAGCGCCGCATAGGTGTGCTGTCTCCCGGTGTGGTCATCGATGAGGGCCACCTTGTCTGGCCGAAGGTCGGCGTGGAATCCGATCCAGTCGTAGGCCGGGACTGCCATCGTCACCACCTCACCACGTTGGCGGCCCAGGTGTAGCCCGTGCCCGCCGAGATGAGGAGAACGTAGTCGCCCGGGGAAAGAGTGTCCCGGCGTTCGGCCAACCCGACCAGAGGGTCGATCCCCGACATGTGACCGGTGCTCCGCAGGTACACCGTCTTCTCCTCCGGCAGGCCGAGTTCTTTCAGGACCCAGTCGAAGAACGATCGCTTGAAATGGAGGGGCACCATGAGCGCCAGGTCGTCGGCGCCGATCCCGGCCCGCTCCAGGGCTTGGCGGGCCACCTTGATGAAATTCGGTCCGGAAACCGGGTCGAGCCGCTCCTTCATGGACTGGGGATCTCCGACGTCCAGGAAATGCATGCCGGCGTCCACCGTCGCCCGGCTGGCCGGGTGCTTGCTCCCGCCCGCGTAGACGGCCACGTCGTCCGCGAACCGTCCGTCGGTGATGATCGACGACGCGATCACTTCGTGGCCGGGCCGAGAGGTGGAGAGGACGGCCGCCGCTCCCCCGTCGCCGAAGTTGAACATGAATCGGGAGCGTTGGTTCGTGTAGTCGAGAAGGTGGGACTCCCGGCTGGCCCCTACCAGGAGCAGGGTGTCGACGTCGTCGGCGCCGCGCAGGAAGTCGGC
The DNA here is from genome assembly GCA_965366365.1 of uncultured Acidimicrobiia bacterium. GTDB lineage: Bacteria > Actinomycetota > Acidimicrobiia > Spongiisociales > JAENVV01 > CBDUEV01. Next base: position 8,730 of record CBDUEV010000042.1, on the reverse strand, counting down.
CGCCACCTTGAGCGCAACGGGCGCCCCGCACGACACGTTGGCCATCTCCAGTGCCCAGGCGTTGGTGGCGCCCACCAGGTCCATGATCTTGGGGCTAACCGACCAGACCTCGTAATCCCGCCACATCGATCCGAAGTAGGCGACCACGTCGACTTCTTCCGGAGCCACCTCGGCACGTTCCAGCGCCAGCAGCGCCGCGCGGGCACTCATGTCGGAATTGTGGTCGTCGGGTCCGGCGATGTGCTTGCCGTCGAGACCGAAACGTTCCACGATGATCTCTTCCGGAATCCCCGCTTGCGCTCCGATCTCGGCTGCGGTCATCCATCGTTCGGGCAGCCAGGACGCCACATCCACGATGTTGACGGGCTTCACGCCGCACCCACGAACTCGTGGATGGCGCCGACCACCGCGGGTGCGCTCGATCCGAACAGGTAGGTGATGTGGTTGCCGGGTATGGCCACGAGCCGGCCGTTGGGGAGCCGCTCCACCGTGGTATTCCCCTGAGCTTCCGACACGATCGGCGGGGCACCGGGCGGCCCAAACGGGTCGGTGGCTCTCAGAAACAGCGTCGGCTGGGTAACCGACTTCACCAGGGCGGGCCAGTCGACCGTGAGCGTGCCCTCCACTGCTTGGCGGATGTGTTCCGGATGGGATTTCGCCTGAACGGTCCCATCGGGGTTGTCGGCTACGTCGGCTCGGTAGAAGCCCTCGATCGCAGGGTCCCACCAGCCCTCGTAGTACGGCATGACCTTGATGAGGTCCAGGTAGTGCTCCCAGGACGGGAGAACAGCCTCGAGTCGGGCGAGCGAAGGCTTGATCTGGTCGAGGATTTCGCCGTGCACCTCGGCCGGCGCGTCGAGCACGATGCACCGCTCGAACCGGGCAGGGTGGTGGGCGGCCATGAAGTAGGTGAGCAGCCCGCCGAAGGAATGGCCGCCCAACACGACGCTATCCAACTCCAAGGCGTCGAGCAGGCCGAGCATGTCCTGTGCGTGGTCTTCCATGGTGTAGCCCGTATCCGGCTTGTCGCTCTCTCCGCGCCCACGCAGATCCACCGTCAGGACCCGCATGTTTTCTGCCAGGCCGGCGGCGATCAGCCCGTCGAAGGAATGGGCATTGGCCGAGAGGCCATGGGTGAGGACCAGCGTCGTCTCGCCGGCGCCGTGGTCGATGTAGTGGAGGCGGAGTCCATTGGTCTCAACGTACCGATCGATCATTGCGTCTCCTCGATGTAGTCCTGTTTGATCACTCGTCGGAGCGTCTTGCCGGCGACGCTGCGGGGAAACGCCTCCAGCACCACGACCTCGCTCAGCTTCTGAAAACGGGCGGCCACCCGTTCGTTGACCCAGTCGCGCACCGCTTCCGGCGACGCGACCGAGTTCGGTTTGAGCACGACTGCGGCCACCGGAGTCTCTCCCCAGCGCGGATCGGGAACACCGAAAACGGTGACGTCCGCCACGTCGGAATGCTGGATGACGATCTCCTCGATGTCGCGGGGATACACATTGACTCCCCCAGAGATGATGAGGTCCTTCTTGCGGTCGACCAGGTAGAGGAAACCATCCTCGTCGACGTAGCCGAGGTCACCGGAGTACAGCCAACCCTCTTTGATCGCCTCGGCGGTGAGATCGGGGCGCTTGTAGTAGCCCGGCATGGTGATCGGGCCCCGCCCCACGATCTCGCCGACGTGGCCGGCTGGGAGATCCTGCCCTATGTCGTCGACGATTCTCATCTCGAAGAGCGGCGGAGGGATGCCGACCGAACCAGGTTTGGCTGCTGCGTCGTCGCGGTCGAGGACCGTCACGAATCCTTCGGTCAGGCCGTAGAGCTCGTAGAACCGATCGGGAAGCCGGCGAGCCAATGCTTGCTTGTGTTCCAGATGGAGGGGGGCGCCCACCGAACACACCATCTCGAGACTGGGCAGGTGGGAGTCGGCGAAGTCGTCGTGTTCGAGGAGATCGATGACCTGGGAGGGCACCGTCATGATGTGGGTGACCTTTTCGGCGGCGATGGTGTCGATCATCGCCCGAGCATCGAAGGAGGGGTGCAGCACATAGGTACACGCCAGGTACATGGCGGGCATGAGCGTCAGGAAGGCGCCGTTGAAGACGAGCGAGCCCGTATGGAGGATCACGCTCTCCGGGTTGATGCGGTATGACGAGGCGAAGCCGGTGCAGTACGCCTCCCGGATCTCATGGGTATGGACGATCCCTTTCGGCAAGCCGGTCGTGCCGGAGCTGTAGATGATGTTGTAGGGGTCGTCACGATCGATGTGCACCGGATCCGGTTCACCATCCGAGGCCGCCTCCGTGAGGGGGCCGTAGCCGGAAAATCCGGGACGGTCACCGTCGATGAGGATGAAGCGGTCCTCGGCGACGCCCGTCAGCCGCTCCCGTACCGCGTCGATGTGGGGCGCCATGTCTGCCTGCGTGATGACTGCCACCGAGTCGGAGTCGTTGATGAGGTTGACCAGCCCGTCGCCCCTGAGGAGGGGGCTGAGCGGCACGGCCACGATTCCGGTCTTGGCGACGGCCTGATAGATCTCCAGGAGTTCGAGGGAGTTCCCCAGGATGGTCGCCACCTTGTCACCCTGGCCGACACCCAGCGACGCCAGGGCGTTGCAGAGCAGGTTCACCCGTCGATTCAGGTCCCGAAACGTCAATCGGTGCTCTCCAAACACCACGGCGACTTTGTCCGGGTAGTACCGGGCATGGCGGGCGAGAAGCGCGTTGAGCGGCATCGGCCCTCCTATGACCTGAACAGGGCGGCCAGGCGGGCGCGGCCTTCACCGATTCGGGGGCTTCTCACCCGCCAGGTTCCGACTATCCCGTAGGGCAGATAGAGCACCAACCCGACGTAGGCGATGCCGATGAGCAGGTCGGAAGCGCCGCCAAACCATCGGTCGAGATAGAACTGGAGCAGCCGGAACACCGCCGCCCCCACGACCGCACCGCTGATGGTGCCCACCCCGCCGATGAGAATGACGAGGAGGGCCGTAACGGTGAAACCGAGGCCGGCGATGCCCGGGGTCACGATTGGTTGATGGATGGTGTGAATGACTCCGGCCAGCGCTGCGGTGATCGAAGCAACGATGAGGACGGCCAGCTTGAACCACAGCGTGTTGTAGCCAAGCATGAGCGCCCGGTCCTCGTTGTCGCGGATGGCGTTGGCGACTTTGCCCAGCGGCGAGTCGACGATCCGGGTGTACAGGACGTAGACCCCCACGAGAACCGCCAATGTGATCAGATAAAAGATGAAGCGCTCGTTGGTGGAGTCGAGGTAGCGAGCGGGCGTGGGGATGCCCTGCAGACCGATCTCCGCTCCGGCGAACGAGGAGAGGTCACTCGACTGGATGACGATCCAAAACATCGAAGCGATCCCCAGCGTGATGAGAGCGAAGGAAATGCCTTGCACGCGCGGCAGGACCACACCGAAGAGCAAGGCCTGCAGCACGGCGGCCACCAAGACGACGGCGAGGGCGGCCGGCCAGCCCAACTCGAACGTCTTCAACATGATCCCGAAGGTGTAGCTCCCCACCGCAAAGAACATGGCATGTCCGAACGAGAGGAGACCGGTCACGCCGAGGATCAGGTCGTAGCTCAAGGCATACAGGGCGAGGATGAAGATCTCGATGGCGAGCCCCTGCAGGAACCGAGCGTTACCTTCGTCGTTGGCCAGAACCGCGCTGAACCCCTGCCCGTCGACGACAACCGAGATCACAAACGGAAACATGACCATGAGTCCGGTCACGACGAGCAAGCCTCGCCGCCGGGCAAACAGGGCGCCGATACCCGAGGTGCTCATCGCTCGCTCCTTCCGAAGAGGCCCGCCGGCATCACCAACAACACCACCATCATGAGCAGGATCGCCGCGGCGGGCACCAGCGTGGGCGAAGGCTTGAACGGCTCGTCGAGGAACGGCAGCGCGATACCTGCCTGCCCGTAGCGGATGATGATCTGCGTGAGCAGGCCAACCAGAACAGCGCCGGCGGCCGCCCCGGGGAAACTGGTCAACCCGCCGATGGCGAGCGCCACGATGGCCGAGAGCAGGAACACCGCTCCCATGCCCGTGCTGAGGCCGATGGACGGCGCCGCCAGAACTCCGCCCAGGGCTGCCAGCCCAGAACCCAACGCGAAGACGAGCGTGAAGACCTGACGGACGTTGATCCCCAGCGCCTCGACCATCTCCGGATCCTGCACACCCGCACGAATGATCATGCCGATCCGCGTGCGTCTCAACAGCAGGGTGACCCCGACCAGCACCACGATCCCGGCGAGAATCACGAAACCCTCGTTGTAGACGCGCAGCCGGCTCCCGAACGCCTCGACGGTCGAGCACCCACTGAAGAACCCGCCGAGCCCTTCACCCGGACAGTCGGGGCCGGTTCCGTTGAAGGCGGCGGGGCGGCTCATCGTGAACTCGGGCCGGCCCCACACCTCGCGAACCATCTCGATGATGATGAATCCGACGCCCAGGGTCACCATGAGCTGGTAGATGGGTCGGTCGTAGAGGGGCCTGATGAGTGCCACTTCGATGAGGGCCCCGGCCGCCGCTCCCATCGCCACGGAAACGATGATGGCCAGGAAGAACCGCCACGTGGTGCTCAGTTGGAACACCCAGTCGTTCAGCGGGGTCTTGAAGAGCCCGAGGAGGATCGGGGCTGCCAGGAGCGCTCCGAATCCGGCCACGTGCTTCGAGGTGACCTCCATGAACTCTCCGGTTTGAGGGCGGAGCACCTGGAACCCGAGCGCCAGAAGCGAACCACCCAGGAGCGCCACGAGGAAAGCGAGCACCGGGGGCCAGCCATATGAACCGGCCGGCAACGGGGCCAGGAGGCCGAGATCGATCTGTACCGAGAAGTTGGTCGGGCTCGAGGAGAAGTCCTCGGCGTTCCAGATGGCGAGCGGGAAGCGGGTCACCGCCAGAAATGTGGCGAGGGCGCCCACGCCCAGCAAGCCGGCGCCCGCCCACCGGCGTCGGAGGGGCTCGGCGGCGATGGCTGCGCCGAGCCTCCGCCAGACAGGGAGGAGTGCGAACGGAGCCGCCACCACCAAGCCCGGCACTGCCAGGTCCACCAGCGTGTCGAAACGCGTGTACACGGTCCAACCAACGTAGGCGCCCAGCATGAAAAGCTCTCCGTGGGCCAGATTGAGCACATCCATCAGGCCGAAAATCAGCGACAGGCCAGAGGCCACCAGAAAGGTGATGGCACCGACCGACAGCCCCTGCATGACCGTGGAGAACCAGTCGTCGCGCTCCACGCCGCCCATGGCGACCAGGAAGAAGAAGACGAGCACAGCCACGGCAGTAACCCTGCTGCGATTCTCCGACAGCCACGTGGCCCGCCGAGCCGTGGCCGACGGCGTCTCCATGTCAACGGTCATCGCCGACTCCGATCTGGTCGCCCGCCGCCCCTGGTCATGCCGCTCCCAGGTAGCGCTTGATGGTCTCTTCGTCGTTGACGAGGTCGGCCATGGCGCCTGACTTGACCGTCCGACCCTCTTCGACGATCACGTAGTGCTGAGCCAGGCGGCTGGCGACGATGAAGTTCTGCTCGACCAGCAGGACCGTGGAATGAGCCGAGAGCTGCATGATGGCTTCCATCATCTGCTCGATGATGACGGGCGCCAGACCCTCGCTCGGCTCATCGATCAGCAGCAGCTGGTTGTCCGGAACCAGCGCTCGGGCGACAGCAAGCATCTGCTGCTGGCCTCCCGAGAGATTGGTGCCGGGAAGCCGGATCAGACGTTTGAGGTCGGGGAACAGACCAAAGATGAGCTCCTCCTTGGCGGCGAGGTCTCCCCGACTCCGCTCTGCGATGCGGAGGTTCTCCTCGACGGTGAGATCAGCGAAAATGGCTCGATGTTCCGGCACGTAACCGATGCCGAGGTTGGCGATGTCGAAGCTGCGACGGAGAGTGATGTTCCGATCGGCGAACTCGACTCTCCCGCTCCGGGCCGGAGTCAACCCCATGACGGTCTTCAGGGTCGTCGTCTTGCCGGCACCGTTGCGACCCAGCAGAGCGACGATGTTTCCTTCCGGCACCTCGAGGGACACCCCCTGGAGGATGTGGTATTGCCCGATGAACGTCTCGATGTCGGTCAGTCGAAGCAGGCTCATTCCGGACCCCCGGCATCGTCGTAGAGCTGACCCAGGTAGGCCGTCTGAACGCGCTCGTCCGAGCCGATTTCAGCGGGGGTGCCTTCCGCAAGAAGGGCTCCTTGATGCATCACCGTGATCCGGTCCGAGACCGACATGACCACGTTCATGTTGTGCTCGACCAAGACCACCGTCTTGTCGCCCGCGCTTTGAATCGTCTGAATGAGCTTCATGAGTTCGGGGACTTGCTCAGATGCCATCCCGGCGGTCGGCTCATCGAGCATGAGCACCTCCGGGTCGGGAGCGAGGATCATGCCCAGCTCGAGTTTGCGTTGGTCGCCGTGGGGAAGGGTTCCTGCGAGCTGGAGGGCTCGGCCCGACAACCCCACTTGCTCGAGCACCTCGGCAGCGCGCATCACGTACTCGCCGAACTTCGAGTGGGAGCGGAACATCCGGAGGCTGTCGCGGCCCATGGCCTGAGCGGCCAGGCGAACATTCTCGGCGACCGTCAAGGTCGGGAAGAGATTGGTGATCTGGAATGACCTCCCGATTCCCCGGTGAATCGTGCGGTGCATAGGCAAGCCCGTGATGTCGTCCCCTTTCAGGAACACCCGACCGCTGGTGGGACGAAGGGTCCCGCTCACCAGATTGAAGAAGGTGGTCTTGCCAGCGCCGTTGGGGCCGATGATGGAGTGGAGCGATCCGGCCTCGATCGACACCGACATGTCGTCGACGGCGACCAGAGCACCGAATTCTCGGCGCAGGTTCCGGGTTTCGAGAATGACGTCGCTCATGAGAAGGGCCGTGGGTGGGGGCGCGGTGCGCCCCCACCCACTCATCGTCAGCTTCCTGTCAGGCTTCCGACCGGCAGGCTGCCACACCGAGAGGCGAAGTCACCTTCGAGGAGGCAGGGGGGCTCGGGCCGAACCGTATTCACGTACTCGTAGTACTTGAATTCGGAGTCGTCGACATTCAGCAACGTGACGATGTACATGTCCTGAATGGCGACATGATCCTCGGCTCGGATCTCGATCGTGCCTTTGGGTCCCTCGAACGACATTCCTTCGAGCGCCGCTCGCAGGGAGTCGGCATCGGTGGCTCCACCGGTCGCCTTGAGTGCCTCGACAACCATGATGGCGGCGTTCATGCCGTCGGCGTCGAACAGGTCGGGGAAGGCACCCGCCTCGCCGGCCTTCTCGATCAGGTAGTCGTTGATCGGGTTGTCGGGAGCGGTGTAGTGGTAGAGGATCGTTGACGTCGAGCCGATGGCGTTGGAGAAGAACGCCGGCATCACCACGTTGTCCACGAAGGCTGCGCCGAGCACCGTGTCGTCGTCGACCACGCTCAGGTCGATGGCGGACTGGAGCAGAGGCACGAAGCCGCCGCCCGCCCAGGTCACCAGGAACGCATCGGCTTCGCTGTCAGCCAGCGGCTCCAGGAACGAGGTGAAGTCGGTGGTATCCGCCGGAGCGAACACGTCGTCGGCAAGGAACTCCCCACCGGCGAAGGTGCAGGCATCCCGGTAGGCGGCGGCGCCGCCATATCCGAAGGAGTAGTCCGGGGCGATCTGCACGAAGGTCTCGTAGCCGTTGCCGTTCACGAACTGCTCACAGATGGCCATGGAGTCCTGGTAGTTGTTCCGGCTCGCCCGGAAGGTGTTCTCGTTGAAGTCCTTGCCGGTCAGGTCGTTGGCCGCCGCAGGAGCAGCAATCAGGATGACGTCGTTCTCGAGTGCCAGGCTCTGCAGGCCGGCGGTGGCGCCGGAGCTGACGGTCCCGATGATGATGTCGGCACCTTCGGCTTCGATCAGCTCGCGACCGACCGTGGCTGTCAGTTCGGGGTCGGATTGGTCGTCCTTGAACACCACGTTGATTTCACAGTCTTCGAGCATGTAGGTCTGCTCGAGGCCGGAGCCGACGTCGCTTCCGGTGGCGTAGGCGAATCCGATCGGCACTGCTCGATTGATGTGGGCGCCGTAGATCGCCAGAGTGCCGGAGAGGTCGGTGACCACTCCCACGGTGATCGGTTCGTCACAGGTGACGCCACTCATCGCCTCGGCGACAGTGGTCTCGGTCATGGCGGCTGTCGTCTCCGTGACGGCTTCGGTCACGGTCGTCTCGGTGGTTGCTCCGGCTTCGGTGGTTTCCGTCGAATCGCCGCCGCAGGCGGCGAGGATGAGGGCTGTCGCCAGCAAGAACGCCGGGATTCGCCATCTTGATTGCTTCATGTGTTGTTTCCTCCTGTTGCTTTCATATGGACATGGAACATCGCGTCGAACTCCTCGGGCCGTTCGATGAAGGGCAGGTGGCCGGCGCCCTCGATGACGTGTTCGGCATAGGTGCCGCCTGCCTGGCGATACCTGTCGAGGACCGCTCGAGTCTGCGCCAGCATGGGTTGAGCCGGGTAGACGCCGGCGCCCGGCCAGCCGGGAATCAGACCGAGTTCGCCCAAAGTCCCGGGGTCACTCATGGCCGCATCCGCCACCACCTTGTCGAGGTCGCCCCGGATCCACAACACGGGGGGTTTGGGCTGGGCCGCCAGGAGACGCTCGACGACATCACCGACGTACCTAGGGGAAAGGGCGTTGTTGGGGCCGCGGTTGCCAGGACCCACGAACGGCCAGTTGGCGCT
>CBDUEV010000041.1:0-23877 GCA_965366365.1 uncultured Acidimicrobiia bacterium | reverse complement strand
TCGCCTTCGAGCCCAGACGCGGCCAGTTCGAGGCGCGCCTCGTCGGTGGTCTTGCCCCGCATCAGAGCAGCGGTCTGGGCGAGGTAGTTGGCGACCAGCATGCCGTGATGACGGCCGATGGGGTGATGGCTGCGCGCCGGGATGATGAAGTCGGCCGGCACGAGGCGAGTGCCTTGGTGGAGGAGCTGGAAGAAGGCGTGCTGGCCGTTGGTCCCCGGTTCTCCCCAGATGACGGGACCGGTGGGATACTCCACCGCCGTTCCGTCGATGGTGACCGATTTGCCGTTGCTCTCCATGTCGCCCTGTTGGAAGTAGGCGGCGAACCGGTGGAGGTACTGGTCGTAGGGGATGATGGCCTGAGTCTCCGCACCCCAGAAGTCGATGTACCACACCCCCAGGAGCGCCATGATCACGGGAACGTTCTCGGAGAGAGGGGTCTCCGCGAAATGCCGGTCCATGGCGTGCGCTCCGGCCAGGAGTTCCTCGAAGGCGTCCATGCCCACCGCCAGGGCGATCGAGAGCCCAATCGCCGACCAGAGCGAGTAGCGGCCGCCCACCCAGTCCCAGAACTCGAACATGTTGGCCGGATCGATCCCAAACTCGCCCACAGCCGCCGCGTTGGTCGAGAGAGCTACGAAATGTCTCGCCACCGCTGCCTCGTCCCCGAGTCGATCCAACAGCCAGGTTCGGGCCGTGGCGGCGTTGGTCATGGTCTCCTGGGTCGTGAAGGTCTTGGAGGCCACGATGAAGAGGGTGGTGGCCGGGTCGGAGGCGGCCAGGGCTTGGGCGATGTCGGTTCCGTCCACGTTCGAGACGAAGTGGAACTCGAGGTCGGGATGTTTCGCCCATTTGAGGGCCTCGGTGACCATCACCGGGCCGAGATCCGAACCACCGATACCGATGTTGACCACGGTACGGATCCGTTCGCCGGTGTGCCCGACCCACGCTCCGGACCGCACCGAATCCGAGAACTCGCGCATGTGGCCGAGAACTCTCCGGACGTCGCTCATGACGTCGACTCCCTCCACCATCACTGGCCGGTCCGAACGGTTGCGAAGCGCCGTGTGGAGCACCGCCCTTCGCTCGGTCGTGTTGATGGGATCCCCCGCAAACATCCGGTCGCGATACGCCTCGATCCCGGCTGCATCGGCCAGCGCCATGAGCAGATCCATGGTGGTCGGGGTGATGCGATGCTTCGAGTAGTCGATGAGCAGGTCGCCGAACCGCACGGAGAATCGATCGAATCGGCCGGCGTCGCTCTCCATCAAGGTTCGAATGGTGGAGTCGGCCACCTCGGCTTGATGGCGCCGGAGCGCCGCCCACTGCGGGGTATCTGAAATCAGCATCCTTCTCTCATTCCGCTCGTCCACACACGCTACCGCCCGGGAATGGCGATGCGGCGTTCGTACCACCGGAGCAACAAGCTGAGGCCCAGCGTGAGCGAAACGTACAGGACCACGAGGACGAAGAAGCCTTCCCGAAATCGGAAGGTCGAGCCGGTGTAGAGCCGGGCCATTTGGGTCAGCTCACGGACTGCCAACACCGAGACCAGCGAGGTGTCTTTCATGAGGCTGATGAGGTCGTTGCCGAGGGCAGGCAACATGTTGCGGACGGCCTGCGGCAGGGTGATCTGACGCATGATCTGCGAGTCCGAGAGGCCGATGGCTCTACCCGCTTCGATCTGACCACGCGGGACAGATTGAATCCCGGCGCGGAACACCTCCGCGATGAAGGCGGCATAGAAGAGGGAGAGCGCGGCACTGGCACGGAACGCCGGGGCGATGCTGCGGCTCTCCACGTTGATGAGGTCGGCGAAGTCGGGAGCAATCACCTGGGCGATCACGAAGATGAAGACGAGCATCGGCACACCACGCACCAGCTCGATGTACAGGGTGCTGAGGTTGCGAATGATGGTCCTGATCACCGAGGGACTCGTCTCGGTACCGGCTGAGGTCCCCGTGATCCTGCCCAGTCCGATGAGAAGGCCAAACAGCAAGGAAGCCACGAACGAGCCGACCGTCAGGAGAAGGGTCAGCCCCAGGCCGGGAATGATGGCCTTGAAGGCGTCGTTGTACTCCGAATTCAGCACCACTGCCACGCCCATCACCCCGATGATGAGCAGCATCCCGACCAGCCACCAAGGGAAATCCCTGGCATCCCAATCGATCACGCTGGTGCCTGGGGCGGTTCCCTTCATGAGCTCCGGTTTGTCGTCCACTGGAGCCCTCCTTCGCAAAGATGCGCCGGGCCTCGGCCCGGCGCATCTTATCGAGTCTTGATTGAGCGGGGGCTTGGCAGCCCCTTTTGTCAGCCTTCCAGGTCTTCGTAGGTGATCGTGAAGGAGTCGGTGAAGAACTTCTCTCCCAAGGACTGCAGGGTTCCGTTCTCCGCCATGACCGCCAGCGCTTCGTTCACAGGGCCGACGAGATCACTGCCGAGCGGGTAGATGAACCCGAGCGGATCCGACTGCAAGGCTCCGTCCAGAGTGACGATCTCGTCGGCATTCTCGCCCACGTAGCCGAGCCCGGCGGCGTCATCGATGATGACTGCGTCCACATCACCGGCGATGAGCGCCTGGATGGCCAGTCCAAACTGATCGAAGGCGCTGACGCGGGATTCGTCGACCAGACCGATGGCCAGCTCGTAGTTGGTCGTCCCCACCTGCGTCCCGATCAAGGCGTCCGGGTCGGCCAGCAAGGCGTCGGCGTCGGCCCAGCGGTCCTCGCCGAGGACCACGATGAGCTTCTGCTGCACCACCATGTACGGATCCGAGAAGTCAACGACTTCCTTCCGCTCATCGGTAATGGAAATCCCGTCGGCGGCGGTATCCAACTCGCCTTGAGCCACCTGGTCGATCACAGCCGGCCAACCGGCCTCGACGAACACGGCCTCGCAGTTCAAGAGGTCGCAGATGGCGTTCCAGGCGTCGTAGTCCCAACCCTGGCCTTCGGACTCACCGGGTAGAACGTAGTTGAAGGGCAGGTAGGCATTCTCCACACCCACTGTCACTTCCCGCCCCTCGAGGTCCGGCAATCCCGAGCTCTCGCTCGCTTGAGTGTCGGCTACCGCGTCGGTTCCCGTGTCGGTTTCGGAATCTGCGGTGCCGCATGCTGCCAGCACCATCGTCAAGGCCGCAACGAGAGCCAAGAGCTTCCATGTCTTCATCATTGGTTCCTCCATTTTTGTGGCCCGAAGGCACCGGTAGCCTACCGAGTTCGGTCCGGTCCGGCATCTGCACCGGCCTCGACGTCCGGCCGCAGGATGGAATAGAGGACGAGATCGTGCCAGACACCCCCCCGGTATTGGGCGCTCCGGAGAACGCCCTCCCGGCTGAATCCGGCGCGCTCCAACGCACGCTGCTCCGCCACATTCGTGACGTCGGTGTCCGCTTCGACTCGATTGGCCCCGGTCGTGGCGAAGAGGTGTTCGGCGAGGAGTCGTTGGGCGCGCCAGCCGAATCCCTTTCGACGCTGTGAACGAAGCACGGTGATGCCGATCTTCCAAGCGGTGCTGGCGGAGTTCGGCCCATAGGTGACGCCGAAGTAGCTGAGGTCGCCGATCGGGGCGCCGTCGGCGTGTTCGATGACGAACCTCTGTACCTCTACCGGCCGCGCCAGATACCCGGCGTCCGTCTCGAACGTGTTGTACTCGCCCGCTTCTCGAGGAGAGGAGAGAAGCTCCAGGAGTTCTCGATCCTCGTCGGTGGCAGGACGGATGCGAATGTCGGGTGGCCCGGGCACCATGCCACAGTAGCGGCGCCCCAAGGCCGGCTGGATCGAGGCGCCAACGTTCCCGACGCCCCCAAAGAATGGACTTCGGACCCCGACCCAACGGCGGGAGTAGTTGTGATGATGGACGCGGAGGTGCACCCATGGCGTACTCACCGATCGAGAAGCGAGGTAACTGGGACGTTGTCCCGAACCTCCTCGACTACGACCAGGCCTGGGCGGAGTTCTCATGGGACGACGCCAAAGCGGGGTTGGACGGCCTCCCCGGTGGCCGGCTCAATATCGCCCACGAGGCGGTCGACCGACACGCACAGGGAGGCCTCGCCGGCCGGGACGCCATCCGATGGCTCGGCAAACAGGGCACTTCTGAGCACTATTCCTACGCCGAGCTGAGAAGGTCGACGAATCGGTTCGCCTCCGGGTTGGACGCACTCGGGGTCCCCAAGGGCGCCAGAGTTTTCATTCTCAGCGGTCGAATCCCCGCGTTGTACATCGCTGCCCTCGGCACACTCAAGTACGGGTGCGTCATGGCTCCCCTCTTTTCGGCCTTTGGCCCTGAACCCATCAAGCAGCGGATCAACATCGGTGACGGGACCGTCCTCGTGACGACGGCTGCGCTCTATGCGGCCAAGGTCGCCGACATCAGGGCCGAGATGCCCAGCCTCCGACACGTCGTCGTGGTCGGCGGGGCTGAACTGGACGACGATGTTCTCGACTTCGATGACTTCATGGCAGCCGGGTCCGATGATTTCGAGGTCGCCCCCACCAGCCCCGAAGACATGGCACTGCTTCATTTCACGAGCGGCACGACCGGGCAGCCGAAAGGGGCCATCCACGTGCACGCCGCGGTCGCCCATCATCTCCACACCGGGCGGGTGGCACTCGACTTCCATCCCGAGGATGTGTTCTGGTGCACCGCCGATCCCGGTTGGGTGACCGGGACGTCGTACGGGATCATCGCCCCGTTGGTCCATGGCCTGACCATGATCGTCGACGAGGGCGAGTTCGACCCCGACCGGTGGTACGGCGTGCTCCAGGATCAGGGAGTGACGGTCTGGTACACGGCCCCAACCGCGGTGCGCATGCTCATGAGAGCGGGCAGCAGCGTCGCCAAGGAATACGACCTGTCCCGCCTCCGGTTCGTGGCGAGCGTCGGAGAGCCACTTCATCCCGATGGGGTGATCTGGGGCCAGGAAGCTTTTGGGCTGCCTATTCATGACAATTGGTGGCAGACCGAGACCGGCGGAATCATGATCGCCAACTACGCCGGCTCGACGGTCCTCCCCGGTTCGATGGGGCGTCCGCTTCCCGGGATCACCGCCGGCATTCTCCGTCGGGACCAGCACGGGAAGGTGATGCTCGACGAAGCAGGGGCGGCAGTCCAGGCATCCCGCGGCGAGGAAGGCGAGCTGGCCATCCGACCCGGCTGGCCGTCGATGTTCCGAGGCTACCTGCACCGTGAGGAGCGCTACGCCCAGGCATTCCAGGGAGGCTGGTACTGCACGGGCGATTTGGCCAAGTGCGACGCGGAGGGATTCTTCTGGTTCGTTGGCCGGGCCGACGACGCCATCAAGACGTCCGGCCACCTCATCGGGCCGTTCGAGGTGGAGAGCGTGTTGCTCTCCCATCCGGCGGTCGCCGAAGCAGGGGTGATCGGAGTACCCGACGAGGCCGCCGGGGAGATCGTCAAGGCGTTCGTTTCTCTCAATCCCGGCTTTGAGGCCGGCAAAGCATTGGTCCGCGAGTTGAAAGCTCACGCCCGGTTGGAACTCGGACCGGCGGTGGCGCCTCGCCAGATCGAGGTCCGGGACCATCTCCCCGAGACGCGCAGCGGCAAGATCATGCGGCGCCTCCTGCGCGCCCAAGAACTGGGGTTGCCCACCGGCGACCTCTCGACCCTCGCTCAGCCGGAGGCGCAATCATGACGACCATCGATCGCCACCACGCTCGACATCTTCTCGGTCAGATGCTTCGCATCAGACGGTTCGAGGAGAAGTCGGCCGAGCTCTATCAGCAGGAGAAGATCCGCGGCTTCCTTCATCTGTACGTCGGGGAGGAGGCCATCGCGGTCGGCGTGATGGAATCACTCCGACCGGAGGACGCGGTCGTGGCAACCTACCGCGAGCACGGACACGCCCTGGTTCGGGGGGTTTCCGCCGAGTCGATCATGGCCGAGATGTACGGCAAACAGGAAGGGTGCAGTCGAGGCCGGGGCGGTTCGATGCACCTCTTCGACAAGGAGACCCGCTTCTACGGTGGCAACGCCATCGTCAGCGGTGGGTTGCCTCTGGCGGTAGGCCTTGCCCTGGCGGATCAGCTTCAGGGCCGCGCCCAGGTGACGGCGGTGTTCTTCGGCGAAGGAGCGGTCGCGGAAGGCGAGTTTCACGAGGCGATGAACCTCGCCGCCCTGTGGAAGCTCCCCGTCCTGTTCTGCTGCGAGAACAATCGCTATGCGATGGGTACGGCGCTGGACCGCTCGGAGTCCGAGACCAACCTGGCGGTCAAGGCCTCGGCGTACGAGGTGCCGGCCTGGACGGTGGATGGAATGGACGTGATGGCCACCGAACACAGCGCCCGCCTCGCCATCGAGGCAGTGCGGGCGGGGGGCGGACCGCACTTCCTGGAGCTCCAGACCTATCGGTTCAGGGCCCATTCGATGTTCGATCCGGAGTTGTACCGGCGCAAGGAGGAGGTGGAGAAGTGGAAGGAACACGACCCGATCACCACCTTCGCCGAGAAGATGGAAGCAGCCGGACTCCTCACCGAGCGCGACTTCGATGAGCTCACCCAGGCCGCCGACGCCGAGGTGCAGCGCGCCGTCGAATTCGCCGAGGCCGGCACGTGCGAGCCCGTCTCCGACCTTCATAGATTCGTGACGAGCGAACCATGGAACGCCCCCGAGGAGGTGCTGGCATGACCATCACATCCACCCAGACGATGACCTACCGCGAGGCCGTCAAACAGGCAATCCGTCAGGCGATGGCGGACGACCCGAGGGTCTTCCTCATGGGCGAGGACGTCGGCCGCTACGGCGGCTGCTACGCAGTCACGAAGGGCCTCTACGAGGAATTCGGACCCGAGCGGATCAGGGACACCCCTCTGGCCGAGTCGGGTTTCACCGGAGCGGGCATCGGCGCGGCACTCGGTGGGATGCGGCCCATCGTCGAGATCATGACCTGCAACTTCTCGACTCTGGCCATCGATCAGATCCTCAACACCGCAGCCACCTGGCTGCACATGTCCGGTGGCCAGTTCAACATCCCCGTGGTGATTCGGATGGCTACCGGAGCTGGTCGCCAACTCGCCGCCCAGCACTCTCACAGCCTGGAGGGCTGGTACGCCCACATCCCCGGGATCAAGGTGGCCGTTCCGGCCACGGTCGAGGACGCTCGCTGGATGCTCCCGACGGCCTTGGACGATCCCGATCCGGTGCTCATCTTCGAGAACGCTTCTCTCTACGGCCTCGAGGGCGAACTCCCTGACGGAAGCGGACCCGTCGATCTGACCTCGGCCCGCCTGCGGCGTGCCGGGGGCGATGTCACGTTGGTCACCTACGGCGGCAGCCTGCCCAAGACACTCGCCGCGGCGAACGAGCTGGCCACCCTCGGAATCGAGGCCGAGGTGATCGACCTCCGATCGCTGCGACCCCTCGACAGCGGCACGGTTATCGAGTCGGTTGCCAAGACCCACCGTCTCGTCGTCGTCGACGAAGGGTGGCGAAGCGGCGGTATCAACGCCGAGCTGATCGCCCGAATCGCAATCGACGCTCTCCACGAGCTGGACGCCCCGCCCGAGCGTGTCTGCACCGAAGAAGTGCCCATCCCCTACGCCAAGCACCTCGAGGAGGCCGCCCTACCGCAGACATTCAAGATCGTGGATGCTGCCCGGAAGGTGGTGGGAGTGTGACCGATTTCACGATGCCGTCCCTCGGTGCCGATATGGACCGCGGGACGGTCGTCGAATGGATGGTCTCGCCCGGCGACACCGTCGAAAGAGGCGACATCGTCGTGCTCGTCGAAACCGAGAAGGGCATCATCGAGGTCGAGATCTGGGAAGAAGGCACCATTGGCGAGCTGTTGGTTCCCGAGGGCACCGAAGTGCCGGTCGGCACTCCGCTCGCCACACTGGCCGGCCCCACCGACGAGGCAGCCCCCCGGGCACCAGCCGCTGAGAACGTCGCCACGACGCCCGAACCCCAGGCTTCGGCAACGCCGCCCGCTCCTCACGCCCAGAGTCGCGTAACGCCTCCTGTGCGCCACCTCGCGCACGAACTCGCCGTCGATCTCGCCGCCATCACAGGCACGGGACCGAACGGCTCGATCAGTCGCACCGACGTACGTGCTGCGGCCCACGCCCCCAGCAGCCCGCCGGAGCTCCGGGAGGAACCCAGGCGCCCCAAGGCGTCGCCGCGGGCCAGGTTGGTGGCTGCCGAGCTCGAAGTGGACCTGGCCGCCGTGACCGGTACCGGGCCGGGTCTGCTGATCACCGAAGCAGACGTGCGAGCCACCCGCCGAGCCTCCGTGACGGAAAGCGACGCCCCTTCCACCGCCCCTTCCCCTGAACCTTCCGCTGGGCCCTCCGCTGGGCCTTCCGCTGGGCCGGAACCGGCCGTGGGTCCGGGCGACTCCGACAAGGCCGAGGAGCGGCGCCTGGCCATGCGCAGAGCGATCGCGGCCGTCATGGCGAAGTCGAAGCGGGAGATCCCCCACTATTACCTCGGAACCAGCATCGACATGAGGAGGGCGTTGCGGTGGCTCTCCGAGGTCAACGAGCAGCGTCCGATGGCCGAGAGGGTTCTGCCTGTCGTCCTGCTGCTCAAGGCCACTGCGTTGGCCACGCGCGACGTCCCGGAGATGAATGGGTTCTTCGTCGACGACCACTTCGAGGCTGCACAGTCCGCCCACCTGGGGGTGGCGGTTTCGTTGCGCAAGGGCGGCTTGATCGCCCCGGCCCTCCACGACGCCGACAGCAAGGATCTCAACCAGATCATGACCGACTTGACCGATCTCGTGACCCGGGCCCGGACCGGTCGACTGCGGAGTTCCGAGATGTCCGATCCCACCATCACGGTGACCAATCTCGGTGACCGCGGGGTCGAGGTGAGTTTCGGGGTCATCTACGCGCCTCAGGTGGCGCTGGTCAGCTACGGAAAGGTCACCGAGAAGCCGTGGGCCGAGAACGGAATGCTGGCGGTGCGGCCGGTGATCCAGGCCACCCTCTCAGCCGACCATCGGGTTTCCGATGGTCACCGGGGAGGGCTGTTTCTCGAAGCGATCGACCACTACCTACAGGAGCCGGAGTCACTATGAATGCAGTCGACATGCGTGCCGTCGTTCTCGAGGTACTGGCGGACGTCGCCCCCGAGGTGAATCCAGCCGACATCGCTCCAGACGTCGATTTCACGGAGCAGCTGGATCTCGACTCCATGGACTATCTGACATGGATGCTGGGGATCAACAAGGAAACCGGAATCGAAATCCCCGAACGGGACTATCCGAAGCTGATGACGCTCAATGGGGCCGTCGAGTACCTGATGGGGGCCGCCTAGCGCCCTCGATTCTTCAGAACCCGAGCGGCTCTCACAACGCCGAACCCGGTCGCCATCCCTACGAAGGAGAGAACCACCGCCAGCGCCACTGGGAGGCCAGTGTAGGGAAGCATGCTCGGTGCAGCATCGACGGCCTCCGGCGCATCCGGGTAGGCGATGTCCTCCGCATTCGGAATCAAGGTCTCCGGCTGCGTGGTGTCCGGAGTCGAGGGCTCGACCACAGAAACCAGTGCCGAGTGCTCGGTCTGCCCGAACCATGCTGCCTCTGTTTCATGCGGTTTGGCGATGATACCGACCTCGAGGAAGCGGTCGTCGAAGAGCGTAGTGGTCAGGGCGAATGACCAGACTTCCCCGGGATCGAGGACGTCATCGCCGTTGCCTCTCTCGACAGGAGTCAACGGTATGTTGGGAATGGGTCCTGTCCACTCTGTATAGAGGAGACGACCTTCTGCCCCAACGCCGTTCAGCAGGGTTGTCGACAAATTGGTGACCGTCACCGTCCACATCACCTCGCCGCCTATCGGCACCCTGGTCGCGGAGGGCGCCACTTCAACCAAGAGGGCAGATAGCGGTTCGAACTCGATGGGGAGCGATGTGACCGCGACGAGGTTTCCGAGCATGTCGAGCGCCGAAACCGTGACCCCGACGATCCCCATCGAGGCCCGACAGGTAGCCTCGAATCTCCATTCTTCGCCCGGGTCGAGGAACTCATCATTGTTCCCGACCGTCTCGGCCGGTCCAGAAAAGGAGCTCGAGAGGCAATCACTGTACGCCCCGACCACCATCACCTCTTGGAAGGCAACGGCTCCCGGGTTGGAGACCGCCACGACCAGCTGAAAGACTTCGTGCTGGTGAATATCCGAGGACGGCATGATCACCTGCAGGTCCGGTTCGGGTTCAGCCATCAAAGCGGCCGCAGAACCGGGCGCGCTGGAGACTCCGGCGATCACCCCGAGAAGCAAGACAGAAAGCGCTGCGAAGATTCGCACGGATGTGGGCAACGTGAAAGCTCCTTCGACGCCGGCCTCACAGCCAGCACGAGCGCCGCATCCTCCGGCGTCACGTCAATCGTCCTCATCCCCGGTCGCAAGCACCAGTGCTTTTCGACCATTCTGCCTGGATGCCGGGCTCGCCGACTCAGCGGCCAGTGTCACTCCCCCGAGGCGCGGTGGAGGAAGGCGGCTATCTCAGCCCTGGTGACCGATCTTCCGGACAGAAACGGTCGTTGAGTGGCGGGGCAGCCGCGCCAGATTCCGGCGCCCGCCAACCGATCGATGTCGGTTGTCGAAGATTGAAGTCTTGTCGTCCACGAAAGATCACCCCTCCTTCGTCCGAGCAACCGAACGCCCGTACCAGGAATGCGGGCATCGATGCGTCCGCCGAAGTGCCGGTCAGTCTCGAGAGAGAGGCTGCCCGACTGACCATCGTGATCTGTAGTTGGGGTGAATCGAGACAACGTGCTCGGATGCTCGGGCGGCTGCCTGGAGCGCGTTCCAAGCGACGACCGCCTTTGCTTGAACCAGGGTGGCCGTCGGCGAGCGAGAGTGAACCTGTGGCCAAGGGGCGACGGACGTAGCGCGCCCTTCCGCCAGGTCCCTGATGAGAGCACCCCTGTCCGCATTGCCGGTGCCGGGCCGATGTGGCGCAAGATTGGGGAGGTTCGCCTCGGTGAAGAGAGTGTTGAATTCGTCGCCGTCGTACACGAGGAACGTGACATCGGCACCGGCGGTCCGCAGATTCGCCACCGACAGAACCAACACTTTGAGGCGGTTCTTCACCGGATCGGCTTTCTCGCCACCACCTCGTCCTCTTCCACTTCGCCGGTTTCGACGAACCCGAGGTCCGCATAGAGCCGACGAGCCACCACGTTGGCCGGCTGGTAGGACAGGGCGAGTTCTTCGATGCCGAGCTGATCGACCAGCCGGGCCGACAGGGCGTCCATCGCGGCTCGCCCGATCCCCTGGTTCTGGCGCGCCGCGTCGATCACCACTCCCCCGATCCAGGCCGTGTGCTCTTCCAGTGCCCACATCACGTGGCCGACGATCTTGCCTAGGACGCTCACCGCCAGGCAGTTCCATTCTCCTCCGAAATGACTGAGGCAGAGGTAGTAGGTGGTCGGCGCCACGAACTGCATCTGATCGCCGCGCGGAGTGACGGCTGCCACCTCCCGCCAGTTCTCCGGGTCGATCTCGACGAGTTCAACCTCGATGGGCTCTCCGGACATGGGGACAGTCTATTGGGATGCTTCAGGAGCGCTCGGAACAGGAGAACTGGGGATGGGGTCGCGTCTGATCCAGATCAGCTCGTCGCCGGGAGCGGCCCCCGCCAGGAGCGAAGCGGTCTGATCGGCGGTGGCCACCCGTACCCGCCCACCGCGAATCACGAAGAGCACCTGTGCGGAATCTCCGTGTTCGGCTCGGAACTCAGATGGACCGAAGACATCCGACAGTGATGTCGAACGCAACGTGGCTCCCTCGTCCAGGAGAGCCTCGAAGGTGTGGTAGTCCAAATCGTTGCTGAACAACACGCGCCCGCCGAGGTCGGCGGCGCCACTGTCGATACCAGGGGTGAGTGGCTGGGCGGCCATCTGGTACGTCTCCGCGGCGCCGAACATGTCGGCGAACCGACGTGCTGCCAGGGTGTTCACTTCGTCGTTGGGGGTGAGGGCCATCAAGCGACCCACGCCGGCCAGGTCGAGACTGAGGTCGACGTTTTCGTCCAGCACGTTGCCGAAGAACGTGGTGTGGCCGGCCATCCTGGCTGCGCTCTCCTTCTCGCGGTTGACGGTGGCGATGACCACGGTGATACCCGCCCGGTCGAAGGCACCGGCCACGGCCCTTTCCACCGGGCCTGCCCCGAGGATCAGAACACCTTCCTGATGTCGGGCTGCCAACCCGAGCCGCCGAGCCAGGGGCCCGGCGCCCAGGCCGTAGATGACCACCGTCGCCACGATCACTGCGAAGACGAGCGGGGCGAGCGACTCGGCACCTTCCACGCCCGCTTCCTCGAGTTCGATGGCGAAGATCGAGGCGATCGCAGCAGCCACGATGCCTCGAGGCGCCAGTCCGGCCAGAAACCACCGCTCATTGCGTTTGAGGTTCGAGCCGATCGTGGCCACCGCCACACTGAGCGGGCGAGCCACCAGCATCAGTGCGGCGATCAACCCAACGGCGCCAAGCCCGATGTCGCCGAGCTGGGTGCGAGTGAGTCGGGCGCTCAGGACGATGAACAGCACCCCGATGAGTAGAACGCGCACCTCCTCGGCGAACCGGATGATTTGTTCCGTCCGAGCGCGATGATGGTTGGCGAGGGCAAGCCCGAGCCCTGTGGCGGCCAGCAGTCCTGCTTCCGGCACGATCACATCTGCGGCGGTGTAGGCGACCATGGCGGCCGCTATCCCAAACCATGGCAGGAGCCGCTCGGGAAGCAGGTGACGTCGCAACGCGGCGATGGTGGGAACCGACACGACGGCTGCGATGAGAATGCCGACACCGAGGAATCGCACGACCTCGAGCGCCACCTCACTTGGTTCCACCCCGGATGAGCCGGCCAGCAAGGCGTCGAAGGTGAGGACCGCCACCATGGCGCCGATCGGGTCGATGAAGATGCTCTCCCACTTGAGAACCGACGAAACACCGCGGGTCGGGCGGACACTCTGCAACATCGGCCCCACCACGGTCGGCCCCGACACGACGAGAATCGCCCCCACGAGGAGCGACACCCCCACCGATAGGTCGGTGAAGTAGAAAGTGGCGGCCGCCCCGACCACCCAGGTGATGATCACGCCGACGGTGACGAGCAACCAAATGACCCGCTGACGGCCCTCGACCTCCCGAATGCGCAGGCTCAAGCCCCCCTCGAACAGGATGATTCCCACCGCCAGTGCCACGGCCGGAGCGAGAAGCTCCCCGATCAGACCGTCAGGATCCACCCAGCCGAGCACCGGACCGACCAGGAGGCCAAAACCGAGCAGCGGAAGGATCGATGGGATTCGCAACCGTGACGCCACCCAGTTGGCGCCAACGGTGGCTACCACGAGTCCCGTCAGTTGGACTATCGGGTCGATCATCGGCGCTCCTCGAAGAATGACGCAGTACGGTAGCGGCCCGATACATCGATGGCGCGTCCTGTCGGAGCGCCCGAGGCTTCCGACTACGCTGTGGCCCAACAGTCCCGACGGCCGACGGAGAGCATCTGATGACGTCCGTAGACCCGGCCCGCATCCACTTCCTGACTGATTCGGAGCCGCCGGCAGGGGACTACGTCCTCTACTGGATGCAAGCCTCGGTCAGATCGACCTTCAACCCCGCCCTCGAGTTCGCCATCGCCGAGGCGAATCGGCTCGAGAGCCCCCTCGTGGTGTGCTTCGGACTCACCGACGACTACCCGGAGGCGTCCGAGCGACATTATCGCTTCCTGTTGGAGGGCCTGGCGGCCGTCTCCACAGCGCTGCAACGCCGCAACATCAAGCTCGTGGTCCGTCGGGGGGCACCGGCCGAGGTGGCGATCGATCTCGCCCAGCGCGCCCGGGCCGTCGTGATGGATCGGGGCTACCTCCGTCACCTGCGCGCCTGGCGGGAACAGGTGACGGACGCCGTGGAAGCGCCGGTCACCGAAGTGGAGGGCGACCTCGTCGTGCCGGTCGAGACGGCCAGCGAGAAACGCGAGTATGCGGCTCGTACCATCCGACCGAAGATCCATCGCCAACTCGACCGATTCTTGGTCGCCTCCGAACCCGAATCCGTCGAGCACGGCTCGGTCGACATGCCCATCGAAGGTGAGGATGTATCCGACGTCGACGACGTCCTGGCGTCCATGACTGTCGATCGGTCGGTGCCGAGTGTGTCACACCTTCATAGGGGTGGCATGTTCGAGGCGCAGGAAGCGCTTGAACGATTCCTCACCGACCGTTTCGGGGTGTACGAGCAGCATCGCAACCAGCCTCAGACCGACGACACCTCGTTTCTGTCGATGTACTTGCACTACGGCCATATCTCACCGGTCGAGATCGCTCTCCAGGCGCGCGCTTCCGGCGCCTCGCCGTCTCAGATCGAGACTTTTCTCGAGGAGCTGATCGTGCGGCGCGAGTTGGCCTTCAACTACGCCTGGTACGAGCCGGACTACGACAAATACTCGGCCCTGCCCGAGTGGGCGCGCAAGACCATGGACAACCACCGCAACGACGAGCGCAGACACCTCTACACCCGTACCGAGTTGGAGAATGCCGAAACCCACGACCGGTACTGGAATGCCGCCATGGTCGAAATGCGCGAGATGGGCTACATGCACAACTACATGCGCATGTACTGGGGCAAGAAGATCCTCGAGTGGACAGGAACGCCCGAGTACGCCTTCCGCACGGCCCTGTACCTCAACAACAAATATCTCCTCGATGGACGAGATCCCAACTCCTACACCGGGGTCGGATGGGTCTTCGGGCTCCATGACCGGCCTTGGCAGGAGCGAGAGATCTTCGGAACCGTGCGGTACATGACGGCGGGAGGCTTGGAACGCAAAGCCGATCCCGAAGCGTATGTGGGAAAGATCGCAACACGGACGGGTGTCGATATCGAGGGCGGTCCGGCCGAGAAACCGCGCCGGAAAAGGAAAGAGGGCGAACAGCAGACCCTGCTGGACACGTGACCGGCGTCCACCGAACATCAATTGGTGGTGCCCGAACTCGCCCACCAAAGGGAGAAACATCACGAATCGCCCAGGATCGGCTAACGTAGAAGTCATCCGGGCCTCCGGATCGAGTTGTTCCCCCTCCCACGCTGGACCGAAGTTTGTTCCTCGCGAGTCCACAGGAGTCCGTAGCTCGAGTACTTGGGAGCTGGACCAGGAGTCGGTACGGGTCGAGATGCCGAACCGACTTCCGCATTGTCGACCATCTCGATCTACCGCGATGAGTGATACCCGGATACCGATTTCGGGCACGCGGCGTACGACCTAGGAGGTCGATCATGCCCACAACCCGAAAGAGGCGCCTCCGAGCGACCCGATCCCCCGAGCGCCAACGTTCCACATCCGGTGCACGGAGCCCATTCCACACGGCGAGAACCTGATGGCGCAACGTGGCCGCGAGGGAATGGCGAAACGAGCTCGCGAACGGGCACGGGAAGAAAAACAAGAGGCCAAGCGGATCCGCCGCCAAGCCGCAGCAGAAGACACAGAAAACCAGGACGTTCCCGACGAGGAAGCACTCATGGAAGATTTCCGACGACTGAGTGAACGCCACGCCGCAGGAAACCTGACCGACTCCGACTACGAAGCCGAGCGCCATCGAATCTTCGTCGAACTCGGAATCGAAACCGACTGAAACAACTCCGGTCGCCTTGGCCGACGACGCATCCGTCGACGGCCAACAGGTCCAGACCGAGAACCCCGGGCCATTCGGCCCATTCAAGAAAGGAAGGCCTCATGAAGGCTTCTCACACCTCGCGCTCCGGCGCCCCAATCGACATCAACCACCTCCGCTACGGCAAAACCTACGAGGCGACCACCCAGACGGGCCTGGTTTCCACCGGCAGGTACCTCGGCATCGAGGTCGCCTACGACGACTGGCGGATTCTCCTCCGCGACGAGAGCGACATCCACTCCATCGCCATCGACCACCTCGAATCTGTGCTCGCCGCCTGAGCCCCACCATCCATCGGGGCGCCTTGATCCGTACTACGGGTGGACGAAAGGAGTCCCATTGTCTACTCCCACCACGACCTCCAAACCACAACTGATTCGATCGCTGACGTCGTTTCACCGCACCAAGCTCGTCTTTCTGGCGGCCGCCTTCGTCTCGTTCCTCCTCTCGGTCTCTCTCTGGTTCCTCGTGGATCGTGAGCTGGGGCTCTTCGTCGGGTTGTGGGTTCCCGCCATCCACTCCCTCGGCACCCTGGTGCTGACGGGCGAGCGATCATGAGCGAGATCGCCATATTCGGAGTCGGGAGCATCCTCTTCCTGGCGACGACATGGGCCACGATTGCGTTCGGCCTGGTCCGGATTCACGAGCTTCAGGTCGATGATCTCCAGGACTCCAACCAGGTGAGAGTCGAGACCGACGGAATGCAGGAACTGCACCTCACCGAACCGATCGTCCAGCCAGGCACCGACCAGCCATAACCGCCGAGCGCACCTCTTCAGGCGAACGAGGACTTGCCTCCGAGGCGTCCACCCAAACTGACCCGAGCCGCTGCTGAACCCCTCACTGTTGCTGCTGATGCTGGTCTCGCAGCAGCACGGAAGCCGGCCTCGGATGCACGGCGAACGGGTCCAATCTCGAACGACTCATCCTCACTCCGGCGCTGAGCCCACCTGACTCGGCGTCTCCGTGGTACACCCCGCGCAGCGGCATGACGTCTTCGTAGTCCCGACCGTGACCGATCTTGACGTGCTGCTCACCGACCTCCAGCTGGTTGGTGGGGTCGAGTCCCCACCAACCGTGGCCGGGGATGAACACCTCGACCCAGGCATGGGTGGAGACCTCGACCTCGTCGTCTTCGGGCGAATCTCCGGCAGAGGCGTCCGCCGAGTACAGGTAGCCGCTGACGTAGCGGGCAGGCACTCCCAGAGATCGGTAGACGGCGAGGGCGAGATGCGCGTAGTCCTGGCACACACCCGTTCCCTGCTCGAACACCTCACCGACACTCACCCCGACCTCCGTGGTCCCGGTCACGTAGCTGAGCCGGTCGCCAACCCCACGCTGCACCGCTCGAGCCGCCTCGACCGACGAGGACACCTGGCGGACCAGGTCCTGTCCGAATGCCGCCACCTCGGGGCCCCACTCCACATGTGGTGAAGCGGCGAGATACTCGGCCTCCGGTGCGTTCCAGCCGATCACGGGCGGCCATTGTCCCTCGACCTGGGGCGATCGAGACCCACTGGTTTCGACCACAGAGTCGGCTGCGACGGTCAGACGTGTGTGGCGGCCGATCACTCCGAAGCTGTCCACCTGGGTTCCCCAGTAGTCGATGTGGGAGTAGAGCCGGGCAGGCGGGTCGACGGTCACCGTGTAGTCCAAGAGGGTTTGGCGGTCGTCAGTGGTGGGTTTGGCACGCAGCGCATTGTGAGATTCGCTGACGTGCGCGTCGTAGGTGAAGGTGGTCAGGTATCGGATCGACATCCGCATCAGAGTGCCTCGAAGCTGTAGAGCGAGAGCTCGCCACCGAACTGGTAGAGGTCCTCATGGAGAGCCTCGCTGATGGTGCGGATGTTCTCCTCGAGTGCCTCCAACAGCTCACCGAGGTCTGAGGAGGCGACGGAAGGAAGGTTGGCGTATTGGAGTTCGGAAGCCACACGGCCCAGGGCTCGGGGCGCTTCCCAGTGGCCCGTACCGCTCACCTGTTCGGCCTGGTGGCCGGCTCGGGTCAGGCAGTGGAGGACCGAAAAGGGAAAGCTCGGTTCCCGGAGAAGAAACGCCACCACCTCCGACGTGGGCGCCAAAGGCCCGTGCGCCCGGATGAACGCATGGAAGCCTGAGACGGAGCGAAGTACCAGCATCCACGTTGCGAGGTCTTCGGACCGTCGGTTGACGTCGATCATCCGACAGGTCATTTCCGCGCGTTCGAGGAGCCGTCCGAGCATGAGGAACCGGTACTCGTCATTACGGGACATGGATTCTGCAACCGCTCCGGTGATCGACCGGCAGGCGCCCCCGATGATCTCGTACATCTGGTGGGGATAATCGAGATCGCGGGTGAGCGAATCGGAACCGAGCCGCGTGTGGAGCCGGTTGACCGCCTCCAGCAGCTCGTTGGGTACAGCATCACGAACGTTCATCACGTTGGTGCGAGCTTCCTGCACCGAGCTGGCAACCGACGAGGGGTTGCTTCGATCGAAGACGAGAAAGCGGTTCATGTTCGGAGTGGACACCTCGTCCCCGTAGGCCTCCGCGAAATGTTCTTCCAGATACAACACCCGGAGCAGATCACCCCACACCTGGTTCGAGGATCGAGACGACGTCTCCAGCTGCCCGTGATAGGCCACGTTGAGCATGCGGGTGATATCGGCCGCCCGTTCTACGTATCGTCCGAGCCAAAACAAACCTTCGGCGTGGCGGGACAGCATCAGGACCCGTCCCCGTCGTCGAGCACCCAGGTGTCTTTTGACCCGCCACCTTGTGAGCTGTTGACGATGAGCGATCCTTCTCGGAGCGCCACCCTCGTGAGCCCACCGGAGACCACTTTGGTGGTTTCGCCCGTGACCACGAACGGCCGAAGATCGATATGGCGTGCCCCTAGCCGGCCGTCCACAAACGTTGGGTGCGTCGACAGCTCGACCACTTCCTGAGCGATGTAGTTGCGCGGATCGGACTCGATGTTGCTTCGTACGTCTTCGAGTTCGGCATCCGAGGCATTCCTGCCGATCACGATTCCGTATCCGCCTGCTTCTGCGACCGGCTTGACGACCAGTTCGTCGAGCCGACCGAGGACGTGTTCGCGCTGTTCTGGATCCCAGAGGGTGTACGTCGTCACGTTGGGCAAGATGGGCTCCTCCCCCGTGTAGTAGCGGATGAGATCGGGGACGAAGGCGTACACCGCCTTGTCGTCAGCCACGCCGTTGCCGACGGCGTTGGCGATCGCCACGTTTCCCGCCCGGACCGCCGCCATGATCCCGGGGACGCCGAGCATCGAGGAACGGTCGAACACCACCGGGTCGAGGAACTCGTCATCGATCCGACGGTAGATGACATGGACCCGCTGGAGGCCTCTCGTCGTGCGCATGTACACCATGTGATCGTTGACCACGAGGTCCCTGCCTTCGACGAGTTCGACGCCCATTCGTCGGGCCAGGAACGCGTGCTCGAAGTAGGCCGAGTTGAGGGCTCCCGGAGTGAGGACCACCACCGTTGGGTCGCTGACGCCGTAGGGGCTCTGGAAACGAAGAGCCTCCAGGAGCAGCGATCCGTAGTCGTCCACGGGACGAATGGAGTACTGCTCGAAGAGGAGGGGGAACGCTCTCCGCATCGCCGCCCGGTTCTCGACGACGTACGAGATGCCGCTCGGAACTCTGAGGTTGTCCTCGAGCACCCGATACACCCCGGCGCCGTCTCGGACCAGATCGATACCCGCCACGGCGCAGCGGGCACCCCCTGCCACGCTGATGCCGGCGGCCGGCCGCTTGAAGCCGTCGGAACTCTCCACCAGCCAGCGAGGGACGATCCCGTCGCGGACCGCCTGGCCCTCGCCGGCATAGAGGTCGTCGAGGAAGGCGTTGAGCGTGCGGGTTCGCTGAATGAGACCGCGTTCGACGGTTCTCCATTCCTCCGCGGGAATGATCCGAGGTAGGAGATCGATGGGCCAGGTCCGCTCCGTGCCCTCCTCCCCGCCGTAGACGGCGAACGTGATTCCGAGGTTGCGAAAGGTGGATTCGGTCAGGCGGACTCGCCGCTCGATGTCTTCTGGTCCCAGGGCGGCCAGGCGATCGGCGAGGTGGACGTAGTGGCGCCGGACTTCGTTTCCGTCGAACATCTCGCTGAACGTGGAGCCCGGATCGTAGGCATCGAGAAGCGTCATGGTGCGTCAGAATAGGCCCAAGATGTTTCCGCTTCGTCTCATCTCGGTTGAAGTTCCCGCGTCGCCAGTTCCGGATCGGGGTTCGATCGATCGCGACACCTGCCGACCCGGCGGCGTAGCGTTGAGGCGAGCCGGTCCGTGCCGAGAGGCAGAGGAGGAACGCCTATGCACGAATTCGACCCAGGCTATGCCATGGAGCCCTTCGCCACGTTGTGTCGGGAGTATCCCGGCGAAGAGGTCTACCCGGGAGAGGACTTTCGTTTGGAGTGGGGGCCGGTGTTCCACCGTGGCCGCCTCGACGGCACGGCTCGAATCCTGGTCATCGGTCAGGATCCTGCCTCGCATGAGGCCATTGCTCGACGCATTCTGGTCGGTGAAGCCGGTCAGCGGGTGCAGGGCTTTCTCGCCAAGCTCGGCATCGCCACGAGCTACGTGATGCTGAACGCCTTCCTCTACTCCGTGTATGGGCAGGGACGAGGTGAACGACACAACGACGATCCGGCCATCGCCGAATACCGGCACCGCTGGATCGATGCCCTCGTCGTCGGAAAACGCATCGAAGCGATCCTGACCCTGGGTCGCATTGCGGCCGACGCCCACGAGCAATGGATGGGAACCCTAACCGGGCAGCACTACGCCATTCCGGTCGCCCATGTCATCCACCCCACCTACCCCGAGGCGATTTCGGGAGCTCGGATCAAGAAGAAGTCGGTCGCCATGGCGGAGCTTCTCGCCAATTGGAACGAAGCCCTCGACGTCCTGCGACCGACCATCCATCTACCCGAGATCGAGCCCGACTCGACTCCCTACGGCGAAACGCTCACGACTGACGACCTCGGCGAGATCCCCGAGATGGACCTGCCGCCAGGACTGCCGGATTGGATGCGCGCCAAGGAGTCCTGGGCGCGGCGCAAAGGGGATACGGCAGACGAGAAACGGGCCACCATCCACGTTCGGATGGCGGTCCGGCACCGCTTCTGGAGATAGCCGCCGCCGGGTGGAG
The DNA here is from genome assembly GCA_965366365.1 of uncultured Acidimicrobiia bacterium. Classification (GTDB taxonomy): domain Bacteria; phylum Actinomycetota; class Acidimicrobiia; order Spongiisociales; family JAENVV01; genus CBDUEV01. Next base: position 3,090 of record CBDUEV010000041.1, on the reverse strand, counting down.
TTGACGCCCGAAACGACCCGGCCCCCGGGGTTGCCGGGGGCCGGATGCGCAAGGTCGTCGTTGGTCTAGGGAACCTGGATCACCTCACCGGCGCCCGGGATGAGGGCGTTGCGGGTGGCCCACAGAGTTCCGTCGTTGCCGAAGGTGATGGCCGTCAGCATCGGGATCCCGTCTGCCACCACGTCACACGTGAGGGTGGCCAGATCGCAAGAGTTGATCGTCCCACCTTCCCCGCCGATCCCGAACTCGACTGCCGCCCAGCTCCGCTCGTCCATCTCGGCGACGTACAGATTGCCGTCGGGTCCAAAGGCAAGATCGATGATCGACGTGAAGCCTCCATCGAACACCTTCACGCAGTCTGGGGTCTGTCCACATTCAGCCCGCGAGGCGTGGGGCGACACGCGCCATATGCTCGACATGCCTGTGGGGGCCGGGAAGCCCTTCAGCTCTCCGACGTAGTAGTAGCCGTCCGGCCCGATCGCCACACTGGTGGGGACCGACTGGGCGGGCATTGCCGGGATGCCGCAGAGGAACGCAAAGTCGGGAATGGGATCGCCTGCGCAGCCGATCAGGTCTTGGAGATTCGCCGTGGAGACCACTTCGTCGGGGAACACCGCCAGCACGTTGGTTCTGCCGCGGATGTTGGCGCGGATCAGGTCGTTGCCGCCCGCGTCGACCACCAGCGCCGCCCTGCCGTTCAGCGACTGCACGTCGTAGGGATTCGAGTCGACGCCGGCACCATCGGGGTCTCTCGCTTCGACTGCGAACAGGTTGGCGACCAGCTGCGGGTTGCCGTTGGAGATCCGCCACAGGGCTTGGCCGCTGTCGGCCTCGGGATCGAAACCGGAGGTCGTTGCCCACATCGAGCCGCGGCCGGACGGATCGACGGCGCTTGCGCCGGGCAGCGCAATGGTGGACCGCACGACGCCATCGCCGATGATCGAGATTCCTGCACCCGCATCGGCGACGAGTATCTCGCCGTTCGGAGCGGTGGCCAGGCCAAAGAGCGGGCCACCCAGTCCGCCAACGGCACTCGCCGCCAACGGTAGAGCCACCATGGCGACCACGGACAGAATGAGAATAGATCGACGGGTAATTGCTTTCATGTGTTGCCTCCCATTTTCTCGGGGCCCGCCCCGCGTCCGAATCTCAACGCGAGAACTCCCCTTCTACGCACGCTCGGATCTCTCCCCAGGCCCCGAGCGTGGTGGGGGCCCGCCTCAGCAGGCCCCCACTTGGTCCTATACGTGCCGTCAGTTGAGGAATGTCCACCGAGCGTGCCCACCAAGGCTGAAGCCATCTGCGGTCCCGACAACCACCGTTCTGCCGGCGATCGTGAGCACCGTGAGAGGATCAGAGCTAGCGGTCACATGCTCCTGCACCTTGTACGACGTCGTACCACTGACCGGATCGTGTCTCTTGACCCGAGCTTTGATGCCGGTCATGACGTAGCTGCCATCGTCCGCGGCGTAGGTGCGCGTGCCGACCACGAGACCGATCGACTCATCGACGTAGTACCTCGAGGCGACCGTTCCCTGCTCCACGAGCACGCCACCGACCCGTATCGTGAACGTCCCCTCCGCCAGGAGCGCGCCGTCATCGGCGACCCCTGTGCTGACCTCGTCCACGAGAGCGATGGCCAAGCCCTTGTGGGAGTCTGCAACGGCCGCCCCAGCCGGAGCCACCACAAAGAGCCCAATCGCCACGAGAAGAACCATATACCTGCGCATAGCTGCCCCCAATCAACCCGGACCCATGGTTGGGCCTGTGTCTGAAACATAGCGAAGCCGCTTAACGTCTGGTGAAAATTCTGGAAAAAAAGGCATTGTCATAACCGCGCCGGCCAATGACAGCGATCTCGATGAGGCCAGAGGGAAGTCAACTCACGCACGAATCCCCGGGGTGCGTTCTCAGTTGTCGGGCGAGCTCAGAACCGGCGCCGGTACGCCATTGCCTCCAGGACCCGACTCTTGGCGAGATCCATCGCGGCAGCCGCCGGCAAGATGTTCTGGTCTCTCGACGACTCCAGCACCGCCCGGGTATTGAATCGGATCTTCTCCTCGATCACCTCGAAGGCTTGCGTGGCGGTACCGCCAGCATATTCGACCGCGCCACAGATGACCCCGCCGGCATTGGCGATGAAGTCCGGCAGCGACACGATCTGCCGCTCGAAGAACATCCGGTCGGCATCGTTGGTCACGGCGATGTTGGCACCGGGCAGAATCAATTTGGCCTGCACCTGGTCGGCGTTCTGCTCGGTGAAGACATCGGGACGAGCGGCCGGAACCCAGATATCGCACGCGTAGACCACCAGGTCGCCGTGGAACACCTCGGTGCCTCCGGGGAACATGTTGACCGGGTTGCCTTCTGCCTTCCAGGCCAGCAGTTTTTCGACATCGAGTCCGTTGGGGTTGGCTATGCCGCCCCGACTGTCGGACACGGCGACGATCATGCTGCCCCGTTCGGCCAGGAACCGGGCCGTGTGAGTGCCGACGGCTCCAAAGCCTTGGATCACCACTCTCGCTCCGTCGAGCTTGACGATCTCGAATTCCTCTGCCACTTCGGCTGCGATCGCTAGCCCAAAGGCCGTTGCTCCCAACGTGTCGAGCGGGATGCCACCCAGGACCGGCGGTAGGCCGACCACGCGTCCGGTCTCGTCGTGAAGATAGGCCATGCACGCCTCAGTCATGCCCATATCGGGACCGGGGATGTACTCGGTGATATCCTTGATGGCGACACCCAGGGCTCGGACGAGCCGCTCCTTCTCGGGTTCCGGCACGCTCGGGTCGCCGATGATGCCTGCCTTGCCGCCTCCATGCCGGAGACCAGCCGCGGCATTCTTGAAGGTCATGGCCCTGGCCAGCCGCGCCACCTCACCGACGGTCAGATCGGTTGCCATCCTGATACCGCCGATTGCAGGTCCCGCTGCCGTGTTGTCGACGACGAGAGCGGCGCGGAGACCTACCGACGGTTCGTTGATGAGTACGACCTTCTCCGGGCCGAGTTCATCGCTGATCTCCATCCATTGCGTTTCCATACGACCTCCGGGACGACATCTTTCCCACCACTATTTGAATGGTTGGAGGATGG
>CBDUEV010000040.1:0-24197 GCA_965366365.1 uncultured Acidimicrobiia bacterium | reverse complement strand
CACGGCGATACTCGCCGTTTCGACTATGTCGTGGCGGCCAGCCATGCCGACACCACCCTCGCCCTCCTCGCGGAGTCGGCGACCCCCATCGAACGAGAGGTTCTGGGGAACTTTCGGTACTCGACCAACGAAGCGGTCCTGCATACGGACCCATCGTTCATGCCGCAGGCATACAGAGCTTGGGCGAGTTGGAACGTGTCGGCAGACACAGGAAATGGCCCTCCCAGTCTCACCTACTGGATGAACCGCCTCCAGAATCTGGATACCCCTCGCCCGCTTTTCGTGACGCTCAATCCGACCCGCCCGCCCGCCGAGATCCTCGGTGCCTGGCAGTACGACCATCCGCTGTTCGACCTTCCGGCTCTGCGGGCTCAACCACGGGTCCAGGAACTCCAAGCGGTCGATCGGGTTGCGTACGCCGGAGCCTTCATGAGAAACGGCTTTCACGAGGATGGGCTGTTGGGCGGGTATCTGGCGGCCGACGCAATCCTCCGTTCGATCCAAGAAGGACAGTCGCCTCGTCCCGATTCGGTTTCTGATACGGTCGCCGTATGAGCCACTCGCTCTACGTCGGCAAGGTGAAACATCAACGGCTCCGTCCACGGCCCCACCGCTTTGCGTACCGGGTGTTCTGGGTCCTCGCCGACATCGACCAACTCGACCAATGGCCGAGCCGCTTCTTCTCGCACAATCGCTGGAACCTGTTCAGCCTGTCCGACCGAACTCACGGCCCCCGCGACGGATCTCCTCTCCGCCCCTGGATCGACGATGTCCTGGCCGGCGCAGGCTTCGAGAAGTCCGGCCGGGTTCGCCTCCTCTGCTTTCCTCGCATTCTCGGATACGTGTTCGATCCCCTTTCGATCTGGTTCTGCGACGACGAGAACGGGCAGCTTCAGGCGGTCGTCTACGAGGTTCGCAACACCTTCGGCGAGGCACACACCTACGTTCTGCCCGTCGATCGGTCCCCGGAGACGACCGTGGAACACACCTGGGAAAAGGGCTTCTATGTGTCTCCCTTCATCGACCTGGAGGCCACCTACCGTTTTCGCATCCGCCCGCCGGGGGATGCCATCTCGGTGACGGTCAACCAGGAGGACAACGACGGGCCGCTCTTCTCGGCGTCCATGCGAGGAACGCGACTCCCCGTCGACACGAGGACGCTGGTGAGCTTGTTCATCACTCACCCGCTGATGACTCTGAAGGTGATGGCCGGCATCCACTACGAAGCCATCCGCCTCTGGCGCAAGGGGGCCCCTTACCGGGGTCGACCCGCCCCCCCGGCCGAGAGTGTCAGTGTCCATTCCGGAGTCAAAGCGTGATCACGAAGACGGCCGTCCGCTGGCTGGACCGCCAGATCCGTTCCGGGTCTCTCCGGGTCGAATTCGACGACGGCACAACATGGCAGCTCGGCCGGGCCGGCACCACACCCTCGGCCGAGATCACCGTCGCCTCACAGTCCGCCCTCCGCTCCATCCTGCGCGGAGGGTCCATGTCGCTCACCGAGGCGTACATGGAGGGACGCCTCGACACCCCGGACCTCCGGGCCTTCCTCAGCCTCGCCGCCGAGAACCAGCAGCTGTGGGCTGCCGCCCACCCGCGTTTGTACGCTCTCGGCCGCACATTGTCGGCCCGGTGGTCGAGCAACTCCCATCGACACGTCGACACCATGGCCGGCCACTACAACCTGGGCAACGACTTCTACGCCGCCTGGCTGGATCCATCGATGACGTACTCCTCGGCACGCTTTGTCTCGCCAGAGATGACGCTGGAGGAGGCCCAACATGCCAAATACGACTCGATCGCCCGGATGGCCGACCTGGCCCCCGGGATGCGAGTGCTGGAGATCGGGACCGGCTGGGGCGGATTCGCTCTCGAAGCCGCCGCCCGCGGGTGCCACGTCACAACCCTGACCATCTCCGAAGAACAGCAGCTGTGGGTGAAGAAGAGAATCTCTGCAGAGGGCCTCGAAGGACGAATCGACGCCCAGTTGCTCGACTACCGCCACATCACCGGCCGGTACGACCGAGTGGTGTCGATCGAGATGATCGAATCGATCGACCACCAACGCTGGCCCGAGTACTTCGACACCATCGCCAAGGTGCTCGAACCGGGCGGGATCGCAGTGCTCCAGGCAATCGTGATCGACGACTCCTTCTACGACACGTACGTGGACAACGAGGACTTCATCCGTCGCTACATTTTCCCTGGAGGAATGCTGCCCTCCCCGAAGGTGATCGGAGACCTCTCCTCCCGAGTCGGGCTGAAGTTGGATCGAGTCGAATCGTTCGGAGCGGACTATGCCCGAACCCTCCAAACATGGCACCGCAACTTCGAGGACGCCTGGCCGTCGATCGCCGCAATGGGGTTCGATGACCGGTTCCGGCGCATGTGGAAGGCCTATCTGGCGTACTGCCAGGTGGGCTTCGAAATCGGACGCCTCGACGTCAGGCAGCTCGGTTTCGTCCACGACAGGTGAACGGACCAAAGCCGCTTTTTCGGCCGGGTCGGCGACCGGGTAACTAGCCTGCGGGGGTCAGCAGTCACTCCCTCGGAAGGAAACTCACTGTGTCGGACTTCATCGAAAAGGGCGTCGTCAAGGTCATCGAAGTCATCGGAATCTCCGACGAGAGCTTCGAAGATGCCGTATCGCGCGGGGTTGCCAAGGCCTCTGAATCGATTCAGGGCATCACCGGTGTAGAGGTGCAATCCATGACGGCCAGGGTGAAGGATGGCAAGGTCACGCAGTACCACGCCAACATGAAGATCGCCTTCGCCATCAAGTAGTCGGGACGGTCGGCAGCCCTCGAGAGAACCAGGTCTCGGGCGTCAAGCAGCGTCAATGGTTCCGGACCATCGGCGGCGATCTAGGCTGGCTCCATGGATTTCTCTTCAGACGTCATCACGCTGGAAACCGAAGGTCCCGTGGCCACCGTGTGGCTGGATCGGCCGGACAAACACAACGCCATGGGCAAGGCCTTCTGGCAAGACCTGCCCAAGGCGATGGCCGTGGTCAACGAAGACGACGACATTCGCGTCGTGGTGGTGGCGGGTCGCGGCCCCTCCTTCACCACCGGCCTGGATCTCATGGCATTCGCAGGAGAGTTCGGCGCGTCGGGTGGGTCCCCAGCCGCCCAGGCGAAGGCCCAACTGGCGCTGATTCGGGAAATGCAGTGGACCATGACCTCGGTGGCGCAGTGCCCAAAACCGGTCATTGCGGCCATTCACGGCTATTGCCTGGGGGGCGGCATCGACCTGATCACGGCCGCGGATATCCGGCTGGCCTCAGCCGATGCGCTCTTCTCCGTCCGAGAAACCAAGATCGCCATCGTGGCAGACGTGGGCACCCTGCAGAGGTTGCCCCGGGTGATCTCCGCCGGTCATGTCGCCGAGTTGGCCTACACCGGCAAGGACATCGACGCTGCCCGGGCGGAGAAGATGGGCCTGGTCAACGACGTGTACCCCGACCGCGAGACCTTGCTCAAGGCTGCTTTCGACATGGCCGGCGAGATCGCAGAGAACTCGCCATTGGTCGTGCAGGGCGTGAAGCATGTGCTCAGAAAGGGTGAGGACATGAGCGTCGACGAGGCATTGGACTACGTGGCTCTCTACAACACGTCCTTCCTCCGATCGAACGACCTGGGGGAGGCCATGGCCGCATTCGTCGAAAAACGCCCTCCCCGCTACACCGGCGAATAGCGATGCTCGTCCCCGTCATTCTGTCGGGCGGAGCCGGAACGCGGCTCTGGCCGGTCTCCACCGAGAACCATCCCAAGCAATTCCACCGTCTCATCGGCACGCAAACCCTTATCCAGGCCACCGTGGGGCGCCTGGACGGACTCCAGGGCTTGGGCCGGCCGATCGTGGTGTGCAGCACCCGTCATGTGGATCTCGTCCAGGAACAGATCGGGGATCGCTCGCCGCTGCTCATCACCGAGCCTTCCGGTAAGAACACCGCGCCGGCGATTGCCGCCGCTTGTCACGCCGCGCTGCTCCTCGACGACGATCCCACCGTCGCCGTGCTCGCCTCCGATCATCTCGTTGCCGACGTGGAGGCATTTCAGTCGGCGATCGGTGAGGCGGCCCGACTCTCGGAGTCCGGACGCCTCGTCACCTTCGGCGTGGTTCCCGACCGGCCCGCCACGGGATTCGGGTACATTCACCGCGGGGAAGAGATCCACGGCTCCAACGCCAGCCTCATCGATGGTTTCCACGAGAAGCCCGACGCGGCCACGGCCGCCGACTACCTGGACAGGGGATATCTCTGGAACTCGGGGATGTTCGTGTTCAAGGCGAAGGCGTACCTGGCCGAACTGCAGAAATACCGCCCGGACATCGCCTCTGCCGTGGCGGACGCCCTACAGGGCGAGGGCGAGATCCTCGCGCTGGAAGCCACTGCCTGGGAGAGCTGCCCATCCGAGTCCATCGACTACGCCGTGATGGAACACACCACCCGAGGTGCCGTGTTGCCCCTGGACGTAGGCTGGAACGACGTCGGAACATGGGGCACGCTCCTGCACATCGGAGATGAGGACTCGGCCGGAAACGTCGTCGCGGGAGATGTTGTGACGGTCGACACAACCAACTCATACGTGCGCTCCGAGGGCCGACTCATCGTGACCATCGGTCTCGACGACGTCGTGATCGTGGAGACGCCCGAAGCCATCGTCGCCGTTCACAAGGACCGCACAGAGGACATCAAACAGGTGGTAGCCGGGCTCCCACCTGAACTCCGCTAACCCATGCCGGTCCTTCTGTCCTTGATCTCGGCCGCCACCTTCGGCATCAGTGACTTCGTGGGGGGCTGGGAGGCCCGTCGCTCCCCTGCTGCCAAGGTCACCCTGGTCGCCTCGCTAGCCGGGCTCGTCGTGGCGCTGGTCGGTTCTCTGGCGATCGGGGGATCTCCCACTGCGTCGGACTTCGGCGCCGGCGCCCTCGCCGGCATAGGCGGAGGGATCGGCCTGGTGCTGCTCTACTCGGCACTGGGGCGAGGGCCGATCGGCGTGGCCGCTCCCGTGAGCGCCGTAGTGGCTTCCGTCGTTCCGTTTGCCTTCGGTCTCGCTTCCGGAGAGCGGCCACCGCAGCTGGCGGTGATCGGATCGGTGCTGGCCGTGGCTTCCATCCCGATCATCACCTGGGAACCTGGCCAGGGGGGCCGCCGCAGTGGCCGGACTGTGATCGAAGCCGCCGGGGCGGGGGCGGGGTTCGGCGTGTTCTTCGTCGCCATCTCCCAGGCGGCGGAGACGGCCGGGTTGTGGCCGCTGGTGTCTGCGCGGCTCGTGAACCTGGTGCTGATGGCCGGGCTGATGTTGGCGGCCGGGGCGGGTTCGGGGAAGGTCGTGAGCGCGTCCGTGGCACTTGGCGCCGGCGTGATCGACATGGCCGCCAACATCGCCTTCGTACTGGCGGCCCGAGTGGGCGATCTCTCCACCGTGGCCGTGGTCACCAACCTCTACCCGATCGGTACGATCGCTCTGGCTCGGATCGTGCTGGGCGAACGCTTCCGGAGGCTGCAGCTTGTCGGAGTGGGAGCGGCCGTGGTCGGTACGGCATTGATCGCTGCCTGACGGAAGCATCTCGGCCTCGACCACTCACCCGCCAGCTATCCTGCCACCGATACACGGAGAGGTGGCCGAGAGGTCGAAGGCGCTCGCCTGCTAAGCGAGTAGGGGGTTTATAGCCTCCTCGAGGGTTCAAATCCCTCCCTCTCCGCCATGAACCCAGGGCAACCCACGGGTCGAAACGGCGGACGCACACGTGTCCGCCGTTTTGCGTCTAGATGACGAGATCGTCGGGAACGGCAGAAGTGGAGGCGGCGCCGCAGAGAGCGAGGGCGTTGGCAGTCTCGCTGCGGAGAATCTCCAAGACGTCCGCCACGCCGGCCTCTCCGTCAACCGCCAACCCCCACAGGATGGGGCGCCCCACCAGAACGGCTCTGGCTCCGAGCGCCAAGGCTTTCACGACGTCGGTGCCCCGCCGCACTCCTCCATCCATCAAGACTTCGCACCGCCCGTCCACGGCGGCCGCAACACCGGGAAGCGCGTCGATGGTGGCCACGGCAGAGTCGAGTTGCCGGCCGCCATGATTCGAAACGATGATGGCGCCTGCTCCGGCGTCGACAGCCCGGCGAGCGTCATCGGGGTGCAGCACCCCCTTGACCACGATCGGAAGCGAACAGATGGAGCCGAGCCACTCGACGTCGGCCCACGTCAACGAGGGATCGAAATTCTCGGCGGCATAATCGAAGAATCCACCTTCCTGGCGATCCCGGTTGACTTCGACGAAGTTGCTCATCACCAGCCCGGAAGGGTCGAAGCCGACCCGGTGGAGATTCTCGCGGAGGCCGGTCACCGGGACGTCCACCGTCAACACGATCGCTCGAAAGCCCGCCTCCTCCGCACGGGCCACCAGGTGCTCGGTGATACTTCGATCGCGGTAGACATAGAGCTGAAACCACGAGTTGCCCCCGATTTCACCCACATCCTCGATCGAGTAGGTGGAGAGACTGCTCAACACCTGAGTGATCCCTGCCGCGCGGGCAGCCCGGGCGACGGCCAACTCACCGGCATCATGAGCGAGCCGGGCCATGGCGGTTGGGGCGATGAGCACCGGCATCGCCTCGGTACGCCCCAGGACGGCGGTGGACAGATCGACGCGGGAGACATCCCGCAGTACTCGCGGGAGCAGCCGCAGGCGCTCGAAGGCGGCCCGGTTGTCACGCAAGGTCAGATTGTCGGCCGATCCTCCCGCGTAATACTCGAAGTGCGGAGTCTCCATCCGTCCGGTGGCCGCCTTCTCGTAGTCGAAGAGATTCAAGAGCTCGATTCGCCACCTCTTTGCTTGCTTGGCGTCGATGCTAGGAGTTCTCCGAGAGCGCCGTCTGCTGCCCCATGCCGGGTTTTCCTGTTCCAGAAACTCCGCTACCGTATGGCCACACACGCACCCGTAGCTCAATTGGATAGAGCGTCTGATTACGGATCAGGAGGTTGGGGGTTCGAGTCCCTCCGGGTGTGCGCAGACTTCGACTACGTCGAAGTCCGTTGGCAGTTCGCTCCGCGAACTGCCGCTTCGCGTCACGGCACAACCCCACGTCGAAGTCCGCCAACGCCGCGTCGATCACGGTCGTCATGAAGGTTTGCGAGCGATCCACGCCATTTCGGCAGGCCACTGATTGGCCCAATCGGCTGTCACGTAGTCGCGCACCTCACTCCCCCGGTGAGGGGCTCGCACTTCGATGAAGTCCTCCACCGCGAAACCAGTGTCGACCAGCAGGTGGAACCAATCCGACAGGGGCATATTGAACTCGATGCCACCGGGATCGTCGACGGCCTCTCGCCAATCGAAGCGGTACATGCCGAAGTAGGGCCGTTCGAGCCGTTCGGTTATCGGCAGTGAGCCATCGAGCGGGCTGCACACCTGCGACAGCGGATGGTTGGTCAAGAAGGCGAGCGCTCCGCCTGGGCGCAAGAGACGCCACGCCTCTGGCAACCACGCCGACGGGTCGGCCCACAGTGCCGCCCCGTACTCGGAGACCGCGAAGTCGAACGAGGCGTCGGGGTACGGCACGGTCTCGGCGTTCCCGTGAACCAATTCGAGCTCCACTCCATGCTCGGTTGCGAGCCGACGGGCAGTCTCCAGTTGTCTCTCGGAGTTGTCTATGCCGACCACTCGCGCTCCTCGCCACGCCATCCACGCCGACACGTACGCGGTTCCGCAGCCGAGTTCGATAGCGTCCATACCCGTCATGTCGGCCGGCAGCAGGTCCAGGTCAGCTGTCCCCCAAATACCCCAGGTAGGAGTCCGGGTGGCCCAGGCACGCTCGCCCATCCCCACCCATTGATCGGCCGCAGAGTCCCAGTGATCGCGGTTGACGGCTACGTGTTCGGGAAGCTCCTTCACACCAGGAAACCTAGACGCACGGGAACAAACGTGCCCGCACGTCCATTTCTTCCCAAACCGTCACGGCACCCGAACGGTTGGGACCTGTCCACGCATCCGACCATCCCGCACGGCTGAGTGGTGGCGGTGCGATCGAACCCGCTCCTCGCTCCCTTCACGAAACGGCTTGACTGGTCGTACTTAGTACGGGTAGGGTTGTGCTCGTAGCTATTCGTACTAAGTACGAATCGACGAAAGGGGCATTCATGCCGACAACCAAACCAAACCAATCACCAACGGCGGCCAGGACAACGGGCGATCAGCGCCCGGACGACACTCAGTTGCACGTGCGGCAACGTCGAGCCTTCCACCTCCATGCAAGCGTGTTCGCGGTTTCGATGGTCATCATCTTCCTGGTGAATCTCGCCACCAACGTGGCGGCCAACCTCACCGGAGAATGGTCGGCATGGTGGTCGGCCTGGGCTCTGCTCGGCTGGGGTCTCGGAGTGGCTATCCACGGACTCGTCGTACGACTGGCACGCCCTCAGAGCTTCGGCTCGAGGTAGGGCGAAGACGCGGGTCGAGAGTCTGGCGTCAGAGAGGGCCGAACCGCCCGATGGATGAGCATCGACCAACGACGCCATCGGGAGCGTTCTCCTCACCGACAGTGCCGAGTCGATCTCCGACTCGTGCGCGAGATTGCCGGTTATCGGGCGGGGGCCAGGGGCTGGCCCTCTGTCTCTTTCGGTATTTCAGGAACTCGAAATGAGCTGATGGCGATGCCGAGGACGAACCACCCCAAACCGAGTGCAGCAAACCACACAGCATCAGGCGGGTCCCACACATCGCGGGCAAGCGCGTGGAACCCGTAGGTAACGACTGCGGTTGCAAACATTGCATAGGGAAGCCACTTCGCCCATCCCGGGTACACCATTGACCGTGCGACCCCGATGCCCAACACAAGAAAGGCGACCGGGAGGAGAAACAGTCCGATCGTGTAGGAAAGGAGGAAGGCGAGAAACATGTCCGGGAGGAGATCCAATCCGAAGCCCACTCCGAATAGGAGCGAGCAGATCCCAACACTCCTCAGCCCTAACCTGCCGGTCCGATTCTCAAGCCTCGACGCGGAGTTCCAACACCCCCAGCCAACCGCCACCCCGGCCACCAACGCCAGAATCGAGAAGCTGATTGGGAGACCATCTATGTTTGACGAGTCATACGCCAACTCCAAGACAAAGACACCTGCCAACCAAGCGAGGCCCCCCAACGAAACTGCCCTTCCTCGTTCTTTGATCAACATCGCTGAAATCTACACCGCGCCGCGAGTCAGGTCGCGCGAGAACGGCACCTCGGCGTGCTGTAGCGAGTGGGTACTGCGGTCCTACATCGACTCGCCATCCCCGTTGGCCGGAACGGCGCCGCGATGACACCGTCTGAACTACCATCGCCGTACCACGGAGTGCGCGATATCGGCACTTCGGCGCTCGGATTGGTCGGCGTGGCCGGTAGTCGTTGAGGTCAGGTCACCTGGCTGGCATCCTGAGTGGATGACTGTCTCCGATGCTCCTCGTCGAGATGAACTGGTGCCGATCGGTGGCACGTGGTCTGGTCTCCTCTTCGACGGCCCCCGGACTGGGTATGACCTGAGGCTCACCTGGACCTTCACGTTCGACTACGAGCCGGTGCGCCGCGAGTACGGCATGACGGAACCGATTCTCAGCATCGACTGGGTGCCCTTCGAGAGATGCAGTTGGCGCAGCCTGGCGGGCAACCACGCGAGCACCAAGCGCTTCGCCGAGCCGATCGAGTCCAGCGTGTACTTCTTCGAGCACTACCGCTATGACGAGGCTGATATCCGGGTCGTAGAGCAGTTGGCCGCAGATGTGCGTGTCAGCGCAACCGTTCGCGGCGATATCGATGGCCTCGGGTTGCGCACTCTGGAAGCGGACCAGCGGCTGCGGTTTCAAGGGATCTACGTCCAACCGAGTCCCTTGCCAGACAGCCCTCAGGCAGCAGAGTCCCTCCTTTCTGAGTTCACCGACACCACCGGACTGGCCGGTGTTCGGCGACAGCACAGGTACGTGTTCGAACCCGCCGACTAGGACCAGCCTGGGCACCGAGCACCAGATATGCGCCACAACGAGCGCGCATACGTACCGAGCCGATCGGCACCTCGAGGAGTGGGGTCAGCGTGGTCGGTAGACGTCTGCCCGGTGGTCGATGTAAATGACTCGGACTGTCCGGCTGACTTCGTGGATCTCGTACACCACGCGGTATGCCCCAACTCTTGCAGAGTGAAGTCCGACCAGATCGCCTCGCAGTGGTTTGCCGACCCTGTGAGGGTTCTCGAGGAGTGGACCAACGAGGTAGTCCAATACTGCGAGAGCAATCTTCTCGGGGAGTCGGTCGACGGCTCGACGTGCAGTCCCGGCGACGACCAGGCCCCACAGCGTTTCTGTCACGCTGTCCTGGAGCGAAGTTGGATACGCAGCGCCTCGATCTCGTCCTTGGTGACAACGTCACCACTTGCGATCGCTGCCCGACCTTGCTCGATCTCGCGCATGGCCGCAGGGTCCGAAAGTATCGCCAGAGTCTCTTCGATGGCCTCCAGATCGTGTGTGCTAAGCATGACCGCGACCGGGCGTCCGTTTCGCGTGACGGTGACACGTTCCTGCGTGGTCACGATCTCGTCGACGACCTCTGACAGTTTGGCCTTGACTTCGGAGAGCGGGAGCGTTCTTGACATGACCTAAATTATAGTCTGAAGACGGTTTCGTTCAACCCAAACTCTCACAGGGCTCCACGAAATTGACCAGCCCCGATCACCAAATCTGGTTCAGAAATGAGCACTACGGGGGTGCGCGCTTCGGCACGTCGGAGAGCCCACGGCCCGGAAAGAGTGGGTGAGAAAGAGCAACCGGCAGGCACCCTGGGGTGCCTGCCGGTCGATGGTTTTTCGGTTCCTAGTGGTCGGTTGTGTCCCGGGGTGCGAGGTAGGCGGCCCACCAACGCTTGGCGGTATCGATCCCACCGACCCCGAACGCCACCGCGAAAGCCACCCCGACCGCGGCGGTGGCGATCTTGACGATGTCTTCTGCGAATGTGATCTCGAGCAGGTCCAGGGCTGCCAGGACGCCGGCTACGACGATCGCAATCCGCACCACCGACGGCAGCCATCGAACGTCCCGCTGTTCCGCGAACGGTCGCACCAGTTCGGCCACGAAGCTGCCCACGGCGGCCGCGATGATCACCAGGGCAACTGCCACCAGCATCAGCGGCAATACGGCGATAAGCCGTTGCAGCAAGTCTTCGATCGGCTGAATCTGGAGAATGCGGAAGATGATCAGCCACAACAGCAACATCAAGAACCCGTAGGCAATCGTGGCCACCAGGGTCGCCGCCTTCCGTTCCGTCGGAGCCAACGCAGACGTGATGCCCGCCTTGTCGTAGACCGAACGGGCCGCCGGAGAATCGAGCAGTCGCTCGATGATCGTCCGCAGCTTCCGCAGTATCCATCGTCCGATGATCAGTACCAAGACCGCAACGAGGATGCGCGGAATCCAATCCCCGAGAATCTGCCCCACCGAGGCCGCAGCGTCGTTCAGTCCTTGGACCATGTTGTCCCATGCGTCGCCCATGAGTTCCCTCTCTCTATTCGACTTGTCGCTTCGACCATACCGGAGGGCTTGTCTCCCGGCGGGTCAATGCCAAGGCGTCGACGACGACAGTCTCGAGCAACGAACCGGGGCGGCGGCGTTGAGCGTGGCGCTCGTGGCGGCCATGGCCGCCAACGGGCGGGCTGACCGGCGCAGCCGATCGTTCGTGCCTCCCCGCCGCGGCAGCGGTCACGGCCGAGCGTGGCAACGCCCCCTCAGTGGCGCTCGCAGCTCCACAACCCGAGCCTGGCCGGCTCTACCTGAAGACGACGACCTCGGGCGGGTTGGCAGGGTCAACCGGGAATCCGAACTGGGCATTGACGACCACCAGCCGAGAACCCGAGCGGGCAATGGTCGTCGGCACCTCGAATGCGGGATTCGTGATCGAGTCGACCACCTCCCCACTGGCCAGGGACGGGTGCAGACGGACAACCGCCACTTCGTTGAGGAAGTTGCGCACCACATACAGCGTCCTCCCCTGGAGGAGGATCCCGTCGCCGCTCGAAACCGACTGGCCCCCCAAGTCGATCACAGCGCTGGCACCTGAGGCAGGGTCCACCTTGAACAACTCACCTGTGGCGGAATTCACCACGATGAGATTCCGGCCATTGGCGGTCGCCTCGATTCCGTTGTAGTTGAAGGTACCGGCCACAAACGAATCCAGCGCCGGGCCACTCAGCGCCATGGTCTCCGGAGCCCCCACCACACCCGAGCGGGAAACCGGCAGGAAGTAGAACACGGGGACGAAGCTGTTCGTGAAGTAGGCGCCGTCGCGCGTCACGATCACATCATTGATGAAGCCGTCGCCGAGGAAGGCGGAGGCGACCGTCGCGCCGGTGGTGCTGTCGTAGACGGCGGCCATACCGGACGGCCCACCGGCGGCGAAGAGAAGCCGGCGGCTGTCGTCGACGGCCAGACCGACCGTCACATCGGTGGCGGGATCGTCGACGAGCACGGAGTAATCCCCGCTGGCCAGCTTCCCGGACACGATCGTGCCGCCGTTCAGCGAGCCGGCGTAGAAGGTGGTTCCTTCCCCGACGGCGATTCCTTCCGGAGCGAAGTCGTACGGCAACGGAATGGTGGTGGTGGGGAAGGCCGCCGCCATGAGAGCGAGGGCGGCAGCGACAATCAGCAGTCGACGCATGAGGACCTTTCTATGGGTTCCCTCAACCATACGGGAGCGCCAGCCGATCGGTTCGCCCGTCCGCTCGTGCCGGCCGAGGTGGGAGCTGCGCCAGGCAGGTTGGGCAGACCGATGCGCTCGATCGGGTTCTACCGGCCTCCGTCTCACCAACGGGAAATGGAACTGGGGCTCTGGAGAAACCGAGGCGCTCCAACCTCACATCGGCGGTTGGAAACGCTCGACACGGATACGGGGATCGATCATCGGGATGATGAGATCGGCGGCGGTGCTGGAGAGCACGCCGAAGGCCACTGCAATCACCAACACCCCGACGATGACATTGTGGTCCTTGGCGAGGATCGCATCCATCACCAGCGAACCAATGCCGGGGATGTCGAAGATCGCCTCGACCACGATGAGACCGCCGATGATCTGGGCGGAGCTGGCCGCCACGAAAGTGACCACCGGAATCACCGAAGCCCTGAGGGCGTGCACGGTCACGATCCGCCTCCGCGACAACCCACACGCCTCCGCGTACCTGACGAAGGGATGCCGCAGCGCCGACCGCATCTCGGCATCCATCATGCGGATGGTGAGAGCGGTGGATGCGGCCGACAGGGAGATCGCCGGGAGCACGTAGCTGCCCCACCCCTTCAGCCCGCGTGGTTGCAGCCAGCTCGACCCGTACCCCACCCAACCCAGCAGCAGGAAGGCAAGGACGAAGACCGGGATCACGACCGCCAGGAGTGTCACGCCACGCACCACGCGGCCGAGCGTTGGAGAACGCGCCCATGCCCCCACCACTCCCAGGGCGATGCCGACGACCGCCTGGATGGCGATGGCTGCACCAGCGAGCCGCGCCGACACCGGAACACGGGCCCGAATGAGCTCGCCGACCGGCTCGCCCGTGATGCTGTACCCGAAGTGACCCTGGAGGGCGTTGCGCACGAACTTGAAATACTGGACATAGAAGGGGTCGTCGAGGCCATATCGTCCCCGGATCTCGGCGAGCAGTTCCGGCGGGGGCGCCTGGAAACCGAACAAAGCCCGAATCGGGTCACCCGGAATCATGTGGGTCAGGCCGTAGAGCAGCAGCGATGCCCCAAAGAGCAGGAGCACCATGGTGAGCAACGTCGAGCGGATTCGTGCCCCGTATCTCATCTCAGGAAACGGAATGCTACTCCCCGTCCCGTGGCCGGCAGCGCCTCATGCGGCACCGCCAGCCGTCCACCAATCGAAGATTCCGATTCAGAACCAGAAACGCGTCCCCATCGAGCAGGCCGCCTCTCTGCCGAGGGGTAACCTTTCCGTTGCCAGGTCCCCATCGACTCGAACAACCCTCGGATCTGGCTGCAAGAGCCGAACAAGGCTTTTCGAGTGAGGAGGAAGCGTTGGAAACCTCGCATCCCTCGGGAGACGACCGGTTTGCGGTGATCGACAAGCACCTCAAAAGGGTGCGATACGCCCAGGACCAGCTCATCGAGAGTCTCCACGCCGCCCAGGACGTTTTCGGATACCTGTCGGACGATGTCCTGATGTACGTCGCCAGAGCCTTGCGACTCCCTCCCAGCATGGTCTTCGGTGTCGCCACCTTCTACCACCTGTTCGATTTCGAGGCGCCCGGCGAACACTCCTGCAGTGTCTGCACAGGGACGGCCTGCTTCGTGAAGGGGGCCGACGCCATCGTGGCCGCCGTCCGAGACACCTACGAGGTGGCACCAGGCGAAACGTCGGCCGACGGAGTTCTCACCTTGCGCACTGCCCGCTGCCTCGGGTCGTGCGGGCTGGCTCCCGTCGTGGTGTACGACGGCGAGGTGGCCGGGCACCAGGACGCCGAATCGACGCTCGCCCTCATCGACACCTCGACCCGAGTCGTGGAGGAGGTGAGCTGATGGCTGCTCCCATCGACCTCCACGAAGTGGCCGAACGAGAACTGGAAGAACGAAGCCGATACCCGTGGCGCATCAAGGCCTGCGCCAGCACCAGCTGTCAGTCGGCGGGAGCCGGGCCGGCCATCGCGGCGATCGAGGCCGAGGTGGCCACCACCGGCTTGGCGTCGGAGGTGCGGGTCGTCTCGACCGGTTGCATGGGGTTGTGCAGCCAAGGTCCCCTCGTCCGTGTCCTTCGCCGAGGGGGCGAAGAGGTCATGTACCACAGCGTCGACGCCGAGGTCGGGCCGGAAATCGTCCGATCGCACACCGCCAAAGGCGAGTCGCTGGAGGCCAACGTCCTCGACAAGGACATGCCGTTCTTCGCTCGCCAGCAGCGCATCGTGCTGGCCAACGCCGGCATCATCGACCCCGACCGACTCGAGTCGGCCGTCGCCCACGGGGCCTACCGCGCCCTCCACAAGGCGCTGACCACCATGACCCCCACCCAGGTCGTCGACGAGATCAAGGCCTCCGGCCTGCGCGGTCGAGGCGGGGCCGGATATCCGGCCGGCACCAAATGGGCCCTGCTGGCGTCGGCGGAGTCCGACCAGAAGTACGTCATCGCCAACGGCGACGAAGGCGACCCGGGCGCCTACATGGACCGCACCGTGATGGAGGACGATCCCCACCGGGTCATCGAAGGCCTCGCCCTGGCCGCCTACGCGACGGGCGCCAACCACGGATACATCTACGTGCGGGCCGAGTACCCCAAGGCCGTCGAGAGGCTCGACCGGGCGATCCGCTCGGCGCGGCGCAGCCGGCTGTTGGGCCGCAAGGTGCTCGAGACCAACTTCGACTTCGAGGTCGAGATCCGCATCGGCGCGGGAGCTTTCGTCTGCGGCGAGGAGACCGCCCTGATCGCCTCCATCGAAGGCCGGCGCGGCAACCCACAACTTCGACCGCCCTACCCGACCCAGAAGGGGTTATTCGGGAAACCTTCGATGATCAACAACGTGGAGACGCTGGCCAACGTCCCGGCCATCATCTCCCACGGAGCCGCCTGGTTCGCCGGCATCGGCACGGAAAAGAGCTCGGGCACCAAGGTCTTCGCTCTGGCCGGGGATCTCACCAACACCGGTCTCATCGAGGTGCCCATGGGGATCACCCTGAGGGAGATCGTCGAGGACATGGGCGGCAGCGTGCCCGGCGGGAAGGCCTTCAAGGCTGCCCAGACCGGCGGGCCGTCCGGTGGGTGTATCCCCAGCGAGTTTCTCGACACCCCGGTGGACTACGAGAGCCTCCGAGAACTCGGCTCCATCATGGGTTCGGGAGGCCTCATCGTGATGGATGAGGAAACCTCGATGCCGGAGGTGGCACGCTACTTCATGGAGTTCTGCATGGACGAGTCCTGCGGCAAGTGCGTCCCTTGCCGGGCCGGAACCGTGCAGATTCACGGTCTCCTCGACCGGATCTGTCGAGGCAGCGGTAAGCCAAAGGACATCGTCCTCCTCGAGGAACTGTGCTCCGTGGTGCGAGAAACGAGCCTGTGCGGCCTGGGCCAAAGTGCCCCCAATCCGGTCGTCTCGACGCTCCACTATTTCCGAGACGAATACGAAACCCTGGTCAAGGAGGGCGCCGATGCGTGAACGGCGAACCACGATCACTCTGACCGTCAACGAAACCGAGGTCGAGGCGTTCGAAGGCGAATCGGTTCTGCAAGCCGCCCGACGAAACGACATCGACATTCCCACGCTGTGCTACCTGGAAGGACTGTCGGTGTGGGGCGCCTGTCGCATGTGTGTGGTCGAGGTCTCCGGCCAACACCAGCTCCGTCCCGCCTGCGCCACTCCGGCAGTGGAAGACATGGAGGTGAGGACCAACACAACGAAGCTGAAGAGCCACCGAAGGGCCATCCTCGAGCTGCTCTTCGCCGAGGGAAACCACGTGTGCGCAGTGTGCGTGGCCAACGGCAACTGCGAACTCCAGGACCGGGCGGTCGATGCCGGAATGGACCATGTCCGGTTCGAGTATCAGGCTCCCCTCCGACCGGTCGATGCTTCCCATCCGAAATACGTGTTCGATCCAAACCGCTGCATTCTCTGCACCCGCTGCGTGCGCGTCTGCGACGAGATCGAAGGGGCACGCGTGTGGGATGTCGCTTCCCGAGGGCATCAGGCGTTCCTGGTCACGGATCTCGGCAAACCATGGGGCGAATCCACCTCCTGCACGTGGTGTGGGAAATGTGTGGCCTCGTGTCCGACCGGCTCGCTGGCCTATCAAGGCTCGGCGGTCGGGGAGGCGCGTCCGATCCCGGACCTCGTCGCCCGCCTCGTCTCGGCCCGACGCGACCACGAGTGGTTCGCTCCCGCCGAAAGACCGGCTGGGCCACCTGAGGACGGAGGGAGCCCATGAGCACCAAGACCCGACTGGCGACGGTCTGGCTGGGAGGTTGCTCGGGATGCCACATGTCCTTCTTGGACATGGACGAGTTTCTCTTCGACCTGGCCGAACGCGTCGACGTGGTGTACAGCCCCCTCGCCGACATCAAGGAGTTTCCCGAAGACGTCGACCTCACCCTGGTCGAGGGCGCCGTCGCCAACGACGACAACGCCGAGTTGGCCCATATCCTGAGGGAACGGACCGCCAAGGTCGTGTCGTTCGGCGACTGTGCGGTGACCGGCAATGTCACCGCCATGCGCAACCCGTTGGGTGATCCTCAGAACATCCTCCACCGGGTCTACGTCGAGAAGGTAGACCGCGACGGAGCGATCCCCGACGAGCGGCCGGTGGTACCTGCGCTCCTCCCGAGGGTGCTGCCGCTCCATCAGGTCATCGACGTGGACGTGTATCTACCGGGTTGTCCGCCTTCGGCGACCCGCATTCGAGAGGCGCTGGTGGCCATCCTCGACGGCACCCTCGCCGAGGATCGTGGAGAAGGGATCAGGTTCGGATGAGGAGACACCATGCATGATCTCGTGACCATCGACCCGGTGACCCGCATTGAAGGGCACGCCAAGATCACGATCCATCTCGACGAGGCCGGCCAGGTGGCCGAGGCTCGTTTCCACGTCACCGAGTTCCGAGGATTCGAAGAGTTCTGTAGAGGACGGCCCGTCTTCGAAATGCCCAGCCTGACGGCCAGAACCTGCGGGATCTGTCCGGTCAGCCACTTGTTGGCGTCCGCCAAGGCCGGTGACGCCATCATGGGTGTGAACCCCCCACCGGCCGGAGTGGCACTGCGGACCCTCGCCAACCTGGGACAGATCACCCAAAGCCACGCCCTCAGCTTCTTCCACCTCAGCGCCCCTGACCTGCTGCTGGGGATGGAGGCGGACCCGGCCACCAGGAATGTCTTCGGACTCATGGCCACCGAGCCGGAGATCGCCCGGCGAGGAATCCGGCTTCGATCGTTCGGCCAGTCCATCATCGAGGCGATCGCCGGCCGCAAGGTCCACTCGCCCGGAATCGTGCCGGGCGGAATCGCTCACCCGATGACGGTCGTAACGAGAGACGACATCGCCGCCCGCGTCGGCGAGGCAAAAGAGACGGCGGTGGCCGCTCTGGAGCTCTACCTCTCGATCGCCGATCGATTCGCACGCGAGATCTCTGCGTTCGGCAGCTTCCCCAGCCTCTACCTGGGTCTGGCCAACGACCAGGGGACCTGGGAGCACCACGACGGACACCTCAAGGTGATCGACTCCGACGGCGCAATCGTCGCCGATGGGATCGACCCCGCCGACTATCGCGACTATCTGGGCGAGGCAACCAATCGAGATTCCTATCTGAAGTCCCCGTACTGGAAACCGCTGGTTGGGGAAGGCCAGCCGGTTTCGGACGGGATCTATCGGGTGGGACCGCTGGCCCGCCTCAATCTGGCCGACCAGATGGGCACCCCCCTGGCCGACGAGGCGCTCCTCGAGTTCCGAGAGCGCGTCGGAGGAATCGCCACCTCGTCCTTCCACTATCACCACGCCCGCCTCATCGAGATCCTGGCGTGCACCGAGCGCATCGAAGCAATGATGTCCGACCCCGTCCTGCTCGATACCCGAGTCAGAGCCCAGGCTGGGATCAACAGGACTCGCGCCGTCGGCGTTTCGGAGGCGCCCCGTGGAACCTTGTTCCACGAGTACGAGGTCGACGATCATGGCGTCCTGACCGACGTCAACATGATCATCGCCACCGGTCAGAACAACCTGGGAATGAACGCCACCGTGACGCAGATCGCCCGTGAATGGATCGACGGGCCGACCATCGCCGAGTCGACACTCAACCGGATCGAGGCCGGAATCCGCGCCTATGACCCCTGCCTGAGCTGCTCGACCCACGCCATCGGCGCCATGCCGATGGTCGTCACCCTGCTGGACGTCGAAGGCAAAGAACTCTGCACAGTCGCACGTGACTGACCTTCGGGTGCTCGTCGTGGGCGTGGGCAGCGAGCTGCGCCGGGACGACGGGGTAGGCAGGGTCGTGGCCGAGACCATCGAGGCGCGCCGGCTCCCGGGAGTGACGGTGCGATCGGTGACCCAGCTCGTGCCCGAGCTCGTCGAGGCCATGGTGGAAGCCGATCGGGTGATCTTCATCGACGCAGCTGTGAGCTCGAAAGAGGTGATCGTGCGAAAGACCGAGCCGCGCCAGGACGGACCGACCAGTCACCACGGAGACCCGGGAACGCTGTTGAGACTCGCCGATTTGATCGGGGGCCCGGTGCCCGAGGCGTACACGGTGAGCGTCCCCGTGCTGGATCTCGGACTGGGTACCGGCCTCACTCCCTTCTGCCGAAGTCAGGTGGCGGCGACCTCCGACACGGTTGAAGCACTGATCACCCAAGCCTTCGAGCCAGACTCGAGCCCCGAAGCAACTTTCGGATGACCGCCGACGAATCCGCTTCGCCGGCGCGTGACCCAGCGTCCCCCGCCGGGCTCGGGGACACCGCAGAAGGACGGCGTCGGATTCGAGTCAGAGGAATCGTCCAGGGTGTCGGTTTCCGCCCGTTCGTCTACAACCTCGCCGGCTCTCTCGGCCTCGCCGGACTGGTGGGAAACGACACCGAAGGTGTGTTCATCGAGGTCGAGGGGCCGCTCGGCGCGATGGATCGGTTCGTTCTGGCCTTGACGGCAGAAGCGCCGCCGATGGCGCACGTCGAATCCGTGGAGACCACCTCGCTTCCTGCGGCCGGGCTGACCGGGTTCGAGATCGTGGCCTCGGGAGGCGGCGGGGGCCGAACCTTTGTCTCCCCTGACCTTTCCACCTGCGACGAGTGCCTCGCCGAGCTGGAGAGTCCGGATGATCGTCGATACCGGTATCCCTTCACCAACTGCACGAACTGCGGACCGCGGCTCACCATCATCGAGAGCCTCCCCTACGACCGCCCCACCACCACCATGGCGGCATTTCGGATGTGCGACGCCTGCCAGGCCGAATACGACGACCCCACCAACCGGCGCTTCCACGCCCAGCCCAATGCGTGCCCCCGATGCGGACCCCGACTCACCCTCCTGACGGCGGACGCCGTTCCTCTGGCCGGCGATCCGATCGACACCACCCGCGCCTTGGTGGCCGACGGCAAGATCGTGGCCATCAAGGGGCTCGGGGGGTTCCATCTCGCCTGCGACGGCACCTCCGACGCGGCCGTGGGTCTTCTCCGAGAGCGCAAGGGCCGGGCCGCCAAACCTTTGGCGGTGATGGTGGCCGACGCCGCCACCGCCCGATCCATCGCCCGGTTCGACGACGCCGAGCTGGAGCTCCTCACCTCGCCGCCGAGACCAGTTGTCCTCAGCCGGGCCATCCCCGCCGCCGGCGTCTCCGCTCACGTGGCACCCGGCAATGCGTTCTTGGGGGTGATGCTGCCCTACACCCCCCTTCACCACCAGCTCGTCCGACCGGGCGAGGTGTGGGTCATGACATCGGGCAACCTCAGTCAGGAGCCGATCGCCACCCACAACGAAGAGGCTCTGACGAGACTGGCGGGCCTGGCCGACGCGTTTCTGGTGCACGATCGTCCGATTGCCGTGCCGGTGGACGATTCGGTGATCCGAGTCATCGGGGGAAAGGAGGTCCCCATCCGGCGGTCACGGGGATACGCCCCCTTTCCTCTCACCCTTCCGGTCCCGGTGCCCCCAACCCTGGCAGTTGGCGCCGAGTTGAAGGCCACCTTCTGTATCGCCGATGGCGCGGAGGCCTTCATGAGCCAGCACATCGGCGACATGGAGAACCTCGAAACGCTGACCGCCTTCGAGCGGTCCGTCGTCCATCTCCAGGAACTGTTCGGCATCGAGCCCGAAGTGCTGGTCTCGGATCTCCACCCACGCTATCTCTCTACCCGGTGGGCGGACGAGCAGGCGAGGGGACGACCGGTGGTGAGGGTCCAGCATCACCACGCACACCTGGCGGCGCTGCTCGCCGAACACAAGGAACTCGGTCGGGTGATCGGCTTCGCCTTTGACGGCACCGGGTACGGGGCAGACGAAACGATCTGGGGTGGAGAAGTCATGGTGGCGGATCTGGCCGGCTACGAGCGGGTCGGCTACATCGCCCCGGTTCCGCTCGCCGGAGGTGATGCGGCGATCCGCCGGCCCTATCGCATGGCACTCGCCCACCTCCTGGCCGCCGGCATCGATTGGAGCGACGACCTTCCCCCCGTGCAGGCGTGCCCGCCGGCCGAACGGGAAGTCCTGGCCGGTCAGATCGAGGGACATCTGAACACGGTGCCAACGACGAGTGCCGGGCGGCTGTTCGATGCCGTCGCCTCCCTGGCGGGAGTCAGGCAGCAGATCACCTACGAGGGCCAGGCGGCCATCGAACTCGAAGCGCTGGTCGACGAGACCGCTGAAGGGGAATACCGATTCGGTTGCGGGCAGGGGGCGCCTCACGTCATCGACCCCGCTCCGGTGCTCGCCGCGGTCGTCGACGACCTCCGCAACGGGGTGCCGGCCTCCACCATCGCCGCCCGGTTCCATCGGGGCCTGGCCGCCGCCATGGTCGAGGTGGCCGAACGGGTACGGAAGGAGACCGGGACGAGTACCGTTGGGTGCAGCGGTGGGGTGTTCCAAAACGCGACCCTGACCTCCGCCGTGACAAGCAGAATGGACGCTGCCGGGTTTCGAGTGCTGACCCATCGGCAGGTTCCCCCGAACGACGGAGGCCTCGCCCTCGGCCAAGTGGTCGTGGCGGCCATGAGGAGTTGAACCATGTGCCTTGGCATTCCAGGCAAGGTCATCGAGATCACCGGCGAAGACGTGACCCGGATGGGCAAGGTGGACTTCGACGGCATCGTCAAGGAGGTCAGCCTCGCCTACGTTCCGGACATCCAGCTGGGCGACTATGCGATCGTTCACGTCGGGTTCGCCATCCAACAGCTCGACGAGGAATCCGCCCAGGAGACTCTCGAGCTGTTCCGGCGGCTCGACATGATGAGAACCGAACTCGACCCCGCCGCCGCTCTGGCCGCTGAGGAGTCGATCGTGCGCGGAGATGCCCCGTGAAGTACCTCGATGAGTTCCGCGACCCTGATTTGGCGCGCGCACTCCTCAAGGAGATCGAGCGGGTCACCACCCGGCCCCACGCCATCATGGAGGTCTGCGGCGGCCAGACCCACTCCATCATCCGCAACGGGATCGACCGGCTCCTCCCGGAAGCCATCGAAATGGTCCACGGCCCCGGGTGTCCGGTCTGCGTGACTCCCCTGTCCACGATCGACAAGGCCCTGGCCATCGCCGCCATCCCCGGCGTGATCTTCTGTTCATTCGGTGACATGTTGCGCGTGCCGGGCACCGACAAAGACCTCTTCTCCATCAAGGCCGCCGGCGGCGACATCCGCGTCGTCTACTCACCTCTCGACGCCGTGCAGATCGCCCGCGACAACCCCGACCGCCAGGTGGTCTTCTTCGGGATCGGCTTCGAAACGACGGCTCCTGCCAACGCCATGGCGATCTTCCAGGCTCGAGAGCTCGGTCTGGAGAACTTCTCCATGCTGGTGTCGCACGTGCTGGTTCCTCCCGCCATGCGCGCCATCCTCTCGTCTCCGACGAGCCGGGTGGAGGGTTTCCTGGCGGCCGGGCACGTGTGTTCCGTGATGGGCTACGAGGAGTATCTCCCGATAGCCGACGAGTATCGGGTGCCGATCGTGGTGACCGGGTTCGAACCACTCGACCTGCTGCGGGGAATCCAGTTGTTGGTGACCCAACTCGAAGAAGGTCGTGCCGAGGTCGAGAACGCCTACGAGCGAGCCGTCTCCAAGGCCGGCAACCCGGCCGCCCAGGAGATGGTGGCCAGGGTGTTGCGCACGTGCGACCGGAACTGGCGTGGCATCGGCATGATTCCTCAGAGCGGATGGGAACTCGCCGAGGAGTTCGCTGATTTCGATGCCGCCATTCGCTTCGACGTGGGCCACATCGAAAGCGTGGAGTCCCCACTCTGTCACGCCGGAGAGGTTCTGCAGGGGAACCTCAAGCCGGACCAATGCCCATCCTTCGGGAAGGAATGCACCCCGCGCACTCCCCTCGGAGCGACGATGGTGTCCTCCGAAGGAGCCTGCGCCGCCTACTACCTCTACGGTCGCCTCACCCACCCGACCGAAGCGGCCGCAACGTGACATTCGACTCGTGGACCTGCCCGCTCCCCCTACGGGATCATCCCCAGATCGTCATGGGACACGGCGGTGGCGGAAAGCTCTCCTCGGAATTGACCAGGCACCTCTTCCTTCCGGCCTTTGACGACGAGGAGCTCTCTCTGCTCGGCGACGCGGCGGTGCTGGAGGCTCCGACTGGTCGCCTGGCGTACTCCACGGACTCGTTCGTCGTCCGTCCCCGATTCTTTCCGGGTGGCAACATCGGGGAGCTTGCCATCAACGGCACGGTCAACGACCTCGCCATGCGAGGGGCGGCGCCGAAGTTCTTGTCGGTGGGATTCATCCTCGAAGAGGGCATGCCCCTCGACGAGTTGGGGGTGATCGTTCAGTCGATGGCCGCCGCCGCCAAACGAGCCGGGGTGAGGGTGGTGACCGGTGACACCAAGGTGGTCGATCGCGGCCACGGCGACGGCGTCTACATCAACACGACCGGAATCGGAGTGGTCCCCGACGGCGTGGATGTGGCGCCATCACGCGTTTCGGTGGGCGATGCCGTGCTCGTCTCGGGGACGATCGGCGACCACGGCATGGCGATTATGTCGGTGAGGGAAGGAATCGGCTTCGAGGCCGACATCGCTTCCGACACGGCCCCCCTCAACGCGATGGTGGCCGACCTCGTTTCGGCGGGTCTGGACATTCACGCCCTCCGCGACCCCACCCGAGGCGGTGTGGCGGCCACGTTGACCGAAATGGCGGGAGCCGCCGGTGTCGGGATCTCGGTCGACGATCAAGCCATCCCGGTTCGACGGTTGGTGGCCGCCGCCTGCGAGATGCTGGGGATGGACCCGATGCACGTGGCCAACGAAGGGAAGCTGGTGGCCTTCACTCCCGAACGCCACGCCGAAACCGCTCTGTCCATCATGCAGCGTCACCAGGAGGGTCAGGAGGCGGTTCGAATCGGAACCGTCGTGGCGGAACACCCGGGGATGGTGGTGGCGATCACTCCGCTCGGTACGACTCGGGTGATCGATACCCACGTAGGTGAGCAGCTCCCCCGCATCTGCTGACAATGCGCGAGAACGGTGGGCACCAACGAATGATCCGTC
>CBDUEV010000039.1:0-24366 GCA_965366365.1 uncultured Acidimicrobiia bacterium | reverse complement strand
CGCTCGGCGATATCGCACATGCGCCCGCCGAACACCCCGTTCACCCCGATGACCACCACGTCGCCTGGCCGCACGAAGTTGACAAATGCGGCCTCCATGCCGGCCGAACCCGTTCCGCTGACCGGAAAGGTGAGTCGGTTCTCGGTTCTGAAGATCTCGCGGAGCCGCTGGTTGGTCTCATCGAGCAGGTCGAGGAAATCCGGATCGAGATGCCCCAAGAGAGGGCTGGTCAACGCGGTGCTCACCGCCGGATAGAGGTTGCTGGGCCCGGGGCCCATGAGGATGCGATCGGAATAGGACATGCCTCGATGCTAGGCGGGCCCGGCCATCACCCTTCCCGTCCGGCAACGCGGTTTTGGGGACCCGATACCATGGCGGAAGCGGCCGAGCAGGAGAGACATGGTGCATTTCACGGCGGAGCACGAGCACTTCAGGGTAATGGTTCGAGAGTTCATTCAACGCGAAATCAATCCCCACGTCGACCAGTGGGAGGCCGAGGGAATGATGCCGCTCCACCGGATCTTCAAGCACATGGGTGGTCTTGGGCTGCTCGGGCTCGAATACGACGAGGCGTACGGAGGACAGGAGGCCGATCACTTCTTCACGGTGGTGATGGCCGAGGAGTTCGGGCGGGCGGACCACGGTTCGATCGGAATGGCCGTCGGTGTGCAAGCCGACATGGCCACGCCCTCTCTGCACCGTTTCGGCTCTCCGCTTCTCAAGGAACGCTATCTGGCGCCGGCCATCGCCGGCGACATGGTGGCTGCCGTGGCGGTCACGGAACCCGACGCCGGATCGGATGTGGCCGCCATCCGAACGCGGGCGGTGCGCGACGGCGACGACTGGGTCATCAACGGCTCCAAGATGTACATCACCAACAGCCTTCAGGCCGACTGGATCTGCATGCTCATCAGGACCTCCGACGCCGGCGGCTATCAGGGGATGAGCCAGGTCATCGTTCCCACCGACAGCCCGGGATTCGAGGTGTCGAAGAAGCTGGACAAGTTCGGCATGCGGGCGTCCGACACCGGACTCCTCACCTTCACCGACATGCGCGTCCCGGTCGCCAACACCATCGGCATCGAGGGCAACGGCTTTCAACAGCAGATGGCACAGTTCGTGCTCGAACGGATGTGGGCCAACTATTCGGCGGTCGGCGGGATGGAGCGTGCGCTCGAGAGAACCCGCTCCTATCTTTCCCAGCGGGTGGCCTTCGGCGGGCCCCTTCTCGGAAACGACTACGTTCGCTACCGGCTCGCGGAGCTTGCCGCCGAAGTCGATCTGCTCAAGCACTACAACTACACGTGCGCGGCTGCCTATACACGGGGGGAAGACACCACTCGCTTCGCCACGATCGCCAAGCTGAAGGCCGGTCGACTCTCGAGAGAGGTGGCCGACTGGTGTATGCAGTTTCACGGGGGCATCGGCTACATGGAGGAAACCTGGACGGCCCGCTTCCTCCGGGACAACCGGTTGACGAGTATCGGGGGCGGATCCGATGAGACCATGCTCCAGGTGCTGGCTCGCCTCGACGGTTTCGGCGGCTGATTGGCTGACCCGGAGGGAAGGTCCTAGCCGAAGCGCGCCAATCTCTCCTCGTAGAGAGCCCTGGCTCGGGACGCCAGGGGCGCTCGAAGAGCCCGTTCGAGGTCGTGTGGCGAGGCGTCCCGGTCGTAGTAGAGATCGAAGAGCTCTCCGATGGAAGGGGCCCCAGCTGGGCCCTCGGTGCGTTCAACCGGATCGCCCTCGGTGACGAGGCCCGGGGTGAGCACCCTGGCGTACGCTCCAGGACGCCGCGACGAGCGGAGGCGCTCCGGGAATCCCGTGTCTCCCATCTGGGCACCCAAGACGGCACAAGGTATGCGTGGTGCCGTGAGTTCGATGGTGACCTCCGGGCCGATGCGGTAGCGGTCGCCCACCCGCGGCGGCGAGTCGCCAAGCGACGACAAGGTCAAGTTCTCTCCGAACTCTCCTGCCCGTACCTCTCGCCCGAGGACCTCCCGCCACCACAGGTGGTCGACAGCACTGTATAGATACAGCGCCTGGTCGGGGCCGCCGTGGTGCTCGACGTCGACCACCACGTCGCCGGTGACTCCCTGGAACGTGATCTCGGCCGACGCGACGGATCGCTTGTCGATCCCGGTCTGTACCGAGCGTTGCCCGATACGCCGCGTCTGAGAACCGCCCACCTGGATAGAGACGAGGTGCATTCGGCTACCGTAGCAATCCACCGACCAAGGAAGGCAGCTCTGCCTCACTACACACTGACGGGCGATTCCAGCGTCATCATTCGGTCCCGCTCCAGCGTGCACCCTATCGAGTGGAGAGCGAGGGCTTTGGCCGGCTTCCTGGAAGCCGAGTTCGATCCGGACGCCGAGAAATTCGACGTCAATGGGCACCTCGAGGTGAGCGTCCGAGACCTGACGTCGGGCAACAAGGCCTATGACCTTCAACTGCCTCGCACCGTGCATGCCCGCAAGTACCCGCTCGTCGTCGCAGATCTGAACAGTCTCGAACGCCGTCAGGGGACGTTCTTCGCCAGTGGGTTGGTCACTTTCCACGGCGCCACCATCGTGTCCGAAGCGGATGTGACCCTGGTGGCCGCCCACGACCGAGTCCGGATCTCGGGCACCACCACCCTGGACCTGCGCTCCTTCGGGTTCTCCCCGCCCAAGGTGTTGGGTCTCCAGGTCTTTCCCGAGGTCGAAGTCGATTTCTCCATCTCGGGAGTCCTTGCCTG
The DNA here is from genome assembly GCA_965366365.1 of uncultured Acidimicrobiia bacterium. GTDB lineage: Bacteria > Actinomycetota > Acidimicrobiia > Spongiisociales > JAENVV01 > CBDUEV01. Next base: position 21,626 of record CBDUEV010000039.1, on the reverse strand, counting down.
AGTCGGGCGGATGGCGCTCCGACGATCCGCCCGGGTGACACGAACCAACCCTGCGGCCGACGAGTACCTCGCCTTCGCGCCGGACCTGCCGGGTCCCCGACTAGCGTGCTCACATGCGCACTCTGGGCTTGATCGGCGGGATGTCCTGGGAGTCGTCCGCCGAGTACTACCGCATCATCAATCAGACGGTGCAGGGCGAGATGGGTGGTTCGCATTCGGCGCCACTGTTGATGGTGAGCTTCGATTTCGCGGAGATCGAGACACTCCAGGCGGCCGGAAACTGGGATGCTGCGACCCGGCTCCTCTGCGACGCGGCGACGCGACTCGAGGTGGCGGGAGCCGAAGCGATCGTCATCTGCACCAATACGATGCATCGGATGGCCGAGGCGGTGCAGGACGCGATCTCGGTGCCGTTGCTGCACATCGCGGACGGAACCGCCGAGGCGATCCTCTCAGCCGGGCTGCGCCGCGTGGCTCTGCTCGGGACCCGCTACACCATGGAACAAGACTTCTACCGCGGACGACTCGAGGATCAGTACGGCTTGTCGGTCATGGTTCCCCATGAGCCGGATCGCACCACCATCCACGACATCATCTACACCGAACTGGTGCGGGGCTTGGTCCGGGAGACATCCCGCCGGCGATACCGCGAGGCGATCGTGCGCCTCTTCGAGAGGGGCGCGCAAGGAGTGATCCTCGGTTGTACCGAGATCGAGCTCCTCATCAGCCAGGGAGACTCACCGATTCCGGTCTTCCCCACCACCGAGCTGCACGCTTTGGCGGCAGCCCGATTCGTGCTCGGAACCTGAGCCCTCTAGGTCGTTGGATCCTGCTTGGCGGTGGCCATGGCAAGAGCCTCTTGATGGCTCACTTCCATGTTGTGGAGCTCCTTGCCGTGGGTTTGCGCCTCTGCGACTATCTCATCCTCTGCGCCTTCGGTTTCCCATCCGCACGCACAGGTCAGTAGGTACTGCATTGTCGGTCTCCTCCTTGTTGGTTGTGGTCGAACGCGTTCATAGGTGCTGGAACGGAGCGGGGACGAACCGTTCCAGCACGTGGTGCCAGTCCTCGGGGAGGGTGCCGGCAACGGTTGGGTCATCCTCGGCGAGCCAGGCGAGATGCCGGAGGGCGTGCTCGAGCACCTGATCGGTCCCGATTGCCTCGGGGGCCTTCGTCGCTCCGCCGCGGGCGAGTTCGGCACCACCGTAGGCCCTTGCCTGGTAATCGCCGAGCAGGTCCGGCTCGACAACGGCCAGGAACGAGAGAACCACTGATTCTCCCTGCCACCGCCACGACGTCGAGTGGACGAGAAGCGGGTCACCCACCACGCGCCGCACGGTTTCCCCGACCACCGTCATCGGGTGCGACTCGGGCACGGTTTCGATCAACCAGGCATCCGGCCCACAAGGTCCCGAGACGTACGCCTGTCGCTTCTTCACGAAGACGATGAAGATCTCGAGGAGATGTGGCCCGACAACATCGATGGGGATCGTCACTCGATCAGCATAGAACGCCGATCAAAGAAGGAGCATACGAAGCGCAGCCAGCGTCGCGGCCACCACCAGTACCCAGCGAATCCACCGAATCGCCCCATCTCGGAGAGCGAGTCGCGTCGCCGTGAACGCGCCCGCCATGTTGCCGGCGGCCATCACCGAACCGAGACGGAAATCAACCTGGCTGGCGCCGGCGAAGATGACGAGCGCAACCGCGCTGTAGGCGGCGATCAGGGCAACCTTGGCTCCATTCCCGGCCACCAGGTCCAGGCCACCGCCCAGGACGAGGCCCGCCAGAAGCAGAAAGCCCACACCGGCTTGGACGAAACCGCCATAGAAGCCGATCGCAAAAAAGACCAGGCTCCGAAACGGTTCCCGGAGGCCGACATCCCGCTCCTGAACCCAACGCGAAGGCTTCAGGGCCACCGAAAGAGCCACACCGATGATCACAATGGCGAAGACCCGCCGCATTCCCTCGGCCGAGATCTGGCTCGCCAACCAGGCTCCCCCACCGGCTCCCAGGACGGTGGGAACGGCGAGCGCCCGCACCAGACGCCACGGCACTACTCCTCCGCGCTCGAAGCCGACCGTCGAGACGAGACTGGCGAGAAGGACGGCGACGCGGTTCGTACCATTCGCCACGCTTCCCCCCACGATCTCGATCAGGATGGGCAGGGTGATAGCCGAACCGCCGCCTGCCACCGCGTTCACGAAGCCCGCCGCCGATCCGGCGGCAAAGAGAAGGAGGGCGGTTCCTGGCGACATTGCGGCATCCTAGGCCGGTGTCGCTTCGCCTCGGTGAGGGACGTCAGGCGACCTCGTCCGTGTCGTGTCTAGGGACCAGCCGAGTTCGGGCGTAGACGGCCTCGGTTTCGGAACCTGTCCCGGTGGCGGCGATCGAGGCCGCCCAGCAGAACGCAACGGCGATGGTCAACGACCCGAGAAACCCCACCAGATCGGCGATGCGGGGCGCCATCGCCATCGCGTCGAAGCGATGGAAGATGAAAGCCCAGTCGTGATCGCCCCCGATCAGCTGGAGCCGTTCGACTGGCGCGTCGGCGACGTAGACGGCGACGTTGCGTGCTGACGAACCCGCCCAGGCGATCATCAGCGTGGCAGACGGCACTTCACGCCGCCACACCCCGAAGTAGACGGCCAGCCCGGCCGGGACGGCCACCTGGACAATCGAGCCCATCGCCGCCGTCACGACGTCGGGCAGCCAGAAGGAAACGAGGTGTCCCAACTCATGGAAGCCGAGGTCGACCAACGCCAGCACCGGCACGAAGTCTCGCCGATGGGCGAGCACGGCCAGCACGAGAATGGCAGCGCCGGCCAGTCCGGCGCGTTGGCGAGAGTCGACTCGTTCCATATCGATTCATCGGCCGGCTCAGGCCAGGAATTGAGCCAAAGACGTGTTGCCCCGCAACGCTCGTCAGGGGATCCGATCCAGTTCCGGGTCTCCAAACGACACGCCCATCGACCGAGCGGCTCTGATCCAGCGGTGATCGCCGGGGACCACGCGGCGCTGACCAGCCACCATCTCGAGCGGCACTGCCACCGATTCACCACCCTGGGCTGCCACCATCACACCGTGTTCGCCGGCCGCGATGAAGTCCACGGCGGCTGTGCCCAACCGGGTGGCCAGGACCCGATCCACGGCGGAAGGCGTCCCTCCTCGCTGGACGTGTCCGAGGATGGTGACCCGAGATTCCAGTCCCGTGATGGCCTGCAGTTCCTTCGCCAGCCGCTGGGTGTTCATTTCTTCGGTTTCGGCGAGGAGAGAGAGCTCGGCCTTCGCCTGGCTCCGCTCTTCTCCCGTGGACTCCGCCACCTTCTGCTTGGCTGCGTGTCGAGCGGCATGGGAGTCGACCGAAAGGGCTCCCTCGGCAATGGCGATGATGGAAAAGGTGCTTCCGGCAGCTTGCCGAGCCTGGATCGCCGCGCCCACCACCGCGGTGTCATAGGGGATCTCCGGAATGAGGATGACGTCGGCGCCCCCCGCCAGACCAGCACCGAGCGTGAGCCAGCCGGCGTTGTGCCCCATGATCTCCACCAGCATGATCCGATGATGCGAATGGGCCGTCGAGTGGAGTCGGTCGACGGCTTCCGTGGCGATCCCCAGCGCAGTGTCGAACCCGAACGTGGCGTCCGTCCCGAATACGTCGTTGTCGATCGTCTTGGGGAGCGTCACGACCGGAAGTCCCTTGTTGTGCAGCCGGAGGGCGTTCTTCTGGGTTCCTCCCCCGCCGAGGCACACCAGCACATCGACCTGGTGGTTGGCGCAGTTCTTCACCATCAGGTCGGTCATATCCATCGCGTGGCCACCCACGTCCATCTTGTGCGGCTTGTCGCGGCTCGTGCCGAGGATGGTTCCGCCGACCGTGAGGATGCCCGACAGCGATTCGGAGTCGAGGCGGATGACCCGGTTCTCCATCAAGCCACGGAAGCCGTCCTTGAATCCCACAACCCCCATCCCGTGGGTGCGCATCGCTGATTTCCCTATGGCCCGTATCGCCGCGTTGAGACCGGGCGAGTCACCGCCGGCGGTGAGAATTCCGATATTCATGAGATGATCGTACTCCCGGAGCCCCGATGCTTCACATCGGTCGACGAGCCTGGCGCGGTCGAAGGCCCATCGCTGCGTGAGTCCTGGCATCGGCCTCTATGTCCGAGCGCCCATTCCCGGGTAACGTTCGACCATGACTCTACGTACCACCAACCTCGCCAACCTCGCCGAAGACACGTTTGATGTTCTCATCATCGGGGGTGGAATCAACGGCGCCGTGTCGGCGGCAGCGCTGGCTTCCCGTGGCGCCACGGTCGCCCTTGTCGATCGCGAGGACTTCGGAGGATTCACCAGTCAGGCGTCCTCCAATCTCGTCTGGGGTGGGTTCAAGTACCTCGAAAACTATGAATTCCTGCTGGTACGGAAACTGTGTGTATCTCGCAACCGGCTCCTCAAGGCCTACCCCGACAACCTCCAGGAGATCCGGTTCCTCGCCGCGTTGGGGCATACCTCGCCTCACCCTCCGTGGCTCGCCATTCTCGGCGCTTCGGCATACTGGGGGATCGGGAGTTTCGGGACCAAGCCTCCCAAGCTCCTCTCCGCCGAGAAGATCAAGGAAAAGGAACCGATCGTCGACATCTCCTCGGTCCGGGGTGGGATCGAGTACTCGGACGCCTACATCAAGGACAACGATTCCCGGTTCGTGTTCCATTTCGTCCGCTCGGCCCTGAACGTGGGCGCAGTCGCCGCCAACTACGTCGAAGTCGTCGGCGCCCGCCGCGAGGGCGGACTGTGGCTGGTGGATCTCCTGGATCGTGAGACCGGAGAGCACATCCCGGCCCGAGCGCGCACCCTCATCAATGCCACCGGTCCGTTCGCCAATGAGGTGAACGAGAAATACGACCTCCGGGTCGGTCACCGCATCGTCTTCTCCAAGGGCATCCACCTGATCGTTCCTCGCCTGACCGCCGAGGAGAGGGTCCTCGCCTTCTACGACGACACGGGTCGGTTGTTCTACGTCATCCCGATGGGGGTCCGGTCGATGATCGGCACCACCGACACCCGGGTGGATGGCCCAGAGACAGAGGTCACGGATGAGGACCGCGACTTCCTGCTGGCGCAGATCAACGAGCGGCTCGTTTTGGATGAGCCGCTCACTCGCGCCGACATCATCGCCGAACGCTGCGGCGTGCGGCCGTTGGTCGTGCCCATGGCTGGTGACGACAAGATCGACACGGACTGGACCGCCCTCAGCCGAAAGCACGAAATCGAGGTCGACCAGGCGAAAGCAGCGATCAACATCTTCGGTGGGAAACTCACCGATTGTCTCAACGTGGGTGAGGAAGTGGCCGACGCCATCCAGGAGCTGGGCGTGGTTCTCGAACCCGACAGTGGGGACTGGTTCGGAGAGCCTTCCGCACAGACCCGGACGGAGTTCTATCGGCAAGCACGCCTCATGCGCCTCGACAGCTACCGCCAGCGGCCCAACACCGAGTCCCTGACCGATCGTTTGTGGAGGCGCTATGGCCTGCGCGCCTTCGCCATGCTGGAGGCGATTCGCAACGACGAATCGATGGCAACCGACATCATGGAGAACGCCGACTACCTGCGAGTCGAACTCCACCTCGCCGCCGGAACCGAGATGGTCACCCGGCTGGAGGACTTCCTGCGCCGGAGATCGAAGATCGCCATGGTGGTGCGAGATGAGGACATCCGGGACTCCAAGGGTCTCCACGAGGCTTGCGAGATCCTGTTTGGCGCGGACGCGGATCGACGAATAGAGGAGTACTTCGGGGCGAGCGACTGATCGTCGACCGGGTGAGGAGGCGGGCGAACCCCAGCAGAAACGAACCCGGGCGCGGGAGCGGGTCTCACGAAACTCTTAGGCCATCTCGCAACGGAGCTTAGGTCGGGCCTGCACTGTGTTCCCATGTTCACCCGACAGTCAACCTCCGAAGTCACCTCGCTGAACCCGACCTCTCCGGTCGCGACGGCGGTCGAAGTCCTTCGCGATACGATCGAACGACGCCTCGATATGCCACCGTGGGTCTTGCTGGTCCAAGCCTTCATCGGGCTGGGCTGGTTGCGAGCCGCAGTGGAGAAGCTCATCGATCCGTCCTGGTGGTCGGGAGCCGTGCTCACCGGGTTCCTCGCTGAGCACGCCGATCGCGTGTTGCCGTGGTACGACTCCCTTCTCGACACTGTGATCGCGCCGAACCTGTTGGCCGTCTCGATCATCGTCGTGGTGGCGCAGCTCTTCGCCGGCTTTGCCCTCCTTTCCGGCTGGAGGGTGCCGGCCGCCCTCGCCGCAGGTGCGTTCCTCAATCTGAACTTCATAGCTGCCGGCGCGGTCAATCCGTCGATCTTCTACCTCATCTGCCAGGCTGCCCTCCTGCTCTGGATCCTCCAAAGCGACCACACGGTGCGGACACGCCATCTGCGCTTGCTCGCTACGGCTTCGTTCGCCATGGTGCTCCTCAACGTGCCGTTCATCTCGACCCTCGATCCAGCGATGGTCGTCGAAGACCCGGCGATGGTTCTGATCACCCTGGGCCTCCTCACGGCCGTGGCAAGCCGGGCCGGCGTGCACTACTCCCAGGAAGCGCTAGAGGTGCGGGTCGACGCATCACCATACGACATGGTCCACTCTGAGTTCTCAGGCGTCGGGAATGATTGACGCCTGTCGACGCAGGTTGATTCCCAGGTCGTAGCCGCCGAGCACGAGCACACCCCCGCCACCCAATGCGGTGGTGGTTGCGAACGAGCCCTGCGACCCGAGATCTTCGAGCACAGTCGAGGTCCGATCGACCAGATCGATTCTCTCGATCGTCTGCCCGCCTCCGCCTACGACGACATGGGTTCCGTCGACCACGACCGCACCACCGGGGAGCTTGTATCGGGGCTCAACGAGGTCGGGTCCCGGAACGAACTGCCCTGAGACGGGGTCGTAGATCTCTGTCGTTGCCAGGATCTGGCGATCATCGGTGGTACCCCCGATCACGAGCACCGTCTCGTCGGGCAAGAGAAGCGAGAAGTGCTTGAATCGCCGGCTGAGCATGGGACCGGTCTCAGACCACGAGTCGGCCGACTCGTCGTAGATCCATGCGCCATCGGTGCCTTCTCCGCCTTCGAGTTGCCCGCCGGTGACCAGCACTCGGCCGTCTGCCAGGGTCACCGCATCCATTGCATGAAGGGCCACCGGGAGAGGTCGCGCCTCTGTCACCGATCCCGACGGCACATCCACGATCTCGGCTGAGTGGGTGTAGGTACGGCGGGCGATCCAGCCTCCGACGACAAGGACCCTGTCTCCGGCGAGCAACGCTGATGCATGCCCTCCACGCCGTTGATCGAGATCGTCCAGTCGTCGAAGCCCCCTGGAGGGAGCCTCGAATAGCTCGATCGAAGACAGGGGCGGTTCACCCTCACCTACGTACCCGGCGATCAGGATGACGTTGCCATCAGCCAGAACATGGGCCGTGTGTCCGTCCCGCGGGCCGGCGAGATCGGGTCCCCTGATCACGGAGGTGCCGTCACGCGCCACGATGAACGTCTCGGCAGTTGCGACCGAGCAACCGTCGCGCACGCAACCTCCCGCGACGAGCACTTCTCCCGTCGAGAGTGTGGTTGCTGTGTGGGCAGCTCGTCCGGACAGCTCATCGAAGGAGACGGGCGACCCGCCAATCACCCTGGTCCCGCGGTGACCACTCTCGGCCAGGGTGCTCATGGCTGCTCCGGGGGAAGCATCATCACCGGACTCGGACACGGGTGCGGGAATCGGAGCTGCCTCCGGAGATTCACGTGCCTGCCCTCCACCGGAGATACAGCCGGCGAGGAGGACGACACCCAGGAGCGAAGCGACCACGCTCGGTTTCATCGACGGAGAATACCTGCCCGCTTTCGTCGAAAGCGGGTCGAGGTTCCGGGTGGCGAACGACGTGCCGTCAGGGCAGTGAGGCGATTCGCTCGACGAGCAGGGCGAAGAAACCCTCGGCCTCGACACTCCGGATGAAGTGGGCGTTGGGTGGTCGATCCGTCACCTTCCACCAATCCACCACGGTCATGCCCAACGTCAGAGGCGATTCGGTCTCCACCTCCACGTTGCAGAGGCGCCCTGAGAACAGATCAGGAGCCAGAAGATAGGCAATCACGCAGGGGTCGTGAAGAGGCGCTCCGTCCGTTCCGTACTTCTCGCTGTCGTACCGATCGAAGAACTCGAGCATCCCGGCGATCGCCGCGCCACAGCGAGTCCCCATCGAACGAAACCTGTCCACCCTCTCTGCCGAAGCGAGGACCTGGTGCGTGGCATCCAACGGCAGGATGGTGATCGGGACGCCGGCGCCGAGGACCTCGGCTGCCGCGTGCGGATCGACGAAAATATTGAACTCGGCAGCCGGGGTGGTGTTTCCCCCTTCGAAGAAGCCGCCGCCCATCATGACGATCTCCCCGATCAGTGGCGCGATGTCGGGAGCCTCCCGCAAGGCCAACGCCACGTTGGTGAGGGGTCCCAGGGTGGCCAGCGTGAGAGAGCCAGCCGGGAGCAAGCGGGCCTGCTCCACGATGAAGCCGGCGGCTGTGCCTGGGTGAAGGGGTACGGTCGGAGGCGGCAGGTTGGCACCGTCGAGGCCGGTGGGGCCATGAACGTACTCGGCCGTGAAGAGTGGCCGAATCAGTGGCTGAGCAGCCCCCCGCACGACCGGGACGTCCGGTCTCCCGGCAGCTTCGCAGATGGCGCGGGCGTTCGCCTCGGTGAGGTCCAACGGCACGTTGCCCGCCACGGTGGTGATCCCCACGATCTCCAACTCCGGCGACGCCAGGGCGAGCAGGATGGCGACGGCGTCGTCCTGACCGGGGTCGGTGTCGATGATCACGCGACGGCTCATGAGAGATCCTCTCGCGTTGCCAGGGCACTCTGTGCACCGCGCCGACCCACGGCCACCGCAGCCGCACGACACGCCAACCGTGCTGCCGAAGCGAGATCGGCACCCTCGGAGATCCCCACGGCCAGCGCTCCGACAAAGGCGTCGCCGGCTCCGGTGGTGTCGACCGCCTCGACCTTCTCGGCGGCGATGTGGACGGCTCGGCCATTCTCGACAACCAGGGCACCCTCGGCCCCCAAGGTCACCACCAGGCTCTTGACTCCCTTCAGGCCGAGAGCCTGGTCTGTGACCCCGGCCAGCGACTCGGCAGGTGCCTCCCCGGCCAGGATGGCCAATTCGGTCCTGTTGGGAACCAAGACGTCGACCTCGGCAAGGAGGTCAGGAGGCAGCTCGGCGGCCGGGGCGGGATTGAGCACCACCGTTCCGGTGGCCACCTTCGCACCATGGGCCACGGTGGCGAGGGGGATCTCGAGCTGGAGGACCACGACCGGAGCCTCCGCCACCATTCTGCGCACGGCGTCGACGTCGGCCGGACACACTCGAGAATTGGCGCCGGGGGCGACAACGATCGAATTCTCCCCTGCCTCGTCCACGAAGATCAGCGCTGCGCCACTGGGAGCAGTCTCGTCGACTGCCACACCTGCGATACTCACGCCGGCGGCGACCAGCGACGTTCGCAGCCGGCGCCCTGGATCGTCGTCACCCGTTCGACCCACCATGGTGACGCGAGCTCCCAGCCGCGCCATGGCGACGGCCTGGTTGCCGCCTTTCCCGCCGGGCGCCGTCAACAGGTCGCCTCCTATGACCGTCTCGCCGGGCAGAGGCAGGCGGAGAGTGCTGGCTGAAAGGTCGAGATTGAGGCTGCCGATCACGACAAGCGACGAAGTAGCCATCTGCGCAGACTAACGGTGATAGCCGGGCGGCACGACACACACCGATTCAGGAGGTCGTTCCCTCGTCGTCGAGGTGCAGCGCGCTTCCGGGTACCTCGGTATGGATGACTCTTTCGCCATGGATGTGGCGGCCGGGAACGGGCCGATGAGCCGGATCATCGATGAAGAGTTGACCTTCGTCGAGGTGCAGTATTCGGGCGCCGTATGCCTCGGCGAGATGGTCGGCCGTCAGGACCGACCCGGGGGGCCCGGCAGCCACGATCCGGTTCGACATGAGGACCACCTGATCCGCGGCGGCCGCCTCTGCCAGATCGTGCGTGGTCATGAGGACGCTCCGTCCGAGCTGGCACTCCTCGGCAACCAGGTTCTCGATGATCTCGGCCGAGATGAGATCCAACCCGGTGAGCGGTTCGTCCAGCAGCAAGAGCTCGTGCTCTTGGACGATCCCCTGCGCCACGAAGACGCGCTGGCGCTGGCCGCCGGACAGTTCGGGGAGGTGACGTCTGGCCAGGCCGATCAGGTCGAGGCGTTCCATAGCTTGGCGCACAGCTCGCCTGTCTTCGTTTGATAGGCGAGCAACCAGCCCTCGTCCTGCGTATCTGCCCATTGCCACCACCTCCTCCACCGTGATGGGCATCGCCTCGTTCACCTTCGTGGCTTGCAGGACATATGAAATCCTGGCCCGCGCCTTGCGCGGGGTCGTGCCGAGAACCTCGATCGTGCCCTGCCAGGGTTCGGTGAGCCCCGCCACCACGTTCAGGAACGTCGATTTGCCGGATCCGTTCGGGCCGATGAGAGCGGTCGAGCACCCCCGCGGCAGCTCCAGGTCCGATGCGGCGATCGCTTCGAACTGACCGAATCGAATCGTCAAACCCCGGGCTACGACGGAAGGCGAGCTCACGGTGACGACTCCACACCGCACCGGCGGCAGACACCCTCTATCTCCAGCGCATGACCGATCGGCTGGAACCCGCCATATGTTCCGGCCGATCGAACCAAAGAGTCGAGGGCTCGCTCCTCCTCACCGACGAGGTCGACATCCTCGACTTGGCCACAACGGATGCACACGAGATGGTGATGATGACCCGCCAGCGCCTCGGAGAGTTCGAAACGGGTCACTCCGCCTGCTCCATGATGAGGGGCGACAACGCCGGCGCCTTCCAGCACAGCCAGGTTGCGGTATAACGACGAGACGGGCACCGCATGATCGAGTGCCGCCGCCAGCTCTGCTGCCGATCGCGGTCCGTCAGCTTGCAAAAGGGCGTCCACGATGTGCCGGCGCGCCTCGGTGTACCTCGATCCTTGCTCGGCGAGCCGATCGGCGACCTGGCGGGTGAGTTGGTGTGCGGGTGGCGTGGTAATGTTCACATATGCAGAATAGGAATGATTCTCATTCTCGTCAACGGCGACACAGACCGGTCTGGCGAGGCGTCGCCTTCATGATCACCGGTCTCGTTCTGCTCGGCTCCTGCGGGAGCCCCCAGGAAGGCGACGGCATCTCCGTGGTCGTGTCGACCTCGATCCTGGGTGACATCGTCGAGCAGATCGTCGGCGACGAGGCGGAAGTCGAAGTCCTCATCCCGGTTGGTGGGTCCCCGCACGATTTCTCGCCATCCGCCCAGCAGGTCGCGGCGCTTTCGTCCGCCGATCTCGTCATCGTCAACGGATTGGGCCTCGAAGAGACCTTGTTGGATGTCGCCGAGGCAGCCCAGGCTGATGGAGTGAGCGTCTTGGAGGTCGGCCCCCAGCTGGACCCACTCCCCCTGGCAGGGAGCGACGCTCTCGATCCCCACGTGTGGCTCGATCCGGTCCGGATGATCAAGGCAGTCGAACTGATCGCTTCCCAGCTGGCTGTGATCGACGAGTCGGGCGGTTGGCTTGCCAGAGCAGAGGCGTATCGCCAGGAACTCGAGGGGCTCGATGCCGACATCGTCGAACTCGTCGGGTCGATCCCAGAAGATCGTCGCACGCTCGTCACGAATCACGACTCCATGGGGTATTTTGCGCAGCGCTACGGTCTCGAGGTGCTCGGCACGGTGATCCCGGGAGGATCCACACTCGCCGCCCCGAGTGCGGCGGACCTGGCCGACCTCATTGCGACCGTCGAGGAGTCCGGAACGGCGGCCATCTTCGCTGAGACCACCGAGCCCGACCGGCTCGCCCAGACTGTGGCGGCGGAGTTGGATCGGCCCATCGTGGTCGTGGAGTTATACACCGGTTCACTCGGGACGGCCGGGTCGGGGGCCGACTCGTACCTCGGCATGATGCGGACCAACGCCGAGCTGATCGCCTCGGCACTCACACAGGAACCCGGCTGATGGAGTGGCTACTCGAGCCTCTTGCCTATCCCTTCATGCAACGCGCGTTCGTAGCCGGAATCCTGGTCGCGGTGACGTCGTCGGTGGTGGGGACCTGGGTGGTCATGCGCGGGATGAGTTTCTTGGCCGATGCACTCGTCCACGGAGTCGTTCCTGGCATTGCGTTCGCAATCGTCGCAGGATTCAACCCGCTCCTCGGGGCGGCCGGAGCGGCGGTGGTGATGGTGGTGGGCATCAATCTGGTTCATCGGCAGACGGCCTTTCGGGAGGACACGGGCATCGGGTTGTTGTTCGTGGGCATGCTCGCCCTGGGCGTGATCATTGTCAGCCGCTCGGCGTCGTTCTCGGGTTCGCTGGTGGGCATCCTCTTCGGCGATGCGTTGGGGTCCCGGACCAGCGATCTCGTCCTTCTCGGCATCATCGCCGCGGTGAGTCTGGGCGTCTCCGTTCTGCTGTACCGCCCCTTCCTGGCGCTCTCCTTCAACGAGGCCAAAGCCGAACTACTCGGTCTTCGCCCCAGACTCGCCCACTTCCTGATGTTGACCCTCATCACGCTGGCGATCGTCGGCTCCTTCCAGACGGTGGGGACCCTGCTCGTGTTCGGGCTTCTGGTGGCCCCGCCTGCCACGGCTGCGCTCCTCGTCCGGCGAGTGCCCGCCATGATGGCGACCAGCGCCGCGGTCGGGGTGGGATCTGTGGTGGTCGGTCTCCTTCTCAGCTACCACATCGGTACCTCGGGCTCGGCGACGATGGCGGTGATCGCCGTGGTTGCGTTCTTCGTGGTGCTGGGCTGGAAGGCGCTCCCCGGAAGTGGCGGTCGTGATCCGATCACCTCGTCGCCGGTGGCTGTTGAGCATCCTGGTGGCTCTCACTAGGCGTCGGCAGCCGTCGGCCCGCCAGTGTCGAGAGCGCCACCACGGATCCCCTCCCCCCGTTTTGGCGTGCGCTCAGCCGTATTCGCTCGCGTCTCAAGTCCGACTACCTTGAAGGCGCACTCATCGGAAAGTCACGTGAAACCCGGAAACACGCCTCTCGTCGAACTTCGCCATCTCGCTCCGTCGGGCACCCAACTGTTCGCCAAGCTCGAGTGGTTCAATCCAACGGGCTCGATCAAGGACCGGGCAGCTTGGTTCATGTTCCACAATGCACTCGAGAACGGCTACGTGAAGCCGGGAATGCCCTTCATCGAGGCCACCTCGGGGAACACCGGAATCGGCCTGGCGCGCCTGGCTCTCGTCTACGGCTACCCCATGGTGATCTGCCTCCCGGCTTCATCGACCGCCGAACGAAAACAGCTTCTCAGGGCGTACGGGGCGGAACTCATCGAGGTGGACGGCGGCCCCAACGACGCGATCGCCCACGCCCGCCAACTGGTGGCCAACGGCGAGGGGCACATGTGCTACCAGTACGGCAATCGCTGGAATCCCTACTCTCACTACTTCGGAACGTCGCTCGAGATCATTCGTGACTGGCCGCGCGAAACACCACCCGATCACCTGTTCGCCGCCTATGGCACGGGGGGAACACTGACGGGTAACAGCCGCGGGTTGCACCGGGTGTGGCCATCGATCGCCATCCATTCCGTGGAGGAGGATCTCGACACTCCGATCGGTGGGATGCGGAGTCAGGAGGATCCATTCCAGCCGCCCGTGGCCGACTTGTCGCTGGTCACCGACAGGACAGTGGTCTCCAGACCTGTGGCAGAGGCTGCCGTCTCCCGAGTCATGGCAACGGAAGGTCATTTCGTGGGGACGTCGAGCGGGGCGGTGCTGCATGCTGCCGTCGAGATTCTCGAGGCCAAAGGCGGGTCGGGGGTGGCGCTGCTTCCCGATGCCGGATGGAAGTACCTGAGCGGACCTCCCTGGACACCGGGAATCTGACGCCCGGAGTCACCGCTCGGTGAAGACCGGCTTGCGTTTCTCCATGAAGGCCGCCATGTTCTCCTGCCCGTCGGCGGTTTGCGAAGAGGCGGCCATCACCTCCGTGGCGTAGGCGTAGGCGGCGGGAAGATCGAGGTCCATCTGCTGGTAGAAGGCCTGCTTACCGATGCCCTTCGACAGGGCGGAGCCGCGCGTTGCCCTACCGAGCAACTCCTCGGTGGCCGCCGCCACCTCGGCGTCCGGCACGACCCGATTCACCAAACCCCACGCCAGTGCCGTCTGGGCGTCGATGGGATCGCCGGTGAGGAGCATCTCGAGGGCGTGCTTCCGTCCGACGGCTCGACCTAGCGCCACGCCGGGGGTGGTACAGAACCAGCCACCCCGCCCACCGGGCACCTGAAAGCGAGACGACTCGCCACACACCGCCAGGTCGGCACTGGCGACGAGCTGGCACCCAGCCGCCGTCGCCAAGCCTTCCACCTGGGCGATCACCACCTGAGGGATGGCGCGGATGGCCATCATCACCTCGGCACATACCCCGAGAACCTGACGCATCTCGACCAGCGATCGGCCCGCCATGTCGGAGAAGTCATGGCCGGCCGAGAAGACCGGTCCGAGCGCCGACAGGATCACACCTCTCGCCTTTGATTGGCCGGCCTCCCCGAGCGCCCAAAGCAGTTCACTGAGGTGGGTCTCCGAGAGCGCGTTGCGGCGCTCGGGTCGGATCATCTGGATACGAACGACGCCGTCCCCTTCGGCGACGCTGATGTGCTGCAGGTTCATGCCGTTGCTCCCGTCGAGATCGGTTCCGACTCTACCGACCGGACGAGCACGGCTCTCGGAGCAGCGGCGACGTCAGTTGAGACGGGGATGATCCGGGAACCCCGCAAACAATGCCACCTGATTCGTCTGTCTCCGCACCACGGTCCGCCAGAGTTCCGACGGAGTATCGCTGAGGAGATCGGCTACTTCGCCCTCCAGGGTCCACCATGCTCCTTCTGAGAGTTCGGCCTCGAGCTGGCCAGGCGACCAACCCGCGTATCCACTGAAGATGCGTAGCGCGGCGCCGAGCGGAACGTCTCCCGCCACATCCACGAGACCGACTTGCCCACCAAACCCCGGAACCTCGATGGTGAACGATGC
The DNA here is from genome assembly GCA_965366365.1 of uncultured Acidimicrobiia bacterium. Lineage (GTDB taxonomy): Bacteria > Actinomycetota > Acidimicrobiia > Spongiisociales > JAENVV01 > CBDUEV01. Next base: position 6,516 of record CBDUEV010000039.1, on the reverse strand, counting down.
CGGCCCCACAGCCAGCGCCACCGCCACCTCGGGCTGAACGGGGCCACCGATGAAGACGTCGGCGGGTCGGGCGGCCGACGCGCTCCAGAGAGGAAGATGGTCCTCGACCGGTTCGCCGCTCGACCGATTGAGCATCACGCCGATGGCTCCTTCCGCGTCGTGATCACAGATCAGGATGACGGAGCGCCGAAAGAACCCCACTTCCAGCTGGGGAGTTGCCACGAGGAGGCGGCCGGCGGCGCTCACGTCTCGAACAGGGAACCCTGGGGGTCGGGCCGCTCATACCTGGCGACACCGTTCCACGGGAGGTGATCCATGAACACCCAGCTCCGGCGGTGAATGACGGTGGGCCCCCAGGCGGCCAGCGCAGCTTTGTGCCTGGGACAGGGATAGCCCTTGTTGTGGGCGAGGTTGAACCCCACGTAGTGTTGTGCCTCGTCGCGCAATATCCGATCTCGGGTCACTTTGGCGAGAATCGAAGCGGCCGCGATCGAGAGGGAGGTCGCGTCACCGCGAATCAACTTCTCAGTGGTGCGGTGCCCGACGAAGTCCCAGTTCCCGTCTACCAGCACGGCATCAGGTGCGACGTCGAGGCGCTCGAGCGCCCGCCGAGTCGCTAGACGCTGCGCGTCGGACATCCCCAGGCGGTCGCATTCCTCGGGTGAGGCGTGGCCCACCGCCCACATTTCGCACCAGTCGGCCACCCGTTGAAACAGGGCTTCGCGTTCCGGCTCGGTGAGCATTTTCGAGTCGCGAATCTTGTACACGCGCCGATCCTTGGGGACGACGGCTACCCCGACCGTGAGCGGACCGGCCCAGGCGCCGCGCCCAACCTCGTCGATCCCGACGACGATCCGCCGACCCTCCGCCCAATGACGACGCTCAACCGAGAGTCCCGGCGAACGCGACTGCAGCGCTTTACGGAGCTTGGGGACGGTCGTTGTCACGTGCCGCAGGATACCGGGATGAGCGCGGGTACCCGTTGATCAGGCAGCTGAGTGGCGGCGGCCCAGTGTCGCTCGATGTCAACGAGGTGGCCGTACCCGGTCCGATTAGAGTTTGGCGATGCCTGAGATCCCTGCTCCGCTCAACCTGGACGATCAGAAGGTCGCGCGCGACTTCCACTACCTGCTCGACGCCTTTCGAGATGTGTTGGTGGAACTCGGAGATGCCGAGATCGCTGCAGCCCTGCCCTGGGGGGACCGCTACGACTCGGCGACCGAGCCGGCCGATCAGGACCGACTCACTCAGGCGATCTCGATCGCTTTCCGGCTGGCGACCCTCTCCGAGGAGAACGCCGCCGCCCAATACCGTAGGAGTCGCGAGTCGGCCGACGGCCCAGCGGCGATCTCCGGCTCCTGGGGACGGATCCTCTCGGACCTCCGGGAGGCCGGCCACACCCCCACCACCATTGCCTCGCAATTGGGCAGGATCGCCGTCGAGCCGGTGCTCACCGCCCACCCCACCGAGGCCAAGCGCGCGACGGTTCTGGAGCAGCATCGTGAGCTCTACCTGCTGCTCGTGTCACGTGAGAATCAGATGTGGACACCGCAGGAGCAATTCGAGATCGACGTAGATCTCCGGGCAATGCTGGAACGATTGTGGAGAACGGGTGAGATCTTCCTCGAGCGGCCTGAGGTCGCCGACGAGTTCCGCAACGTCGCCCACTATCTGACTCGCGTCTTCCCGCAGGTCGTGCCTCGGCTCGACGGCCGGCTCCGAACCGCGTGGGTTGCGGCAGGATTCGACCCGGGCTTGTTGGATAGCGTCGAGCTGCCCCGGCTCCGCTTCGGCACGTGGGTGGGAGGCGACCGGGACGGTCATCCCCTCGTCACGTCGGGTGTCACCGAACGCTCACTGCGCTCCCTGCGCGAGCGAGCGATTGCGCTGCTCGACGGCGAGCTCCGCGGACTCGCCGTCCACCTCAGCCTGTCAGCCTTGATCGATCCACCACCCGATGAACTGACCGACTGGATCTATGCCCAGGCTTCCGCCCTCGGTGCTGCCGGCGCGAACGCCGTGGCGCGGAATCCCGACGAGCCGTGGCGCCAGGCGATCAACCTCATACGCGCCCGTCTCCCCGGAGGCGCCGCGGACCCCGAACCGGCCGAGCCGGGTAGCGGATATCGACACTCTGCGGAGCTGGTCGAAGATCTTCGAATGGTGTGGCGCCTGCTGGCCGAGTCCGGCGCCGCCCGGTTGGCCAGGCACGACGTAGGACCGGTGATCCGCCTGGCCGAGACGTTCGGGTTTCATCTGGCCGTCCTCGACGTACGCCAGAACAGCAGGTTCCACGACCTCGCCGTCGCCCAACTCCTCGTCGCCGCCGGGGTGTCGGGTGGCGAGCACTTTCCAGAATGGGAAGAGCCCGAGCGGCTGGCTCTGCTCGAGCGAGAACTCGCCACACCACGCCCGCTCGCCGTGGCGGGCGCCTCGGTCGGCCCCGAAGCCGACGCCGTCCTGAGCGCGTACAAGGTGCTGGTCGACGAGATACTGACGAACGGAACTGCCGGCATTGGCAGTCTCATCGTGTCGATGACCCGCAGCGTGTCGGACCTGCTCGTCGTCTACCTTCTGGCGAAGGAGGCAGGGCTCCTGACGCGGGAGGACGGCGTCGTCCGGTGTCTGGTGCCGGTCGTTCCGCTTTTCGAGACGATCGACGATCTGGAGCGAAGTCCTGACATCCTGCGGGCATTCCTCGAGCATCCGGTCACCCGGCAGACGCTGCAAGCACGGGCCGGCCACGGGCGACCGCCGAGCCAGCAGGTCATGGTTGGCTACAGCGACAGCAACAAAGACGGCGGCATCCTGGCCAGCCTCTGGGGCCTGTATCGAGCCGAAGAGACCCTGGCCCGGATCGGTGCCGAAGCGGGCATCGACGTCGGGTTCTTCCACGGACGGGGCGGCACGATCAGCCGTGGTGCGGGTCCGACTCATCGCTTCCTCAGGGCTCTGCCCCCCGGATCCCTCACGGGCACCCTCCGCCTCACCGAGCAGGGCGAGACGATCTCCCAGAAGTACGCCAACCGGATCACGGCGGAGCACAACCTGGAACTCCTCGTGGCCGGAACCGCCGGTGCGTTGATGGGAACGCCGGCGTCCCGTTCCACGACGCTCCACCTCGAGCCGCTGATGGACGAACTCGCCTCGGCGAGCAGGGCGACCTACGCCGGGCTGCTGGCCACCGACGGGTTCATCGAGTTCTTCAGACAGGCGACGCCGATCGACGTGATCGAGCACAGCCGGATCGGCTCTCGACCGGCGCGACGCACCGGCAAGCCCAGTGTTGCCGACCTCCGAGCGATTCCGTGGGTGTTCTCATGGAGCCAGGCCCGCTACCTGCTGTCGGGCTGGTACGGACTCGGAAGTGCACTCACCGATCTACGGGCCAACGACGAGGACCGGTTCATCGAACTGGTCGGCCAGGCCTTCGACTGGCCGCCGCTCCACTACATCCTGTCGAACGCCGCCACGGCCATCGCCACCGCCGACACCGAGATCATGGGGTGGTACGCGGAGATGGTCACCGACGACGCCGTCCGGGTCGGGTTCCTCGACCGAATCCGCCAGGAGCACGCCCGCACCAATGACGTTCTCGAGCACATCTATGGCGGCCCGCTGCACCAGAGACGCCCCAACATCGCTCGGACGCTGCGGCAGAGAGAACCTGCTCTTCGCCCGCTGCACCGACGCCAGATCGAGCTCGTCTCGGAATGGCGGACGCGACAGGTCGACGACCCGGAAGCGTCCGAACGGATGCTGCCGCAGCTTCTCGTCACGGTGAACGCCATCGCCAGCGGTCTTGGTACCACCGGCTAGGTGTAGCAAACCCGATCGACGTCATCGGACCGCGTCGAACGGGAGATCAACGAGGGAAGCCGAGGTTTCCCAGCGCTGCCTCCACCTCGTCGAGGATGCCGGGGTCGTCGATCGTGGCCGGCATCTGCAATTCCTCGCCGTCCGCGAGCTTGCGCATCGTCCCGCGCAAGATCTTGCCTGACCTGGTCTTGGGAAGCCGATCGACCACCGCAGCGTGTTTGAAGGCCGCCACCGGGCCGATGCGTTCTCGGACGCTCGCCACGAGCTCGGCGACAACCTCGACCGGGTCTCGCCCCGCCCCCGACTTGAGGACGACGAAACCCACAGGGAGCTGCCCCTTGAGGGCGTCGGCGACTCCGATCACCGCACACTCGGCAACGTCGGGATGATCCGCCAACACCTCCTCCATGGCGCCGGTGGAGAGCCGGTGTCCGGCCACGTTGATGATGTCGTCGATCCGGCTCATGATGGAGAGATAACCATCGGCGTCCTTGAACCCGGCGTCACCGGTCAGGTAGTAGCCGTCGTACCGGCTCAGGTAGGACACCTCGTATCCGGCGTCGTTGTTCCACAAGGTCGGCAAGGTTCCGGGAGGCATTGGGAGTTTGATGACGACAGAGCCGATCTCACCGGGACGCATCTCGGCGCCTTCATCATCGAGGATCCGAATGTCGAAGCCGGGCACGGGCACCCCCGCCGAGCCGGGCTTGACGGGCAGCAACTCGATCCCGTAGGGATTGGCGGCCACCGGCCATCCCGTCTCGGTCTGCCACCAGTGATCGATCACCGGAACCTTCAGCTTGTCCTGGGCCCAGGACAGTGTGTCCGGGTCGCACCGCTCCCCTGCCAGGAAGAGCGCCCTGAAGTGGCTCGTGTCGTAACGCGCCAAATGAGTGGCGTCGGGATCGTCGCGCTTGATGGCGCGGAAGGCGGTGGGAGCCGTGAAAAGCACCTCGACTCCATGGTCGGCGATGACCCGCCAGAAGGCGCCCGGGTCGGGTGTGCCCACCGGTTTGCCTTCGTAGAGGATGGTGGTGCATCCGGCCAGGAGCGGCCCGTACACGATGTAGGAGTGCCCGACCACCCAACCGACGTCGGAGGCCGCCCAGTACACCTGGCCCGGTTCCACGCCGTAGAGATTGCGCATGCTCCAATGCAGCGCCACGGCGTGTCCGCCGTTGTCGCGCACCACCCCTTTGGGGACCCCCGTGGTACCAGAGGTGTAGAGGATATAGAGCGGATCGGTGGCGCCGAGGGAGGTGCAACCCACCGGTGAGGCCCCGTCCATCGCCTCTTCCCAAGAGATGTCGCGACCGGGCTGGAGAGCGGCGACGAGCTGCGGCCGCTGCACGATGACGCAGTGGTCGGGCGCATGAGCAGAAAGGTCGATGGCGCCGTCGAGGAGAGGTTTGTAGTCGACCACCCTGCCCGGCTCGAGGCCGCATGAGGCAGAGACGATGACCTTGGGTTTGGCGTCGTCGATGCGCGTACTGAGCTCTTTGGCGGCGAAACCCCCGAAGACCACCGAATGGACGGCACCGAGTCGTGCACAGGCGAGCATGGCGATGGCCGCCTCGGGAATCATTGGCATGTAGATGATGACGCGGTCACCCTTCACCACTCCCAAGCCGGCGAGGACACCGGCGAACCGCGCCACCTCATTGCGCAGCTGACTGTACGTGAAGGATCGCGTGGACCCTGTCATCGGACTGTCGTACACGAGGGCGGGTTGGTCGCCTCGTCCGCCTTCGACGTGGCGGTCGAGGGCGTTCCACGCCGTGTTCATCCGGCCGTCCGAGAACCAGCGATAGAACGGCGGCGCGGAATCGTCCAACACGATGGTGGGTTCCACATCCCAATCGATGCCGCGCGCTGCCTCCGCCCAGAAGGCGTTCGGATCAGCTGCCGCGGCGGCGTACACCTCTCGATACCCCACGGTCTGCTCCTCCCTTCCTGTGACCACCTTGCTTGGCCAACCTCCAGGGACGGTCCGCCCAGCTGTCAGGCTACGTGTCCACCATATCCGCCTCCGACCCACCCTGCTGTGTCGGCTGCAAGCAACCTCAGATCGATGGGCGCAGAGCCGTTCGCTAGGTTCGAGTTCATGAATCGTGTCTTGCCTCGTCAGCCAGTACCGGACCTCGCCGCCTATCTGGATTTGGGCGGAGGGGCCGCTTTGGAGCGAGCGCGCGCCATGGAGCCGGGCGCGATCATCGATCGAGTCAGGCAGTCGGGCCTGCGCGGAAGGGGCGGAGCCGGCTTCCCGACGGGCCTCAAATGGCAGACAGCCGCCCAGGGCAAGGGGCCGGCCGCCGTGGTGGTCAACGCGGCCGAAGGCGAGCCCGGCACGATGAAGGACCGGGCCGTCCTCGAATACGACCCTTATCGAGTGCTCGAGGGATTGGCGATCGCCGCGAAGGCGATCGGCGCCACGACGGCCATCATCGGCATCAAGGCCCGCTTCATCCCCCACATCGACCGACTCACGACCTCCGCGAGCGAGATGGAAGCGGCCGGCATGCTGGACGGAATCGAACTTCGTCTCGTCGAAGGACCCGACGACTACCTGTTTGGAGTAGAGACCGCTCTTCTGGAGGTGATCGAAGGACGCGATCCTCTCCCGCGGGTGTTGCCGCCCTACCTGCATGGTCTGGTCGGGTCGGACGGTACCGAGATGCGGACGGTCGTCAACAATGT
>CBDUEV010000038.1:0-26561 GCA_965366365.1 uncultured Acidimicrobiia bacterium | reverse complement strand
TAGTGGGCACTGCTTGCCCCGGGCGATCGGCGCGGCATGGGTCCCGTCCCGTTGGTACGCTCGGGCAGGAGGTGGACGATGGATGACCTACGTATCAGCCGCACGATCAACGCCCCGCCCGACCGAGTCTGGCGGGTCATCACCGACCTCGAGCGATCACCAGAGGTGATCTCGGGGATCACGGCCGTGGAACGGCTCGATTCGGGATCCGACTTCGCGGTGGGAACGACCTGGCGCGAGACCCGGGTCATGTTCGGTCGCGAGGCGACGGAAGTGATGGAAATCGTCGCCGTCGACGAGGGACGCTCGTACACGGCCGCCGCGGATGGGCGTGGGGCTCGTTACCGGTCGACTCTCAGCGTGAGCCCGGCAGAGGGGGGCAGCACCCTCACCATGACCTTCGGCGCCGAGCCCACCGGTCCGGTAGCCAGGATCCTCGGTGCCACCGTTGGCAGACTGTTCGCTGGAGCCACCCGCAAAGCCATCGAGCAGGATTTGGAAGACATCGCCGCCGCGGCCGAGGGAGCCTGACTGCGAGCTCCTCGATTCGGGGGGCACCTAGGCTGGAGGGGATGACCACGAACGATCCCCTGTTCTCGACGGACGGACTCACCCACCGCTTCCCGGCGGTGACGGCGCTCGCAGACCTGACCGTCGAGGTCCCGCGGGGAAGAATCGGCCTGGTGGGCGCCAACGGAGCGGGCAAGAGCACTCTGATCAAGATCCTTCTCGGCATCCTCTCTCCAACCGAGGGCCGGGTACGCGTGCTCGGGCACGAGGGAGGCGACGGCACCCTGGCCGCCCGCAGTCTCTTCGGCTACATGCCGGAGGGTGCGTGCTTGCCGCTCGACCAGAGTGCGGCCGATTTCGTCGCCTTCTCGGCCCAGCTGGCGGGAATCCCCGCCAAAGCGGCCAAGCGACGTGCCTCCGAGGCGTTGTTCCTTGTCGGCCTTCAGGAAGAACGTTTCCGTTTCATCGGCAATTTCTCCACCGGGATGACCCAACGCGTCAAGCTCGCCCAGGCCATCGTGCATGACCCAGAGCTCGTCTTCCTGGACGAGCCGGCTTCGGGCTTGGACCCGGACGGTCGCCGCCAGATGCTCGAGCTCATTCGCCGCCTGGGAGATTTCGGGATCAGCGTGGTGTTCTCGACTCACATCATCGAAGACATCGAGGACACCTGTGACTGGGTCGTCATGCTCGACGCCGGCCGCCTGATCCGATCCTCCTCGCTCTCCCGGCTCGGATCCCACGGAGTCATCCGCCTCGAGCTGTTCGACGACTCCACTACGGTCGTCGCCCGTCTCGAGGACGCCGGCGCCGACGTCACCGTGGTCGGAACCGGCGTGGAGATCCGCACCACCAGCGACGACCCGTTTCGGATGATCCGGGACATCCTGGCCGACACCGGGGCCGGAGTCCGCTCCATGGGTGAGTCTGCCATCAGCCTCGAGGAGGCCTTCTTCCTGGAAGACTCGGCCGGCGGCGAAGCATGAGCGACCAGGGAGACGCCACCGCCGTCATCATCGACCGTGGCTACCGGCCCTACACGGGTGAGCGCCGGGGCACCCTCGGCGCCATGGGGGCGATCATCCTCGACGGCTTCCGTCGCGTGCTCGGGATCCGGCGGAAAGCCCGAACGAAGATCTACCCCTGGGCACTGATCGCCCTCATGATGATGACGGCCGTGATCATCGCCTCGATCGCCTTCTTTGCTCGTGGCGTCGAGATCGACCTGCCCGGCAACGGCGAATACTTCGACTTCACGAGCTTCGTGGCCATGCTGTTCGTGGCGCTGGCCGGCCCGCAGCTGCTCGTGCCCGATCGAACACAGGGCGTCCTTTCGGTCTACCTGTCCCGACCGCTCCGCATGAGGCACTACCTCGGCGCAAAGATTCTCGCCCTCTTCCTCATCATGATGGCCTTCTACCTCACCCCGCAGGTCTTGCTGCACCTGAGCCTCGCCACCCTCAGCCCCGACGGGTTTGGGACCTACCTGGCCGACCACATGGGGATCCTGGCCGACGTCGGCGCCACCGCCCTCGCCTATTTCGTCCTCCACGCTTCCCTGGTGGTCGCTCTCTCTGCGGTGATTCCCCGTATCGGATTCGTGGCCGGCGCCTACCTCGGGATTCTCACCATCGTCAACGGCCTGGTGGAGGAACTCGTCAACCAGGCGTCGTTCGAAGGGTCGAGGTGGCTGGCGCTGCTGGCACTGGAGCAGCACCCCCGCGTGGTGCGCGACTGGCTGTTCGACATAGACACCGTGCTGTACGTCCCGGAAGCTGCCGGATTCGAGCCGTGGGTCTCGCTGGCCGCCATCGGCGCGATGGCCGTGGTGGCCGCCGTCGTCGTGTGGAGCCAGTACCGGAAACTGCCATGACCTTGCCGCCCCCGCCCCCGCCCCCGACGCTCCCGCCCCCGCTTCCTGCCGCGGACGGGCTGCACGTGGCCAACGCCACAATCGAGCTCGCCGACGTCTCCAAATGGTTCGGCCAGAAGGTGGCCGTCTCGGAAGTGAGCGGATCGGTGGGGCCGGGCGTGACCGGTTTGCTGGGTCCCAACGGGGCAGGCAAGACGACCTTGCTACGACTGATCGTGGGACTCCTGGATCCCTCCGAAGGCAGGTTGTCGGTACTGGGGTCCAACCTTCGAATGCAACCACGCCAATACCGGAACGTTGGGTTCGTGGCGGAGGATTCGGCGCTCTACGACTCACTCACAGCTCGGCGTTTCATCGAGGTGAATGCTTCGCTCGCCGGGCTCGGTGACCCCGGCGCAGCGGCCGACGAAGCCCTCGAGACCGTCGGTCTCACCGCGGCCGCCGGCCGCACGCTCGAGGGTTTCAGCAAGGGCATGCGTCAGCGAGCCAAGGTAGCCGCCGCACTCGTCGCCAAGCCGGAGATCCTCATCCTCGACGAACCGTTGAACGGCGCAGATCCCGTCCAGCGCGCCCATCTCATCGACCTCTTCGTGGAACTCGGCGCGGCGGGCAAGACGGTGCTGGTCTCCTCGCACGTGCTCCACGAGGTCGAGCGGATGGCGGATCGGGTCATCGCCATGATCGACGGACGGGTGGCCGCCGCCGGTAGCGTCCGGAGTCTGCGGGCGCTGATGACGGATATCCCTCGCACCGTCCGAATCGACTGCTCCGACCCGAGAACACTGGCTGCAGCTCTCGTCCAACAGCCCTTCGTCGATGGGGTCACGGTCGAACCGGGAACGATCCACGCCCACATCGCCGACACAGCCTCACTCGGCCGGACCGTCGCCGAGACGGCGCGCCGCCTGGATGTGGTGATCACGCGGATCGAACCCGAAGACGACTCTCTGGAGAGCGTCTTCCGATACCTTCTGGCCGGCTCATGAGGGCCTTCGTAGTCATCTTCCGACTCATCCTCGCTCGGCTCCTCCAGCGCCGGCTGGGCATCCTTTTGGCTCTCGCCACCCTGGCGCCCGCCCTCGTCATCGCGCTCACGGGCGCGGACGATCCCGACGGCGTGTACCAACTCTGGATGGTGGTTCTGTTCATCGCCATCGCCGTACCCATCACCGGCCTCCTCACCTCGACAGCTGCGTTCGGCGAAGAGCGCCGCGGCGAGACGCTCCCGTATCTTCTCCTCAAGCCCGTCCCCCGCCTGGTGGTCGTGGCAGCCGCCACCCTGGCCGCGACCGCCGCCACGTTCATCATCGGAGGCGTAGGACTGACGGGTGCTTCGATCGCCTTGATCTTCCACGGTGGCGACGCCGGCGGGGTGTGGGCCGGGGCAGCGGCGCTCCTCATCGAGGCCATCGGATACTCGGCGGTGTTCGTCCCTCTCGGACTTCTCTTCCAGAGGGCCTCTCTCGTGGGGCTCGCCTATCTGTTCATCTGGGAAGGGATCATGGCTCGCTCCATCGACACGCTGGCCACGGCGTCGCTGTGGCACACCAGCCTGACCGCCTTCACAGATATCGGCCCTGCGCCCGTCGCCGCCATCGGGGAGCAGATCGGCACGCTCACCCCGGGATTGGGTGGAGCGGTCGCCAAGGTCGGCGCACTTCTGGTGATTTCCCTGGCATTCTCGAGCTGGTACCTCAGGCGGCGGGACGTCGTGTGACCCTGCGCTCGTCTGATCCTGCGCTCGTCTGATTCTGCCCTACGGCGCTAGTACCCGATCAGCCGGTGCAACCGAAGAAACGTGGGGCGGAAACCCAGCGTTGGCCACCTTCGGGACGAAAGGAGGTTGGTGGCCCGCCAGTCGGTAACCGTTACGGGATAGCCCGACTCCACCGCCCATTCCAGGACGGCCGCCGCCAGAGCCGTTCCAATGCCCCTCCTCCGGTCCGACGGGAAGACGGCCGCAAATCCAAGAACGGCGGCATGGTCGGGGAGGGCGAGCCCTCGGTGGATGCTCGACAGGTGGGCCGGCGCCCCGACCGCCGACCCGACCACCCGACCCTCGCTTTCGGCCACGAAAGCCCCGTACGTCGAGTCATCGATCGAGCCCTCCCAATCGGCCAGGGCTTCCTCGAGAGTCGGGACCTCGCCCGCTGAGAAGACCGGCGAAGCTGCCTGGTGCCTGGGCAGAGCGAGGTCGAGCTCGGCCAGGGATGGAATGTCTTCGGTGGCGGCCCGCCGTATCCTGAAGCCGTCGGGGCTCCGAAAGGCGATGCGGCTGTCCGATTCCCGCAGGGCATGAACGTGCTGCTGCCCAAACCCGAGGCGGAACCAGGAATCCACGACTGCGGGATCGAGCATCGGAACGACTACATAGTGAGCGAGCCGGCCCTCTTCGACCCAACGGGTCGCGGCCAGACCGTAGAGGTCCCGCAGGTCTTCCGGCTCGAAGACCGCTTGGCCGGCGGCCTCCACCCAGACGTTGGGACCCCATACCTCTGCAGGCTTCGGAGCCGCGACGAGATACCCCACCAGTTGACCATTCCGAATCGCCACCGCCCCCGACGCTCCCGGCTCACCCCACCAGCGGACCACCTCTGACAAGGCCCCTTCCGGCTCGGCGTAGCGGCTGTCGAGTTGCGGTTCGATCGACCGGTGGGCGGCGTGACGCCACGCCAGCAAGCGCCCAGCTTCGGTGAGGTGTTCTTCGTCAAACGGCGCGAACTCGGTGCGGCCCATGCGGCGAGGCTACAACCCCGGCGTGACGCCGGCCATGAGAAAAGCGGCCCCCCGGGAGGCCGCTCTCTCAGGTTGGCGGTTGGGGTTACGACGGTGGGTAGACGCCCATCCCCTTGGCCTTCTCGGTCTGCCAGAAGATCTCGGAGATCTCGTCGATCAGCGCCAGGAGCTTCCGACCTTCTTCAGGGTCCATCGACTTCTTGGCGGAACTCGCCGCCCGGATGGCACGCCAGAAGAGATCATGGAGCTGCGGGAACTGCTCGACGTGCTCAGGACCGAAAAAGTCCGTCCACAGCACCGACAGGTGATGCTTCGTGAGTTCCGCCTGAGACTCCTTCAGGGCGATCGCTCGGGCGCGAAACACCTCGTCGTCGGATGCCTGGTACTTCTCGGCGATCTTGAGCACCGACATCGCTTCGATCTTGGCCTGAGCCGGGTCATAGACGCCGCAGAAAAGATCGCAGTGTGCGTGAGCCAGTTTCGTGGGTTTGAAGACTCCCAAGAGCCATCCTCCTCTTTCGTCGAATAGATCCGACGATACACTTCTCGGTCAGCTACCGGTGTCCCCGCATTTGCTCCAGAGATTCGCCATCGCCAACATCTCCATGACCCCGGCTCTCGAGCCGGGCGATTTCGTCATCGCCGTCCGCCGCCACTCCCCACCTCGCCGCGGTGAGGTGGTCGTGTACGAGACGGCCGAACGACCCGGTTTCCACATCGTCAAGCGGGTAGTCGGGCTCCCCGGCGAAACCATCTGCATCGACTCAGGGCGTGTGACCTTCGACGGCCGGATCCTCACCGAGCCGTGGGCACAGTCGCCCACCACGGGAGACGGTGAATGGCGGCTGGGACAGAACGAGGTGTTCGTCATGGGCGACCAACGACATGCCTCCGATGGCGACAGCAGGCAGATCGGGCCTCTCCCGGCGGCGCCTCGAGACGTGGTCGTATGGCGCTACTGGCCGCGCCGCCGCTTCGGTCGGCTCACTCCACCCCGAATTCGGTGACCCACGCCTCCCATTTCTGGCGAAGCAGGGGCTCTATCTCGATGAGGTTGCGTCGAGCAGAATCCTTGTCGACCATCGGGTGCACAAACCCGGCCATCCACACGCCCCAGCGGTTGCTGGTCGGGGGCGCCATCTCCAGGAGATATGACTCGTTGGCGATGCGCCACTCGATGCCGGCCCTGCTTCCGTCTGGAGCCACCACGAACCCATCTCCGACGGTGAGACCCGGTCGTTTCTGGAAGTCGGTGATCGCGCCGAGGGTGAATCCCTGATACGTGACGTCGTTCAACACCTTGAAACCGTGATAGGGCCGCGCCCCGCCGGGAGGGGCCATGAAAGGGAGTTGGTCGGGGCGCGCGCTTTCGGCCTCCGGATCGAGAGCCAAATGGGAGGTGAGTTCCGCCAGGTCTGGTGAGGCGGTTCGAGTACGCCTGAAGAGGCCTCTCAGCCAGCTGATAAACGTTTGCCTTTCGCCCGCCGACGGCCGCCGCGAATCGCAACTCGCTGCGACGGTCCGCTTCCATTCGGTTGAGCCCCGTGCCCGATACTCTAGGGCTCACGCCTCACTCGCTCGGACCAACCAACACCTTCCTCCGATCCGTGCTTCATTCAACCGACCCGGCGGGACGAGTCCGGACGCCTGGCCGAAAAATCTGCTTCCATCCTTCCCGCCCGCGAAGATCCCGGCCTAGGCTCGGTGCATGACGGAATTCACCGTGCATATCGCCAACCGTCCCGGAATGTTGGCTGACCTGACCGAGACGCTCGCCTACGCCGGTGTCAACGTCGAAGCGCTGGCCGCGTACGGTGTGGGGGAAGAAGGCTATGTGAGGTTGGTGGTCACGGACGCGGCCACCACAAGGAGGACATTGCGCAAGGCCGGTTTGGCCTCAACCGAGCGCAAGATCCTCACAACGATCATCTCCCACGAACCCGGCTCGCTGGCCCGCATCGCCCGCCAACTCGCCAACTCCGAGGTCAACATCGATGCCCTCTATCTCCTCAACTCCACCAGCGATGGACTAGAACTCGCCATCGCCGTGGCGGACACGGAGACAGCCCGCGAACACCTCGAAGCTTCCTGAAGCTTCGCACTGAAGGGAAGGCTCGGTACACTCCAGCCTCGTGCACCGCTCCGTTCTGCTTCTGCTCGTTGGCCTTCTCGGACTGATCTCGTGCTCCGGGGATGCCTCCGAAACGACCACCACGACCGTCGCCCCACCCGCCGCAGTGACCACCAGCACGTCCGCCGCAACGACGACTACGAGCAGCACCACCACAACCACCGTTCCGTTGCCCTCCTCCCCTCTCAACGGCTTGGCCGCCGAGGACTCGGCCGACCTCGATCGCCGTGTCATAGCCGTCAAGATCGACAACCATTGGAACGCTCGACCCCAGTCGGGGATCAACCTCGCAGACGCCGTGTACGAACTGCCTGTGGAGGCCAGCCTGACCCGGTTCATCGCCCTGTTCCACGACAACGACGCGGAATACCTCGGCCCGATGCGGTCCGGACGCCCCACCGATCCGACCCTCTTGAAGCCACTCGGCGCCACCTTCGTGATTTCGGGCGCCCAGAATTGGGTCATCGGCCGGATCAACGCGGCCGGGGTACCCGTGATCGGCGAGGTCCGCCCAGAGACGTTCCGCATCGGCTCCCGCTACGCCCCCCACAACCTCTATGTGAACACCTCCGCTCTGCGGGACCGTGCTGACGCCCGCGGCTATGCCGACGATCCTCCGGCGGCATTCTTCACCACTGGCGAGTTCGCCGGCGGCGAGCCCGCCACCGAGGTTCTGTTCGACTGGTCGGGCAGCACCCAGGTGACCTGGAAATGGGATGGTGACCGATACCAACGCTGGACGGCCGGCGACTTCCAGATGTGGATCGACGAAGACGGCACGACCACGGGAGCGATCGAGGCCGACGTGCTCATCGCCATCCTCGCTCCCCGCTACACCGCCTCGGGCTCGAGCGGTTCCTCGGTGCCGGCCATGGACACCGTCGGTTCCGGCACCGCGTTCCTCTTTGCAGAAGGCGAGGTCGTCGAAGGGACGTGGGCCCGTGACGCAATAGAGGAGATGTTCCGGCTCGAGGACGGCAAGGGAAACGAACTCGAGGTTCCCGCCGGGGTTCCCTGGGTAAACATCTTCCCCAACACTCGGCAGATCAGCTGGTGACTTCGGCCGAGATCGCTCACTCCGTTCGAACCGATCGCCTCACGGTCCGAAGTTCGATCGAGGAGGCGCTCGAGGCCGCCGCCGCCAAGCAGCCGAACATCAACGCCTTCACGGAGATCGATGCGGACGGGGCGCTGGCGCGGGCCGATCAACTGGACCGCCAGCACGCCGAGGGTAGGGAGCTTGGTCCTCTCGCCGGGGTGCCGATCGTCCTCAAGGATCTGATCGACCACGCCGGCCACGTCACCACCTGTGGCTCCAGCTTCTACCGGCATCAGGCCACGAGTTCTGCTGAAGCGGTCGAGAGGTTGGAGGCGGCCGGAGGCGTGATCATCGGTCGATCCGGGCTGCACGAATTCGCCTTCGGCTTCTCGAGCGAAAACCCCTGGTTCGGGCCCGTGCGCAACCCGTGGAACGCGGACGAGTCGACGGGCGGTTCGTCCGGCGGTTCGGCGGCGGCGGTGTCGGCCGGGATCGTCCCTCTCGCCATCGGCACCGACACCGGAGGGTCCGTGCGCGTTCCGGCCGCACTGTGCGGAACCTGGGGCCTGAAAGTGACGCACGGCCGAATCCCCCTCAGTGGCGTCTTTCCGCTGGCGGGTTCTCTCGACACCGTTGGGCCGCTCGGCTCGTCGGTTTCCGACCTGACCCTCGCCTATAGGGCCATGGCCGGGTACGCGCCGGGCGACCCGTGGTCGGTACCGGATTCCGAGACGCGACCGCGCCCCATCACCCGGGTGAACGCGCCGCGCCTCGGCATCCCCCAGCCGTGGGTCGAGAAGGGCCCAACCAGCCGGGAGGTCCGCGCCTCGTTCCAACAGGGGGTGGACGCCCTCACCGAGCTCGGGGCCAGCGTCTTCCCCGTCGAGGTGCCGGAACTCGAGCCGTTCGGAATGGGCAACGAGCTCGCCCAGAGCGAAATCGCCGAGGTCCATCGCCGGTTCTGGGAAGACGAGAGCAAGGTGTACGGCGCCGACGTGCACGAACGGCTCGCCGAGGCGTTCGAGGTCACCCTCGACCAGGCCATCGCCGCTCGACGGTGGCGGGCAGGAATCCGCAACGCCGCGCGTCGGATCTTCGAGCACGTCGACTTCCTGATAACACCCAGCGTCGGTGCCATGCACAAGTCCATCGGAGTCGACAACCTCGACCTCGATGGCGCCTCGACCTTCTACCGGCCAGTGTTCTCCTGGTATTCGGCCCTCGTAAACCAGCTCGGCCTTCCTGCGTTGTCCGCCCCACTGGCTGCCGAGGGATCCCCGTCGCCATCGATTCAGCTCATCGGTCCCGCCTGGTCCGAGGAACGCCTGCTCGAGTTGGGCGACCGGCTGGAACGAACCGGCATGGCCCGGTTCAGGCCCGCACCCGGCTGACGTCTCAACCCAATCGACACAGACCTGGAACGGCCGCGGTAGATCGTGTCATCTCTCCCGCCGGCGCACTATCCTGTTGGCGGTTTAGGCCACATAACGTGGTTGAATCCATACAGCGGACGTGAAGGAGTCGGCGAGGACGGACGAGGAGAATGGGCAGCAGCGCGCTGCCGCCATCGTCTCCATGAGACTCCTCCGACGGCCCGAGCGACACCAGCGAGGAAAAGGACCAGTGGCCACCACAGCGAAATCGATCGACACAACCGATCGCGAGAAGCTCCAGAAAGTCATCATCAGATTCGCCGGCGACTCCGGCGACGGCATGCAGCTGGCCGGTAACCGATTCACGGATGCATCGGCCGCCTTCGGCAACGACCTGGCCACGTTTCCCAGTTTCCCTGCCGAGATCCGCGCCCCGGCCGGAACCCTTCCAGGGGTGTCCTCCTTCCAGGTTCAGATCGCCGACTTCGACATCCTCACCCCGGGTGACGAGCCGGACGTCCTGGTTGCGATGAACCCAGCCGCCCTCAAGTCGAACCTGGGTGATCTGCGCCCCATGGGAACGCTCGTCATCAACACCGAAGCCTTCGAGGAGCGCAATCTGGCCAAGGCCGGGTATGACACCAACCCCCTCACCGACGGCTCGCTGAATGGCTACAAGGTGATCGAGGCTCCCATGGAGAGCCTCACCAAGGAGGCGGTCAAGGACAGCG
Organism: uncultured Acidimicrobiia bacterium; assembly: GCA_965366365.1. Taxonomy (GTDB): domain Bacteria; phylum Actinomycetota; class Acidimicrobiia; order Spongiisociales; family JAENVV01; genus CBDUEV01. The sequence continues at coordinate 16,168 of CBDUEV010000038.1, read as the reverse complement.
GAGTGTCCGGTCGAGACATTCTTCGCTCGAAGAACATGTTTGCACTCGGGCTGATGGCCTGGCTCTTCGGGCGCCCGCTCGAACCGACCACCGAGTGGATCAACGCCAAGTTCAAGAAGAAGCCAGAAGTGGCTCAAGCCAACATCCTGGCCCTGAAAGCCGGCTACAACTTCGGCCTGACGACGGAAGCGTCGAAGACGACCGCCTATGCCGTCGAACCGGCCAAGCTGCCTCCCGGCGAATACACCACCATTTCGGGAAACCTGGCGCTGGCGTGGGGCTTGATCGCCGCCTCGCAGGCCTCGAAGCTTCCCTTGTTCTACGGGTCCTATCCCATCACTCCGGCGTCCGATGTGTTGCACGAACTGTCGCGCCACAAGAACTTCGGGGTGCGGACGTTCCAGGCGGAGGACGAGATCGCCGCCATCTCGGCCACGATCGGAGCTGCCTTCGGGGGTCATCTGGCCGTCACGGGCACCAGTGGTCCCGGCTTGGCTCTGAAGAGCGAGGCCTTGTCATTGGCGATGATGGCCGAGCTGCCGCTGGTGATCGTCAACGTGCAGCGCGGCGGTCCGTCGACGGGGCTGCCCACCAAGCCAGAGCAGTCCGACCTGTTGTTCGCCATGTATGGCCGTCACGGAGAGTCCCCCGTGCCGATCGTGGCAGCCTCGTCGGCCTACGACGCCTACGAGACGGCGATCGAGGCGGCTCGTATCGCCCTGAAGTACATGACGCCCGTGATTCTCCTTTCGGACAACACGGTGGCCACAGGTTCGGAGCCGTGGCGCCTGCCGGAGCGAGGCTCACTCCCCGATCTCTCCGTGAAGTTCGCCACGAAGCCGAATGCGCCGGACGGGAGCTTTTTGCCCTACCTGCGGGACTCCGAGACCTTCGCCCGGCAGTGGGCAGTGCCCGGCACGCCCGGGCTGGAACACAGGCTGGGCGGCCTCGAGAAGGAAGAGGTGTCGGGAAACGTCTCTTACGATCCGGACAACCACCAGCTCATGACCGATACACGGGCGTGGAAGATCAAGCACATCGCCGAAGACATCACCCCGCTGGAAGTCGACGGCGATGGCGACAGCCCGCTTCTCGTCCTGGGATGGGGATCGACCCGCCCCGTCAACCTCGCCGCGGTCCGCCGCGTCCGGGCTGAGGGCCACAAGGTCGATTTGGCTCATCTGCGTCACCTCAATCCCTTCCCGGCCAACCTCGAGGAGGTTCTCAAGGCCTACGAGAAGGTTCTGATCCCTGAACTCAACATGGGTCAGCTGGTTCGCCTGATCCGCGCCGAATACCTCGTCGATGCGATCGGCCTGAACAAGGTGGCGGCCAAGCCCTTCAAGGTATCCGAAGTGCAGAACAAGATCCTGGAGCTCCTCTCGTGACGACCCTCAACTACACCCGGTCCGATTTCCAAACCGATCAGGAAGTCCGCTGGTGCCCGGGCTGCGGCGACTACACCATCCTGGCCGGCGTCCAGAAGTTCCTCGCCGGGGCCGACATCCCCCGCGAAGACGTCGTCTTCATCTCCGGAATCGGCTGCGCGGCCCGCTTCCCCTATTACATGAACACCTACGGGATGCACAGCATCCACGGAAGGTCCCCGGCCGTGGCCACCGGTCTCGCCACGGCGCGTCCGGACCTGTCCGTCTGGGTGGTCGGTGGCGACGGCGACATGATGTCGATCGGCGGAAACCACCTCATTCACGCTTTGCGGCGCAACGTGAACCTGAAAATCTTGATGTTCAACAATCAGATCTACGGACTCACCAAGGGCCAATACTCACCGACGTCCGAGGTCGGCAAGGCCACCAAGTCGTCACCGATGGGGTCGGTGGACCATCCCTTCAATCCGGTGTCGCTGGCGTTGGGCGCAGAAGCGACGTTCGTGGCGAGGACCCTCGACATGGACACCAAGCACACGGCGACAATCCTCGAAGCGGCACACGCCCATCAGGGAGCAGCCTTCATCGAGATCTATCAGAACTGCAACGTGTTCAACAACCACGCTTTCATCGCCCTGACCGGCAAGGACGAACGCGACGAGAATCGCATCTACCTCAACCACGGCGAGCAGGTGGTGTTCGGACCGGACCATCAGAAATGCGTCGTCATGGTCAACGGCCAAGCCACGATCGTGGAGCGGTCGTCGGTTGACGATGCGCAGATCATCGTGCACGACGAAACGAATCTGTCGCAGGCGTTTGCGCTCAGTCGCCTCAGTCACAGCCCCACCGGTCCGACCCCGTTGGGCATCTTTCGAAACGATTCGACTCGGAGCACGTACGAGGACGCCGTCGGCCAGCAGCTGGTCGCCGCCCAGTCCGCCAAGGGTCCGGGAGACATCGACACCCTGATCCGCAGCCTCGGCACCTGGACGGTGGAGTAGCCAAAACCTGCCAACCAGCTGTCGACCGTTGATGCAACTGGAGGAGCTCAGGAATCTCGGTCCGGTCTCGGCCGACCAGCTTCGGTTCGTCGGGATCGCCACGCCTCACGATCTCGACCGGGTCGGTGCGGTGGCGGCGTACAGGATGATCCGTGACCAGTTCGATGGCGTGACGAGAGTGCTCCTGTACGCCTTGGAAGGCGCTCTGCTCGACACGTCGTGGACCAGTCTCCCCCCGGGAGTCAAAGAGACGCTCCTCGCCGAGCTGACCGATGCCGGCTCTTCCCACGCTGAGTAGCAAGACCTGCGAACCCAGGGTTCGCGACGTTGTTTTTGGCGGTCAGGAACCCAGGGTTCGCGGAAAAACGCGCTCAGGGTGGGGAGGGCGGAGCGAGGCGGGCGACCAGGCGATCGATGAAGGCAGCCTGCGCAGGGTTCAGCTTCTGCCGGGCGGTGACAGGATCGAACCACGCCACCCGATCGATCTCGGGGAACGCGGCGACCTCACCGGAACGTGGCGGCCACTCGATCTCGAACATGTTCGACACGACGGAATCGGGATCGAGATCACCCTCCACCGCCCAGGCGACCACCACCTTCCGGTTCTTCTGCACCACCTCGCCCAAACTGATCGGCTCACCATCGGGGGCGGGGCGACCGAGCTCCTCGGCAAACTCACGTTGGGCAGCCATCAAAGGATCTTCGTCCTCCTCGAGCTCGCCTTTCGGAACCGACCAGGCGCCGTCGTCCTTTCTCGCCCAATAGGGTCCCCCCGGGTGGGCCAGCAACACCTCCAACTCGCCCGCCCGGCGGCGAAAAACCAGCAGCCCGGCAGATCGCACCGGGGGCATCAGCCGATCTCCCCCAGATGTTTGGCCGCCTCACGGAACGACAAACCCGACAGGCGATCACGATGCTCCGCCAGGAAGGCACGCACCTCGTCCGGGGCGACTCGGGCGTACTGGCGCAGCGACCACCCGATCGCCTTGCGGATGAAGAACTCCTTCTCGTGAGCTCGAGCGAGGCAAAACTCAAAGAGCATGTCGGCGTCGGTGCTCTCCTTGTGAGTGAGCTGGCTGAGAATGGCGGTCCGCCGCACCCACATATCGGGATCGTCGATCCACTCGCGCATGATCGGCGCCACCCGGGGCCGATCATCGAGGAGCACCTGTCCCACGAGGTGGGCAGCCACGGTATCCACGAAGTCCCACCAGGCTCCATCGGTGATGAGTTGTCGGTAGAGCGGCAACCGATCGAACGTGATGAACCCACGATGTCGCTTGGCGACCTCGATGGCGATGTACTTCTCCTCACGGTGGGGACCATCCCAGAGGGCTCGGACGAGGCGCTCGTAGTCGCCGGCCGACTCCACCGGATATCGCCGGAACAGATCCCGGAGAATCGGCTTCATGCCGTCCCGTCCCACGCCATAGAACGGCATATCGGTCTTCATGTAGGCGGCCATCGAGGAGGCGCGCACCGGATCCGCCCGTTTCGCCAGCTCATCAGCCACCCAGCCGGTGCATGCTTCCGTGTCCACCATGACCTGGACGCTACACGGGGAAGCCGGTCCGAGACCAGGACGGGAGGCCGGGCGTTCCGCAGCCAGCCGGTCCAAGACCAGGCGACCCGGGCGCCCCGTGCCCGGGACGGGAGGCGCCCCGCCCTGGCACCTTCCGGTAACGTCCCATTTCATGACCACGCCCACCACCGTCCAGTACTACAAGTACCCCGACACGCCACACTGGCGGCACGACCTCATCCGGCTTGGCGTGGACGAGTACGGAGTCTGGCTCGGCGCATCGGTGGGAACCCGAATCCAGAAGGGCGATGACCCACCCAAACACATGGCCCACCCGTTCGTGCAGCTCATTGCGCCGAACGCCTGGTGGACGCTCATCTACAACGGCGATGACCACCCGAAGATGTCGCACTACGTCGACATCATCACCCCCGCCGTCTGGGTCGAAGACGATGTCGTCTCCATGATCGACATCGACCTCGACGTCGTGCTGGAGCACGACGGGCTGCGGATCGACGACGAGGACGAGTTCCTCGAGCATCAGACCATCCTCGCCTATCCCCCCTGGCTGGTCGCCGGCGCCCGGGCGACCACCGCCGAGGTCTACCTGGCTATCGAAGCGCGCCGTGCGCCGTTGTTCGGACCCTCCGAGCTCTGGTTGAGCCGACTCCAGTCGGGGTGACCGGGCCGCACGCATCGATGCCGGCGATTTCTCCACCGTCGAACGCACCCGCCAGCTCCTGAGTCGAGTGCCCCCGCCGGGGGTCACCACGTCGCCGGGCTCGAGGGGAGAGCGACGCCAGGCAGGTCAACTCGGGCAGGTCAAGGCGGGCAAATCACGGCGGGCGGTCCACGGTCCGCACACCCTCGTTGACGAAACGGGGAAGGCCCGTGGCCGCCCCCGCCGGCGGCTCTCGGGTTGCCGGGCTCGGAGAGAGAGGCTGGTCGTAGCCGCACACCACCATCAGTGTCAGCGGGAACGGGGCCGCCGCAGACGACGATTGGCGCCGACCAGCCAACCAAAAGACGACCGAGGACCCGTCGCCCCATGGCCGACCCCGGCGCTTACGCCATCGCCACCAGATCGAGCATCGACTCGTCGAAGAAATCGGCTGTGCCTTCCGGCATCATGATGGCGCGGCCAGGCTTCATCTGCTCCACGAAGTCGGTGTCGTGGCTCACGAAGATGATGGTTCCTTTGTAGGAATGGAGCGCCTGCACGAGCGCTGCCTTGGCCTGGGGATCGAGGTTGTTGGTGGGCTCGTCGAGCAACAGCACATTCGGGCGGCTGATGACGAGCTGAGCCAGGGCCAACTTTGTCTTTTCTCCACCGGACAATGTGCCGGCATCCTGCTCAACCTTGTCAGCCAGGAGGAAATGACCGAGCAGGGTTCGCAGCTGAAGGTCGGGCTCCGGACTCACGAGACGCATGTGCTCGAAGACCGAAATCCCCGGGCGAATCTGCTCGTGCTCCTGCGCGTAATAGCCGATCGTGGTCTTCTTCCCGATCTCGACGAACCCGAGATCCGGTTCTTCGACCCCGGCCATGATGCGCAGCAGGGTCGTCTTGCCCGCTCCGTTCAGCCCCATGATGATCAAGCGGTCCTCGCGGGTCGTATCCACATCCACGTCGACGAACACCAGATTGTCGCCATACGACTTGGCCAGTCCCTCAGCACGAATGGGTGTCCGCCCCGAGGGTTCGGGCTGCGGGAATCGCATCGCCACCTTCTTGCCCTTCTTGTGAACCTCGACAAGGTCGCTACGAAGTCGGTCCGCGCGCGTTTCCATCGTCTTGGCCTTGCGAGCCATCTTTTCGGTGCTGCCCTTGAACCGTCTGATGGTGTGCTCCAGTTGGGCCAGCTTCTGATCCTGTGTCCGACGTTCCCGCTCCCGCTGCTCGCGGCGCGCCTCTCGCTCGGTCAAGAAATGCGAGTAGTTGCCTCGGTACGCCTCGAGCAAACCGTGGTCCAGAGCAAGCACCGAGGTGATGGACTGATCGAGGAGCGGAAGATCGTGGCTCACCACCAGCAGGCCACCCTTGTAGGAAGCCAGGTAATCCATCAGCCAGGCTTTGGCGTCCAGATCCAGATGGTTGGTCGGCTCGTCGAGCACCATGATGTCGGTGTCGGAGAAGAGGATGCGCGCCAGCTCGACGCGGCGCCGCTGTCCACCGGACATCGACACCACGGGCTGATGCAGCTCGTCGTTGCCGATTCCGACCGAGGCGGCGATTTGTTTGGCCTCGGCCTCGAGGACGTAGCCGCCGGCGGAATCGAACTCGTCCTGGAGTCGGGCGAACCGAGCAACGGCGCGGTCCTGAGTTTCACCTTCGGCGGCCTCGATACGAAGCCGAGCTTCCTCGATTCGCCGTTGCATTCCCCCGACATCCCGGGCTGCCAGGACACGTTCCAGGGCAGTGGTCTCGGGATGATCCATGGTGGGCAGCGCCGCTTCCTGGGAGAAGTAAGCGAGGGTGCCAGTGCGCATGATCGTCCCACCGGCCGGGCTGGTCTCCCCCACCAGCGCCTTCATCAACGTCGATTTGCCCGCGCCGTTCCGGCCCACCAAGCCGACCTTGTCGCCGGGCTGAAGGGTAAAGGAGGCTTCGTCGAGGAGAACTCGGACGCCGGCCTCGATGCGAACGTCGCGCACGAGCAGCATGAGGAGGAGAGGGTAGCCAGTTTCCGGCCCGTGGAGGACAACTCACGTTCGGCGAAGCAGCGCCCAGGTGAAGGGTTGCGTATCCCCGCCGGGCGTCACATGCAGCTCTTCGGCGACTTTCATGGCGTCGAAGCCTCCGCCGATGGCCTTCACCAGATCGTCGGCACTGTATCGGGCAACCGGCAGCCCGCTGCAGTATTCCGGCGCCTCCGGACCAAACGTCGCCACGATGGTGTAGCCACCTGGCGCCACGGCGGCGCGCATCCGGTCCAGGTAACGATGACGATCCACCTCATCGGCGAGGAAGTGAAAGACCGCCCTGTCGTGCCACACGTCGAAGGTTCTCGTGAACCGGTAGCGGGTGGCGTCGGCGACGAGCCACTCGACGCGATCGGCGCGTTCGCCGAGGTGTCGCTGGGCGTGTGCCATGCCCAGCGGAGATATGTCGAGCACCGTCACGTCGTCATAACCGAGGTCGACCAGATGCTCGGCGAACCGGGAAGCGCCGCCGCCAACATCCACCACGGCGGCCGTGGGCCCCGCCCCTGCCATGCGCAGCATGGCGAGTGACTGGGCAGGGAAGTCCTGGTGCCACTTCTTGGTGCTGGGATCCACCTGGTAGACGGCGTCCCAATGCCGTTGTCGCTCAGTCGCCATCCCTCATCCCGGACCTGACCGGTCCCCGCTTTTCGGGTCCGGGTTTTTTCGCCACCACACGGTCACCTTCGACCGGCGGCGATCCTTCTCTTGGAGCCCGTCGGCAGTCTCTTCGAAGTCCGCCTCCAAGAGGGGGCGGAGTTCGGAGCGTCGACGCTCCGGGAGCACCAGGCGGCGGCCGTAGAAGTCGAGCAGCTCGTCCCATGATTGGTACGTGACCGGCCGGTCCTGATGCCAGGATTCGACAACCGGCACCACCCCGAGCACCTCCTCGATCACTGCTGCCAGGTCCCGGTCGGTCGGGCCGGTCGGGCGCTCCAGGTCGTGCAGCGCCCGGTAGTAAGGACCGAGGTGAGCCCATGGGTGTACCGAGAACTCCTGGATCACCACCGCTCGGGATGCGTGCGCCTCCATCGCCAGCAGGAAGGGCCCCAAGTCGGGGACGTTGTGAACGACGTGGCTGGCGGTCACGATATCGAACCGACCGACGGAGGCCTGATCCTCCGGCCACGCTCCGTTCACAACCGAGACGGACAGCCCCTTCTCCCGAGCCAGGTCACGAAGACCATCGGCCATTCCCTCGTCTCGTTCGAGCGCGGTGACGGCGACACCCCGCTCGGCCAACGGCAGACAGCTTCCCCCCACCCCCGCTCCGATATCGAGGACGGAGGCGGGTTCGAGGGCGAGGATGCGATCCATGGTGGGCGTCATCCGGACTGAGCGATCACGACGCTTCCACAGCGAGACCGGCCAGGAGTACGGGGACTCGGTCACCTGGTCGAGCAGGGGCTGGGGGATTCTCCATGCCTCCAGCTGGCGACGCCAATGCTCTGCCGCTGGGCCCATCAAAACCACTCAGCGAAGGCCGGCGAAGAGATCTTCTTCGCGAGCGGGCGCCTCCACGTCGCTGAAGACCCGCACGAAGGTCTCGCGTCCGAACAGCTCCGGTCGGATCTCCTCGGGAACCAGAAAGAAGAACCAGTCATCGGGGATCTGAGTGCGATGAGCGCGCCAGGCGTCTTCCTTCAGCCCGAAATACTCTCTCACGTCGACCCATGTGGTGATGGTTTCGTCAGGGGTGCCACCCTGCCGCATCCGTTCGGCGTCTTCTTCGGTGATGGCGCCTTGAGCAAGCCGGGCGTCGGCCATCGCCCGGATCCGGCTCTGGGGCCAGGCCGACCAATACAGCTTGTGCGGCTTCCAGACCTCCTCACCGTCTTCGAGCGGGAAGCGACTCAGATCGTTGCAGCCCCAGTACGCGGCCACGCCGATCCTGTGCACCTGTATGTGATCCGGATGTCCGTACCCGCCGAATGGGTCATAGATCACGAGCACTTCAGGCTTGTGCTTCCGAATGAGCCGGATCAGCCGTCCGGTGGCTTCCATGAAGTCGGCCTGCCAGAAGCAATCCTCGTGGGTGTTGGAGTCGGTTCCCATCATTCCCGAATCGCGGTATCCCAGGAAAGCGTGGTGCTGTACTCCGAGGATGCGCAGAGCATCCTCGACCTCCACAGCCCTCATCTCGACGAGCTTCGACTTGAGTTCATCGGGGTTGTCGTAGTTGTGGATCTCGCCTTCGGCGCCGTCGGTGGCGGTGACCACCACGACTTGTTCGCCTGCCGCGGCGTATTTGGCGAGGATCCCTCCGGTGGAGGTGACCTCGTCATCTGGGTGAGCGTGGAACGCAAGTAGGCCAGGCATGGGTCGACAGCCTAGTGCCGTCCACGCCCCACCGGTCTCAGCCGTTTCGACAGCCCCTGCGACACGTTCATGGCAGACCCACTAATCTCCGCCCGATGCCTAACGCCAGGTTCCATCATCACGCCACGGCCTCGTCGGACATCGACACGGCCTGGACGATCCTGCAGGATCCCACCACGTGGGGTTCGCTGGCCGGCGTCGAGAAGATCACCAACGTGGCCCGCAACGAGTCTGGAGATTTGGCGTCGTACGAGTTCGTGGCAAGGGCTGGGGGGCGCGCCTACCCAGGGGTCGCGCACACGACCACGAGCAGACGTCCCAACGAGATGACCGTGCGCATCCAATCCCGCGAGATGGACGGAGCGATCGCAGCCACGCTCTCCGATCTACCGAAGGGTCGGGTTGAGATCGAGGTCATGCTCGAGTTGGAGACCAAAGGACTCCTCTCCAGCATGTTCTTCTCCATCATCTCCGGCGTGGTGGGCTCCGGTTTCCCCGAGCAGGTCGAGGCGATCGCTTCCCGCCTGGGTGAGCCGGTCCGCTAGCCCACGTATCCAAGCAGTGCGCCGCGAACGATCGTGGCTCGCGTCACGCACCGGGTGCGGGGAGGCACGTGGCCTCGGCCACCCCGGTGGGGTGGGCCTCCGCCAACCGTCTCCCCAGCATCTCCGACAGCTCCGTCGTTCCGGTGCCGTTGAGGTGATAGAGATCGCCGAAGTGATCCGCTCGATCGTCCAGTTCCGAGAAGCGCCACACCGGCACGCCGTACTCCTCGGCCAGGCCATCCACGAGCCCGCCGAAACGTTCGAAGGTTCCCTCCGGGACGAGCTCGGCCAGGTCCGTCCGCATGGAAGGCATCTCGACCACCACCACCGTGGCCCCGGCCGTCTGGCCCCGCTCGATGATCCGGGCCAACGCGTCGAACTCTTCCCCACCCATCGCGAAGTCGGCCAGGGCGCCCGTACGGAGGTCCTCGTCTCGCTGGTCGTCCTGGGTGTAGAAATCGTCGTCGAACCCCTGGTACCTGCCCTCCGGTGTCAGGTTCGGATCCGGCCACGAGGCCACCCGGCCAGTGAGGAAGTAGAGGACGACGTTGCCCGGCTCCCGGAGACGCGATCTGATTCGCACGAAGGCCGACCAGTCGCCGACCCGCTCCTCCAGGGAGGCAGCGCCCGGTGCTGCGCCGTACAGCTCCTGGCGGCCCGCCGACGCCGAATAGGCTGCCCGGCGGTTGTCGGCTCCCGGATTGTGATCGTTCACATCACGAATCGAGACGCCCAGGACGAGAACATCAGGGCACAACTCCGAGAACACGAGATCATCTGCCCAAACCTCCCACGTGCGTGGGGTCGTGGCGGGCAGTCCAGCGTTGTAGCTGGTGTCCAGCCATGGCACAGCCCCGGTCACAGTGGGGCCGTCCACGCCGGCGTTGACGATCGATGACCCGACGAAGGCGACGTCGGCCGCGCCCAGGTCGTGGATCTGGGCCGCCTTCGTCTGACTGAACTCAGTGTCCCAGATGAGACGGCCCGGGAGGTGTGGCGCAAGGAACCGGGCGCCGACCTCGAGGAGGACGAGGACCGCCACTGCGGCCACGATTGAGCGACGGGAGGCGCGTGACATCGTCATCAGAACTGGAAGTACAGGAAGGGAACGGTGGCCTGGCCGCTGAAGAGAACCACACCGGCGACCATGGCCGCCATGCCGGCGCCACGGACCACCGCCGGCCAGGAGAGGATCGCTTCGTGACGTCGCCCGATCCGCTGGGAGAGATCCAGAGTGACGGCTGCCGCCAGCACCAGGGCCAAGAGCAGTCCGTCGACCAGCGGGAGGGCACCGGCGCGCAGCGTGGCGATCCCTTGCACATAATCGGCTGCCTGGGAGAACGAATCAGCCCGAAAGAAGATCCACGAGAAGGCCACCAGATGGAACGTAGCCACCATCGCAGGAACATCCCGCCAGCGCGGCGCATCGGTTTCCTGACTCGGGGACCGGTGGCGGATGACCCTGTGCCCGGCGAGGTAGAGGCCATGGAGACCGCCCCAGACCACGAAGGTCCACGCTGCGCCGTGCCACAACCCGCCCAAGAGCATGGTGACCATGAGGTTGCGTTGGGTGGCGAGACCCGTCCCGCGGTTCCCGCCGAGGGGGATGTAGAGATAGTCCCTCAGCCACGTCGACAACGAGATATGCCAGGTCCGCCAGAAGGCAGTGATGTTGCGCGACAGGTAGGGCTGGTTGAAGTTCACCATGAGCTCGATACCCAGCAGGCGCGACGATCCCCGAGCAATGGAGGAGTAGCCGGAGAAGTCACCGTAGATCTGGAGCGAAAAGGCATAGATCCCCACCATCAGTTCGAGCCAACCGGCGGTGCCGGCGTTCTCGAAGGCAGTTTGGACCGCAGGCGCCAAGGCGTCGGCGATCACCACCTTCTTGAAGAGGCCGATCAGGATCAGCGTCAGCCCGGAGGCGAGTTGCTCTCGGCCGACCGGCGCCCTTTCCTTCTCGAACTGAGGAAGGAGTCGCCGAGCTCGCTCGATGGGGCCCGCCACGAGTTGCGGGAAATAGGCGACGAATACGGCGAAGCTGAGCCAGTCGTCTGTCGGCTCCATCTCTCTGCGGTAGACGTCGATGGTGTACGACATCGTCTGGAATGTGTAGAAGGAGATGCCCACAGGGAGCACGATGCTGAGGGTGGGGGCGTCCACCTGCCACCCCACGGATTCGGCCAGCTCGGCGAAGGACTGGGTGAAGAACCCGAAGTACTTGAAGAAGCCGAGGATGCCCAGATTGACGGCCATGGAGACCCAGAGCAGTTGCTTGCGGCGCTCCGCCGAGTCCTCGTTGCCCATGCGCCGACCGACCAGGTAATCGGTGACGGTCGAGATCCACAGCAATCCCAGGAAGCGCCAATCCCAGAATCCGTAGAACAGATACGACGCCAGCAGCAGGAGGACGTTCTGGCCACGGCGCGACAGGCGCCGGTAGACGACGACCACGACGAGGAGAAGAAGGGCGTATTGGACGCTGTTGAAGGCCATGTGCGGAGCACAGCCTAGGTTGTTCGAGACGGGGGCCGGTGAGGACGACGCCGCAGGATCGGGCCATTCTCGAGGCATGCCCTGACGGAGCCGTGGCGGCCTTCTTCGCGTCAGTTAGGCTCCCGCCGGTGCGCACCTTCATCGCTGAATCTGCCCTCACACTGTTCGTGATCATCGACCCGATCGGAGTGACGCCGATCTTCATCGGGCTCTGCGGCGACCGTGGTCAGTCTGCCCGCAACCGAATCGCCCGCCGCTCCGTGGTGATCGCCGGGATCGTGCTTCTTGTGTTCATTGCCGCCGGCAGTCCCCTGCTCCAGTACCTCGGCGTGACGGTTGGGGCGCTCAAGGTGGCCGGGGGGATCCTGCTCTTCAAGGTGGCCTACGACATGGTCCTCGTGCAACGCGAGCGCCAGAGTCCGGAGGAGGCCCTCGAGTCCGCCCACCGCCAGGACCCGTCGGTCTTTCCGTTGGCCATACCCATGATGGCCGGCCCCGGCGCCCTGGCCTCGGTCCTGGTTTTGAGCACCGAAGCTGACGGCAACCCCCGGTATCTCGCCGCATTGATCGCCGTCATCGTCGTGGTGCTCGGCCTCGCCTACGTCTTCTTCCGATTCTCCGACCGGATCGTGAGCTTGCTGGGCACGACGGGCGTCAACGTGGTCACGCGGGTGCTCGGGTTGATCCTGGCCGCCCTGGCTGTGCAATTCGTAGCCGACGGAATCAGCAACCTGGGGTTCTAGAGGATCGGCCGGTCGAGAGCATCGAATGCCTGGACGTCGATGTCCGCCATGGGTGAGGACGGAAACCGGTCGTCGAACATCGTCCAGATCTGCAGGTCGCGCGGCTGCGGGGAAAACTCGCTGATCGGCCGTCTGCGCAGCGTTGCCTCCAGTTCGTAGCCCAGCCTGGCCGGGATGGCGGCGCTTGCCACGTTGTCCGGCTCGGTGTGGATCTCCATCCGGGCGAATTCGAGCAGTTCGAATCCGATGCGGGTCGCCGCCGCAGCCGATCGGGTGGCGATCCCACGTCGCACGTGATCGACGTGGACCCAGTAGCCCAGTTCCCCGGCACCCGGGCCGACTCGCTGGTGTATGCCGATTCCGCCCACCAGTTCGTCACCGACGAAGATCCCGTAGACGGCGTCGCCCCCGAGATCGAGTTGCCCGCGGAACTTTCGGATCAGGTCGAGCTTCTCGTCGAGTGACTGTGGCTCATCCGCCGCCCACTGCATCCACGGCAACAGGTGTTCCTTGCTGGCGGCCATGGCGTCGCGCAACGCCTCAGCGTCCGACGGCTGGTAGCAGCGGATGGTCAGTTCGTCGACTTCGATGCGGTAGGGCGGGGTTGGGTCACTCACGCCGAGAAGGGTACCCAAGGCCGGCACGACGGGCCGATTGTTTTTCTCAGGTCGGGGTCGACACGACGGCGGCCAGGTCGCTCCAGGGCGCTGCGCCTCAGCCTGGCTACTCGCCGAGAAGGGAGTAGGTGAGGACGGCGTTGCCTGCCGGAGTGACGGTGTGATCCACGAGGCCGAGGCGGGTCAGACCGACGGAGTCGTCGAAAAGGCGCCGTCCTTCGCCGGTGACGGCCGGGTGGATCGTGAGGGTGAGCGTATCGATGACTCCACCGAGAAACAGCGACCTGACGGTCTCGATGCCTCCGGCCACAATGATGCCGCCGGCATCATCGGAGGCGACGAGTTCCCTCACGTACGCGATCGGATCACCGTCGACGAGGAGGCTGTTCCATCCGAGCTCACCGGTCAGGGTGGTCGAGAGCACGTGCTTGCGGGCCGGGTTGATGAAGTCACCGAATCCGTCGTCGCTGCTCGAGGGCCAGTACTGCGACCATTCCTGCCAGAGGCGCCGACCCATGATCACGTCGGTGACGCCGGCGAGTGATCGGCCCATGAGTTCGCCCTCAGCCTCCCCAAAGGAGTCGAACTGGAACAGGTGCGGCGACTCGGACACACCGTTGACGGAAGAGAAGAGGTGAGCGGTCACGGTTCGAGACATGGGTTCTGCCTTTCGGGTCAACGGGCTCGTCGGAAACAATTCTGGACATCATACCGACTAGTTGGTACGGTGTCGACCATGACGACCATCACCCCGTGCCTGTGGTTCGACGGAAACGGCCTCGAGGCCGCCGAATTCTACGTTTCGCTCTTCCCTGACTCCCGCATCCACCACGTGAGCCCCGGACCGGACGGCTCACCGCTGATGATCGAATTCACGCTCATGGGCCGTCCCTTCCAGGCGCTTAACGGTGGTCCACACTTCACGTTCAACGAGGCCGTGTCTCTCGTGATCCCCTGCGACGGCCAGGCCGACGTCGATCGCTACTGGGCCGCACTCACCGAAGGTGGCGAGGAGAGCATGTGCGGCTGGCTGAAGGACCGCTTCGGCCTGTCATGGCAGGTCGTGCCGAACGAACTCGGCGACATCCTCGGTGATGCTGATCCCGAGCGGGCCGCCCGAGCGACTCAGGCCATGTTGCAGATGCGGAAGCTCGACCTGGAGGCCTTGCGAGCGGCGGCCGACGCGGCATCCGGATGAACGTGGCTTCCAAGCGGTCCGGCCACGCCAAGAGAGCTCTTCTGGAGGCGGCAGTGGATCTCATCAGGGCTCAGGGGTTGCATGCCACGACCGTGGACGACCTTTGCGCGGCGGCCGGGGTGACCAAAGGAGCGTTCTTCCACCACTTCGCCTCCAAGGAGGAGCTGGCGGTGGCCGCTGCTGATCACTGGTCGACGACCACAGGCGCGCTCTTTGCCTCGGCCGCCTATCACAACCACGAGGATCCAGCCGATCGCGTCTTCGCCTACCTGGATTTCCGGGCCTCGCTGATCTCTGGCGACCCGGCGGACTACACGTGCCTGGTGGGCACCATGACCCAGGAGGCTTTCGACACCAGCCCGGCTGTGCGTGATGCTTGCGCGGCCAGCATCTTCGGCCACGCAGAGACGCTGGTGGCCGACCTCGCCGCAGCTCTCGCCGACCGCGACCTCGGCGGCAACGGCATCAGCGCAGCGAGCCTGGCCCGGCATACGCAGACCGTGCTCCAAGGCGCCTTCGTACTGTCCAAGGCGGCCAACGAGGCGTCCGTTGTGCTCGAAGCGATCGACCATCTTCGCCGCTACCTGGAGTGCGTCTTGGGTCGTTCGTCGTCCTGGGCGAGGAGCTGACCGCCATGGCGTCCTTCCTGCTCTTGCATGGGGCGGGATCGTCCGGTTGGTACTGGCACCTCGTCGAGCCACTGCTGAAGGCGGCCGGCCACGACGTGATGGCGCCTGATCTCCCGGCTGACGACCCGAGTGCCGGCTTGTCCGATTACGTGGCGACCGCTGTCGACGAACTCGAAGGGCACGACGGCGATGACGTGGTCGTGGTTGCGCAGTCGATGGCCGGCTTCATCGCACCGGTGGTCGCCGAGGTGCGACCCATCGCTCGGATCGTCCTGCTCGCAGCCATGATCCCTGCCCCCGGCGAGCGAGGCGGCGAGTGGTGGGGCAACACCGGCCAACCCGTCGCCCAGCAACACCGGTTCGGAGAGCTGGGCTTGGATCCCGCTGATCTGAATGATCCGGAGGTCATCTTCGGCCACGACGTCCCGCTCGACGTGTGGGTCGAATCCGGGCGCCGGCTGCGGGAACAGGCGGGTCGCCCCTTCGGCGACCCGTGCCCGATCGCGCAATGGCCAACGGTTCCCACCCGGGTTGTGGCACCCCGTGACGACCGGCTCTTCCCGGTCGAATTCCAGCGCCGGGTCGCCAGAGAACGACTCGGACTCGACATCGAGACGATTCCGGGTGGGCACCTGGCCGCGCTCAGCCAGCCGAAGGCCGTTGCCGACTCCCTGTTACGCGAACGATTCCAGCGCGGGTAACGATCCCCTCCACCGGGCGCCGTTCAGATCGAACCGGCGCGAAGTGCCCATGGGTCGAGAATCCAACGGATATCCCGGGGGTCGCCGGGCGAACACTTGCTTCCCTAGGTCGAGTTGATCACGCCTGGGCGGAGGCTTCTTCGGCTTCCTGGGCAGCTTCGGCCTCGGCCAAAGCGGCCGCCGCTTCACGTGCGGCATCCGAATCGCCTTCGACCACCTCGGCCCGGTCGGTGAGGAGCGTCACCTGATTGTCGAGCACCTGGAGGAAGCCTCCGTGCACGGCAATGGTGGTTCGCCCTCCAC
>CBDUEV010000037.1:0-27174 GCA_965366365.1 uncultured Acidimicrobiia bacterium | reverse complement strand
CGGCAAATCCGTACGCCTCCTCGAGACGGCTGACGAGCGGCGCGAATTCAGACAGGGGAACATCGATCGCCGCACCACATGTGTCGCACACCAAGTGATGGTGCGCCTCGTGTTCGCGCAGATGGACGACACCGGGCCCGTGACCCAGGTGAACGTGCCGTATCAAGCCCACCTCCTCCAGAATATCCAGCGTGCGATAGACCGTCGATTGATCGATCGTGGCAGCAGCTCGCTCCTCGGCCAGGGCGCGAATCTCGACCGCACTGAGATGATCGTCGTGCGAGGCGGCCAGCACCTCACAGATCGCCCGCCGGGCCGAGGTCATCCGCATCCCTCTGGTGCGGAGACTGGCCACGAGGGTGTCGGCGTCTGCGTGCATCGTCAACCGTTCGCCATGCGGCGACTCCGCTCGACGACCCGCTCCAAAACCCGGGCGGCCGCGCCCGAATCGATGGAATCCTGGGCGAGGGCCACGCCCTCGGCAAAGCCGGAGGCCAACCCGGCCGCCACCAGCCCGGCCGAGGCGTTCACCACGACGATGTCTCGTTTGGGGCCCTTTTCGCCCGCCAGGATCGAGCGGATGATGGCCACGTTGACATCCACATCACCGCCCAGCAGGTCACCCAGCACCGCCCGGGCCACCCCAAAGTCCTCGGGAGTCCACTCGGCGTGAGTGATCTCGCCGTCTCTGAGCCGGTAGATGTACGAAGGGCCGGTGGTGGTCAGTTCGTCGAGTCCGTCTTCACCGTAGAACACGAAGGCCGAAGTGCTTCCCAGGTTGCGAAGGACCCCGATCATCTTGGCCGCCATGTCGGGGTCCGACACCCCGATCGCCTGATGGCGCGCTCCGGCTGGATTCGTGAGGGGTCCGAGGAAATTGAAGACCGTCGGGATGCCGAGTTCCGACCGGACCGGGCCGGCGTGGCGCATGGCCGGATGGTACGAGCGGGCGAAGAAGAACCCGAACCCCTCCTGCTCGATGAGGGTCACCGTGTCGGCGGGAGCCAGGTCGATCGCCACGCCGAGCGCCTCCAACACATCAGCCGATCCACATTTCGACGATGCGGAACGATTGCCGTGCTTCGCGACCTTCGCTCCGGCGCCGGCCGCAACCAGGGCGGCGGTGGTGGAGATGTTGAACGTCCCGGCGCCGTCGCCACCGGTGCCGACGATGTCGACGACGTCGACGCCAACCTCTACCTGGACCGAGGCCTGACGCATCGAGGCCACGAGACCGGTCATCTCCTCTATCGACTCACCTTTGATGCGAAGCGCCACGATGAACGCCGCCATCTGAGCAGGCGTGGCCTCGCCGTCCATGATCCTCGACATGGCAGCCTGAGCTGTCTGGCGAGACAGGTCGTCCCCTCGGGCAAGTGTGCCGAGCACCGCGGACCATTCCATTGCCGACACGGGTCACCTCTTCCTCTGCTACTTCGCTGCCAGAGGATTCTCGTCTCCTGCGCGCCTGTCAAATATCGAGGACTCGGCCGGGCCGAATCCGGTCCGCCTTCCCAGGAGACACGAGCGCTGTCGTTGGGTGGTCCCACCCCAGATGCGCGTGCTCGCGATTGCGGCAGGCGGTCCGAGCGATCCAGGAAGACCCTCGACCGGTACAGGATATGGAGTCGCGTCAGCATGCCTCCGTCTCACCCTCCTAGGACATCGAACGCTTGCTCGGGGTTCCCCGCCGGAATGCGGGGTTTCACCCTGCGTGGCACTACCATGGCCGGGCCGAGATTCTGAACTGGAGCGTTGAAACCGATGTCAGACACAACGTTGTACTTCGCCTATACCTCGATGATCGCCCCTGGCAAGATCTCGAACGTCGCTCCGGACGCAGCCTTCCGGTTCATAGCGCACCTCCCGGAAACCAGGTTGATCTTCACTCACGAGACCTCCGCCTGGACCGGTTCGCTCCCCTCCGTCCGACCCGAACCGGGCAATACCGTCTGGGGGGCGGTGTTCGAGGTGGACAACGCCACCCTCGATGCCATCACGGCCTTCGAAGAGACCGAAGGTCGGCGGGTGACGTACGACTTCAAAGCCGTTGACCGAGAAGGCAAACGCCACAGTGTGGTCACGCACGTCTTCAGCGTCGACGAACCCAGCTCCACCAACCCGAGCCGCGAGTACATGGGCCACGTTGTCATCGGCGGACGCCACTGGTCGCTCCCGGCCGGATGGGTGGCAGGCCTCGAGGAATACCTCGACGACCCGCTGATCTGACCCGGCGGCCCGTGCGAACCAATTGGATCGCCATTTCAGTGGGCGGCGCCGCCGGGTTTCTCTCGGCAGCACTCGTGGCTGTGCTCTTCTGGGCGGTTCTGGCGTTGCTGGGAGTCGCAGAGCCCGTGACCACCGGCATCGTCGGTGGGGTCGTGAGCGGATTGTTCGTGGCCGGCTACGTGGCCGGCCGAATCAGCACCCGGGCGGTCTTTCACGGTTCCTTCACTGCGGTACTGGCTGCGGCAGGCATCACCATCCTCGCCTTCGGTGAGGGCAGCCCTGCCTCAGCCCCGACGGTGGCGGGGTTCATTGCCGGAGCGGGTGTGATCGGTGGGGTTGGTGGATTCGCCGCGGCGCGGCGGCAAGCGAAAGAATCACCAACCGACAACCCCGCAACGGGGGTATCCTGACAGCGCGAGCCTGCCGGGCGACCGCGGCGGAGACGTCGAGGAAAGTCCGGACTCCGCAGGGCAAGAGCGCTGGGTAACGCCCAGGCGGCGCGAGCCGATGGAGAGTGCAACAGAAAGCAAACCGCCACCGCGAGGTGGTAAGGGTGAAACGGTGGTGTAAGAGACCACCAGCATCCCGGGTGACCGGGGTGGCTAGGTAAACCCCGCTCGGAGCAAGGCCAAGCAGAAACGGAGACGGCCCGTCTTTGGATCAGTGATCCGACCGTTTCGGGTAGGCCGCACGAGGCCGAAGGTAACGACGGTCCCAGATAGATGGTCGCCCGCCTGCGGAGAAGGCGGGTGTGAGTTCCTTCGGAACTCATGCCTATCCACTTCGTGGGCGACAGAATCCGGCTTACAGGCAGACTCGCCAACGTGGAACCCCGCTCTCTGAGCGGGGTCCCACCTCATGGGGTGCCGCCGCCGACGAGTTCAGTGCCTGGCCGATAGCTGCTCCAGGCGAACCAAAAAGTGTCGAGGTGCGGAATCGCCTCCAGTTGTGCGCCTTCGAGTTGGCCGGCGACCGCCTTGCCGGTGATCGACCACCGGGACCCGGTCTCGACATCCTCGAATCCGTCATCAGTCGACCGAAAGGTCAGTTGACGGCCCTCGACGATCGGAACGAAGACCCCCACCGATCCCACATCGCGACCACCGTCGATCTCAACCGATTCGAGGGCGGTGGACTGACCGGATTTCCAGAGGATCACGATCTCTTGATCGCCGACCACACCCATGGTCGCCGACGCCTGACCGACCTGGAGTTGGTCCAGTGACCAGGCCGCCGAGGTCTCCCCGACCGCCACGCCCACGACTCGCTGCATCAATGCGGCTCGTTCGTCGGGGTCGCCTCTGAACAGGAACGGGGTGGCGTCGACGTCGTCGTACCCGGAGTACGGGTTGGCGCCGTACTGACGGGAATGGCCGGTTCGCTCTCGGTCGAGGATCTGGGCTTCGGGAAACTGATCCTTGAAGTCCTCCCAGCCGAGTAGCGGGGCCGGGATGGGCTCGAGTTGGGCGCCCGTCCGCGCTCCGATCACCGCTCGCCCGTCGTAGTGAGTCCACAGCGACTCGGTGGCCCGGTCGTACATGACCAGCGCCGAGTTGTAGAGCCGTCCGGAGGTGCCGAAGGTGGTCTCCTCTCCCGCAACACGTCGGTCGTAGGCGACTGCCGAGTTGCAGAGGGGACAGTAGGTCACCGACACGGGAACGCCGCCCACAGTGTCGTTGACGATCTCGTGCCAGATCAGGATCTGGACGGGATACCCCTTGACGTCACCACCGATGTCGACATAGACGATGGGATCGTCCGGCGCCAAGTACTGGTCGGCGGCCGGAACGGAGGTGAACTCAGGGTCATCGATGGGTGGGATTCCGTCGGGTGGCGGGCCTCCGGAGATCACGTCCCGGGGATCGATGAGTGGATCGGGAAACGAGTCGTCGTTGGGATCGTCCAGCGCCGACGCCACCGGCTGGGAAGGTTCGGCGGGGGGTTCGGTTCCCGGAGCGCGCGTGACGGTGGATTCGATCTCAGCGGAGCTCGAGGAGGAGGTCTCTGCGACCAACCCGCTCCCCCCGCAGGCGGCAAGCACCAGGGAAAGGGTGCCTAGAAGCGACATGGTCCTGATTCGCGCCATTGGGTCATCAACTCCTCGTTCCCATCCTTCAACCTCGCCGAGCCCGAAACGCTCCCACAGTGTCGCCCAGCCGACAGAATCTGCCCAAAGGGATCGGGACGCGCGGGTAGGCGCGACGGGTCTACTCTCGCACCATGCCCATGAATCCGTCCGAGACGGCAGCCCTGGTCGACTACCGGCACCGCGTGGAGGCACTCTATGCCTCGGTCCGGCGCGGCGGGGCGGGGAAAGCCACCTGGGAGAGATGGCTCCGGGAGCGAAATCAGCTGTTCGGAAACCACCCCCAATCGCCCCTGATTGGTGACGCCAGGGCCGCCTTCGCCGGCCTCACGTACTTCCCGTACGACCCATCCTGGCGTGTCGTCGCCGAGGTGGTACCGGTCGAGGCGGAGCCACGACGGCTGGGCCACAGCACCGCCGGATCGACCGAGTTCGAGCCGTACGGGACCGTCGAAGTCCGGAGAGAGGGAATCGCCGAGTCGTTGACGCTCTTCTGGCTGACGGGATACGGCGGCGGCGTCTTCCTCCCCTTCCGGGACGCCTCCAACGGCACCTCGACCTACGCCGGGGGCCGCTACCTCCTCGACACCGTCAAGGGCGCTGACCTGGGTCTCGAAGGCGGATCCATCGTTCTCGACTTCAACTACGCCTACCACCCGTCCTGCGTGCACGACGGCCGCTGGTCCTGTCCTCTCGCCCCGCGGCAGAATCACCTCACCTTCAGCGTCGAGTCCGGAGAGCGGCTCACCGCCTAGCCGAGCCCTGGTTTCTCGGCGCGCCGGGCTCGTCGGCGAGTTCCGCGCGGCCCGCAGAACCGTGGTGGCTGACAGATCTGCCCGTCCGGTGGCACAGGTGAGCGATTGGGGAACTCGGCTCTGTTCCACCTGCGCGGGCCCGTCCATGATGGGGCTAGTGAGTCTCGCCTGGCGCCTCGGGGTCCAGCCGACGGCCCGGGCGAATTATCCGGGAGGTCGAGCATGGGACATGCGCCACGGACCAGGAACCGGAGCCACCGCCGGCGAGCATGGGTGGTACCCATCTCGGCGCTGGCACTCGCCTCGGCGGTGTTGATCGTCCCGCCATCGGCCGCAGGGGAGCCTGCATCGTTGGAGTGGGGGCCTCCGATCCTGATCGATTCCCCACCGAGCTGGAGGACCCATGTGGCGACCGGCGCGGCTGGTTTCGTCTCGGTCGCGCCGGCGGCCTCGGAGCCGGGCACGGAGACATTCGAAACGACGATTCGCTGGTCGAAGGACGGCCTCGCATGGAATACCGGGGTCGTCACGCTGGAAGGAGTGCAGCTCCAGGCCGCCGTGGGCCACGACGCCGGCTTCGTCGCCGTCGGCCAGAAGAGCGCCGGTCCGACGGAGAGCGCACCGGCCGTGTGGACCTCCCAGAACGGGCGGGTGTGGCTCGAGGCAACATCGGTGGAGAATCCGACCTCTGGCGCCACCGTCTCCCTGCCCACCACCGCAGATGTCCCCACCCGTACAGGGTCGTGGATGAATTCCGTGGTGAAGACGGAATCAGGGTTCTTGGCCGTCGGCGCCCAGTCATCCACCGGCATCCCCGCGCCTGCCGTGTGGACCTCTTCCAACGGTACGGAATGGGTAGCCGCATCCCATCCATCCGGCCAGGAAGCAGCGGAGCTGACCAGGATTGCCAGTGGAGAACAGGGCCTCGTGACCCTGGCGAGAAGCCCCACCGACGCTGATGAGCCCGGGTTGATGACGTTGTGGTGGTCGGCTGACGGAACATCGTGGTCGGAGGCCACCGACGGCCTTCCCAGCTGGCCGGGGACGTTTGTCACCGATGTCACCAGTCTCGGATCTCGGGGTTTCGTCATGGTCGGTTTTCGTGGCATGCTCGGAGAAGCACCGACGGCGTGGACATCGCAGGACGGTCTCTCGTGGACTTCGACGGCCCTCCCCATCGATGCGGACACGGACTCATCCTTCTCCCACGACGTCGCCTACGATGGGTCGTTGATCGTCGTCGTCGGCGATGAGGTGGTCTTCGACGACGGGTTTGGACCGGCCACCAGCATGGCCGCCATCTGGGTTTCCGAGGACGGCACGACCTGGACCCGGGTACCCCCCGAGTCCCTCCGCTCCGACGAAACGGTCGCCGGTCTCCGGGCCGACACGGTCTACCGTGCCGGAACGAGGTGGGTGGTCTTCGGGACCGCCGACTCGCCATCGGAGAACGTGCAGTCGGTGGTGTGGCTGGGGAAGGATCCCGCCCTTCCGCGCTTCGATGACGTACCCGGCGATCACCTCTTCGCAGAGGATGTCGAGTGGTTGGCCGAACAAGAGATCACGCGCGGCTGCAACCCGCCGTTCAACACCAGGTTCTGCCCCGACCTCGACGTCACCCGCGGACAGATGGCAGCCTTCCTCGTCCGCGCCCTCCAGTACACCGACAACGGAGGCGGCGACCACTTCACCGACGACGACACCTCCATCTTCGAAGACGACATCGACACACTCGCAGCCGCAGGAGTCACCAAGGGCTGCAACCCACCCCTCAACACCAAGTACTGCCCCGACCTCGACGTCACCCGCGGACAGATGGCAGCCTTCCTCGTCCGCGCCCTCCAGTACACCGACAACGGAGGCGGCGACCACTTCACCGACGACGACACCTCCATCTTCGAAGACGACATCGACACACTCGCAGCCGCAGGAGTCACCAAGGGCTGCAACCCACCCCTCAACACCAAGTACTGCCCCGACCTCGACGTCACCCGCGGACAGATGGCAGCCTTCCTTCATCGAGCGACCGGGGACTAGGCCTTCTCACACTTCCAGGTCGAGCGTCGCCACGAGGCGGGGCATGTGCTCGGCGAGGAGGTCACTCCCCAGGCGGATGCCGACGGCCATCGCCGCCACTCCGTATCCGAGCGCTCCGAGGCCTGCCAGCCAACCGCCGACCACCCCCGCGTTCCAGATCGCCACGGCCACCAGTGCCACCGGCGGTGTACTGACCAGGCCGGCAATCACCAGGGACAGAAGAGCCAGAATGGCAACGCGGCCGGACATGTGCCGGTTGGTGTACAGGCTGTCTTCCGGCAAGGCGAAAGCACCCCAGATGGAAGCGAAGCTCCCCACCGCCCCCCAGACCAGCACGAGGGCCCAGGCGGTGAGAACGGCAGGTCCGAAGAAGGCGAACGATCCTCCGACCAGCGACCCGGCCAACGCGGCGACCAGTGCCGTGAACCCGGCGAGCAGCCCCCAGGCCAGGTGCTTGCCCGCCAGAAGATTGCGGGGTTCGCTCGAACCGACCGCGTACGCCCAGAACGATCCTCCGTCGAGGCCGAACAGATTGAAGTCGAAGCTGGTCCCCACCACGAAACCTCCCAGGATCGCCGCGAAGGGCAGATAGAGCGAGAAGAGTTCGCCCGGCTCGACAAGGGTGATGAGGAACATGATGACCAGCGCCATGAGAGCTCCACCGAGCTGCATTCGCACGCGCGGGTCGCGCCGCATCACCGCCAACTCCTTGGCGGCGACGGCTCCCACCGGCCCGGCGGGAAGCGGCAGAAAGCGGGGTTGGATCGACCTGGTCCTGACCTTCCTGCCCGAGCGAGGGGCTTCGATCTGGCTCCTGAGGAGTCCTCGTCCCCATACCCAGGCCAGCAGCGTCAGCCAGGCCAAGCCGTAGGCCACCGAACCCAGCGCCTCCCACCAGCCTCGGCCCTCGGCGATGACCACTGCCGCCCGACCCAAGCCGGCCGGCGGAAGGAGGTATCCCCACGCAACCCAACTCGGGACGACGAGAGCCCCTGTCCCGTTGTTCGCCATCGTGTTGGCGAACAAGGCACCAGCCACGCCAGGCAGAAAGACAACCGCCATGATGACCATCGAGATCACCTGACGGGCGCTGTTCCCCTGCAGGAGATTCGAGAGAGAGGTGGTGACCACTCGTGCGACGACGATGCATTGCAGGGTGCCGATCACCGCAACGGCGAGGAGAACGACCGCCGAGCCGGGCCCTGTTGCGTACCCTCCCACGGCACCGATGGAAAACACCAGGAAGGTCGCCACCGCGGCCGGGCCCAGCAATGCTGCCGCCACCATCCCGGTCGCCATCTGAAACGGTCGAACCGGGAGCAGCTCGAAGTGCTCCGTCACCAGCGTTTGCTCGACGGAGGCGAGGACGACAGGTCCGACTACCCAACCTACGAATACGACGACAAAGACGATCGGAATCGCCTCCGGAGCACTCGCCGTGTGGCCGATCGACGCAAGGAGGCCGCCGAGGGACAACCCACCCAGGACGGCGGCAAACCACACCAAGACGAACATCACCACGCCCCACGCCGTGTCGCCGCGTAACCGGTTGCGGAGGATGCGGGCCTTCAGCCTGACGAAGTGCCCAACCACGTCAATCCTTCGTCCCCTGCGTCGCCCCCGCCGATGAGCTCGACGAACACGTCTTGGAGCCGCCGACCCCTGGTCACCTCGGCGGTGACGCCGGACGCCAGGACCCCACCATGGTCGATGATCATGATCTGGCTGCAGAGCCGTTCGACGACGTCCATGGCATGATCCGAGAAGACCACGGTGCCGCCGGCAGCCGCGAACCGTTTCAGAATCGTTTCGAGCACCTGACGGGAGACAGGGTCGATTCCCGCGAACGGCTCATCCAGGAAGAGCACGCGCGGATCGTGCAGGAGTGCAGCGGCGATGGCCACCTTCTTCGTCATGCCGAGGCTGTAGTCGGCAACCAGCGTGTCGGCGTCGGCACTGAGGCCGAGTACTCCCAGAAGCTCCTCGGAGCGCTCCCGAACCACCCGTGGCTCCATCGAGCGGAAGGCCCCGTTGAATTCGAGGAGCTCTCGTCCGGTGAGCCGGGGGAACATCCGCGGGTTGTCGGGCACGACGCCGAAGCGAGCCTTGGCAGCGACGGGATCGTCCCACACGGAGATACCCGCCACGGCGACGAACCCACTGTCCGGTTCGAGGAGCCCCGTGGTCAACCGGAGGAGGGTGGTCTTGCCGGCTCCGTTCGGGCCACAAATCCCGAAAAACTCGCCTGAGGGAATGGAACCGGTGAGGTGGTCGACCGCCACGGTGGACCCGAAGCGTTTCGACAGTCCTCGGTACTCCACCGCTGCGTGCATTCCGATACGCTAGCCGGACACCTGACTGGCGAGCCGTACGCCACCCCACAGGCTGTGGGCTCCAGCGACCGGACGAGGCTGCGGTTGAGAAACCCGGACGACAGGTTCGTCAGATGGACCAATGCTCACCACGGAACACACCCCACAAACGGACCGGGTGATCCCTGCGTAGCTGTCCTTGACTTGAAAGGTGTGGAGGTGATCCTGCCACCTGTTCGACCAACCTTGCGTGTTCATCATTCCTTCTCGGGTCTTCTCTTCGAATATCGGCACAGGCGAGCCGCGGCCACAGGAGCCTTCTTCTTTCACACCCGTTGACTAGTCATGCGGGCGAGGTTCTCCGTCGGTGGAGGGCAGCGGCGCGGCTAGCGTTCGCGGGTCGTGAGGATGGGAATGTCGAAGCACTGGCTCTGGGTACCGATCGGATTGGCGGCGGGCGCGCTCGTCGCGGGCCCCAAGGCTTTCAGGAGGGCATTCGCCCCTCCCCAACGCTCCGTCAGCCTGACTCCCGTGGATCTCGGGCTGCCCGAGGAGCAGGTGTGGCTCGAAAGCATCAACGGAACCCGACTGCATGGTTGGTACATTCCGAACGAAGGCGAGGCGCCTGCGGTCATCGTGCTCCACGGATGGGGGGCCAATTCCGCTCTCATGTTGCCGCTCGCCCGCCACCTCCACGAGGCCGGATTCCATGCGCTCTTCCTGGACGCACGCAACCACGGGCTCTCCGAACACGACAGCTTCGTCTCGATGCCCCGTTTCGCCGAGGACCTGGAGGTGGCCGAGGCGTGGCTGCGTTCTCACCCGTGTGTCACCTCGGTCGGGGTCATCGGCCATTCGGTGGGGGCCGGAGCCGCCATCCTGGCCGCCTCTCGGGGCGAAGGCCTGGACGCAGTAGTGGCGGTGTCTTCCTTCGCCCACCCAGGCGAGATGATGCGCCAGCAGTTGGCACGCTTTCCTGCGCCGGTGCTGAACCTGATTCTCCTGGCTGTGCAGCGAACCATCGGATACCGGTTCGAGGATTTCGCACCTCGAAATCGAGTCGGTTTGGTCAGGGTTCCCCTGCTGCTCGTCCACGGCGACGCCGACGAAGTCGTTCCACTCGCCGACCTCTACGACCTGATGGCCGCCCACCCGGACGCCGAGACCCTCGTGGTGCCAGGCGGCGCTCACAGCGACCTGGCCCCTTTCGAGCCGTACGTGGGGACCATCCTCGACTTCCTCGACCGCAACCTCCGTCAGACCTGACCCGGCAGAGGGCGGCACCAGCCTCGGCTCGAGTCGCGGTGGCGCTACTGTCTGCGTGATGTGTGGTCGGTTCGTGCTCGCCCAAGATGTTCAGTTCTATGACGAACATTTCGCCATCGATGTGATCAAGACGGAGGGCTTGGCACCGTCATACAACGTCGCCCCGACCGACCCGATCTATTCGGTGGCAGAGCACGAGGGCGAGCGTCTTCTCGGGACCTTCAAGTGGGGGTTGATCCCGCACTATTCGAAGGACCGACGGACCATCCACATCAACGCCCGGGCCGAGACGGTAGCCGACAAGCCGGCGTTCCGGACGTCGTTCGCCAGGCGCCGATGTCTGATCCCTGCCGACGGTTTCTATGAGTGGGAGCGGCTCGAGGACGGCTCAAAGCAGCCGCATTTCATCTCTCTGGAGGACCGCCCCATGGCGTTCGCGGGGATCTGGACCATCTGGAAGGATCCCGAAACGCAGGAGAAACTGACGACCTGTGCGATCCTCACCACGAGCGCGGCGCCCGAGATCGAGGATGTCCACGATCGCATGCCTGTTTCGCTGCAACCGGACCTGTGGGACGACTGGTTGGACCGGAATCTCGATGACCCGAACACCATCTTGGCGATCCTCGACGCCAACCAGGTGGGCGGGTTCTCGGACCGCAAGGTCTCGACGATGGTCAACTCCGTCCGAAACAACGACCCGAGGTTGTTGGACCCGGTCTAGGTCCCCGATGGTCGAGTGTGCCTCCAAGCGTCCCCACGACGCACGTAGGCACACTCGACGCCAGGGTTGGTGTCGTCCGCTACTCGTAGTACTCCGTGCCGAGGTGGGTGATGAGCTCTTCACCCATCCAATACCGCAGCGTGTTCTTGAGTTTCTTGAGCTGGATGAACAGATCGTTCTCGGGATACAGCCCTTCGGCTACCTGGGGGCTCTTGAAATAGAACGACAGCCACTCCTGGATGCCCTTCTGCCCGGCGCGGGCGGCAAGGTCCATGAACAGGGCCAGGTCGAGCACCAAGGGGGCAGCCAGGATGGAGTCCTTGCACAGGAAGTCCACCTTGAGCTGCATCGGATAGCCCATCCATCCGAAGATGTCGATGTTGTCCCAGCCCTCCTTGTCGTCACGACGGGGCGGGTAGTAGTTGATGCGCACCTTGTGATACATGTCGCCGTACAAGTCGGGGTATTTCTCGGGTTCGAGAATCGTCTCCAACACGCCCAGCTTGGAGACCTCCTTCGAGCGGAAGTTCTCGGGGTCGTCGAGAACCTCGCCGTCGCGATTGCCGAGGATGTTGGTCGAGAACCAGCCATTGATCCCCAGCATTCGAGCCTTGAGACCGGGCGCGAGGATGGTCTTGATCAGCGTCTGGCCGGTCTTGTAGTCCTTGCCGGCGATCGGGACCCCCTGCCGGTCTGCCAGTTCGAGCATGGCCGGAACATCCACCGTGAGGTTCGGGGCACCGTTCACGAACGGAGTTCCCGTGATCAAGGCCGCGTACGCGTAGAGCTGGCTGGGAGCGATGGACGGATCGTTCTCTTTGAGTCCCTGCTCGAACGCCTCCAGGGAGGCCTGCGCCGGCGACGGGTGGCGGTAGGCCTCTGTCGAACCGCACCACACCATGACGAGCCGATCGCATTGGTTCTCCGCCCGGAACGATTCGATGTCCTCGACGAGTTGCTCGACCTTCTCCATGTGGCCTGGCAGGTCGAGAGTGTGATCGACGTCTTCGAGGCGGCTCACCCACTCGTGCGAGAAGGCCGCCTTCATCGGCTGGATGAGCCGGAGCTCCTCCCCCACTCCCTCCAGGTGGTGGGGCTGCAGCACCCCGGCCTTCATGGCGGCCACGTAGGCGTCGTCCGAGTAGGGATCCCAACCTCCGAACACGAGGTCACCCAACTCGGCGAGGGGCACGAATTCGCGTATCAGAGGTGACCTACCCTCGGTGCGTTTGCCCAGCCGGATGTGACCCATCTGGGTCAGCGACCCGATGGGGGTCGCTTGGCCTTTGCGGGCCGCCAGGACGCCGGCGAAGAGGGTGGTGGCGACCGCGCCCATCCCGGGCGTGAGCACGCCGAGGCGGCCGGTAGCGGGGGCGATCTGTACAGGTTGGGACACGGGATTCTCTCTCGTCAGATGGTTGGCTCGAGGTCGCACGACCGAACCGCCCTCAATGTAGTCACGTCCGGAATGCGTGAAGCCGTTGTGGTCCGGATCGGCGCCCCGAGAGGTCCGATTCGGCCAGAATGCGAGGGTCACGCCAAGGAGGGCCCATGACGAGCAAGATCAGATGGGGAGTGCTGAGCACAGCCAAGATCGGGAGGGAGTGGGTGATCCCGGCCCTGCAACGCGCCCCGAACTGCGACCTGGTGGCGATCGCCTCCCGCCGGCTCGACAGCGCCGAGCAAGCGGCCTCCTCGATGGCGATCCCTCGCGCCTATGGCAGCTACGAGGAACTTCTCGAGGACCCGGATATCGACGCCATCTACAACCCTCTCCCCAACCATCTCCAT
This sequence comes from uncultured Acidimicrobiia bacterium, assembly GCA_965366365.1. Lineage (GTDB taxonomy): Bacteria > Actinomycetota > Acidimicrobiia > Spongiisociales > JAENVV01 > CBDUEV01. The sequence continues at coordinate 13,974 of CBDUEV010000037.1, read as the reverse complement.
GCGCCCTGGACCATGGCGGCGGCCCGCGCCGGGAAGCATGTTCTGTGCGAGAAACCACTCGGGCTCGACGCCGCCGAAGCGCGCCAGATCGCCGAGGTGTGTGCCGACGAAGAGGTCCAGCTGATGGAGGCGTTCATGTATCGCTGGCATCCTCAGTGGGTCAAGATCCGCGACCTGGTCGCCAGCGGCAAGATCGGCGAGATCGTCAGCATCCAGTCCTGGTTCTCGTATTTCGGAGACGACCCCGAGAACATACGCCACAAGCCGGAGTACGGAGGTGGGGCTCTGATGGACATCGGCTGCTACCCCATCAGCATCAGTCGCCTCCTCCTCGGCGACTCGGTCATCGATGTGCACGCATCGATGGTCATCCATTCGGCCTTCGGGGTCGACATAACGACGTCGGCCCTTCTCGACTACGGGCACGCCCACAGCAGTTTCACGGTGTCGACTCAGGCCGAAGGATCGCAGCGGGTCACGGTGCACGGGACCGAGGGGCGGGTCTGGACCGATCTCGGCTTCAACGTGCCCGCCGACCACGCCTGCACCCTCCACCTGACCCGGGGCACCGCGGCGCCGTGGGATCCGCCGGTCGAGTCGATTCGGATCGAGCCGGCGGACCAATACGCGATCCAGGCGGAGGCCTTCGCCGACGCCATCCTGTCGGGAACGCCAGTCTTGTACGGACCCGACGACGCCATCGCCAACATGACCATGATCGATCGGGTCTTCGCGGCGGCGGGCCGCACGTCGACGGGCGAGGCGTGAAATCGGAGACGCTGCTTCGCCGGTAACGGCGTGCCGATGACCGATCGCATCGTCGTCACCCGTCGGCCGCCGGGGAGGGCGCCCGCCCTGCTCGAATCGGCCTTCCCGGACATCGTCTGGTGGCCGGAGAACCGCCCCATGCCCAGAGACCACCTGCTCGACACCGTCGCCGAGGCAACGGGCCTGTATTGCATGTTGACCGACCGGATCGATGCAGAACTGCTCGGCCGGGCCCCCCACCTGCGGGTGGTCAGCCAGATGGCGGTGGGGGTCGACAACGTCGACCTGGCCGCCTGCCGGGCTTCGGGGGTCCGCCTGGGCCATACGCCCGACGTGCTCACCGAAACGACGGCTGATCTGGCGATGACGCTCATGCTCTCCGCGGCGCGCAGGATCAGCGAGGGCGCAAACCAGGTGAAGGAAGGCACGTGGGGCGACTGGGATCCAGGGTTTCAGCTCGGCCGGGATGTGCACGGAGCGCGCCTCGGGATCATCGGGATGGGAAGGGTGGGGCTGGCGGTCGCCAAAAGGGCGGGCGGCTTCGGCATGGACATCGCCTACCACAACCGGCGCCCTCATCCCGACGCCGGAACTGTCGACGCCAGACCAGTCGGATTCGAGGACCTGCTGAGAAGATCCGACTTCGTGGTGCTCTGCTGTCCACTCACCGAGGCAACGTATCGCCTCATCGACGCGGCCGCCCTGACGGAGATGCGGGCCGAATCCATTCTCGTCAACGTCGCCCGCGGCCCGGTCGTGGACACCGAGGCCCTGGTCGAGGTACTGGAATCAGGCGGGATCTTCGGAGCCGCACTGGATGTGACCGATCCAGAGCCCCTCCCGGCCGGCCACCCTCTCCTGGGCCTGTCCAACTGCCTCGTCGTCCCGCACATCGGCTCTGCCACCGTCCAGGCTCGGGCAGCGATGGCGGAGCTGGCTGCTCAGAATCTGATCGATGGGTTGGCCGGTCGCGCCATGCCTGCCGAGCACCCGGCCACCGTCCCCTGAGCGCCTCGCCCAACTACGATGAGACCGACGGCCGACGGCACATGCCCCTGCCCGTCTCACCCGCTTGGAGGACTGCATCATGGAGAGCATCAACCACTGGATCGGTGGGAAACCGTTCACCGACGCACCCACCCGAACCGGAGACGTGTTCAATCCGGCGACGGGCGCCGTGAAGGCGCAGGTAGCACTCGCGTCGGCGGCGGAGGTCGACCTGGCGGTTTCGGCCGCCAAGCAGGCTTTCCCTGAATGGAGCGACACTCCCGTGACGACCCGGCAGCGGATCATGTTCGATTTTCGGGAATTGCTCGTGAAGAACCGCGACGAACTGGCCCGCCTCGTCTCCGAGGAGCACGGCAAGACGCTGGCCGACGCCGGCGGTGAGGTTCAGCGGGGCTTGGAGGTCGTCGAGTTCGCCACCGCCCTCCCCCACCTGATGAAGGGCGAGTATTCGGAGCAGGTGTCTCGCCAGGTCGACACGTTCACCTTCCGTCAGCCGGTTGGGGTGGCGGCCGGCATCACCCCGTTCAACTTCCCGGCCATGGTTCCGATGTGGATGTATCCGATGGCCATCGCCACGGGAAACACCTTCGTGCTGAAGCCCTCGGAGAAGGATCCTTCGTCGTCGATGTTCGCTGCTGAGCTCTTCGCCGAGGCAGGGCTGCCCGATGGTGTCTTCAACATCGTCCACGGCGACAAGGTTGCGGTGGATCGGATTCTCCAACATCCCGACGTTGCTGCCGTCAGCTTCGTCGGTTCCACGCCGATCGCGAAGTACATCTACGAGACCGCCACGAGGACCGGCAAGCGGGTCCAGGCTTTGGGAGGCGCCAAGAACCACATGATCGTCCTTCCCGACGCCGACATGGAATTGGCGGCGGACTCGGCGGTGTCGGCGGGATACGGCTCTGCGGGTGAACGGTGCATGGCCATCTCGGTGATCGTCACGGTGGGCGACGCCGCCGATCGCCTCATTCCCAAGATCAAGGAGAGGCTGGCGACATTGAAGGTCGGCCCGGGCGACGCCCCCGATTCCGAGATGGGCCCGCTCATCACCGGTGCCCACCGCGACAAGGTGGCAGGCTACGTCGATGCAGGGGTCTCCGAGGGTGCCATCCTCGAGACCGACGGGCGGAACCTGACCGTGGAGGAATGTCCGGACGGCTTCTACCTCGGCCCGAGCTTGTTCGATCGGGTCACTCCCGAGATGAGCATCTATCGGGACGAGATCTTCGGTCCCGTCCTGTCGGTGGTTCGCCTCGATTCCTACGAGGAGGCGATCAGCCTGATCAACGAGAACCCGTTCGGGAATGGCACGGCGGTCTTCACCAACGATGGAGGGGCCGCCCGGAAATTCCAGAACGAGATCCAGGTGGGGATGGTGGGGATCAATCTTCCGATCCCGGTGCCGCTCTCGTTCTACAGCTTCGGTGGCTGGAAGGATTCTGCGTTTGGCGACCATGCCATCTACGGACCGGAAGGCATCCGTTTCTATACCCGCCCAAAGGTGGTCATCCAACGGTGGCCCGACCCGATGCACCGCGGCGTCGATTTGGGCTTCCCCCAGCACGGCTGACGGCTTCGGGCGCTCCAACCCCTTCAGACTCCACCCGAAGGCGCCACTTCCCGCGCCGTCTGGCTCTGCCCGAAGGCGCTACCAGATCGGCCAGGGAACGGCGGGTCGGTGAAGAGGCGGGTCGGGGTGGATGGGGTTGGCCAGGAGCTGTTCCGTGCGCCTGCGGAGAGCTTCGGCCGATCCTTTGTCGAGGAGCTCGGTGGTTCGTTCCTGGAGGCCGTCGTCGAGCGCGGCGAGGAGCCCTTCGATGGCCGGGAGGTAGAGGGACGGGAGCGGGCGGCCTGCGAATCCCCACAGGATGGTGCGGAGTTTGTCCTCCGGGTGGAACATGAGCCCGTTGTCGATTCCCCACAACCGGCCGGTTCCTTCCTCGACGATGATGTGACCGAGTTTTCGGTCGGCGTTGTTGGCGACGAGGTCGAGGATGGCAAACGGCCAGAGGGCGTCGACCGGGCCGTCGTGAAGGAGTGAGCGCGGGTCGGTCGTTTCGTCTTCGTCGATGAAGGCTTGGGCCGACCCCCGACCGTACGGGCCGTCGAGGATGACGGTCTTGGGGACGATCCCGAAACCGAGCGCCTCGGAGACCTCCCAGGCCAGAGCTTCCCGGGACGCCAAGGTACCGAAGGGGAAATCCCAGAGGGGCTCCTCGCCGCGGTCCGGTTTGTACACCACCAGTGAGCCGTCTGTCAGGCGGGCGAGCAGGGTGGCGTTGGAGGCGTAGGGGAGCCGGCCAACCACTTCGGCGATCTCGCCTCGCTCTTCAGTCATCGTTCAAGGACGGCGATGCCCGTTGGCCGACGGACAGTCGTGCCCGTCGGGATCCTTGGGCAGTCGGCACCGCTCGCAAATCGGCCTGCCCTTTCCCACCACGGTGAGTCCTTTGAGCGCCATCGCCTGAAGTTGTTCGGGAGCGACGAGAAAGCTCACACTGTCGTCGGTGTCGACAGAGTCGAGTTCCACCACCACGAGCTCGCCGTCGGTTGAGTAGCGCAGGGTCATGACCCCCACCCGGAACTCGGTCTCCTGCGGGGCGCCGAGTTCGGAGCGGCCCACGATCTGATCGACCATGTCGGGGTCGGGGACCACGTTCGCCTCGACCAGAACCTCGAGCGCCCGGCGAGCGAGGGCTTCGACCTGTCCCTTCTCGCACAGGTACCAATGGGCCTCTCCGCCGGCCACGACCTCGATGATGAACGTTCGGCGTCCCGGTTCACCGACGGCGCCGGCAACGAAGCCCTCGGCCGGACCCAACTCCCGCATCATGCGAAGCTCCCATAACTGTTGACCGATTCCACGAGAGGCGGCCCGGAGGTAGGCACGTGGATGGCCGTGACGGACGCCGGCGAGATGATGATCCGCTGAAAGAGGTCGAGTGGTTGGCCGAGATAGTGCGCCACGATCAACTTGATGACGTCACTGTGGCTCACCACGGCGGCGGTGGCCTTGCCCGTCCGTGCCGCAATGGTGTTGCACGCCTCCACGGCGCGTTGTTGGATCTCGGGAAACGACTCCCCGTCCGGGAACCGGGTTTGGGAGGGGAAGTGGACGACCTGAGACCACAGTTTGAGGCGTCGGAGCTGCGCAAGCGAACGACCCTGCCATGTGCCGAAATCGGCTTCGATGACACCTTCCTCGGTGACAGGGGTCAGACCGTGGGGACGAGCCACGATGGCCGCCGTCTCAGCAGTTCGTTCGATGGGCGAGGTGTAGACGGCGGCCAGCTTGACGCCGGCGAGTCGCTCGGCGGCCTGTTCGGCGATGGCCTCCCCCTTCGGGCCGAGCGAAACTCCGCTCTGGCGGCCGGTGAGTTTGGTCCCTGTCTCGGGGGTGGGGGCGTGGCGAATCAGAAGTAGTCGTGCCATGTGGTCGCCAAAGATAGTCCGCGTCGGCGCCGTTCTCGGAAACCGGTCATCGGGTCAGATAGTCCCGCACGATCATGTCGGAGAGATCATCGCCCGAGACGGCGAAGACTCGACCGTGGACGATCTTGGCCAGTTTGTCGATGAAGGCTACGAGTCCAGGGTCCTGTTCGAGCATGAAGATGTTCATCGTGGCGCCGGACCGCGCCAGCCGCATCGCTTCCCGGTACGTCTTCTCCAACGTCTCCCGGGCGGGAGGCCATTGGAAGAAGACCCGGTCCCCCTCCAAATGGGCGGTCGGTTCGCCGTCGGTGACCAGCAACACCTGCTTGGTGGCGTCTCGATGCTTGGAGAGGATCCGGCCGGCCAGGCTGAAAGCATGTTCCATGTTGGTTCCGTAGACCGGTTCCCAATCGACATGGGCGAGGTCTTCCGGCCGCATGACCCGCGCATAGTCGGAGAACGAGACGATGGTCAGTGAATCCTCCGGGTAGGTCATCGTGATGAGGGTGTGGAGAGCGAGAGCCATTCGCTTGGCGCCCAGCCAGTGCCCTCGAAGGGGCATCGAGCGACTCATGTCCAGGAGGAGGACCGTGGCCACCGCCGTGCGGGCTTCGTGTTCTTCGATCTCGAAGTCATCGGGATGAAGGCGGATGCGCCCGTCGTCGGAGCCGCCCCGGATCACGGCGTTCTGGAGTGTGCGACGCAGGTCGAGACGAAATGGATCCCCGAAGCGCCACTGGCGGCTGGTGCCCGTCCGCTCACCCACGCCCCCCGCCACCGGGAGCTCGTGCGACCCTGCTTGGTCAGCGGTGAGACGCTCGAACACCTTGGCGAGCGCCCGTTCACCGAGCTTCCGGGCGCCGCGCGGGGTCAGTTCGAGTCGGCCTCCACTCCGGGCCACCACCCCTGCCTTTTCGAGGGCCTTCTCGATCTCTCGGAGCCGTTCCAGGTCGCGTCCCGACTCGGGGCCCAGAAACGCCTTCAGCTCTTCTGCGTCGATGTCACCGAGTGAAGCCCCGGGGTAGTCCTGGCTCAGGCCGCGTTCGAGGTTCTCCAATGCGGAGATGTCTTCGATGATGTTGAGGGCTTCGGGAAGTCCGAGCTCGTCCTCCCCTTCCAGGGAAACGGGCCGGTCCCACCCGAGGTCGGGGGCGAGCTGACGAAGAGAACTCCCCAGCCGGTCCATCTCGAACTGAAGATCCAAGTCGTCCATCATGGCTCCGGCCAGCTCCATCATCTGGCTCCGCTGCTCCTGGGAAAGGGAGGCCATGAACCGGCTGAAAGCGGCCGCCCGGGTGGCCAGCGCCTCGAGAAGCTCGTCGAGGTTGGCCGGGTTCTCGGGGAAGAATTCGCCGTGGCGGTCCATGAAGGCGTCGAATTCAGCCTGAGTGGGTCCTTCCCCCCTGGCCCGTTTTTCGAGCAGCTGGTTGAGGTCGGCGAGCATGTCCTTCAGGGCGCCCATGTCCTCGGGAGATGGATTGGTCATCGCTTCGGAGAGCTGCTGGAAGTACCGATCCAAGACCTGCCGTCGAATATCGGTCAGAAGGTCATCGAACTTCTCTTCGGCTTCCTGCGAGGCGAAGTCGTAGTTGCGGAGCTCGGCGATGGCCTGCGCAATGCTGTCGGGGAGCGCATCGAGGGAAATCTGCTTGAACGGTGCGTCGGGGTCGGTCGACTGGCTGAGGGCTTGACGTTCGAGGTCCTTTATCTCCTCGAGTCTCTGGCGTGCCTCTCCGAGTGGCCCCTCGGCGCGTCCCCGTCGTTCGGCGGCGGCCCGCACCTGCCGTAGCCGGTCACGGAGCTCGTCGAGTCCACTGAATCGGCCTGGCATCCCCCGTTCGAGGAGGTTTCGGAGCGATTCGTCCACGCTCCATCCGTCCAGGAGGTCCTCGCTGAGTCGAGCGACAACATCGTCGATGGGGAGGTCTGTGCCGAACGGGCTCTGTGTGCCGTCCCAGCGCGAATACCGGAACTGGGTCATCGCCGGTAGCTGACTCCGTCGGGGGTGGCCATCTTGTTGAGACGCCGGGTCAGGTGGAGGCCCTCGAGGACGAACTCCATTCCGGAGGCGGTGTGAGCGGGATCTTCGATGGCCAGCCCGAGACACGGGAGGATGACGGCTTGAGAGGCCACAGGCCCGAGTTGGGCGAGCAGCGCATCAGTCCCCACCAGATCCCCCGATTCGACTTCGAGACCCTCCTCGAATCGATCGACGAGATCGGTCATGTCGACCCCGAGGAGCCGCTCTCGGAAGACCTCGACGACCGCCGACGAGAGTAGGCGCATGAGGATCTCGGTTTCCCTACCCTCCTCGAACACCTCGAACTCGATCCGACCCATCGACGACTGGACAACGGATGGCAGATCCGCCACCCGGGGAACCGCCAGGTCTTCGCCGAGCCGGAGGGCCCGGCGCACGGCGGAGGCGACCAGGGTCTCGAGATTGGCGATCGAGAAGCGGACGCTCACGCCGGAACGTTGGTTGATGTGATTCGAGGCACGCACCAGCCGGGTGAACTCGGCAAGCACCTCTTCGAGGTATTCGGGAACCGACACCGCGACTCCCGCCGGGCCTGGCGTGGCCTCCTGGCGCATGATGGCGATCTCGTCCTCGATGGTCTGGGGATAGTGAGTGCGGATCTCGGATCCGAATCGATCCTTCAACGGTGTGATGATCCGACCTCGATTGGTGTAGTCCTCCGGGTTGGCCGAGGCGATGAGCATCACGTCGAGTGGAAGTCGAACCGTGTACCCGCGGATCTGGATGTCACGCTCCTCGAGCACATTGAGAAGCGACACCTGGATGCGGGTGGGCAGGTCAGGCAGCTCGTTGATGGAGAAGATCCCCCGATGCGCCCTGGGAACGAGACCGAAGTGGATCGTGAGTTCGTCGGAGAGATGCCGGCCTTCGGCCACCTTGATCGGATCGACGTCGCCGATCAGGTCCGCCACCGCCGTATCGGGGGTGGCGAGCTTCTCGCCATAACGCGCCGCCGGCTCCAGCCATTGAATGGGGACGGCATCGCCATGGGCAGCCAGTCGATGCTTGCAGTCGGTGCACACCGGACGGAAGGGAGAATCGTTGATCTCGCAACCCTCCACCACCGGCAGCAGCGGGTCGAGCAGATCGACGAGTCGGCGGATGAGGCGGGTCTTGGCCTGGCCGCGTTCGCCGAGGAGGATGATGTCGTGGCCGGCCAGGATGGCCCTTTCGAGGGCGGGGATCACCGTCTGCTCGAAGCCGACGATTCCCGGGAACAGCTCGTCGCCTTTCCGCATGCGGACAATGAGGTTTCCCCTCAGTTCCTCTTTGACGGTTCTATCCTCCCACCCCGATTGTCGGAGCAGCCCGACGGTGGTGATGGCGTGTGGGTTTTCCATCCGCTCACCATACGCCGAGTGCGAACCCTACGGTCCCGAGACCTGTGTTCTTGGGCGCACTCGTCGACGGCGAACTCTGTCGCGAGGTTGGCTGCGCTAGCCTCGCGACACGTCTTGCGATGGGGAGTGTTCCGATGGTCCAGTTCGCCTATTTCTGCGGTCATGAACAGTGGCAGCCCGAGGAGTTGGTTCGCCACGCCCAGCTGGCCGAGCTGGCCGGGTTCGACATGCTGGTGGTGTCGGAGCATTTCCACCCCTGGGTGGATGATGCATCCGCAGCGGGTTTCGCCTTCGCCACCATCGGAGCGATGGCCCAGGCGACCGAGCGGGTCTCGTTCGCCACGGGTGTCACCACCCCGCTTTTCCGCTATCACCCAGCGGTGGTGGCACAGGCGGCGGCGACGCTCGACCGGCTCTCGAACGGCCGTTTCAACCTGGGAGTGGGGACGGGCGAGAACATCAACGAAGGCCCCCTCGGCTACACGTTCCCGAAGTACGCGGAACGGGCTGCCCGAATGCGGGAGGCCCTCGAGATCATGCGCCGTCTCCTCGACGGCGAGAAGCTCACCTTCGAAGGCGAGTACTACCGGACGGACCGGGCCAAGCTGTACAGCCCACCGATCGGCACGGTGCCCCTGTGGATGGCGGCCGGCGGACCGAAGTCGGCGGCCCTGGCCGCCGAAATGGCCCACGGAATCATCACCTCGGTCAAAGACCCCGCCGAGACATTCGAGAGAGTGATCCACCCGGCTCGGGCCGCCGCGGAGGCGGCCGGTCGGCCCGCCCCGAAGATCCTGGCCACCCGCTGGTCGCTGCAAGCCACCACCGAAGACGAGGCGTGGGAGGCGCTGTACTCATGGCGCGGCTTGCGCGCCCCCGGTCGCTTGGAGGCAGTGGACCCGCTCGAGCTGCGCACCAAAGCCGACCAGCTCCCGCGTGAGGAGGTGTTGGGCCGGTACTCCCTCGTCTCCAGTGCCGACGACATCGTCGAGACCTACCTTCCCCTGGTGACCGAGGTCGAAGCCGACATTGTCACTTTCCAGATGGCTTCCCTCGATCAGGAGGGGCTCCTCGAACTGCTCGGAGCGGAGGTGCTGCCCCGGCTTCGTGCCGCGACAGCCGGCTGATCGTGTACGAAACGGACGAGGATCTCGAGGCCCTCCAACACCTCCTGGACACCAGCTGGGATACGGCAGGAGCACACCTCCAGGCGGTCATCACCCCAGAACGGCGTCTCACCGCCCGGCAATTGTCCGAGCGGCTGCAAGGAATGTGTCTGCTCACCCTGGCGACGGTCACGTCGGATGGGCGTCCGATCGCCGCTCCGGTTGACGGTTTCTTCTACCGAGGCACGTTCTGGTTCGGGTCCTCGCCCGACTCGCTGCGGTTTCGCCATATCGCCCGGAATCCGAATGTGAGCGTCGCCTATGTGCCGGCCGAGGAGTTGTCCGTGACCATGCATGGTCGTGCCGATCTGGTCGACCTCGCCGACCCGGAGCACGCCGGGTTCTCGCGCCTCTGCACCGACTTCTACGGCCCTGGTTGGAGCGAGTGGGGCGAGGGGGCGGCGTACGCCCGGATCGAGCCTGCCAAGGTGTTCACGTTCTTCCTGGCCCCGGGCAGCGAAGCCTCGCCTTCGGATTCATAGCTCGACGAGCACGCCCCGTGAAAGGGACCGACCGCCTAGCCGGACGGGATGAGCCGGCGCAGTTCCTGGACGGCCCCGCGCACGATGTCTCCGACGTCGTCGTTTCCTTGCATGACGATCAGCTGATCCCAGCTTGCGTCGTGGCCGGCGACCGCATCCGCCACCTCGGCTCGCCGGCCCGGATCCATGGCCGCCAACCACCCCGAGAGAGGGCTGACGAACGCCGACCCGAAGGTACCTATGACGTCGACCACCCACTCACCACTCTCGGTCTTGCGAAGAACCCAGCTTCCGGACGAATCGGAGTCCACGAATTCGACGTCGACCACGGCGAACTCGACCGACCCGACGGTCGAGAGCTCGGGCTCGTCGAGAACGATCCCGTCAGGCTCTGCCCCCGCCAGTCCGGGAATCGCTTCCACGAAGGACGACCAGAAATTGTCCCTGACCTCGTCGGGCACGCCGCTCTCGGCCATGGAAAGCAGCGTGGCGGGGTCTCCGGACTCGATGGAGGCGAACAGGGCCAGCTGTGTCTCGTCCACATACGGCGTGGTCGCCGCGTAATCCTCGGCGGCCAGCGCCTCTAGAAGGTTCCCGAGGGACTCGTCGGGTCCGGACGCGGAACCGTCGGTGGAAGAAACCGACGGCTGGGTGGATGCGGCAATCGAAGGATCGTCTCCGCAGGCCCCCAGCACGATGGTCGCCGTCAACAGCAGCACAACGGTTCGAGACACGCCGGCACTGTAGCGGGCGAGCGCTTCAGGCGGCGAGGCGGCCCGTCCGCACCAGCCTCTGGCGTTGAGCGGGTTCAGAGAGCCCAGCTTTGCGCCACATGTAGAGAAGGTAGGCGAGACCGAGGATCTCCTGCACGATCGTGGAGGGAACGAGGAGTTGGTTCGCCACGAAGCCATCCCAGTAGCCGCCGACCCCCGGGGTGAAACCCCAGCCGAGGAACGGCCAAAGAAAAGTCTCCGCCGAGGTCCACATCCCGTCCAGAACGAGGTGGAGCATCGCCCCGATCGCCACCGCCATCCACGCTCGCCTGCGACGGCCCCGCCGCGTGACCAGCAGGGCGGTGGTCATGATCACGGTGGAGAACAGGAGGGAGTGACCGACGAGACGATCAGCGCCGAAGAACGCGGGGGCGAGCAGCGTTCCCAGCGGTTTGTCGACGAGGTTGGGGAGAACCGCACCGAGCATCAGCCAGCGAACATCGACTTTCGGGTCGCGGAAGACGTACCGAAAGAGCAGCAGTGTTCCTCCCAGATGCCAGAACAGCACGACTCAAGGAACGAGGAGGCGAAGGCAATGGAGGCAGCGAGGGGGGTCATCTTGGAGGACCTCGGCCTGTTCGGCAGCTGACAGCGTCAGGTGACATCCTCCGCATACTCCGTCGGCGAGTCGGCTGACGGCGACGCCTTCCTTCGATTGGCGGAGCTTCTCGTACCGTTCGAGAAGGTCTTCGGGAATGAGCAGGACGATGGCTTCCTTCCGACTCTCCCGGCGAGCGATCTCGGCGTCGATCTTCTTCCAGGCTTCGGCGACGGCCGCTTCCAGGCGGCGCTCCTCTTCGGCGGTCTGCTCGACCACCTTGGCCGCTTCGGCCAGTTGCTCTTCGAGCGCTTCGGTTCGGTCGAGCAGAGCGAGGACCTCGTCCTCCATCGCACTCCGCTTGCGTTTCTGGGCCTCGACATCCATTCGCATGGCGTCGGCCTCGCGGGCGCTGAGCCCTCCCGCGAACAGGCGCTGCGATTGCTGTTCCAGTTTCAGCTCGAGGATCTCGAGCTCGCCCTCCGTCTTGTCGAGCTCTCGGCCGGTGAGCTTGAGGGACTCGGTCAATTCCGCGTGGCGCTTCCCGGCCTTCTGTGAGGCGTCGTGCGCGGCGCGATACTGCTCGAGTTCCGGGAGTGAAGACCGTTGATGGAGAAGGCGGTCGATCTGCAGATCGACGTCTTGCAGATCAAGCAGATCGGCCAAACTCTGGAACTCCTTCATCCGCCCTCCGAGACTGTGCGCTCGGCCAGGCTACCTGCTCGCCGCGGGTCCCGATCCCATGGGTCGGTTGAGACCGTGGTCAGATCGGTGACGACCAGTCCGAGGCCGGCCACGAGCTTCGCCATGGCGGCCATTCCCGGGCGTTCGGTCGGCGCATGCCCGGCGTCGAGGACCGCCAGTCCGGCGTCGCGGGCCTCGACCGCCCGATGGTGCGTGACGTCGCCCGTCACCAGAAGATCGGCGCCGGTGGCGCGGGCCGCCCCGATGAAGCCTCCCCCCGAGCCGGGCAACACGGCCACGCGCCGGATCGTCGTGGACGAATCGCCGACGAGACGGGCGGCAGGCGCTCCGAGTATTCGTTCGATGGTGGCGGCCGCCTCGGAGAGGACGATGGGCTGGATATCGCCCACCCGGCCGATCATGCCCTGGTAGCCCTCGATCTCCGTGACGTAGACGGCCGGCTCCTCATAGGGGTGGACGTGCCGGATGGCCGACAGGATGGCGGGGACAGATCTACGCCGCGCCACCATTTCGACTCTGAGTTCGGTGGCGTGGGACGAGTCTCCGGCCGCCCCCATGGCCGGGTTGGCGGCCGCACCCGCATCCCATCGACCCACCCCTTCCGACTCGAACGAGCAGGCGCGGTAGTGGCCGATGCTTCCCGCGCCGGCATCGGCCATGGCTCGCCGCACAGACTCGGTGGCCGCCTCGGGCACGAACACCACCACCATCACCTGGTCGGCGACCTCGGCAGGGCCGAAGCCGCTCATACCTTCCAGACCGACCGCCTTGCCGAGGGCATCGGCCGTCCCGCCGGGAGCGACGTCGAAGGCCGTGTGAAGCGAGACAACCGCACAGCCGTCCCGGGCGAGACGATAGGCTCGCCCTCCTGCGCCAGGGCCGCCCACGAATCGGGTCGTCGGACGGAACAGGAGCGGGTGGTAGGTCACGAGGAGCTGCACAGAGTCCGCCCTGGCCAGCTCGATGACCTCTTCGGTCACTTCGTGGCAGACCCCCACTCGGTGGACGGTGGCGAGCGGATCGCCGATCTGCAGGCCGGTCTCATCCCAGGCAGCGGCCTTGTCGAAGGGGACGGCCGTCTTCAACCGCTCGACGAACTCTGCGACGGTGACCAGGGGGCGATCGGTGACCATGGGGCGATCCTAGTGAGACGATCCAGGCGGGCATCCGGCCGGGATTAGAATCCGGCGTGATGGACGAACTGATCGGAATCCTCGCCTTCATAGCCCTCGGGATGGGCATGGCCGGCGTGTCGGGCGGGTTGGCCGAGAAGGCCTGGGGCTGGTTCGAGGACCTCGACATGCCCGACTGGACACCGTCCGCCGTGCTGCTTCGCGGGTCGTGGGCTGCAGCTCACATCTGTCTCGGGGCGGCAGGATGGATCATCTGGCAGGCTCAGGCCTTCGGCGGCGCTCCCCTCGCCTTCATCCTGGCCGCTTCGACGCTGCTGATGGCGGTGGCCTGGTCCGGCCTGACGTTTCGGCGCCGTGCTCTCAGGAGTGGGTTCTTCCTCATCTGTGTCGTATGGGTGATGGCCGCCCTCACTTCGGCGGCCTTCGCCGCCGAAGCACCAGGCGCCGGGGCGCTGAGCTTGCCGATGTTGGCAATGATCACCCTGGTCGGTGTCTTGAATTTCGCTGCTTGGCAGCTCAACACCTCACGACACGAAGCGGTGGAGGTAGAACCCGGCACCTGAGCGAACCGCGCCGCCGGCCCGG
>CBDUEV010000036.1:0-28130 GCA_965366365.1 uncultured Acidimicrobiia bacterium | reverse complement strand
CTCTCGATCGACGTGACGGTGACCGGCCGCTCCTGCGCATTGAACACGCCGATGGCTCCCCCCAAACGCTGCATCACAGAAGCGCTCGTCAGAGAGGGAACCAGGACGGCGATCGTCGACGAATGTCCGAGGGAGAGTCCGCGGGCCAGCGGATTGGGCCGGTAGCCGAGGCGATCGATGGCCTCCATCACCCTGGCTCGCGTGGCCTCGGCGACCCGCGGGTGGTCGTTGAGCACGCGTGAGACGGTCCCCACGCCCACACCTGCATCTCGGGCAACATCGAGAATCGTCGCCAACGCTCCTCCTGCAATGGAACCGATTCCATTGGATCCTACTCAGAGTGGCGAGGCTGTTCAAGCGACGCGAAGAGTGCCGCCTCTGCCACCTCCGCCTCGGGCCCAGAAGCCCCAGGCGTGGTAGCCCGATCGGGTTGCCTAGCCGGAGAAACAGTCGGACAGATACCCTTCGAGGCGATCGACCGAGACCCGGTCCTGCGCCATCGTGTCACGGTCACGGACGGTCACCGCCCGATCGTCGAGCGAGTCGAAGTCGAAGGTGAGGCAGTAGGGCGTCCCGATCTCATCCTGGCGCCGGTACCGGCGGCCGATCGCCTGGGTCACGTCGACCTCCAGCATGTAGCGTGCCCGGAGGAGATCTGCCACCTGTTCCGCACCCTCCACCAGTTCGGGCTTCTTGGAGAGCGGCAGGACGGCGAGCTGATACGGAGCGAGGCGTTTGTCGATACGCAGCACCGTCCGGGAGTCGTCGCCAACCTGTTCGGTGTCGTAGGCGTCGATGAGGAAGGCGAACGCCGTCCGGGTGGCACCGGCAGCCGGCTCGATCACGTAGGGGAAGAAACGCTCGTCGGCCTCCTGGTCGTAGTACCTGAGGTCCTCGCCGCTCAGCTCGGCGTGCTGGCGCAGGTCGAAGTCGGTGCGGTTGGCAATCCCCTCCAACTCGTCCCAGCCCCAGGGGAAGCGATAATCCACGTCGACGGTGGCAGCCGAGTAATGGGACAGCTCATCGTCGCTGTGAGGCCGAATCCTGAGGTTGTCCGGATCCATGCCGAGGTCGAGGTACCACTGGTGGCGTGCTTCCACCCAGTAGTCGAACCACTCCCCTGCCGATTCCGGGCGGCAGAAGAACTCCATCTCCATCTGCTCGAACTCCCGAGTGCGGAACACGAACTGTCCGGGCGTGATCTCGTTGCGGAACGACTTCCCGATCTGGGCGATGCCAAATGGGAGCTTGAGGCGTTGGGTTCGGCGCACGTTCTCGTAGTTGATGAAGATCCCCTGGGCCGTCTCGGGTCGGAGGTACACCATGTTCTCGTCGGAATCGATGGGACCCATGTGGGTGCGAAACATGAGGTTGAACTGCTTCGGCTCGGTGAAACTATCCCTCTTCCCACACACGGGACACTGATCGGGGCTGTCCAGCTTGTCGAGGCGAAGGCGGCTGTTGCATTCGCGGCATTCCACCAAGGGGTCGGTGAACACCTCTTCGTGCCCAGAGGCCTGCCACACCTTGCGCGATTGAAGGATGGCCGAATCGAGTCCGACGATATCGCTGCGCATCTGCACCATCGCCTGCCACCACTGCTTCTTGACATTGCGGAGGAGAAGGGTGCCGAGCGGTCCGTAGTCGTAGGCGGAGCGGAGCCCGCCGTAGATCTCAGACGACGGAAAGACGATCCCTCGTCTCTTGGACAGGTTGACAATGGTGTCGAAATCAGCAGCCATGGAATCCTCGATGGAGTGGAGCGATCATAGTGCCAACCGAACAACCGGACGCTGCTTCAGGTCACGGCGCCGAATCGCCGGGTCCTGTGCTGATACTCGACGACCAGGTCGATGAGGGTCTGGGCGCCGAACTCCGGCCAGAGCACCTCCGGGAAGATCAGCTCCGCGTAGGCCGCCTGCCAGAGAAGGAAGTTGCTGAGTCGCTGCTCCCCTGACGTGCGGATCACGAGGTCGCAGTCGGGCATGCCCGGCACACCCAGTTCGGCGCCGAGGACGGATTCGTCGATGTCCTCCGGGTCGATGCGGCCCTCGGCTGCCGCCGCCGCCAGACGTCGGGCTCCCCGCACCAGATCAGCCCTGCCTCCGTGATTGAACGCGAAGACCAGGTTGAGGGCCTCGTTGTGCTCGGTGAGTTCTTCGGCTTCCGCCATCCGCCTCTTGTTCTGGTCGGGGATGCGTGGATCGTCGAGCAGCCCGGCGAAGAGCATGCGGACGCCCTGACGGTGCAGGTCGTCGCGCCGGCGAGTGAGGAGATCCTCGTTGAAGAACATCAGAAACTCGACCTCGTCGGCGGGCCGGCTCCAGTTCTCGGTCGAGAAGGTGTAGACGGTCAGCCAGTCCAGCCCCAGCGCCAGCGCACCCTCGACGGTGTCGAACAAGGCGGCCTCCCCGGCCGCGTGACCTTGCGTGCGTTCCAGGCCCCGGGACTGAGCCCATCGACCGTTGCCGTCCATGATGATTCCGACATGGGCCGGCAGCCGGTGCGGGCTGACCGCCGACACGTCCAACTCTTTGTCAGTCACGAAGCACCTCCAGACTGGAGAGACGGCGCTCGAGATGGTATTCGATGAAGCGGCGAGCGACACCGAGACAATCTCCGATCAACACCGTCTCGGTGTCCGGCAAGGCGCGGAGATCCGCCGCCGCCAGCATTGCCAGCCGGGGCACGACTCCCTCCCGGAGGAGATACGCACCCGATGGCGCGCACGTACCGCACACCGTGCCTCCCGCCGCATAGGAGAATCGGAACTTCTCGCCAGATTGGGGGGTGCGTCCGCACCCGGCACAGCGCAGCAAGGACGGGGCCGATCCAAGCACGTCGGCCGCCTTCAACAGGAAGGCTGCCAGGAGGTCGGCGGAGGCGTCGGGATCTTGCCCGGCGTGGTGCTCGAGCGCACCCAGGCCGCGCTGCAACAGGAGGAACAGCCCCGTGGAGTTCTCGTTCTCCTGCGCGATGGCGTCCGCCACCTCGGCGAGAGCACTCGCCATGACCACCCGGTCGTAGTCGGCTCTGAGCTTCGGATACGCCTCGATGACCGACACCTGGGTGATGGTGTCGAGGTTGCGACCCTCATAGAGAACCACGTCGATGTGCGTGAATGGCTCCAAACGGCCGCCGAACCGGCTCTTGGTCTTGCGAACGCCTTTGGCGACGCTTCTGATCTTTCCCGAGTTCGGGCTCAGCAGGACGATTATCTTGTCGGCCTCTCCGAACGAATAGGTGCGGAGGACGATGCCCTGATCGTGTCGAATCGCCATGGTGCGTGATGGTACTGGCGCACGGGTCTCCACTGGGTCTCCGTGACCGGCAGGCTCCGAACAGAACCCGATCAGCGCTGGTCGAAACCGAGCCGGTCCAGGGTCTCGGGATGTTGCTGCCAGTCTTTCTCGACTCGAACTCGCAGGTCCAAGAACACCGGCGTCCCGAAGATGCTCTCGAGTTCGCGTCGGGCCTCGGACCCGGCGGTACGCAGGAGCTCCCCGCCCTTGCCGATCACGATCCCCTTCTGAGAGGCCCGTTCGACAACGGCCGAGGCGTCGATGTAGAGCGTGCCGTTGGCTCGTTGGGTCATGTCTCTGACGATCACCACCAAGGAGTGGGGCAGCTCATCATGGAGCCGGTCGAGGAACTTCTCCCGCACGATCTCCCCGACGAGTTGGTACTCAGGCTGGTCGGAGACGGCATCCTCGGGGAAGTACAAGGGGCCTGCCGGGAGCCGTCCCAACACCTCCTCGATCAGCAGTTCTACTCCGTCGCCGGTCATGGCGCTCACCGGCACATAGGCGGCGAACCCGTACTCCCCCGCTTCGGCGAGACGTTCGAGAACGTCGCTGCTGGCGGCGGCATCGGTCTTGTTGACGACGCAGACCACGGGAGCGCGAGAGTCGACGAGGCGCTGCGCGATTCTCCTGTCGCCGGGGCCCATCTTCTGGTTGGCGTCCAAAACGAACACCACGGCGTCGGCGTCCTTCAGGGTCCCGTACACGAGCGCGTTGAGGCGTTCGCCCAACGCCGTCCGGGGCCGGTGAAGACCGGGAGTGTCGACGAACACGGCCTGGGCAACGGCCACATCTCCTTGGCGAACCGTCATCACGCCGCGGATGGCATTGCGGGTGGTTTGAGGTCGGGTCGAGGTGATGGCCACCTTCTGTCCGACCAGACGATTGACGAGGGTTGACTTTCCGACGTTGGGTCTTCCGACCACGGCGATGAAGCCCGACCGGGTGCTCATGAGCCGCCGACCACGAGCGACTCGCCTCGACGGTTCACCCGGACCTTCGCCACTCGACGTCCCTGGACCCGCACGCACGTGAGGGTGATGCGACCGTACTCGAAAGCCTCGTTCTCGCGCGGGACGCGGCCCGCCAGTCCGAGGACCAGCCCGCCTACGGTGTCCCATTCCTCCGACGGGAGTTCTTCGTGCACCAGCGTCGACAACTCTTCCACGCTCAGGCGGGCATCGACGAGGAGACCTCCGTGGCCGTCGGGCACCACCATCGGCTCCTCGGTGTCGTACTCGTCCGCGATCTCCCCGACCAGCTCCTCCAAGAGATCCTCGATCGTGACGAGTCCCGACGTGCCTCCGAACTCATCCACGACGATCGCCATGTGCACCTGGGATGCCTGCATATCCCGAAGGAGGTACGCCACCTTCTTGGTCTCGGGCACGAAGTAGGCGGGCCGCATGAGATCCTTGACGGCCATCGGCCCGGCCCCCTCGTCCATCAGGCGCAGTAGATCCTTGGCGTAGACGGTTCCCAGGATGTCGTCGACCCCGGTTCCGGCCACGGGGATGCGGGAGAAGCCGTTTTCGATGACGGCATCCAGCGCCTCCTCCGACGTGACGGAGGAGGCAATGGTGACCATGTCGGTGCGCGGGACCATCACCTCGCGAACCAGCGTGTCGGAGAACTCGATCACCGAGCTGATCAGTTCCATCTCTTCTCGATCGGCGGCGAGTTCGTCTGGTTCGGAGTCGTCCTTTTCGTCGGCTTCGTCGTCATCATCCACGAGATCGTCGGCCGCCGCGCCCAATTGGGCGGCGCGTCGGAGGCCCCGGGCGAAGCGGTAGGCGAGTCGGCGGGGCCGGTTCCGCCCCAACGAACGCGGGAGAATGTCGCCTAGGAACAGGACCACCACCACGAGCAGGATCAGGAAGCCGGCGCGAGCCACCGTCCCGAATGCCGAGACCGAGATGGCCCAGGCGGCGGGAACCGTGGCTGCGAGGAGCAACGCCACATGCACAAGTCCCAGTGAGGGTTGGAGGCCCGCCCGGTCTTCCAGCAAGTCCGCGACGATGGCGGCGTTCCGAGTGCCTTCAGCGGCATCGTGGAGGGCGTCGGCGCGGTGCGTGCGAACAAGGGAGGCGCCTGCCGCCCGGAGGACGCCGGCGAACAGGAGGAACACGACAGTGACGACATAGGCCCAGGCGCTCATGGTCTGATCCTTCCCGCCCGGGCGAGGATCTCGCGTTCTTTGGCTTCCATGGCCTCCGCTTGCTCGTCGTCGGGATGGTCGTAGCCGAGGAGATGCAGTGTGCCGTGCACCACCATGAGCGCCATCTCGTCGTCCGGCGCAACGCCGTTGCCGATCGCCTGGGCCGTCACATAGGCAGGAGCCACGATCACGTCCCCGAGGTTGATGGGCGGGCCGTTCACCTCGCGTTTGGGGATGAGACCGGGATGCAGGTGCTCGAGGGGAAACGCCAGCACGTCGGTCGGCCCGGTCCGCCCCATGAAGCGTTCGTTGTAGCCCGCCGCATCCTCGTCAGACACGAACATGAGCGTCATCTCGGTTTCATCCGAGAAACCCTCCGATTCGAGCACGAGGGCGGCTAACTGGACCAGCGGTTGGGTACTCAGCGGCTCATCCTGTTCGTCCGCCAGGAAGATGTTCAACCTCAGCGCTCCTTTTGACGCCGCATCGGTATGACATCGGACTCCGTCTCGGCGGCCTGCCCCGGCTCGGCCTCCACTGAAGGCAGGTCGAGGACCTCGCCGTCCAGTTCGGCGTCCGCGGTCGGAGGGAGAGCGGCCGGTCGGCCCTCGGAAAGGGCGTCACCCTGAGGGAAGTTCGGATAGGGGATTCGCTGGTGGTAATGCCCGAGAAGCGCTTCTGCAAAAGCGGTCTTGACGATGGTGAGTTCGCCGAGAGTGAGATCGGATTCACTGAGCTGGCCGTCGCCGAGCTTCTCTCCGACGATCCGTTCGACCAGGGCAGTGATCTTCTGTGGCGACGGGTCCTCCTCTGAGAACACCGCCCTCGAGGCGCCCTCCAGGGCGTCGGCCATCATCAGGATCGCCATTTCGCGCGTCTTCGGCTTGTGACCGATGTGGCGGTAGTCGTCGACGTTCACCGCGTCCGGACCGTGCAGCTCGATGGCCTGCTGATAGAAGTACTGCATGATTCCGTCGCCGTGATGGCAGACGATCCCCTCCGCAACCTCCGAAGGGATGCGGTATTTCTTGGCGAGCTCGATGCCGTCCACCACATGCTGGCGGATGATCTTGGCCGATTCGTCGGGCGGAATCAGATCGTGCGGATTGCCGACCCCAAACTGGTTCTCGATGAAGTAGGTGGGGTTCTCGGTCTTGCCGAGGTCGTGGTAGTAGGCGGCCGCCAGAGCCAGCAGGTTGTTGGCGCCGATAGCACGCGCCGCCTGCTCGGCCAACGTGCCGACCATGAGCGAGTGGTTGAATGTGCCCCAGGCGTGCTCCTGGAGGGTCTGGAGGGCCGGGTGGTTGCGGTCTGTGACGTCGAGGAGGCGAAGGGTGGTGGTGATGTCGAAAGCGACCTCGAAGAACGACAGGGCCATGCCGGCGACGAGCGTCGAGAGGAGGCTGACCACGAAGGCGAGCACAGCCGCCCGGGACACGGTCTCCACGACGGGTAGTTCCAGAAGGGGAGCGTGAAAGAACCACGCTCCCGAGGCAGCGATGAGCGCCGCCAGGGCCGACGAGTAGCCGAGTGCCCTCCGGAAGTCGGCGCGGGTGGAGATGGCGGACACGAACGGGACCGGCCCGATTGCTGACAGCAATGCGTACACCGCGTACCCGGTGTCGCCCGTGGAGATCCCGGTGATGGCGGCCACGGCCAGGGCTGTGAGCACCGCCAGGCGGGCGTCGAACAGGATCGCCACGATGAACCCGAAGCCGGCTGCCGGGATGGCGTAGCCGCTCAAACCCTCGAACCCGCTGACGACACCGACGGCGGGCACCAGGCGAACCGACCCAGCGGCCAGTACGAGCAGGATGCCGAACAGGGCCACCCGCCGCGTGGAATTCCAGAACACCGGGCGGAACCTGGCGATATAGAACATGACCACGAGCACCAGAACGGCGATGATCGCCATCATCGCCGCGTACTGGGTGGCCGTGGGGCGATTCAGGTCAGACATCGTGATGGCTTCGTTCTGAACGGCGGTGACCACCTCGCCCTTGTCGACGATCGTCTCCCCCGCTTTGAAATCGATGAGCACCTCTTCGACACCGGCGGCGGCCGCATCGCGCGCTTCCTGGGTGGCGGCCTCGTCGACCTCGAGGGTGGGGATGAGGTGCAGGGCGATCACATCCGCCGCCGCGTCGCTCGCCGCCGAGTTGAACTCCTCGTCGAGCACGATGAACGGCGGGGTGTCGAAGACCCTCACCTTGATGCGGCCGAGCTCCTCGTCGGCGATCCCGTCGGTGAGCCGCTCTCTGGCCTCGCGCAGTGTGGCCAGGCGCACCTGGGCAAGCTGCGAGTCCAAGCCCAGGGCGGCCCGCGTCACGTCTTCGGTCGCCAGTGACACCAGCGTCGGGATCGTCGCCTCGTAGGCGAACAGGAATCGGTACTCGTCCTCGAGGAGTCCCTCCTGGAGTTCGATCGACCGGACGTGGGGAGCAAACCCGATGGGAGCGAGGTCGATGGTGTCAGGCGTCACGTCCTCGATCACCTGCGGGTTGTTGGACGTGGCGAGGGCAACATCGGCGGGGAAATCGGGGTCGGCGGTGTTCACCTCGATGAGGAGTGGCCCCTCGGTGGCGAGAGAACCCGACGCCACCAGCCCCTCCTCATCGGAGCGGACCGTGGCGATGACGCCCGTCGCGTCGGTGATGACGACGTCGACGTCGGGAAGCGGAACATCCCCGGCATCAGCGGAGAACAACCCGTCGGCGTCCAGATCGAGGTAGAGAGCCCCAGCCACGGTGACCTCGTTCGGGACGGCTGAGGTGGTGGTCGACTCCCCGGAGGTCGCCGGCTCGTCGGGATCGGCGTCGACGAACGGGTCGACCACCTCCACGGTGGTCACCGCGTTGGGAATGACGGCGTTCGTCTTGACCAGATCGAAGAAGGTCTCGATCTCGGCCATCACTGTTTCGGTCTTGACGTCGCTGGTGGTGAGGATGTCGGCAACACCGTCGGCGGCAGCCTGGCGTGCTTCGGTGGTGGCCGCGACATCGACGATCCCCGTGATCTCCTCCGGAGCGACGAACTGCTGAGGAGAGGGCTCCCCCACCACCACGGGGGCTGCGGCGTTTTCGGTTCGGTACGACAGCACGCCCCACACTGCCGCGATGGTCAACAGGATGATGAGCAGGCGGCTCGCCGCGTGGCGGATACGGTCGCTCATCGCAGGTTCTCCTCGGCTCGCCGCTCGGCCTCGTAGCGGGCGTAGGCGTCCACGATGTCCGCCACGATTCTGGCGCGGACAACATCCTTCGAGCTCAGCTCGACGAAGGCGACATCGGTGATGCCTTTGAGGATCTTTCGTACCGCCCGCAATCCGGAGCCGTTGCCGGTGGGAAGGTCTACCTGAGTTATATCGCCGGTGATCACCATCCTCGAATTGAATCCGAGCCGCGTGAGGAACATCTTCATCTGTTCCGGCGAGGTGTTCTGCGCCTCGTCGAGGATCACATAGGCGTCGTTGAGGGTCCGTCCGCGCATGTAGGCGAGCGGCGCAATCTCGATGGTGCCCTTTTCGATGAGCGCGGCCGTCTCGTCCGTGCCGAGCATGTCGAAGAGGGCGTCGTACAGAGGTCGGAGATACGGGTCGATCTTGGCTGCCATGTCTCCTGGGAGAAACCCAAGCCGCTCACCGGCCTCGACGGCAGGGCGGGTCAGGAGGATTCTCCGGACGCTGCCGGACTTCAGCGCCGCCACCGCGGCGGCCATGGCCAGATAGGTCTTGCCCGTGCCCGCCGGCCCGATGCCGAACACCAGGGTGTTGTCGGCGATGGCGTCCATGTAGCGGCGCTGGCCTGCGGTCTTCGGCCGAATGAGCCGTCCCCTGGCTACCGCGATGCCGCCGGACAGGGTCTCGGCCGGCGAAGGGACATCGTCGAGCACCATTTCGATGACCCGCCTGACGCGGTCGGCGTCGAGCATCTGGCCATCCTCGACCAGCGTGATCAGCTCTTCGAGGGATTTGCGGGCCTTGGCCACCTGGTCGATGTCCCCGGTGACGGTGAACTCGTCGCCCCGCGCCACGATGCGGACGCCAGGAAAGGCATTCTCGAGGAGCCGAACGTGCGCGTCGTGTTGACCGACGAGATCCAGAAGGGCGTCGGTCGACGGGAATCGCACCCGGGTTTCGGCATCAGTAGGAAGCAAGGAGACCTCGCGGAGGAACAGGGGAGCCCGGAGTATACCGCTGACGGGTCGCATCGAAGAAACAAACGTCCGGCGAGGGCGCTTGGTTCCTGAGGGGAGACCGCAACGGGACGGGGTAGGCTCGACCCATGTCAACCATCTTCACCCGCATTCTCAACCGGGAACTCCCAGGACGATTCGTCTGGGAGGACGAGGTCTGTGCCGCGTTTCTGACGATCGCCCCGATCAGAAGGGGGCACACC
This sequence comes from uncultured Acidimicrobiia bacterium, assembly GCA_965366365.1. GTDB lineage: Bacteria > Actinomycetota > Acidimicrobiia > Spongiisociales > JAENVV01 > CBDUEV01. Next base: position 18,273 of record CBDUEV010000036.1, on the reverse strand, counting down.
CTGGTGGTCCCCCGCCGTGAAATCGACCATTGGCTCGACGCTCCGACTGAGGTGGCGTCTCACCTCATGAACGTGGCCCAAACGGTCGGACGCTCCATCAACACTGCCTATTCCCCAACGCGGGTGGGCCTGATGATCGCCGGACTCGAAGTGCCTCACCTCCACATCCACGTCCTGCCGATCGACGGGCTCGGCGATCTCGATTTCTCGAACGCCGACGCCTCAACGACGTCCGAACAGCTCGACGAAGATCAGAGACGCATCCTGGCTGCGCTCGATCGTGACGGGTTGGGGTAGGCGCCTAGGAGCTGACAGAGTCGGAAACGCCGATGTCCATGAGCACGCTGGCGAGGGAACCCTCACTCTCCTCGAGCAAGCCGGCGAGCACCTGAAGGTCGCTCCGACGAATCGTCAGAACCCGGCCGTTGAAGTCTTGGCGCATGATCTGGATGGCTCGCAGAAAGCGCTCGAGTATCTCCGCGCTCGCTCCGGTGGCACCCTCGACCGCCCCGAGATCGATCTGGACACCGCCACTGCTCCAGGTTGGAAAGCCCACGCTCTGTGAGCGGCCGTCGGATGGCAGCAGCTGATCGACCGGCACGCCGTAGAACGCTGCCAAACGCTGCATCCGAGGCAGCGACAGGCTGCGTTCTCCCCGCTCGTACGCGCCCAGCACCGATGCTTTGAACTCCTGGTCGGAGTTCGCCTCCACGTCTTGCAGGGAGAGGCCTTTCTGTTTGCGAATAGACCGCAGGCGTCGCCCCACGGCCTCGTTGTACGAATCAATCACGTTGAACCCCTCCTCAGATTGCAGGTTAGCAAGCCTTTCCCCGCGCGAAAAGGGTCACTTTCCGTGTGGTCACTCGCGCGGCGCCGACACCAGGTGTATAGCGCGCCGTAGGTCCCTCATCGCGCCTTTCGCCAGCGACGGGGTGCCTCGACAGATTCTCCCCGTGCCTGGGCGTATTGCCGGAGGGCCTGTTCTGACGCATCGTCGAGGTCGGTGGGGACGACGAGATTGATCTCCACCAGCATTCGGCCGCGGCCCCGCCGGCCGAGGCGATGCATTCCCTTGTTCGGCAACGAGAACATGGTGTTCGGTTGGGTTCCCGCCGGCACTTCGATCGTGGTGCTGTCGCCCTCCAGGAGCGGGACCTCCACCGAGCTGCCGAGCGCGGCCTCGGCCAGGCCGACCTCGGCCCGGAAGATGAGGTCGTCGCCGTTTCGCTCGAAGCGTTCGTCGGGCATCACCCGGATCTCGACGTACAGGTCGCCGGCAGGGGCGCCCCTCTGGCCGGCTTCTCCTTTTCCTGACAACCGGAGACGCGTGCCGTCGGCCACGCCCTCCGGGACCTCGACACGCACCGACCGATCACCGACCGTGGCGCCGGACCCCGAGCACGTCGGGCACGGGCTCTCGACAATGGTGCCAACTCCATGGCAACGGTCACACTCGACGACGGACATCATGGTCCCCAGCACGGTTCTCCGCGCCGCCTGGACGGCCCCCTGTCCGTTGCACTGAGGACACGTGATGGGCCGGCTGCCCTCCGCGGCGCCGGAGCCGGAGCAGACCTCACAGGCAGCGGCGGCCCGGTACTGAACTTCAGCCGTGGCTCCAAAGGATGCCTCGGCCAACGAGATGGTGGTCTGGGCGAGAATGTCGCGGCCCCGGCGTCGCCCGCCGCCCCGCCCCGCCGCGCCGAAGAGCCCGGAGTCGCCAAAGACCGACCTGAGGAGGTCGTCGAGTCCGAACCCGGAGAACAAATCACCGAAGTCGAGTGATTCGCCCCGGTCGTAGGCGCGTCGCTTCTCGGGGTCGGAAAGCACCTCGTACGCCTCCGCCACCTCGCGGAATCTCGCCTCAGCGGTGGGATCGTCCGGATTGGCGTCCGGGTGAGATTCGCGCGCCAGGGTCCGAAAGGCCCGCTTCATTTCTTCTGGGGTCGCGTCTTTGGAAACGCCGAGTATCGAGTAGTAGTCCTTGGGCATGCGGCCCACACTCTAGAAGGCCCGACGGGAACCAGGGTTCGTCGGCATGGCGGGGCCGGCATGTCGAGCGTTCACCAACGGACCCGGCGGGTGTGCCCCGGAGGGGTGGGTGGGAGTCGTGGGCGCGAGTGGTGGGCTTCTCAGGACCCTTGATCGATGAGCGCCACGAGACGATACGCGGCCACCGGCTCCGCCTTTCCCTTGACGTCGATCAACCCGACCGGATCCGCCTCGACGGCGTGGCGAACGAGTTCGAATGTGGTGGGACCCATCAGCACCTGGCCCGGCTCGGCCACCGACTCCAGCCGGGCAGCGAGGTTCACGGCGTCTCCGATCGCCGTGTAGTTGTGTAGTTCGGCGCTCCCGATGTTGCCCACGAGCGCGGATCCGGTGTTGATGCCGATCCGAAAGCGCGGCCAGTCCGGGTGTTCGCGGGCAACGTCCTCGACCGCCCTCTGCATCAGGTAGCCGGCCCGCACGGCGCGGAGTGCGTGATCGGGTTGAAGGATGGGCGTGTTGAAGACCGCCATCACGGCGTCACCCACGAATTTGTCCACCGTGCCTCCCTCACCCAGCAGGATGGGGACCGCCGCCGTGAAATACCGATTGAGGAGGTCGACGACGGCTTTGGGATGTTGGATACCTTCGGTATACGTGGTGAATCCGCGCAGGTCGGCGAACAGCACCGTCGTCTCCACCACGGTCCCGCCGAGTTCGGCGCTGGCAGGGTCCGCCAACAATCGAACGGCGATCTCCGGGGACACGTACCGGCCGAACAGGCCGCGCAGGTCCCGGTAGAAGCCCAGGTTGACCAGTGCGGTTCCGAGGTGACCGGCGAACGACCGGATGAGCCGTTCATCCGATTCCTCGACGTCGCCTTCGATGAGCTGGAGCACTCCCATCTGCCGACCGTGCGCCACCACCGGGCAAACGAGCCCTGCGGAACCGGAGTCGACCTCGTCCTCCGCACGGAAAACGACCCGGCGGTCGAGTGCCTTCCCCAGCGCCGTGGCCGCCAGGTCACCGAGCTCGGACTCGTCGAGATCCGTGAGCGGCTGGCGAGAGATGTCCGTCATGGCGGTCAGCACGGCCGATTGGCGGCGTTCGGTGGCCAGCGCATCCGCAGCGCCCTCCAGCACCCTGGTCTGACCCAGAGTGAGACCGTATTGCTCGCCGAGGCGGCGGGCCGCGCTCTCAGCCGGCCCGTCTACGCCCGTCGTTCCGATCCCGGACACGAGTTCCTCGAGGGCCTCCCGGAACTCGCTGCGCAGCTGTTCGACAGTGCCCGCCAGTGCGACGGTCGCAAACAGGGTGGCCGGGCGACCCTCTCGCCGAAACTCCACGTAGGCGGCGTACGCCACGTACCCGTAGCCGATCAGCACCAGAACATGCCATGACCACCAGGAGAGCTGCCATGGGCGGGCGACGTCCACCACGGCCATGGCCTCGGCGAGGAGGACGAAGGACGTGACGAGCGCCAGCGCCACCGGCGAGGGCGTGCGCCGATGGATCCGGAAGTAGCGATAGGCGGCATAGAGATAGAGGCCCACGCCGATCAAAGTCACCGGCGTGAACAGGGACGAGAGCCCGGACGCCTCAACGGGGACTCCGAGCGGAGCGATTTCGTTGAGGCTGAGATACATCCAGCCGGTCGGGAGGCCGAGCACCGCCAGCGTGATCCAGGACCTGTTCTCGACGATGGCGGTCGAGGTGGGCTCGGACCAGTCCATCGACGACAGGGCGGCGAGAACCGCACCCAATATCAGCCCTGCCGGCATCGCCATGGAGAACCCGGCGAGGCTGCCGGTGGCCAGCACGGCCGGGGTGACCAGCGCGTGGACGGCGAAGAAAGCCGCACTGACTGCGTAGGACAGGCCGACGAGGAGCAGCCTGGCGTCGTTGCGTTGCTGCGCCTCGCGAGAGATCCGAAGCGACAAGAAGAGATTGGCGAGCGCTGCCAAGGCCACCAGCCAGAAATGGGTCGGGTTGTGTTGCCACCGGGCGTCGGTCGCCGGGGCGGCGAGGAGCATGGTCACCAGGGCCGGAGGCAGCACCATGTGGACCAACCACACGGATACACCCGGCCACCCGATTGAACGACCTTCCATCGGACCCTCCCAGTGGATTCCCCCGCGACCGCCGGCATCACCGCCGCCGTAATCGCCTGCCGACGCTAGCTGCCTCTGACCTCGCCCGCGGGAGCGAATCGAGATCGTCGACCGGGCACTTCCACCCCCCAGCCCGAGCGTGACGGCGAGCTACGAACCGAGGTGGTCGGCCAGGTTGTCGCTGACCTCCTCGACCACCGAGATGGTTCGCCGATAGTCCATGCGGAGCGGACCGAGCACGCCCACCGTGCCGCGCCCGCCGCCGACGTCGTACGAAGAGGCGATCACCGCCAGATCGGAGGCCCCCTCCACAGGAAGCTCCTCCCCGATCTGAATGGTCGTACCGGAAACGGCCGAGGCCATGATGCTGAGCAGCATGGCCTCTCGCTCGAGAACTTCCAGCACCCTGTGCACCGAGCCGAGATCCTCCCAGGTCTGGGCCATGCGAGAGGTTCCGCCCACGTAGATGGCTCGCTGGGGTGTTTCGCCCCGGCTGGCCGCGTCGAAGGCCGCGTCGAAGACAGCTCGCGAACGGCCGTCGAGAGAGCTCCTGGATGCCTCCACCTCATCGCCGGGAACCTCCGGGGCCGATCCCACGAGCAGGGCGGCCAGCGCCGCTTCGGCGGCTCTCACCGCCTCGTCGTCGACCTCGCCTTCGGGCGTGACGACCTCCTGACTCACCCGCCCGTGATCGGTGACGATGACCACCAGCACCGAGCGCGAGCCCATGCGGACGAGATTGAGGCCTCGGATGGTTTCGCCGGGCAACGCGGGAGCGAGCACGATCGCCGGATAGGTCGTCACCTCCGAGACCAGATCACTGGTGGCCTTGAGAAGCCGGCCCAGTTCCAGGTGGACCGTGGCAAAGAAGTCCTGAATGCGTATCTGAATCGGTCGCCGCAGGTGGTCGGGTTGGGCGTGATCGACGTACCATCGGTAGGCCGCCGCAGTGGGAATGCGCCCCGCCGAGGTATGGGGCTGGGTGACGAGGCCCTCACGCTCCAAAGCGGCCAGATCATTGCGGATCGTCGCGGCCGAGACCGAGAGCCCGCTCGTCTCGAGGACGGTGGTGGAACTGACCGCTTCCCCACGCCGTATGTAGTCCTCGATGAGGGCGATGAGGACCGCGGCCTTGCGCTCATCCAACATGGTGCAGAGGTTAGCAGTCCCCGGGACGGACTGCTAAGACCCGGCCGGGTCGGGCAGAGCCAAGACCTCCCGGATGACGGTATCGGTGAGCAGGGGTTGTTTCACGCACAGGCGGTCGCCGACGACACCCGCCACGCCCGCCTCGGTGAGATGGTGCCCCCTCTCCGACGCCAGGAGCGCCTCCCCTCCGCTCCCCAGCCTCACGCCGGCCGTCCTTCGCAGGCCGAGCATGAGTCGCTCCTGCTCGCGCGCCCAGCCCTCGATGTGCTCCCGGCCTGCTTCGGGCCGGCGACCGGACTCCACCATGGACACATACGCTTCCAGCCTGCGGACGTTTCTCCGGCGCGTGCCGGCTCGGTGGCCGTGGGCACCCAGCCCGAAGGCGAGATAATCACCCTGGGCCCAGGTGGTCAGGTTGTAGCGGCAGGTGTGCCCGGGGCGAGCGTGGTTCGAGACCTCGTAGCGGGTGTAGCCCGCCCCCTCGAGCGCTTCGTTGGCCATCAGGTACTTGTCCGCCTGGTCATCCTCGTCGGGCGCCGGCGCGCCGGAGGCGATCAGGCGGCTCAGCTCCGTCCCGCGTTCGACCGTGAGCGCATAGGTCGAGAGATGATCGGGTTGCACCGCCACCGCTTCGGCGAGTGTGTGCTGCCAGGAACCGAGGGACTCCGAAGGGTGGCCAAAGATCAGGTCCAGGCTCACGGAGGTGAAGCCACTCTGTCGAGCAGCCCGCGCGGCGGCCACGATGGTGGCCGGCTCGTGGACGCGACCGAGCCGCTGAAGCACGGCGAGGTCGAACGACTGAGCCCCGAAGGAAACCCTGGTCACTCCCGCCGAGGCCATGCCGTCGCTCTTCTTCTGCGTCCAGTCCTCGGGGTTCGCCTCCATGGTCACTTCGGCGCCGTCCTCGAGACCGAATGCCTCGGCCAGGGCGGTGATGAGCCGACCCATCTGGTCGGGAGTGAGCCTCGACGGCGTCCCGCCGCCCACGAACACCGAATCGAGCGGGCCGGCCGGAGACTCCATGGCGAACTCGGCGAGCAGTGCTGCCATGTACCGCTCTGTCTGGTCGTCCTGTCCTGTCACGACGGCGAAGTCACAGTAGGGGCAGAGCCGCCCGCAAAACGGGATGTGGACATAGGCGCTGGTGTGCGATCCTGCCAGGTCGGCCACGCCGGGGTCATCGGGTGGCGCCCAGCCGGCGTCAGCCGTCATGAGGCGGCGTCGTCCACCCTCAGCGCAGCGATGAAGGCTTCCTGAGGGACCTCGACAGAGCCCACCATCTTCATGCGCTTCTTGCCGGCCTTCTGCTTCTCGAGAAGTTTCCGCTTTCGGGAAATGTCGCCTCCGTAGCATTTGGCGATGACATCCTTGCGCCGAGCTTTGACGGTTTCGCGAGCGATGATCTTCGAGCCAACGGCAGCCTGGATCGGCACGTCGAACAGCTGACGAGGGATCAGTTCCCGGAGACGCTCGGTCATCCGTTTCCCGTACTCATACGCCTTGTCTTTGTGGGCAATGCTGGAGAAGGCGTCCACAGGCTGACCGGCGAGGAGAATGTCGACCTTGACCAGGTCGGACTCCTGGTACCCGGACGGTTCGTAATCCAGCGAGGCGTACCCGCGCGTCCGGGATTTGAGGTTGTCGAAGAAATCGAAGACGACCTCGGACAACGGGAGGCGGTACACCAGCTCCACTCGTTCCGGGCTGAGATACTGCATGTGGTCCATCACCCCGCGCCGTGCTTGGACCAGTTCCATGATGGTCCCCACGTACTCCGAGGGGGAGATGATCATGGCTCGAACCATCGGCTCTTCGAGATTGGATCGGTCGTTGGGCTCTGGGAGATCCTGCGGCGATCGGATCTCACGCACCGTGCCGTCCACCATCGTCACCCGGTAGGCCACCGACGGGGCTGTGGCGACGAGGTCGAGGTCGTACTCCCGCTCCAAACGCTCGCGGACGATCTCCATGTGGAGGAGTCCCAGGAATCCACACCGAAAACCGAATCCGAGAGCACGGGAGCTTTCCGGTTCCCACACGAGCGAGGTGTCGTTGAGCTGGAGCTTCTCGAGCGCTTCCCTGAGTCGCTCGAAGTCGTCGCCTTCGGACGGGAACATCCCCGAGTACACCATCGGCTTCGGCTCGTCGTATCCGGGAAGCGGCTCGACCGACGGATCGGTGGTGACGGTGTCGCCCACCCGGATCCTGTCCAGTTCCTTCACCCCGGTGATCAGATAACCGACCTCTCCGCACCCGAGCCGGTCGACCGGCTTGACGCGAGGGTTCAAGACTCCCACCTCCGCGGCCGAATGACGCTCCCCGGTCGCCATGAACAGGATGTCGTTGCCCCGCGCCAGCGAGCCGTCGACGATACGGACCGAGCACACGACACCTCGGTAGCTGTCGAAGTAGCTGTCGAAGACCAGTGCCCGCAGTGGGGCGGCGGGATCGCCCCCTGGGGGCGGGAACACCTCGACCATCCGTTCGAGAAGCTCGTCGATCCCGGCACCGGTCTTCGCCGACACCCGGAGCACGTCGTCCGGGTCGCCTCCGAGGATCGAGACGATCTCGGCGGCAGCTCGGTCAGGATCGGCGGCGGGGAGGTCGATCTTGTTGAGCACCGGAATGATGTCGAGGCCGGCTTCGATAGCCAGGTAGGCGTTTGCCAGAGTCTGGGCCTGGACCCCCTGGGCGGCGTCCACCAGGAGGATGGCGCCCTCGCATGCTGCCAGCGAACGGGACACCTCGTAGCTGAAGTCCACGTGCCCCGGCGTGTCGATGAGGTGGAGAAGGTAGGCGTTTCCGTCCTGAGCCTCATACGTGAGCTGCACGGACTGCGCCTTGATCGTGATCCCGCGCTCTCTCTCGATGTCCATCGAGTCGAGCAGTTGGTCGCGCATCTCTCGCTCGGTGACCGCCCCCGTTCGTTCCATCAAACGGTCGGCAAGTGTCGACTTGCCGTGATCGATGTGGGCGATGATGCAGAAGTTTCGGGTGTTCATGAGGCGCCTCTGATGGTCAGCTGACCTGCGGGGGCTCCTCGATGAGGCGGGGGCCGACCGAAACGGACGTCGAAGCCGAAGGCTTCCTACCCGCGTCAGGCAATGAGTTCGTTGACCTGCTTGGTCAGACGTGACTTGCGGCGAGCAGCAGTCTCTTTCTTCATGATGCCCTTGCTGACCGCTCGGTCGATCCGCTGCTGAGCCAGTCGGAGCGCTTCGAGAGCTTCTTCGGCGTTGCCGGCCTCGGCCGTCTCGACCGCGTTCTTGATGCGGGTCCTCAGCTCGGAACGAGCCGCCTTGTTGGCGACGCGCCGCTTCTCGTTCTGGCGGTTTCGCTTGATTTGGGATTTGATATTGGCCATGGATTCCTCGGTCTCGACCCTCGCTGCACCGCACCTGCGAATGATGAAGGGGTGTGAAAAGACGCGCCGAAAGGCGCAGGGGCACTCTAGCAAAGCCCTGTACCCCGGACCAACCCGGCTTCGGGAGGCTCAGCGCCGAGTGCCCGCTTTCTGGCTTCCGCCGTACCAGCGACACAACGCCACGGTGAGGCGCTCCATCGTCAACCGATGCGTCTCCTCGGGAGCCGACTTGAGCAGCCGATCGGCTCTGGTCAGGGCGGAAAGGGCACGGTGCAACTCGGAATCCGAGGCCCTTCCCCGGCCTCGCCAGGCCTTCTCGATCCGCCAGTTGTCGGGAGTCGAACGCATCCAGCCCGCAAAGACGTCGATGTCCGTGGCGGCCGAGGCCAGGGCGCGCTGGCGGAGGTCTCCTTCGAGGTAGGAGACCAACGCCAAAGGGTGGCTGTGAATCATCAGTGCTTCGAGATGCCGCAGCGCCGCCCCGAGGTTGGCCGCGGCGACGGCCTCGGCATATCGCCACATCCCCTCGTCGGGTCGGTTCTTGAATCGGGCGCGCACCAGCGTGCCGGTGATCGGCTCATCCACCGAACCCAACTGGTCGAGGGCTTGACCGAGGGCCGCCACGTCGGTGCCCAACCGTTCGGTGAGCGCCTGGACGGCGTCCGGCGGCAGGGCGAGTCCCCTGGAGCGGGCTTCGCCCATCAACCAGTCCCGGGCTCTGCGATCGTTGAACCGCTCGACCGTGTGAACCTCACCGAGCGTCTTGACCACTCGGTTCAAGGCCGTGGGGAGGGCTCCGGACGTCACCAGGACCACAACCACCGCCCCGGTATCCATCACCTCGAGCAGCGATGCGAGCACGGCGGCTTCCGACGCCTGGATCCATTGGGCGTTGAACACCTCGACCCCTACCTTGTCGCCGAACAGCGAGCCCGACTGCAAGGCAGGGATGAGCGACTCGAGCTCACCCCGCAGGGTGCCTTCGCCCCCGAGTCCGCTCCCCCGCTCCGGCACGTCCACCCGCAACACCGAGGAGGCCTCAGCCTGCTCCAAGAACTTGGCGGCGCGGCTTTGCATCACCTGGCGTTCCCCGGGTCCGGCACCGCTGGGTCCTTTGACGTGGATCAGGGCCTTCATGGTCCGATCAACAACCGACCGCCGAATTCGTGGACACCCTCCCCGAGATTCACCACCAGCACCTCCGTGGACCTCCCGCCGGCCGGCACCGCACCGATGGCGACCGGGATGAGCACGTCACCCATCATCGTTTCGTCGCCGAGCGCCACGTTGACGGTGCCGCGCCACGTGAACTCCGATGTGTTGAGCAGCATGAGTTGCAGGGTTGCCTGGTCGACGCCACGGGTGGAGGCCTGAATGTCGACCACCAGACCGTCGCACAAGGTGGGCTCTTCGCCGGCCACGATGGCCACCGAACTCAAGACCAGCGCTTCCCCGTCTTCGAAGATCACCGTGAACGGAGTGGCGACCTCTTCGTCGCAGCTGAGGATGTGGGTGAGTCCTCGCAGGGAAGACATGCCAATGGGAATCAGAAACACCGCCAGAAGCGCCACGATGGCGGTACGAGACCTCAGGATTGAAGGCATTGAGGGGCTCCGACGATTCGATCTGACCCAGAAGGGTTGGGACTCACAGCCCGGACCATAGTAATCCAGCCGGCCGAGAGACTTCGCTGCGGCAGTGGCCGTGCAGACCGGCGGTGGGATGCGCACTAGCATCACACACCGATGACAGACGCTCCCGCCAGAACGCTCGACTACGAACGTACGAGAAGTCTGATGCTGCTCGTGGGTCTCATCATCCTGGTGGGCATCGCCTTGATCATGTATGTCCGACGAGTGGACCCGGCCGAGGTCGCCGCCACCCTCTTCTTCCTCCCCGTTTTCATGGGATTCCTGTATTGGGGCATGAAGGGTGGCCTGGCCGTCGGTGTCCTTGCGGCCCTCGGCTACGTGGCGCTGCGGCTTCCCGCCATCGAGGCCGTCGGCGCCGGACGGTTTTTGGGCCTCATCGCTGCCCGGACCCTCGGGTACCTCGCCTTCGGTGGAGTCGGCGGGTGGGCAGTGGAACAGCTCGGCGCCAACATCGCCAAGCTGGACCTCTACGACCACGTCGATGACGAGACCAAGCTGGGCAATTCGCGGTCCTTCGTCGAGACGGTGGAGCGGGAACGCTCCCGGTGCAAGCGCTACGAGGAGGCCTTTTCTGTCTGCCTGATCGAGGCCGATCTCGCCGACGTCGAAAAGGACCGCCGGAGCCGCCTGATGGTGCAACTCGGCGAAGCGATCCGGTCCGGTGTGCGCGCCGCCGACTCCGCCTCTCACGCCCGTCAAGGAGGCACCGACCTCTTCGCCGTCGTGCTGCCGGAGACCAAGGCGACGGGGGTCGCCAGCTTCTCCGACAAACTCACGGCAACGATGTCCTCCGTTTTGGCCGAGTCCAATGTCGCCGGAGGTCGGCTCACGGTCACGACCGCCACCTACCCCGATGACGAGGCTGCTGCTCTGGAGCCGATCCTCGATCGAGTCCGAGCCATCGTCAGGGCGGATTTTCCGGAGACCGCCGCAGCGAAATGACGACATCGCCGGCCTGATCCGTTCGGACGACGTCCGAGCCTGCCTCATGCAGCACGTCGATCACCGAGTCAGAGGGGTGACCGAAGGAGTTGGGCCCGACGCTGATCACCGCCACCTCGGGTCCAGACGCCGACAGCCAGGTGAGATCAGACGTCTTGCTGCCGGAATGAGGCACCTTCATGATCCTGGCGGGCAGCGGACCAAGCTCCGCCTGGGCGATCGCCTCGATGTCGCCGGGCAGGAGCAATGCGTCACCCTCCACACGGAGAACGAGGGACTGGTCGTTGGGGCTGGCGTACCGGCGGACCGGTCCCAGCACCTCGATCGAGAGCGTCCCCAGCCTGTGGTGGCCCAGCGCCGGGACCACCATGCCGATCCCCCGGTCGGCGGCAATCCGGTCGAGCCGCGCGAAGGTCGTGCCACTGTCGACGAAGCCGGGCTGCCAGATCACGCCGATCGGGTAGCGCTCAGCGACAGGCAGGAGACCGGCGACATGGTCCTCGTGCGGATGGGACACCACGAGAAGGTCGATCCGATCCACCCCGAATTGGCGGAGCTTCCGCACCAGCAGCACGGGGTCGGGTCCACCATCCATCAGCATCACCTCCCCACCTTCGCCGAAAACGAGAATGGCGTCTCCCTGCCCGATGTCGAGAAACACCACCGAGGGACGATCGACCGGCACGGGGCCGTTGACGAAACTGAAGGAGATGGCCGCCGCTGAGGCCACCAGCCCCACCCATCGGGTGCCCGGTCGGGCCAGGAGGATCAGGACACCAACCGCTCCACCCGCGCCGAACCAACCGAGTTGGGGCCATCCGGCCGCCACCTCAGCCACGGCGAGCACCCAGCGCGCCGCTCCGACCGACACGGCCAGCAGAGGCGACCACCCGAGCGCCACGCCGATCGATCCGGTCATGGTGGCGAGGGCAACCGCAGGAGCGGCGAGCAGATTGGCGAGCGGCGCGGCGAGCGGCACCGTCCCGAACCTCAGCAGGAGGATGGGTGCCACCGCCACCTGCGCGGCCACGGTGGCCGACAGCGTGGTCGCCACCGGTTTGGGCAACCGCCCGGCAAAGAGATCGGCTCCCGCCATCACCCCCAGTGTCGCGGCCACGGAGAGCTGCAGTCCCACGTCGAACACCACTTCGGGCGCCGCCAGGAACAGCGCCCCCACCCCGATTCCGAGGGCCGACCAGGCGGAGAGCGGCAGGCCGACGGCTCGCGCCATCAGCACGATCCCGGCCATGGAGGCAGCCCGCAACACCGAGGACTCCCAGCGCGTGACGACCACGAAGAGCAGAATCCCGACGAAGCCGGCGAGGGCGCGGCGGCGTGGACCGAGCGCCAGAGGCCCGACCACCACCCACCACAACATCAAGAACAGCGCCACATTGCTGCCCGAGACGGCGACGAAGTGCGAAAGACCGGAGAGTCGGAGTTCTTCCTCGTCCACGGCCGACACGCCCGTGGTGTCGCCGATGAGGAATCCGGCCACGAGTCCTCCTGCCGACTGGCCGTCCCACGGAGCGAGCGAGTCGGCGACCCGATGACGAATGCGAGAGGCCGCTCCGAAGAGGAGCCCGCTCGGGCCGGACACGACCTCGGTTGAGCGGGCCGCCACCGTCCCTGCGTACGCGTCGCCGCGCGCCACTCCGGACGTCGAGGTGGCCTTCCCAAGCACCTCGACCGTGTCACCCGCCTCCATGGAGGAGTCGCCCGGATTCCCGTTGACCAGCAGGGTGGGACCCTCCCACGTCCGCCACTGGCCGTCCACCATCACCTCCGACGGCTCGATGAGAAACCAGACGCCGCGCACCGAGCGGCGCGGATCGTCCGGCAGGCGCCCCACCACCCGGATCGGCCCATCCACTATTTCGGTCGAGAGCGTTCTGGTGACCCTCTCCACCCCCAACTGACCGGCGCCACAACCCAGGGCAAAGAGGAAGAGCAGCAGGGTCGCCCGTGGTCGACGGCGGGACGAACCGAGCGCCACGACCGCCGAAGCGGCCAGTCCGACGGCCAACCACCCGGCTGCCTGAGCCGCCACCACCCCCAACGCGATGGAGGCCGCCCCGGTCAGGCACCACCCTCCTATGCGATCGGGGCGACGGAACCGGCTCAAGGGATGACCACAGCGTCGCGCATCGTGGCGAGTTTGCCCTCGCCGATCCCGGGGACATCGAGAAGGTCCTCGGTCTGGGTAAACGGTCCGTACGCCTCTCGGTGCTCGACGATCCGTGCGGCGAGCACCGGCCCCACCCCCGGCAGCCGCTCCAGCTCCTCGGCCGTCGCCCGATTCACGGCCACTCTCCCGTCGACGGTGGATCCGGCGGCCGACTCCACCGGTAAGTCGCCTCCCTCACTCGGGACGACAATCTGGAGTCCGTCGGTGACCGGTGTGGCCAGATTGAGGCCGGAGAGGACGGCACCGGCGGTGCCGCCGCCGGCGGCGGAAATAGCGTCGGCGACCCTGCTGCCGACGGGCACGGACACCAAACCCGGAGAGATGACCTCGCCCGTGACGTAGACCGTGAGATGCTCCACCGCCACCGTGGGTTCGGACGCCTCCACGACGAACCCTTCGGTCGGGGCGGTGGGTTGAGCCCGGGGCGGTTGCCCCCAATACCACGCGGCCGTTCCGGCCACCAGCAGCACTGCACCGGTGACGACGACGAGGAGCATTCTTTGCACGGATTGCCTTTCCGCGTCTGCGCCCGACCACACCCGTACTCGCCCGTGGCTGTTGTATCACCGGAGAAGGGCGGGCGGAAGGGGCCTGCCGCGTGCCGAAGCGGTATCTTGGCGGCGGACTGCAAGGAGCATCGAGATGGACCGTTATCGAATTCCCGCCGATTCCCACGTTGACCTCGCTCAATGGGATCCGAACGACGCCTCGGGTTTCGACGGCAACAAGCGGGCAGGCCGCGCCTATCTCTCGAAGCTGAACGACCGCCTCGAGGAACTCCAGGAACTGCTCTACGCAGAGGGGAAACACAAAGTGCTGGTCGTCCTTCAGGCGACCGACACGGGTGGCAAGGACGGAACCATCAGGCATGTGTTCGACGGCGTGAACCCCCAGGGGGTCAAGGTGGCGTCGTTCAAGAAACCAACGGCCGAGGAACTGGCGCACGACTACCTGTGGCGGGTTCACCGTCACACCCCTGCCTCGGGCGAGATCGTGATCTTCAATCGCTCCCACTACGAAGACGTGCTGGTGGTGCGGGTGCACGGCTTCGTGCCAGAAGAGGTATGGGCGAGACGGTACGACCACATCAACGACTTCGAGAAGATGCTGGTGGACGAAGGTACGACCGTGGTCAAGTTCTACCTGCACATCTCCAAGGACGAGCAGAAGGAACGCCTGCAGGAGCGCCTCGAGGTCCCCGAGAAGAACTGGAAGTTCGCCCGAGGCGATCTGGCCGAGCGAGAACTCTGGGACTCCTACCAAACGGCGTTCGAGGCCATGTTGACAAAGACCTCGACAGACCACGCTCCCTGGTACGTGGTCCCGGCCAATCGCAAGTGGTACCGCAACATCGTCATCTCCGAGGTGCTCATCGACATCCTCCAAGGATTGGACATGCAATGGCCCGAGCCGGAAGAGGGCCTGGAATCGGTGGTCATCGAGTAACGCCACCTTCCCGGGTGCACAGGCGCGACGAACCCCGGGTGCCGAATACAGGACCCGGGGTTCGTGGTGCTCAGCTGACGGTTACGCCTCGACTTCCAGACCTGCCTCGGTCCATCCCGCCCAACTCGGCGAGAAGGCACGGACATTTTCGTAGCCTGCGATGTGCAGGGTGGCATTGGCCAGCGCAGCTCGGAAACCCGACTTGCAGTACACCACCACTTGCTGATCGGTCGGGATCGCCGACGGATCGTCCAGCAGCGTACGGAGAGGGATGTTGACCGCTCCCGGGATCCGGCCTTCCTCATACTCGCCGACTTCGCGGACGTCGATGAGGTAGGCGCCTGCCGAAATGGCTTCCTGCATCTTCTCGACCGTGCCGAGGTTGAGATAGCCCTCGGGGATGCCGGCCAGGAAAGAGTCGACCGAGGCGAGGAGCTCCGGCGTGATGATCGGCTCGACGAAGGTCTCCAACTCGACCGGGTCGGTGCTGACTTCTTCGCCCGCCTCTGTCCAAGCCTTGTAGCTCGGGCCATAGGCCTTGACGTTGGTGTACCCGAGCATGTGGAGGGCGGCCGTCGACATGGCGGCGCGGTATCCACTGGCGCAATACACGAACACCGGGGCATCGAGCGGAATCGCACCGAGGTTGGCAGCGAGGTCCCGGATGGGGATGTTGACTGCGCCTGGGATGTGACCCTCGGCGTATTCGGACGGCTCGCGGACGTCGACCAGGTAGGCGCCGCCGGTCTCGACTGCCTCCTTGAAGACGGCCAGGTCGCCGACCGACAGGAACCCCTCTGGGATACCGTTGAGGAAGGTGGCTCCGGTCTCGACCACGTCGAATTCGGGGACCGGCGCCAGCGTTGTGGCGACTGCCATGGTGGTCTCGACCACCGACGTCTCGCTGTCGACGACGACCGACGTGGTTTCGAGCGTGTCGGTGTCACCTCCGCAGGCGCCCAGGACCAATGTCAGCGCCAGTCCGACGGCGAGGACCGTCTTGCTCCATACCTTGGTTCGCATTGCTTCCTTCTCCTTCTCCCGTGCGACCTGGTCGCACCGTTTTCGTTCTGGCGGTTTCGCCCGCCGAGTTCTCACAGCACCGACACCAGACCGGCGAACAAGATCACCGCTCGCAGGCCGAAGGCTCCGGTGAGTTTCATGACCGGAGCCGCCTTGGCAGCGCGCGGTCCAACGACTTCTCTCCGCTCCCCGATCTCGATTCCCAGCGGAATGGCCAGGCCGATGGCGATCACCACGCCCCAGAAAGCCCATGAGTAGGATCCGGACGTCAGAAGGGTCGCCGCCACGCCCCGCTCCGGGGACGCCACTCGGAGCCCAACGAGGTAAGCCACCAACAGGCTCGCCTCGACACCGCAGAGGGCCATCGAAAACGGCGCCAGCCGATGATGGGTCTCCTCGATGGCGATCAGGCAGATGAAGGCGCCGGCGCTCGCCAGGCCCGAGGCGAGGAAGAGCGGGGCGAGCCAGATCGAGTCCCAGAGCGGCCGAGCCGAGATGGAGCTGAGCAAGATCCCCGTGTAGAAGCCGAGGCTGACGCCGATGGTGATCGCCAGGATGTCGAGCGTCCGGCCCAGTCGCCCAGCGAATCGGGCCCCTATCTCCAGCGGGCTCCTCAGCCAGCTGGGGAGCCGGATGGGTCCGTCGGGATCGACCAACGCCTGCGCAGCGCGCAGAGCGAGCAGACCACTGGCAGCCAGCAGGATCCATGATCCCCAGGACATGGCGCTGGTCACCTCGAACGTGGTGAAGAAGCGCCAGGCGTTCCAACGGTTCCCCAGATCCAGCCACAGAAGTATGAGGCCGAGTACCAAGAGCGGAAGCGCGAGGAGATCGGCTTTCTTTACCGCATCCTGGTACACGGCCTCACGACGGCGGAGGACGGCGGCGAGGATCATCATCCCCGCCACGAGCCCTCCGAGAAAGAGATACCCGGCCACGGGCCACCCCCACGTGGCCAGCTCGGGAAAGGCTTCCGGATTGGTCCCGGTGATTTCGATCTCCATCAGCCTTCCTCTCTGCTGATCACGGTGTGTTCGCCCTCGGGCTCCGCCGAGAACCGGGAGTTGAGGTAGAAGAACTGCGGGTGAGCCCCCGCCTTCTCGTCCGCGGTCCCCGTGGAGGTGGCGGCGCCCATATAGGCGTGGATGGGGTCATCGGGGTTCTCGAGGTCGCCGAAGGCGCGGGCCCCGGTTGGGCAGGTCGTCACACAAGCTGGGGGCTCGCCGATCTCGAGTCGATGGTCGCAGAGTGTGCACTTGTCGACATATCCATTCGGGTGGACGTAGCGCATCCCGTAGGGGCAGGCAGTCAGGCAGGCTTTGCAGCCCGTACATTTGGCCGGGTCGACCAGCACGAGGCCAGACTCGGTTTGATAGGTCGCTCCGGTAGGACACACGTTGATGCAGGGAGCGTCCTCGCAGTGGTAGCACGACTCGACCCGGAACTCACCGGTCAGGTCGGGGAAGACCCCTTCCACGACATGCTGCATGCGGAGTCGGTACCGGCCCTCCGGCAGCTCGTTTTCTGTCTGACAAGCGACGAGACACGCCTCGCATCCGAGACAGAGGTCGACGTCGACGGCCATGGCGTACCGGCTCATGATGCGCGCTCCAAGGTGACGAAGTTGACTCGAAGTCCGGCGCCGCCGCTGATCGGGTCGAGGGCGTAGCGGGTCTGGAGCGTGGCGTCACTGGCTCCGCGCCCCTGCGCCCGGGTCAAGCCCTTCGAGACGTGACCGTAACCGTGCACCATGAAAACGGCGTCCGGCCGGATCGTCTGGGTCGCCTTGATGCGAATCGGGCCGCTTTCGGCTCCGTCCTGGTTGCGCACCATGACCCGATCGCCACTGCTCAGACCGAGGCGAGCGGCCTCGGTGGCAGCCAGCCACAGCTCGTTTTCCGGGTAGAGACCGGAGAGCATCGGCGTGTTCTGCGTCTTGGCGAACGTGTGGGCGGGGTGTCGACCATAGAGAAGTCGGTAGTAGCCGTCCGGTGGCTCTTCCGGCGGTTCGTACCGGGGCAGGCCGTCAAAGCCGGCACCGACGAGAGCCTCTGAGAACAGTTCGATCTTTCCGCTGTGGGTGGGGAACGGATCGGCGCCTTCGTAGTCCGCCAAATACGGCTTGCCCTCCTGAATCACCACACCGTCGGCCGCTCGGACCTGCTCGAGGCTCTGGCCGATCGAGCGCAGCCGCGTTTCGTTCCACTCATCGATGGTCTCCCACCCGAAATAGGCGTCCAGTCCGAGCCGCAGACCGAGCTCCCTGGCGATCCACCATCCCGGCTTGGTGTCGTACATGGGTTCGATTGCGGCGTCTCTGATGGCGATGTAGGGCGTCTTGTGGGCCACGGCCCACAGATCGTCGGCGCGTTCGAGGTAGATGGATTCGGGCAAGACCACGTCGGCCCA